>CAZOJI010000033.1:9712-49927 GCA_964580055.1 uncultured Gemmatimonadaceae bacterium | reverse complement strand
CTAGAGGCGTCTTCATGCATGCCAGCACAAGGTCCGTCGTCGTTTTCGCCGCGCTATCTGTCGCGGTCACGTCTGCCAATGCCCAGCAAGAAGCTGAGTCATTCGACGTTCGGGCACATTACGACAAGCACGAAGTGATGGTGCCGATGCGCGACGGGGTCGAGCTGTTCACGATCCTGTACACTCCGAAGGACGAGTCGCGACAATACCCTGTTCTCCTGTACCGCACGCCGTATTCGATCGGCCCGTACGGTCCAGAGAACTACCGCGAGCTTCTCGGTCCCAGCGAGGAGTTCGACCGGGACGGATACATTTTCGTGTATCAGGATGTGCGGGGAAAGTTCAGGTCGGAAGGCGACTTCGAGGTAATGCGTCCGCTGGCCCGAGATCGTTCGGACGGCGTGGAGGTGGACGAGAGCACCGATAACTACGACACGATAGAATGGATGCTCGACAATATCCCCAGCAACAACGGTCGTATCGGCCAGTGGGGCATCTCCTATTCGGCCTGGCAGACCGTCATGGGCATGGTGGACGCTCACCCCGCTCTGGTCGCTTCATCGCCGCAGGCCTCACCCTCAGACATGTTCATCGGCGACGACTGGCACCACAACGGCGCGTTCAGACTCATGTACGCCTTCTCGTGGCTATCCAGAAACGCTCGCACGCGGGACGCGCCCACCGAACAGCGTAGCGCGAGGTTCGACTACGGCACCCCGTGGGGCTACAAGTTCTTCCTCGACGTGGGCACCGTGGGCGAGATCGACGACCGGTTCTTTCACGGCGAAGTTCCCGCGTGGAATGAATTCATGGACCACGGCACGTACGACGAATATTGGACCCGCCAGGTGGCGCTGAATCACCTGGACGGCATTACCCACCCGACCTTGAACGTGGCCGGCTGGTTCGACGCCGAGGACTTCTACGGGCCGATGTCGATCTACTACACGCTCGAGGCAGAGAACCCGGACAACCAAAGCACACTCGTCGCCGGTCCGTGGCTGCACGGCGGCTGGCGTCGCATGGAGGGCGACCACCTGGGTTGCGTGGACTTCTCCACACGAACATCGCGGCACTTCCAGCGGGAGATCCAGTACCCCTTCTTCAGGTATCACCTGAAAGGCGAGGGGGTGTGGGAAGCACCCGAGGCGGTGATGTTCGAGACCGGCGCCAACCGGTGGCGGACCTTCGACGCCTGGCCTCCCGTCAACACGACCCCCACGAACCTCTACTTCCATGCCGACGGGAGACTCTCGTTCGACGCTCCAGCCGGTGACGGAGCGGACGCTTACGTCTCCGAACCCGAAAAGCCCGTTCCATTCTCTGCCGAGATCCGCACCACGCAGGGCCACCTGTGGATGATCGAGGATCAGCGTTTCGCTGCCACTCGACCCGACGTCTTGGTCTATCAGACACAACCGCTCACGGAAGACGTGACCATCGCCGGCCCCATCATCGCAAACCTGTACGCGGCCACTACGGGCACGGATTCGGACTGGATCGTGAAGCTGATCGACGTCTACCCGGGTGACTCTCCCAACAGCGACTACTGCGACGTGCCCATGGGCGACTTCCAGATGCTGCTGGCCGGGGAGATAATGAGGGGCAAGTTCCGCAATAGCTTCTCAAACCCGGAGCCGATCACGCCCAACGAGGTGGTCGCGTACGAGATCGATCTGCGAGACCGGTTTCACACCTTCCGCGCGGGCCATCGTATAATGGTGCAGGTACAGAGCACCTGGTTCCCGGTGTACGACCGCAACCCGCACAAGTTCATGGACATCTATAGGGCGCAGACTGCGGACTTCGAGCCGGCGACGCAGACGGTGTACCGGTCCGCGGAGTTTCCGTCGCATCTGGTGTTGGGAGTGCTAGCAAGGCAGTAGCAGGCGGCTCGTCTCGGTGGGCCTCGAGCAGCTCGGCCATGCTGTTGAACCAAACAACTGGTGGCCGCGCTGCTACCGCAATAGCCTTCTGAACAGCACGTCTTCGAGATTCCTGCGACCATCCAAGACCAGGACAACATACACAGTCTTGGCGTCGATCTGATAGAGAATTCGCCACGATGTCACCGTTTAACGTACCATATTCAGACCGGCATTCGAGCATCACAACAGTGACAACATGGCACTGCAACAGATGACGCGGATCAACTGTCTATGCGAATCTCCTTCTTATCAACTTGAAAAGTTCCATCGTCACCAGAATCACCAACGCGAGAGGCACGAGAAGGAGCCACTGTGCAAACTCGACCGGATCCGTGCGCAAGATGTTTTGCATGAAGGGCACGTGCAAACACAAGATATGGATACCCTGGGCCGCCACCACCCCGATAATCAGGATGAAGTTGCGCCGAAGGGGAACTCTCAGGGCCGACACCGACTCGGAACGGCAGTTGAACACATGCACGTTCTGCAGCAAGACCATCAGCAGGAGCACGAGGTTGCGGGCCTCGACTTCGTTCATCACCTGCACGCGCACGAGCCAATACCAGAAGCCCAGTGCCAGGGCCCCCATGGTCAGCCCCGAGAAAACGGTCTGCCATACCATCTGCGAATTGAAAATTGTTTCGTCCGGCCTGCGCGGTGTGCGCTTCATGGCGCCCGGCTCACCGCCTTCGAAAGCCAAAGCGATATCTTGAATGCCGTTGGTGACCAGATTGAGCCAGAGCAACTGAACGGCCAACAGCGGAATGGGCAAGCCCGCCAGAATCGCGGCTATGAACATCAACACTTCCGCAGCGCCCGTCGAGATGAGCAGGTAGATGACCTTGCGCACATTGTCATAGGCGAACCTTCCCTCTTCTACGCCGGCGACGATGGAGGCGAAGTTGTCGTCGGCAACGATCATCGATCCGACCTCCTTGGCCACGTCCGTTCCGGATCCCATGGCCACCCCGATGTTGGCTCGCCTCAACGCCGGTGCATCGTTGACTCCGTCTCCGGTCACGGCCACGAATTCACCGCGACGAATCAGCACATCGACGATTTCCAATTTCTGGATCGGGGAAATCCTGGCAAACACATGGGTCGATGAAACCAGTTTCTCGAAGGCCGGGCTGTCCGGAGAGCCTGCGTCGCTCAGCTCCTGACCGGTGACCACCGGCTCATCGGGAGCGGCCAAGCCCAGCTCCCTGGCGAGTGCTCCGGCCGTGGAGGGATGGTCACCGGTGATCATCATCACCTGAATGCCCGCCGTTTTGCACATCTCGACGGATTCGATCGCTTCGGGACGCAGCGGATCGATGAACCCCACCAGGCCGTGGAAGACCAACCCGGACAGATTTCCGTGTTCCGAATTCTTATCGGGTTCGTTGATGCCCGCTCCACCTCCGGCAACAGCCAGCACGCGCAGGCCTTTTTCCGCCATGGCCTCGGCCTGCCGTTCGATGCCCTGCCTGTCAAGGTCCACCATCTCCCCGTCCCGGCGCATCCGACCGCAGAAACCCAGGATCGTTTCCACGGCTCCCTTCGCGGCCACGTATTCCGTCCCATCCTTCTCGTAGAACGCCGCCGAGAACCTGCGCTCCGATTCATAGGGGATTTCTTCAGTGACTTCGACCTGCTCCTTCACATCGGCCGGACTCAAGCCCAGTTTGTACGCCATGGCCAAGAAGGCCACGTCCATGGCATCGCCGTGATGTTTCCAAGTGCCGTCTTCTTCCTCAGCGAGCGAGGCCTCGTTGGCCAAAACGGCCGACTCCGCCAACCGTCTCAATCGGTCCCGAGCGCTTTCCGACACGTTGCCGTCATCACCGACCGCCGACACCTCCCCCTTGCCGTTATAGCCCTCTCCGGAGAGTTCGAAGGTTTGCCCGTCCGGAAACGCGATGGTACGGGCCGTCTGCTGGTTGACCGTCAAGGTGCCGGTCTTGTCGCTGGCGATAACCGTGCAGCTTCCCAGGCTTTCCACGGCGGTGAGTTTACGCACAATGACTTTGCGGGCGGACATCCGTTTGGTGGCGATTGAAAGTGCCACGGTGAGAGCCACGGGAAGTCCTTCCGGAATGGCCGAGACGGCGAGGGCCACCACGAAGAAGAAGATCGCCGCTACATCCTCGCCCTGGAACCTCAGCAAGACCGCCAAACCTGCGCTGATGGCCAGCACCAGGATGCTGATGTGTTTGACGAACCGTTCCATACGCAGCACCAGGGGAGGTTTCCCGCCTTCCGCTTCGGTTACACTCTGGGCAATGATGCCGACTTGCGTCTCGCTCCCGGTGCCCACCGCGATCCCGATACCTCTACCCGACGTGATTGTCGATCCGGCAAATGCCATGTTCCCGCGATCGCTCACGCCGGTATCCTCGGGCAGTGGTGCGGTCGCCTTTTCCGAGGCCATGGATTCGCCGGTCAGAAAACTCTCGTCCGCCAGGACGCCGTTCGCTTCGGTCAAGCGCAGATCGGCCGGTACCTTGTCTCCCGACTCCAGCACCACGATGTCGCCGGGCACCACCTGTTCCGCCGGCACATCCATCTCCTTGCCGCCACGACGCACCCGCGCTTTGATTTTCAGCAACCGCTGCAGGCCGGCCGCGCTTTTCTCGGCTTGATACTCTTGATATGCCCCCAGGGCGCTGTTTAATGCGATAACGATCAGTATGAATACGGCGTCGGCAGGCTCTCCGATGGCGATTGACGCCACGGCGGCAGCCAGTAGGATGAAGATCAGAGGGTTGAGCACCTGGCGCAGCAGGATAGCCCAGATGGTCGGCGGTTCCTTGGTGGGGAGCGTATTGGGCCCGTAATACTCCAGGCGCCGGGTTACCTCCCGCTCGTCCAGACCTTCGGGTCGAGCTTGAAGCTCTTCGTAGACGGCCTGTTCCTCAAAGGCGTGCCACTTCTCTTCGCACAACCGGCAAGCATGTTCTTTCTGCTTCATGTGCTCCTCCCCAACAACCTCGAAGCCGCAAATCGCGTCCGCCGTGTTCATCTGATTCGACACGACCGTTCAACCCTGAAGATAGTCGCGACCATGTCTAAGGATATATCGCGAACCTCCGTTGAACGAACGCGCGGCGCTGTAGCGGCGTCGGCGTGGTGAGCATCTCGAATTCCGGGGTGGTAGCATCTTTCGATTTGGCTCTGGAGCGTACCTGATTCTTCGCCAGTGTCGCCAGATCTTTACAACAACGAGCGGAGATTGTGCACCGGCTCGTCGCCGGGCCGTGCGAGGACCGCGGCCTCCGTGCCGCCGGCACTACGGCCCAACTCAACTCGGGTGTCGGAAAGGGTCGTAAAGCTTCCCGTCACTTGACAGACGACGGCGAAGCACCAAAAAAACCGTTACTGTTCAAGGGAAAATGGAAATGGGGGGTCGTTTTCGAGAGTCGACGAGGGGCCTGAGGTTGGCTCCCGTGGGATAATTGGGAGGTTATTGTCATGAAATGGATCTGTACCGTTTGTGGGTATGTGCACGAAGGGGATAGCCCTCCGGATGTCTGTCCGGTCTGCGGCCAGCCCAAAGAAATGTTCGAAAAGGCTGAGGAGATGCCCGCTTCCACCTCCCAGGCTCCGGCCGGAGGGACCTCAAAAAAGAGCGGCAAGAAATCAGGCCGCTGGCGCTGCACTGTCTGCAACTACATCCACGAAGGAACCGAGCCCCCTGATATGTGTCCAGTCTGCGGAGCCGGAAAAGAGGCCTTTGTGCCGGAGACGGATAGCCCGGAGCACCACCATCGTGGGTTCGGTGGCCTCATCGAAAAGCTCCACCTTCATCCGGTCTCCGCGCACTTCCCGAACGGCGCCCTCCCGTTGGCCTTGTTGGCATGGCTCATCTATCTGGTGTCGGGGGACAGCTCCTTCGAACGCACCAGCTTCTACCTCATGCTCGTGGCCACACTCGCGGTGCCGTTTACAGCTCTCACCGGATGGTCGGACGCCAAACACCGCTTCGGCACCACCACAACAGGGGTGTTTCCCGAAAAGAAACTCTGGAGCTTGGTGCTCACCGGCGTTACCCTCGGCATGGCGGGATGGCGACTCTTCTTGGGGTGGACCCACGTCCCAAATGGATTGGAAATCGTTGTGTACACTGTGCTGCTGGTTGCCGCAACCGCCCTCGTGGCGCGACTTGGCATGCTGGGCGGCAAGCTGGTGTTCGGTCACTGACCCAATAGGGCTCGGGCTTCCCGAGCCCGACACTATCCACCACCCCTCGACGCCGGACCAACGCGTCAAGGGGCGGGTCTATGCGGTGACTGCCGCCGGTACGATGGACCGCAGGCCAATCAATACTTCCAACTTCTCGTATCGCTTCCTGCTGGAGCATGTCGTGTGATATACTCGGAGATCACCGTGATAAACTCAGCATAGGTCATCTGACGCTCCGGCTCCACCGGGCTATGCCCGATCCAGGAATGGCGTCCACGAAAACCGTATTGGAAAGTGGCATTCGAAGGAGGGTTCGTTGCCGAGTCCAGGAAATCCTGGACGAGATAGACCGCTTCGTTGAGGTAATAGTTGTCCATCATGCCAACCGCGAAGTGGAGCTTACCTCTCAATTTCGGACCGAGGGTGGCCCAATCGCGTTGGAGGATGTGACTGAGGTCGTAGTTCTCCCGCCAGTAGTTGGCAACTTCCCTGTCGATGACTCCGGTTTCCGGATCCCACAATGGGGTTGGATAACCGTCAGGGCCCACGGAGCTATACACGGCCTGCCACACGGCCCACTGTCCTCCGGAGCGATCTTTGTCGGCCACAGTCTGTTCGTACCCGTACTCGTCCTGCACCATGTAGTTGACGAGACCGTCGATCTCCCGTTGCGCCGGCCGCCCAGTCTGGAGCCACTCGAGCTGGTTGAAGTAGGCGTTTTCGTCCTCGTAGATATTCATCTGCATGTTCTTACGGAAGTCGACGGGATCAGGAGCCCACGGCCAGCTTCCGGCGAAGTAGTCAGGGTGGAAGATCATCATGGCCGCCGCTTCCCATCCCCCCGTCGATCGTCCGGCAAGCACCCGGGCCCATGGCTCGGCGATGATGCGAAAGCTCTCCTCGAGATAGGGGATGAGCTCTTCGGTGATGGCATCGCCGTAAGGGCCCACATTGGGCGAGTTGACGGAGTATGACGTGTCGAAAAAGGGGTTGGCGTCGCGGAAAGTCACGATGATGAACTTGGGAAGTCTGCCGCTGGTCCATGCTTCGTAGAATCCATCGAGTTGATTGCCCACTCCGGGGTTTGACGGCGTGTGCCCTTCGTAAAACCACCTCACAGGAGACCAGGGAACAGGGGTCAATCCGGAAGAATGTCCTTGTAGATAGAGTACGGGGTAGCGGACGTTCGGATGCTCGTCATAGCCTCTGGGAAGGAGCACGTTGGCTCCGATGTACATGTCCCGTCCCCAGAACTCGGATACTTTGTCGCTCCTGATCTTGACGTACTTCACCCACTCCGTGTCCTCATAGTTCCCTTGCTGGAGAGTTTCTCCTTCTCGAAGCGGTCGGGTCGGCTGGATGACACGATCCAGGGTGAGTTCAATCGTAGCGTCTCGATTGGGATCGATCTGGACCTTCATCACCTCACTGTAGGCGTTGCCCGGCGAGCGGAAGGGACTCTGGTGAGCTCCCGAGTTGAGATGTGCTTCGATAGTGTGGCCGTCCGACCGATTGAACGTCGTATAGACGTTCAGGAAGGCCTGCACCGAGTACTCTCCCGGCAGGAGCGCACTAGCAGTCGCCAGAGGGTGACCTCGCACGGACTCCCCACCATCAGCTATCAGCGCACTGCTCCCTGCCTGGAAATCTCGGACGTCAATCCCCCAAAGCGGTACTCCTGTGACCCCCGTGGACAGACGTGGTTCCCGCTCGTGATCGCGGGAGACAATGGCGAAGGCCCGACCTACGATCGGGACCTCGAGCCCGAGTTCGGCAATTTGTTCGGCCGCGGCCTCAGACAGCGTGACCTCGAATTGAACCGCGCCGGCTTCCTGGCCGCCGCATCCGCAAATGAGAAGGATGAGAATTGAACCGATAACTGGTCTTGGCCGTGCAATAGCCATGGCGCCTCCAATAGTTGTGGGCGAACTACTCCAGGACACTGCTGCCAGAATAGGACACCTGTCAAGCGTACCGGAAGGAACGGAGCCCCCGGTGGATCTGGACCGGGAGTTGATGGAGAAGCGGCGTCCGCTCATGGAGCAGACCTTTCTGCCTCATCCACCGGAGGAGGCAAAGCCCTAGGAGAGAAGGATGCGAGATTCCGATTGACGGCCGGATGGCGCACGCCTACAGTCTCGACTCGGTAGAGGTGCAATTCCAACTCACGGCCAACAGCCGGATACTGCGCCTGATCACCATCGAGTGGGGATTGAACAGGTAGCTCGCACATCGCGGCCTCGAGAGATCATGCGCCCGGCCGCACCAACTCGCGGATCGCCCCAACCCTGAGTTGACAAGCCCCACCAGTTGAAGATCGCCACACATGGCAACGCGCAACGAAGTTCCGGAGGCCGGGAAGAACATCTACTTCGAAGCTCTTTCAATGGAAGAAATCTGCACCGGTCTGAGCGGTTAGATTTCAGTCCGTAGCACGAAATAGTTGTTTGTGTTACGCCAGCCCACTATTGCTTCCTTTGTGAGGTGATGTCCGGAAGTTGTTGGGCCAGGTGCAGAAGGCGGCGCCCGCCTCACATACTGGGCGGCCTCTCGGCGGATGGCGGTTCGCGGGGCCGGCAAGCCGGAAACCGGGGAGTGCTTGCATGCACATTGCCGACGGGATCATAGCCACTGAGATCTGCATAGCCGCCGACGCGGCCGCGCTTGGGGCTCTATATATCTCGGGGCGCCGGGTTCGGCCCGAGGAGATCCCGACCATGGGGTTCGTGGGCGCTTCGCTCTTTGCAGTGTCTCTGCTCCATTTTCCCTTGGGCGGCACTTCCATGCACCTGGCCCTTCTGGGGTTGGGGGGGATACTTCTGGGAACAAGGGTTCTTCCGGTACTGTTCGTTGCGCTTCTCTTCCAGGCCCTGCTCCTCCAGCACGGAGGGTTCATTTCGGTCGGAATGAACACGCTCAACATGGGACTTGGCGCGGTAGCGGCGGGGTGGATCTGGCGGCGGACTCGTCCCGCGGAAGTATTTCGTTCCTTTTTGGCCGGATCAGTAGCCATCCTGATCCCGGCCCTACTGATGGGGGTAGAGTTCTACCTGTCAGGCTACGGCCGGGGGATGCTCTACCTCCTCTCGGTGTACGCAATCGTGGCCTCGATCGAGGGAGTCCTCACCGTCACGGCGGTGCGATTCCTCCGGCACGTTCAACCGGAAATCCTATACTCTGAACCTATATGAAGACAATGACATCCATCCGCGAGTTGCTATTGGCTGGAACGATCCTCTGGTTGGTCCCCGTGGCTTCCCAGGCCTCGCCTATCCTTCTCATGCCTGAAACGACCGAAGCTTCCGAGAAATCCAGCGCAGATCCGTCAGCTCTGCTGCTTGTCGCGCCGGAGAGTACTCCATTTCACGGATTCACGATCCGCTTGACCCGGGAAGGCCGAGTGGTGGTGGCCGCATGCCACTACGATGGAGGAACACCGGTCACTGGAGCGCAAGTCACGCTCTACCCGCCTGGAGGTGACACACCCTATCAGACCGGCGTCACCGACCGTGCAGGGGTTTTCGCCTTTCTTCCCGAGAGTCCCGGAGAGTGGCGGGTGTTAGTGGACGACGGGATGGGGCATCGGCGAGAGGCGAGTATTCAGACTGCCGCGACGTATGAGTCCGGAGCCGGAAGTGATGACCACGGTGCTGCGGGCTCCGGAGCGGACCAGGCCCACACCCACGTATCCGGCGGTGCCGAACTCCCCTGGAAGCTGGCTACGGGACTCAGCCTCATCGTAGGTCTCACCGGGTTCGCGTACGGTTTCACCGCCCGGCGACCCCAAGGACGCTGACCCTGGAGAGCGAGACACCCACAACCCCGCTGCGCTCGACGGGAAACACGATAGGACACGGTGGAGGCCGCCGCCGGAAGACCTTTTTCCAGCGACGCGACCCTCGGGCCAAGATACTCATGGTGACAGGAGTACTGGTGGTGGTCCTGAGCGAGCCCCGAGGTGCTGTGGCCCCCTTCGCAGCATACTACATCATGGTGGCTGCGTTGCTGTTGGCCGCTCGGATAAGTCCGGGCCGGCTGGGTCGGCGCATGGCAGCGGTGGCTCCCTTGGTCCTCGTCGCGGCAGTACTGATCGTTGTGGCGGAAGGGGGCTCCGGCGACACGGCCCTGTCGGTCTTACTCCGGGCCTTCGCCGCCGTAGCGCTCCTCACCCTGCTGGTAGAAACTGAGGATACCAGCAGCATCCTGTGGGGACTCGGCGCCCTGGGGATGCCTAGCATCTTCACCACTCAGTCCACCTTCATGCTTCGCTTCTCACACATACTGGGACAAGAAGCAGCCCGTACCGAACGGGCCCGGAGGTCGCGAACGCCCGGACGGCTCCTAGCCGGACGGGTCAGAACACTGGGTCAACAAGCAGCCCTGGTGTTTCTTCGAGGGTGGAGGCGTTCCCAGCGTGTATACCAGGCCATGCTGGCTCGGGGTTTTACAGGGAGCTTCCCCGCTCCGCCTCAAGGGCACATAGGACCGGCGGACGTAGCATTTGTCGTTTTCGGCGTCGGCGCCTTTGCCATCGTACGTCTAGTGTGGCGGCTATGAAGAAGGCACGAACGGGTGAGAGCGGATCGAGGGCCAGCGGGCCGGCCGGGATCGAAGTCCATGGCATCAGCTTCGCGTACCCGGGCGGCCCCAAGGTCCTGGAGGAGCTAACGCTCAGCGTGGAGCCGGGGGAGCGCCTGGGGATCATCGGCCCTTCCGGCGCAGGCAAAACCACGCTCCTCCTCCACCTCAACGGGATCTTGCAGCCGCAGTCGGGAACGGTGGCCATTGATAACCGGCCCGTAGCTTCGGAAACCCTACCGCTCATAAGGGAGTGGGTAGGCCTGGTCTTCCAGGACCCCGACGACCAGCTCTTCACTCCCACGGTAGGGGAGGACGTGGCATTCGGACCCAGGAACCTCGGGCTCACGGAACACGAAGTGATGCGGCGTGTGACCAAGGCACTGAACGCCCTGGACATGGGCGGGAGCGAGGGCAGAACGTCCCATACTCTCTCCTACGGGGAGCGGCGCAGGGTGGCGCTGGCAACGGTCTTGGCGATGGAACCCCGGGTGGTGGCACTGGACGAGCCCTTCTCGAACCTGAGCCCGGCCCTGGTGGAAAGCCTTATCTCCATCCTACGTGACGAGGCGGCCACCGTAATCGTGGTGTCGCAGGCAATCCTGCCCCTTCTGGCGGCATGCGACCGGCTGGCGTTGCTGGCCGGGGGAAAGATCCGGGCCGCAGGATCCACGCGGGAGATCGCGGGCGACCGGGAACTGCTGCGGCGCCACGGCCTCGACTTCACCTACTACCTGGAAAGCTACCGCCGCCTCGGTCTCTGACCGCTCACAAGGAGCACGAGATGTCAAATCTGGTTCGCTTTGGACTTTCCTTTCCAGGGCCTCTCCTGGAAGCATTCGACCAAATGATTGGGAGCAAGGGATACCGCAACCGGTCCGAGGCTGTCCGTGACCTAGTCCGGGACGCTCTCTCGGAGTCCCGCTGGGAGGCTCAGGGGGAGGGAGCGGGGGGGATCGTCCTCTTGTACGACCATCACAAGAAGGAGCTCACGGACCGGCTGGTGGAAATCCAGCATGACGCCCTGAACCTGGTGGTCTCCACGCTGCATGTGCACCTGGACCACCACCGCTGCCTGGAAGTCATCGTCGTCAGGGGACATGCGGAGCGCATCGGTCGCCTCGCCGACCGACTGCGGAGCCTCAAGGGTGTGATCTATTGCAGCACTGCCCGCATCGGCGTGGACGAATTGGGCACCGAGAAAGAGGATCGACAACTCCGTGATAGCTCCGCACCCACACAGTGAAATCTCCGCTCCGCGCTCCCGAACTAGCCTCAGAAGGTGGGCCGGAACTGGCACGCGAAAGCGGGCATATACGGGCTCCAGGTTTCGATTCGCTGCTCCAGACGATGGCCGGTTCCCGGTTCGATCGGCTGCTGCACGGCAACAATAGGACTCGGACTCAATGTGTGGCTGAGCATGGCTGCTGAGATGCAGGTTGACTACATTATCGACACGGACGATGCCGCCTTCGACCATCATCAACCGCTAGTCAATTTCGAGTTTGGATTCTGATACCCGCATCAAGCCGTTGATTTGCCTTTCGCTGCGTCGCAGCCGTTTCTGGTTTCGTTCCACGTTGCTGGCTGGCAGCGTAGCAATAGGACTCACCCCTGGCGCCAGCAGTCAGGTGAACATAGAATCTCTCCGCCCCGAGCAGACCGATTCGGGACTATCCGGCATGATCGGCGTCGACCTCGCTCTACGGACGGGGAACGTAGAATTGCTGGCGCTGGGTATCGACGGTCGCGTCGAACAAGCGAGGGGCAATTCACAGACGCTGCTGCTCTGGAACGGCGAGCTGGGATTCCTCGGCGGAGACCGCTTCTCCAACGACGGGCTGCTTCATCTGCGTCACGGTTTGGCCCTCGACAATCCAGTAGCACTCGAAGCATTCGGTCAGGTGAACTACGACAAATCCCGGCTGCTCGATTTTCGCGCGCTCCTGGGAGCGGCGGTACGCCTGGACATCGTAGACACCCGACAAGCTGGAGTTCGGCTGGGGATCGGGTACATGTTCGAGCACGAGTCGCTGAACCTCACAGCGGATGCCGGTCACCCGGTCAGCACCTACGTGCACCGTGCCACCAGCCACCTGGTAGCGCGGTTCACCGGCGAATCACGGTTCGCGTTCGCCGGCACCACCTACGCTCAACCGGACCTCGACGATCCCCGCGATATCCGGCTGCTGAGCACCCTAGGTTTTTCCGTGACCATCACCCGGACGATCTCCGTGGCGATGAAATTCAACTTGCGTTACGACAGCAGGCCTCCGGACGACACGGCCAAACTGGATACTGAACTGACGAACGGAGTGACGGTCAGGTTCTAGACATGGACTCGGCCGGCAAGTCTCGTGTCCAGCAAACATGCACAGCACCTCCCTCTGGCTCTCGCTACCGGTCGGGGTGTACTGTATCGATGCTTGGTTGGAGACAGATGTCTGGCCACCCACAATCGGCTCTCCGCCACCCAACCAGATTGGAGGATGCTCATGCAATGGCTCAGTAGTCTAACTGACGGCCTGCAGCAGTTACTACCGAGAATAGCGGCTGCGGTGGGGTTGCTGGTTGTAGGCTGGCTGCTCGCGGTTCTGCTCCGCTTCATTGCCGGCCGCCTGGCCCGGCGGTTACTTGATCGGGCTAATCGACATTCCGAAGTTGCTGAGGTCGTACACGATTCCGGTATGCGATCAGCTCTACCCGACATCATCACCGGTTTTGTCTTCTGGGTTGTATTTCTGTTGTTCGCAGCCGCGGCGATCGAAACCCTGGGCTTCACCGTCGTAACCACCGTGCTCAGCGAGATCGCCTACTATCTACCGAACGTATTCGCCGCAACCGCCGTGGTCGTCGCTGGGGTGATCGCCGGTAAATTGTCGCGCCGCGCCGTATCGGCGACAGGCAAGTCGGCAGGCATCGTCCGCGCCGAGGGAGTGGGTCAGATATTGCAGGTCACGGTCCTGCTGGTCGCCGTCGTGATAGCGCTGGAGCAGATCGGAATCGACGCGCAGCTTCTGGTGATACTGGTTGCCGTCGTGTTCGGCGCCGCCATCGCCAGTGCCGGACTTGCATTCGGTATCGGCGCCAACACTGCGGTAAGCAATATCGTAGCTGGGTACTACGCAACCCAGAGCTACAGCGTGGGTCAGGTGGTGCGGCTCGGCGACATCGAGGGTGAAATACTCCGATTTGCACCTACCGCGGTAATCTTATCCACTCCGGAGGGCAGGCTCCTCGTTCCGGCAAAGAGGTTCAGCGAGGAAGTTTCTCTGCTGGTGACGGAGACAGCATGACCGTGCCAGCCATGCAACTCTGCGCTCGCCACTTTGCCGAGGCTCACCCGGCGGATGCAGCTCGTGTTTTGGAACAAGCGCCTTCGGCCGAGGTGGCGGTACTTCTGAGGAAACTGTCGCCTGAGGTATGCGCCGGCGTTGTGAGTCAAATGAGCCTTGCCGCAGCAGCCGAAACCCTTTCCTCGCTGGATTCGGAGTACGCAGCGACGATATGCGGTGAGTTGTCTCCCGGAATCGGGGCGTTACTCCTCCGGAGAATCGACTCATCACAGCGCATGGGAATCATGGCGAGACTTCCTGAAGATCGCCGGCAGGAGCTCGATCGGCTGCTGGAGTACCCCGATGGAACCGTGGGTGCCGCCACTGATCCGGAGGTGTTGGCGATCCCCAGTGACCTCACATGCGAAGCCGCCCAACGGTTGCTGCGACGCCGCAGGGGAACCTTCCACCACCAGTTATACGTGGTGGACCGCACTCGGCGGCTGCTTGGCCACGTGCACGTGCGCGACCTCCTGCGCGCTTCTCCCAAGTTGCCGGTTACTACACTCATGCAGCCTGCGGCAGTGCAGTTGCAGGCGGGTGCCAGGATGACGACCGTGGTCTCCAACCCTGCTTGGCGGCTCATGGATGCCGCTCCCGTGGTCGACAAAGCAGGGGTCCTGTTGGGAATACTCCGACACCGTCAGCTCCGACGACTCGGTGAGGCTCCAGCTGGTGTCGGTATCACCGGCACACTCGTCGGTTTGTCGGAGTTATACTGGATCGGTCTTTCAAGGTTTTTGCCGGCCATTCCTGAGCGAACCCAGTCCGATCCCGCCGCCCCAGAACGCACCGATGGAGGCAGGCATGCCTGCTGAATCCCACGCTATCGACCGATCGCTCGCCACGCGTTTCTCACGACTATATCCGCATGACGTTGCGCTGTTGGTGGAAAGTCTCCAGGGAAACGAGGTGGCACAACTCATCGAGGCACTCCCTGTGCGCGATGCTGCGCGAGTCTTTTTCCACCTGCGCCCGGACTTGGCAGCAGAGGTCCTGGACAGTGTGACAGCCAAGTCTCTGCGTGAGTTGGTAGCGAGACTGGAGCCGGGCGCCGTAGCGCCAATTCTAGCACGTCTCGAACCGGGCCGCAGGGACGAGCGGCTCAGCGCGCTGGAGGAGGGGCCTCGTAGGGAGATCGCCGAACTGATGACCTACTCCGGCGACACAGCCGGGGGAATAATGGACCCGCGTGTAACGCTCTTCCGGCCCGACGCCACGGTCAGCGAAGTCGTCAAGCGCATCCGCTCTTTCCGGCGTAAGCGGATCTCCGATGTCTTCGTCATCAACGATGAAGGCAAACTGGTCGGGCCGGTCGCATTGCAGGATCTGGTGCTGGCTCAGGCCAGCGACCTCTTGGGCGAGCTGGTCCGGCAACCTGCGGTGAGCGTGCAGGCAACCGCTTCGCGAGAGGAGGTGCTGGACACCTTGCACCTTACCAAGATCGCGAGCCTCGCGGTTACGGATTTCGAGGGCCGGGTGATCGGTGTGATCCGCCACGAGGCACTGGTTGCAGCCGCCCAAGAGGAGGCGACGGCCGACGTGCAGACGATGGTGGGAGCTAGTAAGGACGAACGGGCCCTTTCCAAGGTGTCGTTCGCCGTGCGACGCCGGCTGCCCTGGTTGCAGGCCAACCTGGCAACGGCTTTTCTCGCTGCCGCCGTGGTCGGCTTGTTCGAAGGAACTATCGCCCGGTTCACCGCACTAGCCGTGCTGTTGCCGGTCGTAGCAGGTCAATCGGGCAATACCGGCTCGCAGGCGTTGGCAGTCACCATGCGGGGATTAGCAGTGCGAGAGATACGCTCGCGGCACTGGCTCAGGGTGAGCTTGAAAGAGGTAGCAACCGGGGCAATAAACGGCATCGCAGTTGCCTTGGTCACTGCTCTTGCAGTGTACGTCTGGAGTGAGTCGCTCGGCCTGAGTGCCGTGATAAGCATCGCGATGGTGATCTCGATGGCGATCGCCGGTCTCGCAGGAGCATCGATACCGATTGTGCTGGCCCGGTTGGGCCAAGACCCCGCTCAGGCATCGTCGATCATTCTGACCACTGTGACCGACGTCATCGGATTCTTCAGTTTCTTGGGATTGGCAACGATTGCCGCCGGACTGTTGTGACAGTTATTAGGCCTGGCTCCGAGGGCAACTGAACACGGACGCAGCGCCGCCCTCGTTCGCTTTCGAGTTCGTCGTGGACAAAGAAGGTGCGGTGAGGCGCGCCCTCGCCATCGAGCCGGCTGCGGTGATCAAGTCGGAGCGAGCTAATGTGTTATATTCATACACATACACATAAGGTGTACACATCAGGCTTGAGCTACTGGGAATGACCAGAATTCACATCCTTTTGGATGAAAGCGAGAAGGAACGGTACCGTCGCCGTGCGGAAAAGGCCGGCATGTCGCTGGGTGCATGGCTACGAGCGGCGGCTAGGGAGAAACTGGCATCGGAGGATCGCGAAACGCAACTCGAGACCTTGGAAGGACTCCGTGCGTTCTTCGAGGCCTGTGACGCGCGGGAGGCCGAGGGAGAACCTGACTGGAACCACCACCGACGCGTCATCGATGAGTCGCGCAGGTCCGGTCTACCCATCACATGATCTTCGTGGATACGAATGTGGTGATGTATGCTGTGGGTGGAGAGCACCCGTTGAGGAGTGAGGCAAGGCACTTCTTCGAGGAGGCACTCGCAGACGCTGAGCACCTCGTGACCTCGGTGGAGGTGCTGCAGGAGCTGCTACACGCATACTTGCCGGTGGCGAGGCTTGCCACACTCGACGCTGCCTTCACGCTAGTTGGGGCACGCGCCGCGGAGATTTGGCCGGTAGAACCTGATGACCTCTGGCTCGCACGTGACTTGGTGAGTCGCCACCCGGGTTTGGGCGCCCGCGATCTGTTGCATCTCGCGTGCTGCAAGAGGCGAAACGTGAAACGGCTAAAGACGTTTGACAGGGCTCTGGAGGCCGCCTTCGCATCAACCTGAAACTTGGCCGGGCCATCCCTGCTCCACCCTCAACACCTTCTTCGTACCGGCCTTTGCCGCGCGCGGCGCGTACATTGGCTCGCCCGGTGCCCTATTAACGCGGCCATTGACGAGTGCGATGAGCGTTTGCTTGGTCGGGGGCTGTATGTCGCGAAGGGACGGTATGATCGCCTCCTCCTCGATCGTCACCACGAACCACGTCCATGACGAATCCAGCAGCCGAAAACTCCCCTGCGCACAATCCTGTTCGCGTTGCAGCAACCTGCGCAACCGGTGGGGCGCTTGCACCCGAAATGCGCGGTCCTCGACAACCGCGAGCACTGGAAACTGTAGTCGTCGGAACAAGTAATGCATGGAATTCTCCCGGTTTGCCAATGCATCTTGAGAGCACGCCCCGGGCCGCTATCGTGGGGTCTCCGAACACCTGTGGATCACAGCGAGGAGCGGCTCTTTTGAAATGCATGACCAAGGGTGTCGCAAAGGGACCGGCTTGGGACTCGCCACCGTCTATGGCATCGTCAAGCAAAACGAAGGGTTCTTCAACATCTACAGCGAACCGGACCATGGCACGACATTCGGGATCTACCTGCCGACACATTTGTTGGAGGCAGGTTACGACATACGTACGGCTCAGGAGCTATTGGGGCATCGTGACGTCAAGACGACGATGGTGTACACGCACGTATTGAATCGTGGCGGGCTTGGGGTGCGGAGTCCGGCGGCTGACATTGGTGGAGGCGGCAGTGGCCCGCGCGGGGTGCAGTGATAAGTGCATAGATTGCCGGATGCTGCGATCTTGCGGGTATAGTGGACGGGTGCAGGTTAAGCACAGGTTGGGGTTCTAGACCGAAGTTCCCGGGTGTTAGGTGTGGTAAGTCATTGGTATGTAATCATTTATCGTGACTGGCAGTTGCCGTCTACTGGGAACAGTTGATGTCGAGGAGTTGGACTGCCTCCTTTTGCGGCGTGAGGATTTCTTCTGTTTCGCCGAATCCGAGGCGACGGTGGGAGCCAATGGCCGCCCCTCGGGGTCGGCCATCAAGGTGTTCAAGAGCTACCCACGCATGCGTCATGAAGCCTTAACGGGGAATCATTTGTGTTTTTCGAAACAGCGGGCATAGAGATCTCTCCCTGGATACCTCCCGTGGTGGCGTTCGTGGTGTCTTTTTTCACTTCCATGGGAGGGGTTTCCGGCGCTTTTTTGCTGCTGCCGTTCCAGATGTCGTTTCTCGGGTACACAAACCCTTCGGTCAGCGCCACCAACCAGGTGTTCAATATTGTAGCCATCCCGAGCGGCGTGTACCGCTACTGGCGCGAGGGGCGGATGGTGTGGCCTTTGACCTGGGTCGTGATTGCCGGCACACTGCCGGGCGTTTTCATCGGGGCCATCGTGCGGGTTGCCTACCTCCCCGATCCAAAGCACTTCAAGCTTTTTGCCGCGGGCGTGCTCCTTTACATCGGGCTTAAGATGACACGCGACCTAGTGAAGAAAGATGCGGGGAAGGACAACAAAGCGAACAGCGAAAAACGATTTCAGGAGTTGGTGAGAAGCTATCGTTCGAAAACCGGCGGTGCGGCAACCATCGAGGAAAAGCGATTCAAGCCCACGTCGGTTACCCATTTCAACATGAAACGGCTGGGCTACACGTTCTATGATGAGTCGTTCGACATTTCGTTTTGGGGAATTTTCGCCCTCAGCTTCATCGTGGGCATTGTGGGTGGCATCTACGGCATCGGCGGCGGGTCCATCATCGCTCCGTTCTTTGTAACCTTTTTCGGTCTGCCGGTTTACGCCGTGGCCGGAGCCGCCCTGATGGGCACCTTCGTCACCTCGGTGGCCGGAGTCGCTTTTTTCCAGGCCATAGCGCCCCTGTACCCGGACATGTCGGTGGCTCCCGATTGGCTCCTGGGAGCGTTGTTCGGGGTGGGGGGGATGGCCGGCATGTACCTTGGCGCGCGCTGCCAGAAATTCGTTCCCGCCAAGGCCATCAAATGGATGCTTGCCGGGATCATCGTCTTTGCGGCCCTGAGATACGTGGCTGCATTCTTAGGATATTGAACGGAGACGGCGGCTTGATGTAACGCCTTCAATCCCTTGTGAGCCGTAGGGTAATACACTTTCATCAGGTTTTCCGAACCCCGAACACTCGCCGCCACTCGTAACTGCACGTTTGCGTTCGTATGCTGACGACGTGTTGAACGTGCAAATCGATCGGGCCATCATTGGGCGTATCGTCACAAAGCGGAAGTCGACACGTTGCTCTGGAGTAGTTGCGTGTTGGCCGTCCGGCCTTGACAAGCGGCAATCCGAGCGCAAACATACTCATGGGCGGTGAGTCCCGAGTCCAAGTACCGGGTTTGGAGAGTTCGTCCCGGGGCGTCAGGACATTAGCCTTTGAGCTACGCGATCCTGCTTGCAGGAGCGCCATCTCCATTGGGCCACCGCCCATTCCTGCTCTACTCTTGCTCCAGCCGCATTGCCTCAAAGTGGCGATCACCAGTGCGGCAGCACCGCGAGCAACTCGGCGAAAACCCGCTCACGGGTCCAAGTCCGCGCAAGGGCCGTGTGCTCGACACCGCAGAGCCGTCGTCCGGCTTTGGCGTCGACATCGAGTTGGATACGGAGTACTTGGCCCAACTGCCGCAAGCCGGGTAGAATGCTTTGGCTTGATGCCGTGCCGAAGCGCTAAGGGGGATCTGGACCGGTTGGAGCTGCGATGATGCCGTTGCGGCTCTTTGAACCCCCTGTGCAGGCCAACGTATATTGAATCGCTGGAGTTTTCCAGCAGCGCTTGCTGCCACTACGCACTTTCCGTAGGTGCCGCACGCGCCAGACGAGACAGGTTGCCGCCGCCACGGGCGAACCGCTGCGGCTTGCCGCCGACGACAGACTGTCTTGCACTCTGGAGCGTGACCATGATCATAAATCGCAAATTCCGCCTAGAGCACCTTGTCAATCCGGTGGGGGAAGCCGGATGAAACCGATCGCGGAGCCACCCAGCACAGTTGACGACATGATGACCCCGACGGGCACACGTCTCGAGCATCTATTCGACGGACCGGCACGGTCTCCCGTCACGCTCATCGTGGATCGGGTAGGGGCCCTGAAGGGGTACGTCGAAGTGGCACATATCCTTTCACATCTGCTCAGCCTGGACGATCCCAACGTGCGTGGGGAACGCACGTGACGGCGCAAGCCCCGGCGCGCTCCATTGCGCAGCGCGAGGTGGCCAGCCGACGTACGTTCGCGATCATAAGCCATCCCGACGCTGGCAAGACCACGCTGACCGAGAAACTCCTCCTGTACGGCGGCGCGATCCATCTCGCGGGCTCGGTAAAGGCGCGGCGAGCCACCCGAGCTGCACGTTCCGACTGGATGGCCATCGAGCGCGAGCGCGGCATTTCGGTCACGGCCAGCGTGCTCCAGTTCACCCACGACGGCCACCGCATCAACCTGCTGGACACGCCGGGCCACGCCGACTTTTCGGAGGACACCTATCGGGCGCTCGCGGTCGCGGACAGCGCGGTCATGCTGCTCGACAATCGGCGCGGCGTCGAGGAACGTACCCGGAAGCTCTTCGCCGTATGCCGCCGGAGCGGTGTGCCCGTAGCCACTTTCGTCAACAAGTGCGATCGCGCCGGGGTACCGGCGCTCCAGTTGCTCGACGAGGTCGAGAGCGAACTCGGGGTGCCCTGTGCGCCGGTTACCTGGCCGGTCCACGTGGAAGGGCGGCTCGCGGGCATAGTGTACAGGCGTACCGGCAGGATCGCGCTGTACGACCGGGTAAGCGACCATGGGGCGCGGCGGGAGACGGCCCGCGTCGCCTCGCTCGACGATCCTGCCGTCGCGGAGCACCTGGGGCCCGCTGCCCTGGCGGCCGTGCGCGATGAGTTGGAATTGCTCGACGCGCTCACGCCGCCAAACAACCAAGCGTCATTCCTCGGCGGCGCGGTTTCGCCGACCTTCTTCGGCAGTGCGCTGACAAACGTGGGTGTCGAAGGGTTCCTCACGCGCTTTCTGCGGCTCGCGCCTTCTCCTAGCGCTGTCACCACCGAAGGCCGACGGATCGACCCGGTTGCCGGGCCGTTCAGCGCGGCGGTGTTCAAGGTGCAGGCGAACATGGACCCCCGCCACCGCGACCGCGTCGCGTTCCTGCGGCTGCGCTCCGGACGGCTCGAGCCAGGCATGACGGTCGTAAACGGCCGGACAGGTGCGCGGGTCCGGCTCCAGGCGCCGCGGCAGTTCCTGGCACAGGAGCGGCAGGTCGTGGACGGCGCATGGGCAGGCGACGTCGTCGGCGTACACGACCGGGGCGAACTTCAAGTCGGGGACACGGTGTCGGCGGACGGAACCATCGTCTACGCGCCGATCCCGCGCTTCGCGCCCGAGCATTTCGCGACAGTCACCGCACCCGATCCGCTGCGGCGCAAGCACCTCGATCGGGGGCTCCAGGACCTCGCCCTGGAAGGTCTGGTGCAGGTGTTACGGGAGGATCCCCGCGCGTCGGACGGACCGCGGCCCGTGGTGGCCGCCGTGGGCCCGCTCCAATTCGACATCCTCATCCACCGGCTGGAGCACGAGTACGGTGCGGTCGCCAGGCTCGACCGACTCGGCTACGTGGCGGCACGCTGGGTCACGGGGCCTGACGATGCCGTCGCCAGGCTAGCCCGGTCACCGGGTCGGGTTCTGCTGTACGACCGGCACGGACGGCCGGTGCTGGTGTTCGAGGACGACTGGTCGCTACGTACAGCGCCAGCCGCGGAACCGGACGTGAAGCTGCTGGAAGTGGAGCCGTGACGATGACGGAAGAAACGGTGGAGGTCGGACACGCCATCATCGAATTCATGGCCGGGGACATCACGCGGCAAGACGGATTCGAAGCGTTCTCTCTCGAGAGTCACCTAGGCACCTGGCATCATATACCCCGGATCGCTGTCCTGGAAAACCGCACGGCCCGCAACCGCCCAAACGGTTGAGCGGCGTCTCGCTCGACTTGAGAGGCCGGTCATGGGACCGTGCGAGTACTATTAACGCGATCGTACTTCAAACACCTGCGTGCCGGTCGATCCGGCCGGCAACGAGTATCTGCGCCAGGGCTTTCCGGGCGGCCACTGCGGTCGCCGTTTGGCAGGGAGAATTGCATGTCACGATACACGGATCGGGACATCTGGGACTGCGCTGACTGAAGGGAGAACGCAGCACAAGGTATGGGAATCGCAACCGACATCATCCTGCTCGTCGTAGTCTCCTTCGGCTGCGGGTTGCTGCTTCAGCGACTGGGGCAGCCGATAGTTCTTGGCTACATCGCAGCGGGCGTCATTCTGGGGCCGCACACGGGCGGCATCACAGTCTCCAACACCCATGAGATCGAACGGCTTGCGGAGATCGGTGTTGCGCTTCTGCTTTTCGCTCTCGGCCTCGAGTTCTCTCTCAAAGACCTCAAACCGGTGAAGAAGATCGCTCTCATCGGTACACCCATTCAGATCGTTCTGACCATTGGGCTCGGATTTGGCATCGGCAAAGTGACGGGCTGGGAGTGGAGGGATGCTCTCTGGCTTGGAGCCTGTATCTCGCTCTCGAGCACCATGGTGATCCTCAAGACCCTGATGAACCAGGGCTGGCTCGGCACTCTTTCCAGCAAGGTCATGATCGGGATGCTCATCGTACAGGATCTGGCAGTGGTACCTCTGATGATCATCCTCCCGCAGCTCAACAACCCGTCGGTGGGATTCCCCGCCCTGGGCTTTGCCGCCATCAAGGCGGCGGCCTTCATCGCCGGGATGCTGCTGCTCGGCACGAAGCTCTTGCCCCGGCTGATGGGACATATCGCGAAGCTCGGCTCCCGTGAGTTGTTCCTGCTGGCCATCGCCGCGATCGGACTCGGAGTCGGCTACACAACCCACATGGTGGGGCTGTCGTTTGCCTTCGGAGCGTTCGTGGCCGGCATGGTGCTCAGCGAATCGGACTATGGGCACCAGGCCCTGAGTGACATCATACCTCTACGAGATCTGTTCGGTCTCTTGTTTTTCGCATCGGTCGGGATGCTGCTCGATCCTGGATTCCTGAAGGATCACCTCGCAGAGGTGGCGGTCCTGCTGCTGGCGGTCAGCTTCGGCAAGGGACTCATCTTCGCGGTCCTATCCAAGTTGTTCAGATACGGCAACGTCATCCCGCTAGCTGTCGGCTTGGGCCTCTTTCAGGTCGGGGAGTTCTCCTTCGTGCTGGCGAGAGTCGGAGTCTCGACGAACTCGATCGGCCAAGAAACCTACTCTTTGATACTGACCACGGCCGTCCTGACAATGCTGCTCACGCCACTCGTGTCGAGCCAAACGGCAAGGTTGTATGCGTTGAGGAAGCACCTGTTCAAACACGAGCCCCTCGAGACCCTCAATATCCCGGATACGGGCCTGAGACAGCACTCGGTCATCGTGGGCGGGGGGCGAGTAGGATCCGGGCTTGCCGGTGTGCTCCGGAGCTTCGGCCTGCCGCTGGTGATCATCGAACTCGATCATGGACGGGTCGAAAGCGCGCAGACTGATGGTATTCCGGTCGTCTACGGCGACGCGACGCACGAGATCGTGCTCGAGGCGGCCGAGATAGGCTCGGCTCGGTTGCTGGTGGTGACCACCCCGGACGCGGTCACGGCGCGGACGATAATCGTCAATGCGAAGCGCCAGAATGCAGGGCTGAACGTAGTGGTACGAACCTCTGACCCCTCTTTCATACCTATCTTCAAGGAGATGGAAGTGAGCGGAGTGGTACTGCCCGAATTCGAGGCCAGCCTCGAGATGACGCGCAGGTCTCTCCTACACTTCCCTATTCCCGTGGCAGAGATACAGCAACGCACGGAGTCGCTGCGACAGGACCTGTTCGCGCCCTTCTTCGACGAGGATCAGGGCTACAAGACGCTCTCGCACCTCCGATCGGCCGCGCAGCATTTCGATCTCCAATGGGCCCTGCTCGAGGAGAATAGCCCGCTCGTATCCCACTCCATCGGCGGAGTCGAGATCCGCAAAAAGACTGGGGCTTCGGTCGTAGGCGTCATTCGTGACGACAAGCTGATCGTCAACCCGGACGCAGACTTCCGTTTTCAGGGCAACGACCATGTGGCGATCATCGGCACCGACGAGGCGCTCAATTCGTTCAAGGAGATGTCCACTCCTGCAAGCGCACCGCCGCCGACCGAGACGAGCGCGTAAAGGGACCGTTCAGTCACCAAGAGTGTTCTCCGTATGTTGGACCGCTATGTCCGCTGGCATATGGAAAGAGCCCTGCCCACTCCGCTTCAGGAATAGGCGTTCGACTTGCCCGCCGTCTTGCTCGCCGTCTCGTACCGAGTGCAGCCAGGTAACCGCACTTGGCTGGACATCAAACGTCCAGCAATGGAGCCGAAAGACTTTCGACCATCAACCTGGTAACTTCCGATCAATCGGTACGGCGGCCGAATCAAAGGCGCTCGAGGCGTCGAAGAGGAACAACTCAGGCATCCCGCGTGTTCTGCAGTATGCAAGATGAAGCACAAGAACCATGAAGTGCTCGGAAGTGCCGGTCACGTACAAAACACCACAATAAGTCAGGGCCATGATCAGCAAGTCGATCCATCACAACACCGCTCTCGAGAAAGCGGCAACAGAACGCCGATGCGACACAACCGACGAGTAACCGCCCCTTCCACACCGAAACGGCCCCTTTCGGCCGGACTGGGCGAGCGGTGCCTGTTGCTCCTTGTCGCGGTGGCATTCGTGCTCGGCTTTCCCGTTCCAGCCACTGGCCAAGCCGCCCCTGCCGGTACCGTTGATCAAACCTCCCGTGAAGATGCACCCCGCGTCTTCCTGGATTGCCGCCGTTGTGACCACAACCACATCCGCCGGGAAATCACCTTCGTCAACTATGTGCGAGACCCGAACCTGGCCCAAGTTCATGTGCTGGTAACAACTCAGTCGACCGGCAGCGGAGGGCGCCTCTACACGTTGGCCTTCGCGGGGCGACAGGAGTTCGCCGGGGTGGACAACACGCTCACATACGTCTCGCCCCCGCTAAGCACGGCGGCCCAGGAGCGCGACGGACTAACCAAAACCCTCGCACTGGGGCTGGTCGCCTACACCGCCAGGACCCCCCTGGCCGAGCAGCTCCAACTCACCTACCGGGAGTCGGCGGTAGCTGCCATTGCTCCCACCGACGATCCCTGGAGGCACTGGACATTCGAGGCATACGTCGGAGGCAATCTCAGCACCGAATCCACCCAATACGCTTGGAATGCGCGCTACGGCTTCTACGCCAACCGGGTGACCGAGCAGTGGAAGATCCGGCTCCGTCCCTATTTCAACAACAACGCTCGGCTGATCAGGCGAGAAGACGAAGAAGACGTCCGCAGTTCCCATAGGCGCCACGGTTTCAACAGCTTCGTGATCCGGAGCATGGGAGCGCATTGGGGCAGCGGCTTGTTCGCCGACTACATCACCACCACCGTCGACAACCTCCGGCACCGTGTTCGATCGACCGTTGGTGTCGAGTACAGCCTGTATCCCTACGATGAAGCGTCCCGCCGGGAAATCACCTTCACTTACCGGGGAGGAATCGAGTTCGCCGATTACTTCGAGGAGAGCATCTACGAGAAGACGGCAGAAACCCTCTACACCCACTCCCTCGAGGCATCGGTGCGGTTCCGCCAGCCGTGGGGATCGGTCTCCTCCGGTCTTACAGGATCCCAATACCTCCACGACACGTCTCTGTACCGGGTAATCCTGGACGGGAACGTGTCTCTACGCGTGGTGGAGGGAATCTCCTTGAACTTCGGCGCCAGTTACCAACGCATCAACGACCAGCTCTCGCTCCCCCGCCGGGACGCCTCCCTGGAAGACATCCTCTTAGAACGCCGCAGGATGGCCACGGCCTACCGCGGGTCCGCCAACCTCGCGATCTCCTACACCTTCGGGTCCCTGTTCACCAACGTCGTGAACCCCCGTTTCTAGACGCGCCAATCTTTGAGCCCGACGCGTCTGTGGCGGCGTAGGGGGAATGTCGTTGTCCTAACCCTGTTTCGGCGGACCGTAGCCGGCAGGCAATGTCCGGCGAGGAACACCCCTGTACCAGCGAGCAAGCCGGGCGGGGTCCACACCCAGGTGGTAGCCGACGACGATCGAGAAGTTGACGACGGCCGTCCGGAAAACCCCTAGCTTCCGCCACCTTCTTGCCGAGGTCAATGCCCGATGCGGCAGAATCGCTATCCTACCTGCCCGGCGCATGCGGCACATAAACTCATAGTCTTCCATGATAGGCATGTTCTTGAAGCCGCCGGACTCTGCAAACACCTCTGAACCGACAAAGATGGCTTGGTCTCCGTAGGGCAATGAACTCATTCGCGAGCGAAACGATACGATCGCCTCGATGAGGCGATACTTCGCTCCGGCCGCGTTGATCGCCAGTGTGAAGGCGCCCGCGGAGACCCCCTTCGAGCAAAGTGAGCGCTCGAGCGCGGCCCCGAATTCCACGGGGAGCAGGGTGTCGGCATGCAGGAAAATCAACACGTCGCCCTTCGCATGTTCCGCACCTCTGTTCATCTGTTTGGCTCGGCACGGCTCGCTTTCAAGCACGCGCGCGCCGGCGGCTTCCGCCGATGCACACGTCCGGTCGGATGACCCGCCGTCTACGACGATCACCTCTTTGGCCTCGGCCGCGGCCGAGGCGATGGTGTCGGCGATGCTCTGCTCTTCATTCAGTGCCGGAATGACCACCGAGATCACGTCAGGAACGCCTGCCTGGTTTTGAACAATTCGTAGTCGACCAGGTCCTCGGGGCGGTCGACGTCCCAGAGCAGCGGAAGACCCGCGGCCGCCAGTCCAAGCTTCTCCGCGGCTTGCAGGGTGGCTTCCAGCACTTCGGATGTTCCCCACGCGATCCCCTCGAACAGTGCGGGAGTGGGAGCTTTCATCGCGATGAGATAATAACCTCCGTCGCGAGCCGGCCCGATCGCCAGATCGGAGTCGGCAAGGCAGTCGAACGCTTGAGCCAGCACACTCTCGTTGAGTTCCGGGCAATCGGTGCCGATCAGAGCCACCTGGTCGTAACCCTCGTCGAATGCCGACTCGAAAGCTCCGTTCATCCGGCTGCCGAGGTCGCTGCCGGACTGTTCACGATAGTTGTAGCTGCCGGGTGCGATCTCTCGCGCACGGGTCTCGTCACACCCGGTATACCACAGCGACACGTCGATACCGCCCTCGGCTGCTACCGCGTCGACGACATCCAAGGTATGCCTGGCAAGTTCGTTCGCTAGCGCGGCCGCACCCTCGGCGCCGAGCTTCGGTATCAGGCGGGTTTTCGCCGTCCCCGCCTCGGGATAGCGCAGAAACACGATCAGGTTCCGTCTCACGGCTCGACCAATGCCCCCACACACGATGAACCTGCGCCGGCCGTGCAGCCGAAACAGTGGTCTCCGGTCCTGATTGCACGCCCGACCACTGCGGTGTGGTCCAGGTCTTCGATCGTGTTCCCGCCCACGACGGGCATGTCCAGCGCAAGGTTGAAATCGCAATCGTAGAGAGAGCCGTCCCAGGCGATCGTGATCTGATTGCGGCACATCACCTTGTCCACCGTCACCGGATTGAAGGAGTCACGAAGTAGCTGCATGTATTGCTCCGCTTCTCCGGTCTCTTTGAGCTGCTCAAAGAATCGCCCGATGGGCATGTTGGTGATCGTCAGGAGGCGCGTGAAGGCGATGCCGAATCGATCCTTCAATTCGCGGCGGTAATCTTCCTCGAGTTTCCCCTGCTCCGGGGGCAGAAACGGACCGCCCGAGTTGTACACCAGGTCGAGTGGCAAATCGGGGTCTACTCCGTAGCCGAGCGAGTTCAACTTCCTGATGACCGCGACACTCTTCTCGTAAACACCTGTGCCCCGCTGGGCATTCACGTTTTCCTCGAGGTAGCAGGGCAGCGATGCAATCAGATGCACACGGAGTTCACACAGCAGCTCCGGCAGGTCTTCTTGTCCCTCTTCCAGCAGTACCGTCAGGTTTGTCCTGAGCCTAATGGGAATACCATGATTGTGCAGCTCGGTGACGAACCACCTGAACTCCGTGTGAAGCTCCGGCGCGCCGCCCGTAATCTCGACCAGTCGACATCGCATTTTCGCCGCTGCATCGATGACGCCCCGCATGATCTTCGGATCCATGCGCTCCGTTCGCCTCGGCGACGCTTCCAGGTGGCAGTGCTTGCACGACTGATTGCATTCGAGGCCGATGTTGACCTGCAACGTGTCGACCTTTCCGGCTCTCAATTCGCCGCCTGAGGCCAGCAACACGTGCTCGAGGAACGGCACGCCCTCGGGTTGTTCCACCGCAACACCGCTCCTGCCATGTTCCACCGCTGAATTGTACGCCACTTCGATCTCCCTCAACGCGTCATTTTCAGGAAAGCCGCAAACATCTTTTTCAGTTTCGGCGTCAGTTTGTTTCGCATATAGACATCCGCTGTCTGCTTGATCGCTTCGGCCCGTGTCGGATAGGGGTGTATGACGGTAGACAGGCGACCGAGCCCAACACCGATCTCCATCGCCAGCGTTATCTCCGAGATCATGTCGCCCGCGTGTGGAGCCACGATGGTGGCACCGACGATCTTGTCGCCACCCTTCTTGGTGAGGACTTTGACGAAACCGACTTCCTCCCCATCCGCAATTGCCCGATCGACGTCAGAGAACTCCCGCCTGTAGCAATCGTATTCGACGCCAAGCTCGACCGCCTCGCGCTCCGACAGTCCGACGCGCGCCAGCTCGGGGTCGGTGTACGTACTCCAAGGAACGTTGAGCGCGCTTACTTTGGCGCGGCCGAAGAAGAGTGCGTTTCTTATAACCAGCCGTGCAGCGGCATCCGCGGCGTGGGTGAACTTGTATTTCAGGCACACGTCGCCGGCCGCGTAGACGTTCCTGTTCGTGGTTCGCAGTCTGTCGTCTACCACGATTCCTGAAGCCCCGTACTCGACGCCTGCCGACTCCAGGCCGATGTTCTCTACATTGGGAATCCGGCCGGTGCCGGCGAAGATCTCGTCGACCGCGATCGACTTCGTCTCCCCCTTGTGTCCGACCGTTATGATCTTGCCAGTATCCGCGGAAGAGACCGCTTTGATCGCCGCACCGCACAATACCGATACTCCGTCTCGTATCAGTGATCGCTCTACCAGTGTTGCGGCGTCCTCGTCATCTCTGGGCAGCACTCGTGAAAGCTCGAGGAGTGTCACATTCGATCCGAAGCGGGAGAATGCCTGAGCCAGCTCGCAACCGATCGGCCCCGCTCCTATGAAAGCCATGCGGGGGGGTAGCTCGGTGAGATCGAATACTGACAGGTTGGTGAGATACCCGGCATCCTCGAGTCCCACGATTCTTGGCGCCGTCGGCCTGCCGCCCGTGGCGATCACGGCCTTGGCGAAACGCAATCTCTTTCCGTCGACCTCTATCTCGGTCGGAGAGACGAACCGTCCCTCGCCCAAGAAAACGTCGATGCCGAGACCGGCGAGCCGATCCGCGGAATCGTGTTCGGCGATTCGGGAGCGAATTTGGCGCATTCGCTTCATTATCTCGGGGAAGTCTGTCGCCGTCCGACCCGGAGTTACGCCGGGTATGCGGCTTGCGGACGCGGCAGCAGCAGCTCTCGCCGCGGCTATCAGGCTCTTCGACGGCACACACCCGTAGTTCAGACAATCCCCGCCAAGCAGGTGCTTTTCGACGAGCGCCACTTTCGCGCCGAGCCCCGCCGCTCCGGCTGCCGTCACGAGCCCCGCGGTACCGCCGCCGATCACGACAACGTTGTATTTGCCGGCGGGCGTTGGATTCTCCCAATTCGGCGGACGCACCCAATCTCTCAGCACCTGATTGTAGTCGTCGCCCATGAGTATCGATTCTCGATCGAATGACATAACTCTGAGGCTCCTACGCCTGGGAAGTAATTGAAGCGTCGTCGAGCTTGCGTCGCGCCAATCTCACAATGACGAAGGTGACGGTTGCAACGCCTGCCAACGCTGCCAACAGACCCCAAGGAATCGCCCCCTCCCTGAAGGCCGAAAATACCGCATCTGCGCCGACCACGTACAGAACGGTTCCCGGCATCATGCAGAGCCACGACCAGAAGACATATGTGGCAAACCGCACTTTGGTCAGTCCGAAGCCGTAGTTGAGAAGGTTGAAGGGGAACAATGGTACCAATCTCGTAATCGCTACGACTGCTGCTCCATGCCGTTCGGTGAGATCGTCGAGGTTCTTGAACTTGGTGCTGCGAGAGGCCCAGGCGGACACCGATCCGCGAGCGAAATAGCGGGCTATTATAAAGCAGATCGCTGCGCCGACGGTGGAACTGACACTCACGTAGATGGAGCCCCATACCGACCCGAAAAGCGCACCCGCGGCGATTGTGATCGCCGACCCCGGAATCATCGCAATTACCGCGACCACGTAAAGCAACCCAAAGACCAGCGGGCCGAGGGCGCCCATCGAATCGATGAACTCGCGCAACTGGCCAAGGCGTTCGCCCAAATTCAGTGCCTTGGCCAGCACCATCAAGAAAAGCAAGCCAGCAATCAGAACCAGCGGTTTCACGTATGCCGTCTTTTTCTCACCCATTGTCTGTTCCGCTCGTCATATACCTTCCCTGCGTTGGTTATTGTCGCTTCGAAATCACGAATCGTTCGTGGGTGTCGTTCGATCCGCTGACATTACACTGCGCCGGCGCCGCGGTGGGCGCGACAGCGATCAGTATATATACTATATCAGCAGAAACAAGAACCGCTTTACCATTTTACGCGAATTGGTGTATCCTTTATTGTGCTTAGATTCGGATTCGGGTGAATGTCCTAAGGGGAGCAACATGAAGACGTACGACGTTATTTGGATTGGAACCGGCCAGGCGACCGGAACGGTGGTGCCACGCTTGGTAAACGCAAGGAAGACGGTGGCCGTTCTCGAAGGAGGGCGCTTCGGAGGGTCGTGTGTGAATTTCGGCTGTACCCCCACCAAGACCATTGTGGCGAGTGCCCGGGCGGCTCACATGGCTCGCCGCGGTGCCGATTTCGGCGTGGACATCAGTGACTTCTCGATAGACTTCGCAAAGGTGATGGAGCGTCAGAACAAGATCCGTAATAAGGGCAGCGCCGGTATGGAAAGCTGGCTGGGCGGGATGGATGGCGTTGATCTATACAAAGGACATGCCGAATTTGAGAGCGATCGCGCCGTCCGCGCCGGCACCGAGGTTGTTTCGGGTGAGACCATTGTCATCCATACCGGGACGCGTCCGAGTGCCCCCCCGATTCCGGGCTTGGAAGACGTTGACTGGCTCGATAATGCGCGCCTGCTGGACTTGCAGGAGTTGCCGCAACATTTGGCGATAATAGGAGGCAGTTACATCGGCATGGAGTTCGCCCAGGCGTTTCGCCGGTTCGGCAGCGAAGTCACGATCTTGGAGAATGCGGCGCAACTGATGTTTCGGGAGGATGCCGATATCGCCGCAGCGGCTCAGGATGTGTTGGAGGGCGAAGGGGTCAAGGTGATCCTGAACGCCGGCATCAACAACGTATCCCGGCACGACGCCGGCCCGATTGAGATATTGATCGAACACAACGGTGCGCCGGCGGCCATCCGGTGTTCGCACCTGCTTGTTGCCACGGGTCGGGTTCCAAACAGCGACAGGCTCAATCTTGCCGCATCCGGAGTCGAGACGGACGAACGCGGACACATACCGGTCAACCACGTAATGCAAACCAATGTGCCGCACATCTTCGCCTTGGGTGATGTCAATGGCGCCGGCGCGTTCACCCACACGTCGGTCAACGACGGTGAAATCTTCTGGGATTACTACAGCGGCGAGGGAGATCGAAAGCTATCGGACCGCATTGTAACCTACGCCATGTATATCGATCCGCCGCTGGGCCGGATTGGGATGAATGAGAAGCAGGCCCGTGAAAGCGGCCGCAGCCTTCTGATGGCGAAGCGCCCCATGAAAAATATTGCCCGGGCTAGGGAAAAAGACGAAACGGCGGGCCTGGTGAAAATTGTGGTTGACGCCGATACGGAAGAAATACTAGGCGCAACCATTCTGGGCGTGGGGGGAGACGAGATTATCAGCATGTTTGCGCCCTTCATGTATGCGAGGCAATCGCACAAGCTGTTCAGACGAGCCGTGCTGCCCCATCCTACCGTGGCTGAACTGATGCCCTGGATTCTCGACGACCTGGCACCACTTGAATAAGGCAAGATCGCTCCACAGCCAAACGGCCCATTGGAAGTGCAGGGGGTGCAGCGCCTAGTCAATTCGCATGGCGACGAGGTCAGGGTGCAAGAGCGGTTTTCTCTATGCCGCTGGGGAAATTCCACCCCGGCGCCACAATTTCATTCGCATCAACAGGAGAATCGCATGCTTTCGGACAGACAACTCAAGTTGTGCGAGGACAGCCCGTTCGTTTTTGCCGGGCTGAAGGCATTGTTCCTGAATTGCACGCTGAAGCCCACTCCCAGGTTATCGCATACCGACGGATTGATCGAAATCTCCAGGGCGATATTCGAGAAGAACGATGTCGAGGTCGAGGTAATACGACCCGTGGATTTCCAGATCGCGTACGGTGTCTACCCGGACATGACCGAACAGGGGTGGGACAACGATGACTGGCCGATGATCTACCGGAAGGTCCAGGCGGCAGACATCCTCATCCTGACGTCACCTATCTGGCTGGGCGAAAAATCATCGATCTGCACAAAGGTAATCGAACGGTTGTATTCATCCTCCGGAGTGTTGAACGAACACGGGCAATACGCCTATTACGGGAAAGTTGGCGGTTGCCTGATCACCGGCAACGAGGACGGTGCGAAACACTGTTCGATGAACATCCTCTATTCTCTCCAGCATCTTGGATATTCGATTCCACCGCAGGCGGATGCCGCATGGCTCGGCGAGGCAGGGCCCGGTCCGTCCTATCGTGATCCCGGCTCCGGAGGCCCGGAAAACGATTTCACGAATCGGAACACAACCTTCATGACCTGGAACCTGATGCATCTTGCCAGGCTTCTGCACGAAGCCGGCGGCTTCCCTGTGCATGGCAACCAACGGTCGGAATGGGACGCCGGATGCCGTTTCGATCATCCAAACCCGGAATACCGCTGACGGGATTCCGGGTGGGAATATTCTGCGCAGCAATTCCGCCCTTCTGTCCCCCCTACGCCATCCCCAAGGCCATGATCGAGGCCTTGGTCGGGCTGTCGTAGAACTGCCACTGAATCGCGGTCAGGATTGCATCCGGCACGTCGGCGACGTCTCGCTTGTTCTCGCTGGGGATCAAGATCCGCTTCGCGCCAGACTCGACGGCCAATTGCATACGCTCTGGAAGCGCCGCCACCTTGAGTAGCATTCCTTGTATGCTCATCTCGCCCAAGACGACTGTCTGGTCCTGGACGGGCTTGGCCAGAATTGACGAGACCAGGGAGACGAAGAAGGCCACGGCGGTCTCCGACCCCTCCTTGGCCTGGTTGAGGTTGATGGCCTGTATGCTGAAGTCGTAGCCCTTGAGGTCGTGGCTGATTCCGAGATTTCGCAGGTTCGCCTTGAGATAGGCGTCAGCGGTCTTGATGGCCTCCTTCAGCTTCGGTGAGAGGTTGCCGAGCGGGATGATGCGACCGGAGCCGCGGTTCATCTGCGTTTGCAGCAAGAAGAGCGCGAGGCGGTTGTCGGCGGCGTCAGTACCGATGGTGAAGACGCTTCCCGGGGGGAGGCTGCCTTCGGCGATGAGTGATCCGCCACCGGACTCGGGCACGGGTACGAAGGTCTCCTGACCGGACTCGCGGTCAATGTAGGAAAAGCTCGTGTCCCAGTACTCGAGCCCACCCATCTTCTTGAGCTGCTCTTTCACTCGGCGCCGCATCTCCATGGCGTAGGCGAGGTATTCTTCGGTCTCGTCGCAGGTCACTTCGCCATCGGGATGCAACAACTTGATCAGACCGGAGACGATCTTGCGCACCGCCTTCTGGTCCCGTCCGCCCAGGTGGCGGCCGAAACGGAAGTGCCGCTCGGCAAAGTCCCCGTAGCTGCGCTTGCGCATCTCCCGGAAGACCTCGGCCAGGTAGTCCGTCACGAGGCCGAAGTGGCTGGTGTAGGCCGCGTCAGAGGTCTTCTGGAATTCCCAGCCTGGGATGTAGGAGTGGATGCGGTCGTAGAATGCCGTGTCCATCTCCTTGGGCATCGGGTAGAAGAGGTTCGATGTCCGCACAATGGTCTCGATGTCGCCGTCGATGTTGCCGACAAATACGATGGAGCCCTCGGCATTGATGATATCGCGGCCTCGGCTGAAGGCGCCGTCCTCCATGTAGCCCTTCATGATGTTGATGCCGCTCTTGTCGCTGAAGCCGATGCCCGCAGCCTCGTCGAAGGCGACCACGTCCCAGAGACAGACGAGGCCGCGCTGTCCCGAGGAGAGGTTCACGAACATCTGAGCCGTGGTGGTCTGCCCCCCTGAGACCAGGTGGCAGTAGGGGCTCATCTGCTGGTAAACGAAGCTCTTTCCGGTGCCGCGCGGGCCGAGCTCCACCGAGTTGAAGTTCTTTTCAACGAAGGGAAGCAGCCTCAGGATGTAGTGCATCTTGCGCCGCTTCGTGCAGTAGGGGTGGTCCGGCTCGTAACCCATGGACCGCATCAACAGATTGAGCCACTGGTCACGGGTGAAGCGCTTGCGCCCCTCGATGAAGCTGTCCACGTTGCGGTTCGAGAGCTGGATCGGTCGAATGGAGTCCACGAAGAACGGACGGTTCTGGCCTTTGAAGATGAAGGAGTCGTCGTAGCGCAGCGACACCTCGGCCCAGATACCGCCCAGCAGAAGTCGATCGTGGGCGCGCACATCGGAATCCTCAACGTTCAGATAGTCGAGGTTCAGGCTGGAAAGGCGTCCCCAGTACTTGTCGTGGGTCTCGACCAGCTTGACATCGATCTTATCGATCACCTCGTAGGTCGTGTGCTGTTTGATCGCCGACTTGACCGCCTCCCGCTCGTCGGGCTTGACGTACTTCGAGGCGAGCGTCTCGCGGACGAACTCGAGCCCTTCGTTGATCGTGTCCTCGTCGGTGGACGCACAGTACTTGCCCAGCAGGAACTCGATGACAAAAGCAGGCACGCCAAAGGCCGAACGCATCCGTCGGAGCAGATCCTTTCGTACGACCAGGCCTGGAAAGGCTTCGTTGGCCAGGAGGTCGAGATCGTCGAGAACGATGCGTTCGTCGTTCATAAGTCACCTCGTTACATGTCTCTGCCGACCGAGAGCTTGATGCCTCCCGGAGGAAACTGCTCGCCCGTGTCGACATCGCGAATGTCGAGGTCGAGAAGATCGCCCTTGGCAAAGGACTTTGCTGTGTGAAAGAAGAGCGTGACGCTCTTCTCGTTTTCGCCTGCCTCGAGGCGCGCCTCCTTGGGCTTGGGTGTCGCCAAGACCGTGCCCGAAGGGTCCTGAACCCGTCGCACGTCCAAGGCCAAAGTACGGCCGGTCTCCTTGAAAAGGGCAAGCTGTCCAGTCGCCGACTTTAACTTCGACGTTGGGCGAAGGATTACTTTGACCGCGGTGCGTGTAAGCTCATAGGTCGGCAGCACGACCTCGACGCCGATCGGCTTTTCCTCTCGTGTCTGGCTCTTGGAAATCAGATGCGGAATGATCAGCTCCTGAAGAGCCGCGCCTCCATGTGAGAACGATTTTTCAGCCTTGAAGAAGGCGAGCCCCGGTGGGACAGCCACCCGCATCTCGTTGTCCCAGGCAGCAGGGAAACTGGCGAGCGGAATGTCCGCCGTCGCCGGCACCAGGGCGAAGCGCTCCTTACACACATGGCACCAGTCCTTTTCACAGGGGACCTCTTCCGGGAGCTTCGACTCTTCGAGCAGAATGAAGCCGTGGTCGGTGACCACGTGCACGGCGGCGTAACCCCAGCGGTGCAGCTTGCGCACCAGCCTGGCAATGCGCTGAACTTCGAGATCCACGTGGCGGACCAAGTTGTCGGCACTGCCGTGACCGATGTGGTCCACCTGATCGTGGCCAAAGACGACGAGCAGCTCTCCCACGTCATCGGGAGCCGCGGAGAGCGATTCCAGATCTTCGATGTCTCGGCAGTCGGCGCCGAACTCGGCAAGGAACTCCAGACGCTGTTTGCGCCCAGAGCAATCCTTGCCATTGACCCGTGCATGTACGTTGTTGCCCTTGATGTCGAGGGTCACCGTCGCCTTAGAGATCGGCATCAGAGCCGTCATGCCAACGGGCGTGATGGTCGGCAGCTCAGCCCGCGCTGGCTCCACCACTACGTCGTGACCTCGAAGCTGATCCCGGATCGCGAGCCCGCAGTCGAAACGAAGCGCGTCGACGATGACCAAAGCCCGTCGGCCTTTCGCACCCCAGAAAGCCTCCTCCAGCTTCTCGGTGACTCGCGTGATGCCCGGGATGTCGGATTGTCCCTGCTTGACGTATTCCTTGAAGAAGCGACCGTTGAGGGCGTTGGTGTAGGCGGCGTAGCAGCGATCCGCGATGTTGGCCACGCTCGGCAGTCCCAGCTCTTCAGCCTGTCTTCGCAAGCTCAGGTGCTGCTGATCCACGAGGGCGGCATTTTCGACGTAGGCTTTGGCTAAGTCGGTCGCGTCGGTCGCTCCCGAAACGTCGTGCTCGGCCTTGATGCAGGCATCGAGGAACTCGCCAAGCGTCAGCAGAAGCGGCCAGGCGCCGATGGGACGCTCGCTGGCCCGGCTGTATTCGGCTTCGAGCCTGATGCGCTGCATGTGCTGCGCGAAAAACTCTTCCGTCGCCGAGGTCTTGGACGCTGCCGCGCGTAGCTTCCCCAGCACGCTCTCCCAGCGGAGCCGGACGATGTGGGGAAAGGCAAAGGAGAGCCCCTCCCGTTTCGCAGCCCAGGCGCTGAGATCGATCTCCTTCTCCACCTCGCGAATCCAGTGGTCCCATGCCGCGCGCCCCTCCGAGTCCCTCAGCCAGCGTTGCAGCAGCTCCGTGTAGTGGGCCCGCAGCGGCAAGGGCGGCAGCCGATCGGCAAAGGGGAAGTCCTGCGGCTCGTCGTAGCCCTGAAAGGTCTCGGTCAGCGCGACCAGCGCCACGAAGTCCTGAGTCCATTGGGTAGGCGACTCGGGCGTGTTTGCGAACCCGTATCGTTCTGCAACCGCCGTGAGGAGTTCCTGCGCGACTCCCTTCTCCTGCAGATCGCCCCATGCGGCCTCGGGGCTGATGGCGATCTCGATGATGTTCTGGTCCACGTCTCCCAGCAAACGCGACTGGGCGATGACAGGCGTGAGCTGGTTCTCCCAAAATACCGCCGGCTGGTCGGCGAACTTGGCGACGTACTTGGCCAGTAGAGACTCGTAGCCGCCGTCGTAGAGCATGCGCTGGTCGGATGGGCTGCTGGGCAGTCGCACGTTGACCTGGCGCAGGAAGCGAAAGAGCGACGGACGCTTGCCGCCCACGCGCCAGATGAGGCCGGCTGTTCGATACTCTTCGAGCAGCTCCAGGTGGTGGTCTCCCCGCTCATCCGGGCCGTCGAGGCGGTCCTCGGATAGCGGCAAGTAGATAAGAAAGCGTCTCTGGCGCTTATCGGCTGCAGTCAAACCAGCCAGCTCGGAGTGGATTCGATGCTTGAGCCAGACCTGGCCGTGGAGAGCAACCTGGTCGTACTGCAGCAGCGTGAAAGGCCGCTCCGACATCTGGCCCAGGTGTTTTTCGAAGCTGGGCAGGAGCCGTGCGAACTCGCGGCTCGGGTCGAACCACAGGCACACCCGGGCACGCTTCTCGTGCTGGAAGCGCTGGTTGATCTGGGTGGTGAGGGCCTGAAGGATCATGGCGTACTCCCCGTGATCCTCTCCCACCAATCTCGAACCTCTGCGAGACCTCCGGTGGTTCTCACCTCATCCAACCATGCCTGGCGGCACTGTTGTTCGTTTTGGTTCGAAACGCTTGGGGCATAGTGCCGAACGAACCATTTGCCGTTGATTTGAGAATGGCCTTGTTCCAGCGACGTTGTAATAGCGGTCTGCACCGCTGTTACTTGTGTGTTGAAGTCGCTCTGTACGTCTCGGTTAGCGATAAGTGCTTTGTCTTGGCCAATCGCCGTGTTGATCGAGTCCACGGTCTCGAGCGATTGTCCCAACTGGGGGTTGCGGAAACGATGCAGACCGAGGGTTTCGAGGTCTGTCTGAAGCGCACGGTGGACCCGGTTTAGTGCCGCATACGGAGCGTATTGCCCCAGAACACCAGTCCAATTGGGTGTTGATCCCCACGCGCCCGGCCAACCGCTCTTGGCAAGCAGATTCTCAATACAGTAAGCCTTCCACGAAAACAGGGGGCCGGAATATGGCGGATCAAAATCCCCCTGGAGTGAAGCAAGATCGCGACCATCTCCATCAATGACACCGAAGACCCCGCCTCTAGTAACCTGACCTCCGAGGCTGTTTTCACCCGCGACTCGAGATAGCTCTTGAACTGCGGTTCTGCCACTGCCGCCCTGGCCCAGGCCGACAACATAGGCATCCTGATAAATGTTGCCTGTAGGGTGTGCAACACCAAGAAGGGCAAAAAGAACATCCGGATCTGTCTTGCCCTCCAAGTAGATCACCGTCGGGGCACGTTGAAGATCGGCCTGGATTCTATTCAGACGTTGGGCGTCATTCATCGCAAGCGCTCCCGGCCGAGGAGTACCCTTGTGCCCAAAGGAGCCATCTCGAAAAGTGAATGACTCTGAGTCGCCACAATGACCTGTCCTCCGAACTCCTTTTGCATGGCCTGGAGGACATCCAAGAGCCTTCCTTGCCAGGCGTCGTGCAGATGCAATTCCAGCTCATCGATGAGAATGAGCGAACCCTCACGCCAACGACGCCGCAGCTCCGCCAATATCAGCACAACCTGGCGTTCACCGCTGCTCAGCTTCTCCAGCGGGTGAGTCGCGCCATCCTCGACCTCGACGACAAGTTCTCCCTTTCTCGTCCATCCGAGTTTCTTGGTCTTTCCGGTCATGTCGGCAAAAGCACGAGCATACGATTCGAAGTTGGTCGCGTCCTGTGGGTGGCCTTCTTCTTTGGCGTTGAGATCAGCCCAACGCGCAGAAAACAGCAGCTCTGGCGTTGAACCCGCCCACTGTTTTGGGGCGGGGCGTTCCCACGCGGCCACGAATCCAAGGTCGTCTTGGAGTCTTCCGGGAGCTTTGTACTTGACGTTGGGGACGACGAGGTCGCGGTCATCGGACGGCATGAAGACCAACCGAGGCCAGGCGCTTTTTGCGTACTCCTCGGGATTCCCAAGTATCGACCGGAGGTCTTTTGATGCCCCCTGGAGCATGAAGCGTGGTCGTTTGCCGGTGCGGACGTAGCCGTAACAATCCGTTGTCTTGTATTCGTCGACGTAGCTCTTATCTCCGACCAGAAAGCGGAGCATTTTCGGCTGACTAGTTCTCGACCCATCGTGAATACGGAAGTCGATGCGGCATTCTCGCGCATCCACCTCCGAAGGAATCGTGGCTGGATTGTTCGTCAACAGTCGCGCCGCCTGGGAGATGCAACGAAGCAACGTTGTCTTGCCGCTGCCGTTGGCACCAGCAATAACGGACAGTACAGGGAATTTTCCATTCCAGTTCATGCCATCATCAGGCAACGAGACCGCCTTCAGTCCCTGCAGATCGCGGATCTCCAGCGTTTCGAGCTCAAACTGAGGTTTCAAAGACATGTCTGAATCCTCCTTCATCACACCACCTGTGCAATGCGCAGCACCCCAGCGGTCTGCACCGGCAAAATGTTCACGGCCACGCCGTCGTCGATGTCCGGCTGCCAACCGGATGGCAGCTCGTCCTCGGACTTCCACGGAGTTCGAATGCGGCAGTCACCGGGAGCCGGGTGCCCATTCTGCCCCTCTTGCACCCACTGAAGGCGCTGGTCGAGAGATTGGGCCTCTTCGAGCTTGGTCTGCCACTCCTGGCGATCCTCGGTGCGTCCCTCCTGGTCTGCGAGACCAGCCTCACGACGAAAGAGCGAGATGGCGTCGCGCAGGTAGCTGCCTCGCAGCTTGGCCAGGCGGTCGCGGTCGAACTTGTGGTAGCGGCACAGCGCTCCGACGGCGCAAGCGCCGCGTCCCTGGCTGCTGGCGATGTGCCAGAGGATGGGGCGCTTCCTGTAAAGCGAGACGTGATAGTCGAAGAAGACATCCTCGAGCCATTCGCGAATGCTCTGGACACTCCGGTATCCCTTGACCTT
>CAZOJI010000033.1:0-9612 GCA_964580055.1 uncultured Gemmatimonadaceae bacterium | reverse complement strand
GCGCGGGTTGCATCGGGTATTCCGTAGAGCTTGTAGACCTCATCATTTAGCTCGGAGTAGAGCTGCTGGATACGCGTTTCCTCGGCTGCGTCGAGCTCGGCGAGCTGGTCGAGACGCTCGGATATCGTTAGCGAACCGAGGTTCTTACGCACCAGCCATGGATGGTCAAAGCGAGTTGAAGTCTCGTTCCCTTCGTCCCATGACGCTTTACAGTCATGGATCAGTATAGCGAGTTTTCCGATAGACTCATGTTGTTTTGTTGAAGGAGTTGCGACTGGAAGCCTTTGAACAACGCCGACCTCCCAGGACCCGAATGACATCATCCCCTTGAGCAGATATTCAGCGAAGGTGGAGTTCGCAAGCCCCAGAAGAAACGCACTGTCTTGTTCTCGTTTAGTGAATATCGTTGGGCCCTTATCGGCAAATATGCAACCTCTTGGAACGACTCGAAGGTTGAATCCTCGTTGAGTTCTGCGTGGCCAGGTCAGACCCGGAGCGAAATAGTGCTGTTCATTTCTGATATATGCCCCCTCAAACGATCGTATGTCTTCTCCTGAGTTCTTCCAGTACACAACCAAATAGACGTTCGAATAGAACCTCGAAAAACCTCCACCTTTTGCGAATGGAACCCAATCATTTCCTTCGCCGATAGCGGTCCCAGGAACCTCCCACCAGTACCTGACAAAACGCGGATCTGCAGACGTTTGTAGTCCAACCACCGCTGACGCATAGGTTGGATCAAGAGCAGGTGCGTCTCGAAAGACATGTGCAACCAAACCGACACGACGGTAGGCTAGTGGCGAAGTCTCGATAGTTCCGAAATCACGCCTTGCAACATCAAACCTGACGCGTTCTGCTGTACCAAGCACTCCTTTGACAAACATCTCCTCACGCCGATCTGGTTCCGACCGTGTGCCGCCACGAAACCGCTCCAAGTCGAAGAAGGCCGCCTTGTCTGCTTCGTTGACCACGTAGTAGGCGCGCTCGGCCTGGTCGCGAGTGGTCTCGATGCCCTCACGAGCCTGCACCGCCTGAATGGTTGGAACCATCAGCTCCCGTCGCAGATCCTGGTCTGCCAGGATTGCCTTGAGGTTGATTCGTCTACGCGCCATGGTTGGCCTCCCAGTTCTCGGCAGCGCGATCCGCCCACTCGGAGATGAGCGCCTGAAGCGGCGCGTAGTCCTTGTTGATGCGCCCGGTCTCGCAGGCTTCGAAGTAGCGCTCCTGGTCCGTGCGCCGGTCGTAGGCGTTGAGCGGCAGCATGTTGTTTTGCATCAGGATGAAATTGCAAAGCACGAAGGCTGTTCGCCCATTGCCCTCGCGGAAGGGATGCAGCGCCAGGAATTCGGCCATGACTTCGCCGGCAAAGGCGAAGACCTTGTCGTCATCCGCGTCGATGACCGGCGAGCGGCTGAGCACGTCGCGCTCGAAGACATCCATCAAGGGCTCGATACCGCAGGGGGGCAAAGGCCACTTGGTCGGCCCATCGCCCTTGTGCAGGTCCACCGTGCGCCAATTGCCCGCAAACGGATAGATGGCGCCCATTAGCTCCTCGTGCAGGCGCTGAATCAGCGGAACGGTCAGCGGCACCGGTTCAGGGCGCTCGATGAGAGAAGCCACGTGCTCCATGGCGCGCTGAACACCCTCGTCCTCGCGCCGGTCAATCTGCTCCTTGTCGAGGCAACCAGCATAATTGAGGAGAATGCCCTCGGCTGTGGCGATCCAATCCCAGTCGCGGTCGTAATTCTGCCAGGGGTTGTTCACCACTCGCGGTGAGGTGAGCGATTCGCTGGCATCGGCAAGCTGATCGGCGCGGGCCTTGCTCAGCTTCCGCTTGCTCTTGGAGACGATGTAAAATTCTCCAGCCCTAGCCGCCTGGTAATACTCCTCGGTCTTCTTGCCCTTGCCGGCGCGGAAACGGAATCCGAAGTCGCGTTCCTCCCAGCGCCACAGCACCCGGCTCATGCCTGCGCTCATTGCGCACCTCCCTTCACCACGATGGCGGCTGCCTCCACGGTGGCGTCGTCGAGGATGCCAAAGCCGAGGTCGAGCATGACCAAGAGCGGGTTGCGTTTGAGCAGAATCTCGGTGCGCAGCTTCTCGAAGGACTTGAGGTTCACAAAGGTGGCCGAGACCAGGGCGCCAACATAGCCCTCGGGCTCGGTGAGCTGGGTTGCTCGGTCAATGAAGGCCGCGTAGATATCGTTCTTGGTCAGCGGGTATGCTGCCTTGATGAAGTCCCTCACCACCGGAACGAACGACCCATAGGGTGGGTTCATCACCACTACGTCAAAAGTCTGGGACAACGTCTGCAGCAGCTTGAGGCCACGCGCCGTGTCCTGGGCGAAGAGACGCTCGGCCGGGTCGCTCGCGACCTCGCCGGCCGCGTCCTCGATGGCCGTAAGCAGCTCTTGTTGAATCCCCTTGGCTTCGTCTTCCAGGGCTGCGCGCTGCAGAACGAGTTGGCGAACCTGCTCGCGATCAGCGTCGTCCAGGATACTGCCGAGCTCGATTTGATGGGTCTCTTTTCGGCGAACTATCTGCCCCAGTCCCTTAGCCTTGGCCTGTGCCTCCACCCAGTCGTCGAGCACGGCGGATACGCCCTCGCGCACCTGGATCAGGCTGCCCAGTTCCCCGACGTGCTGCAGGTTTTCCCACAGCGTGACGAAGAGACGGTCTTGCAGCTCCACCGAGCCGAGCCGATTGCCCAGCTTCCGTATCAAGAGGTTCAGTCGGTCCTGGCCCACGTTGACGGCGTTCGCTACCACCAGGTTGGCTCGCTTCACCTGCACCTCGGTCGGCGGCAGGCCAAGACCGAGGGCGGCCTCCTTGGCGGTGAGCATCAGGGACAGCGAGGCGATCTGGATGGCCCGGGGATCGATGTCCACGCCGAAGAGGTTGTTTTCCAGAATGGCCGCTGGGATCTCGCGGGCCTCGCTGACCGAGGGCTCTGCGGGCCAGCCGTCCTCGCCGGCGTGCTCGATCTCGTCGAGATACATCTGCTGGAAGAGTCCGAAGGCGTACTGGCCAAAATGCATGGTGCCGCAGGCCGGGTCGAGCAAGGTGATGTCCCGGGCGAGCTTGAAGTGCTCGACCTCGCCGGTTTCGCCCAACCGCTGGTAGCGAATCTTCTCGCCGGTTCGCGGGACCAGGTAGTCCGCGACTGGACTGCCGTTCTTGCGCTCACCCGGCAGCGGTGGAGGCTCGGTTGCGCGGAGCGCCGAGTCCGGATGCATCTGCAGCCATAAGCGTCCCAAAGTGTTGTCCACCAGCGTCTTGACCACCCACGACGGCGTGTAGAACTGGTTGATAACCGACAGCTCGTAGGAGCTTCGCGGCGTACCTTTGTTCTCGTCGCGGACCCGCTTCTTCTCCTCGCGGTTGAAGAACTGATAGATCCACCCGAGGAAATCGGCGGCGCGATACGCGTCTTCGACCAGCTCCTTATTGATGCTCTCGATGACCTTGACCAGGCAGGCATGCGTGGGCCACACGCAGGCGTACTCGTGGTCGGGATCGAATAGCAGCCTGATCTCCTGATTGATGTACCGGTAGGCTGACACCAGACCGTCGCGCAGCAGGACCTCCTCGGCATCGTCTTCGTACTTGTAGCGAGAGCCTCCGGCAGAGCGGAAATCACGCAGGTAGCGCGAGCGGGCTTGCCCCGGGATCGGAGTGATCACCTCGGTCTGCTCGGGGGCTGCGCCTTCTCCTGCACCTGGCGGCGGCAGGTAGAGCACCCCCCGCGCCTCCATGGCCTTCAGTCCGACGAGGCGATTGAGCGCCGTATAGGTCAGCTCTCTGAGCACGTTGTCATAGCCGCGCTTGGCGCTGCCCTCGGCCGCACTGTCGCGTTGGAGCAAAGCCTCTACACGACGCCTTGTTGCCTGCGCTTCGGGCGACAGGTTCATCGACTCGAGGTCCTTGGGCTTGCCGCTATCAAGGATGCCGAGCCGCTTGAGCTGCTCCTTGATGTCCTTTTCGAGCACCCGGCGCACCTTCGGCACCCAGCTTTTGACCGCCTCTTTGTGGGTATCGCTCAGCGCGATCTGACTTTGGCCATTAGTCGCCATCACGTCACCACCACCACGAGTCCCTTGTCGATCTGCGCCTTGAGTTCGTCAGCCACCGAAGAGAGGAACTGATCCACCTCATCGGCAGATGTGAACCGCTTCCCGGCAAATGCGCTGTGCGCCTGCCATTCCCAGGTCTGGTCGGGTGACGGTGGCGGGGCCACGAGGTCACGAAGCGCAGCCTCGACCTGGTTGCGATAGCCGGGCAATGCCAGGGCTGCTTGCTGCAGGGAGGTCAGGCTGCGCTTGGCGCATGCATCCAGCAGGGTCTGTGTCGTCGGCAGCGTGATACTCGGGTAGTGACAGGGCTTGCCGACGCCGAAAACGCCGTCGACCACAGCATCGCGCTCATCCGAAGGCGCTTCGGCATAGGCCGCACCGGCCTTGATGGCCCCGAGCGTCTCCTCAGCTTTGGCCCGCACGGCCTCGTACACCTCCAGGTATGCGCTGCGGTAGGCGTCGCGGGCTTGCTCGTACGCGCTGCGGTAATCGGACCAACGACCGATCACGTTCTTGTCAGCGATCAGGGCATCCATATCTTTGATGGCCTGGTCGATCTGCGGCTTACCGCCGTTGCCGTCAGGGATGGGATGGTTCTGGACCAGCTCGACGAGCCGACGAGAGGTCGCGAAGTCGTCGTGACGCTTGGCGCCGACAAAGGTGCGCACCTCGGCAAGGCCATCGAAGAGCACCTTCCACGTGGACTCCGCATCGAGAAAGGCGGTCACAGCCGTGGTGGGGTCCTTGGCCGTCAGCGGCTTGGTAAGCGCCTTCTCGGCATCCAGAACATCGCTGCTAATCGGAAGACCAAGCTCTGCCCGGCCCTTGGCGTCGGCCAAACCAACGCGGAGCGATTCACCGAGCTCGCGCACGGCCCCGGCGATGGCGTTCCCAGACTCGGGCGTTCCCGTGACGCCCATGCTGATGAGCGCCTTGCTGGCGGCCTTGATCTGCTCGACGGTGAGACTCGTCTCGGCCACCCGGAACACGGCCTTCTTGAAAGTCGTGATCTTCACGAAGAGGTCGGCCGACTCTTTGTAGTCATAAACAGGGCTCGGCCCTGTGCTCGTCTGGCGTTCGAGAAAGATCGCTCCTGCGCGAAAGCAGGCGGCGAGAACGACGCGGACCACTTCGCTGGGCCAGCCGAATGGCGCCCGCTCGAACCCCTTGAAGCCTTTGCTGTCACGTGAATCCAGTAGGGAGGAGCCCTTGGGATCGATATCCTCGTCTTCGAGATCCCCGATGACCTCGAGCACCGTCTGGATCAGCGCCGATTCGTGCTGAAGGCTGCCTTGCGTGTCGAAGAGATCCAGCTCGGAGGCGACCTTGTGGAGCGTCGTATTTGACGGGTTGAGGAACGCCTTGACGTCCTTGTTGAAGTCGAAGTCCCGATCCGCCACGGAGAAGCGGGCGTAGACGTGGGGGATCATGGACGTGAGCGCGTCATTGAGCGGACCCTTGAGATCGGCCGCGCCATTCAGGTCGATCTCCTGACCGCCGTAGAAGATGGTTCCCGTCACGAACGCGCGCTCGAGGTCACGTACCAGGGCGCCCTTCAGCTCGTCCCGTTCCTTGCGCTTTTCCGAGAGGGCATCCTGGGTATCGGAAGACGTGTCTTCCGTGAAGCGCTTGTCTCCGGTCACCTGAACGAGGGCTTCGTGCCGCTTGAATCGCCCCTCGAGGGTATCGGAAGTGTTGGCGACCCACCACAGTCGCCGGCCCTTCACCCCGCCGGCCTGGTTCAAGCTGCGGATCTCCTCGATTGCCTGTTTTCGCCCTGAGGAGAGCGGGCTGGTGAAGCTGACCTCCAGCTCTGGGCCACTCACCACGGTTTCGCCGTCCAGGGACACGCCATAGGCAAAGAGCGCCTTGGTCTTGCCATAGGTGACCGCGAAGTTGGGCAGCCGCTTCTTCGTGATGAGATCGGTCTTGCACAGCTGCTGGGATGTCCGGCGCACGGCCGCAATGCTGATGCTCTTGGGACCACCGGCCCGGACCATCTCCTGGACACCCTGCTCGATGGTTCGCTCCCGCTCGTTGAGAAACTTCCATTCGCCCGTTGCCTCGTCGCGAGCCACGTAACCCGCCTCTTGCAGCTTCTGGAGCGTCTCCTCAACCTTTTCCCGAAGCGCGATGAAGTCGTCTTTGATGTTGCGGACGAGTAGCTTGGCCAACGTTTCGGGCACGCGCGGCACCCAGGAGATTCTCTGCAGCAACCACAAGACCTTGAGCACTCGGGCAGGATCGATAGGAGCGCCAGGAACCCGCTCGTCGGACTCGTGTATGGAGCGGATGCCAGAAGCACCGAGGTACTCCTGGGACAACAGATCGTTTTCGACCGCGTCGAAGACCTGGTCGAAGCTCGCGACCACACCGAGCGCCTCGTCACCGAGGTCCTGGATGCTCTCCATGATGACCGCGATCATCGAACGGACGCCGCCCGAGATGCGGAAGCCGGAAAGCGCCTCGAAGATGTCTTGGGAAAGCCGGATCTGATGGGGCAGGAACGGATAGCAGTCGATGAACGTGCGAGCGCTCAGATCGCCCAGGTGGCGACTGGCCTTGATGTCGGCGAGCTGGGCGAGGCGGCCTTCGTTGGTCTCATAGAGCTTGCGCAGCTCCCCTTCCGATGCGGGGTGTTTCTTCAAGATGCGTTCGGAGACGACCTTGTTGATTTCGTCGGAGATGAGATGGGGTTTCAGATCGAAGCGGGCGTTGAGGCGACCCACCAGAGCCGGCTGGAAGTTCGTCCGGTCAACCACCTTCTCGAGGTCTTGCTGACTCGTGACAATGATCCACACCTTGCCCTTGCCCTTGTTGCCGATCATCTCGGCGAGGGCGTTAAGCTCGCTGATCTTGTCGTTCGAATCGCCGATGAAGGTGCCCATCTCGTCGATGACAAAGACCAGGTGCTGGACGCGGCCGCCGGTGGTCTTCTGCGCGTCGACCCATGCCACCAACTCGTCAGCGATCCCTTCGGCGGTGATCGTCTCGTGGCGAAACATGTCGGTTAGCGCGTTCCTAGCCGTGCGTTTGTCGGGATACTCCGCAGGGTCTACCTTGGGCAGGATCTCCGCGAGGCGACGCCGGACCGTCATGAGATCGTCCCGGCCCTGCGGGCTCTGCCACGCCACGCTGTATTGGGACTCGTAGGCCGACGCGAGTGCATCGAGAAGAGCGCGCTGGCTGAGGCGTCGTTCGATGCGCGCCACGACGAAGTTCTCGGCAAGGCCGATGCTGCGATAGAACTCGCCAAGCAGAATCTCGCCCACCGAGTTGGGGTTGCTCAGCGACTGGCGGCTCTTGATCTCAAAGGCGATGGTCTTGATCTCTGTGGTCTGCTTGACCTCACCCAGGCGCAGCCGCACTTCCTTGCCGCGCGGTGTGTCTGACAGGTGCTTGAGGAACACGTCGATGCAATGCTCACCCGAGCTGTCGTTCAGCTCGTCGTTTTGCAGCAGGTATCCGAGAACCTTGGCAAAGTGGGATTTTCCCGATCCGAAAAAGCCCGACACCCACATGCCCATAACATCGCGAGGCGTGCCTCCGCGACGCAGGGTGTCGCTGGTTTGGGTGAAAGTATCGAAGATCGCCTTCAGCTCGGCCTCGATCTTGTCGGTGACCACGAACTCTCTGAGCTCCATGGCCAGCGCGGCACGGTCGAACACCTTGACCACGCCTTCGACCTTGACGCCGATGTCTCGTTTGATGGTTTCCCGAACGGTTGTCATGGTTTTTACCTCGCTACAGCATCAGCTTCACGGCGAGATAGTTCCCGCCGTCCGGTTGGTTCATGAAATGCAGCTTCCCGCCGCGCTCTTCACCCGGAAATGCCAGCACGATGCGACATCCCAGGTCGCGCATGTCCCGCAGCAGCTCGCCGAAACGAATCAATGGATAGAGAGCCACGGTCGCGTAGACGATGATTGTTCCACCAGGAACCTCGGCGGCGAGTTCTGCCACGCGGCGCGCCAGCGATTGCTCCACTCGCGATGCCAATCCCTGCCTCATCCAGCGATAGTCGTCAAACTCGTCCTCGCAGAGGTCTTCAATCGTTTGCTCGTCGAAGTCGGTGAACAAGAAGCCGCTCAGGTCGAGCACCCAGTAGGGATGGCCCATGGCGTCGAGCTGCGGTAGGAATGTGTCGAGCAGGTGCTCGCGAAAATCCAGCTCTCGCACGGGCGGGTAGACCAGCAGCACTGAGCTGTCGGTCTTCACACCGCCGTTGGCCCGTATCGGCTCTTTGAGCAGATCTCGTAGTGCGTTGAACCCCGTTTGCATCAACGTCCTCCCCCAATGTCCATCTCGACGACATCTCCCTGCATTCGAAATCGAATCGCTCCCTGGCGATTCAGCTCTCCCAACGCGTCGATGATTTCACCGTTATCCAGGCCAATGAGCTTGAAGATCGGCGCGTGCAGAATGTCGAACTCACGCAGGCCAACCAGTTGCAGCGCGCGGATGATCAACCGCATTGGAGCGCCGTAGAGCGCCGGGCGCACCGTGGTCTTTCGAAGCACGCCCTTGGCGAGTCCGAAGTCACGAATGCTCGCACAGTACTTCCGGGCGACAGCGGTCGTCGTGCTTTCCGACCATGCCTTGATTTCCGGATGCGCCGTCGCTGCCGCTTTGAGAAAGCCAAGAACGTCTTCTACCCACAGATCTGCTGGCGCGCGTCGCAGCCGGGGGAAGAGCCATTCTATCCCCAGGTCCGCCACCAAGCGGTCGTTGAGCGCGAGGAGGACATATGCCGTGAGCCCACGCTCGGGGTCTGAATCACATCGTCGCCACTCCTCCCAAAAAGCTCGAAACAGCGGATGGTCGGAGTCGAGGATATAGCGGGCCTTGAGCTCTTTCCACATCTTCGGGCGCGCCGCCGCCGAGCTTCGAGCAAGGCAGTTTTCGTCGAGGACCAAAAAGCGATACTCGGCCGACGAAAGCAATGCCAGGTTCGTATCCAGCAGAACGTGCAGGTCCGTGTACAGAGCGGACCGCGCGGAGAGGCGGGAATAATAGGGCACGCGCGGGTCCAGCGCCGGAACCAGCACTGAACCTGAACCATTCGATGTTCGTGTGGCCCTTTTCATAGCTTCTCCTGCTCTTCTTCCTGAGCGCTATTGGCGCCTCCGGACTTGACCCAGTCGTCTACCTCCTCGCGTTTGAACTTCCAGAGGCGACCGACCTTGTGACCGGGCATCCCTTTGGAAGTCACCCAGGTGTAGATTGTGTCCTTGGAGACCCCGAGGTACTCCGCGATTTCATCAACCGATAGCCAGCGGTCTTCCATCGAGACCTCTCAGAAAGCAGGTGAACCTTATCCCAGAGGAAGCCAATATATGTGACGCCCAGGTAGGCGCAAATACGGTTTAATTGGGTTTGCGTGGGTTACCTCGGTTCGACTTGGTCCTGTTCTGATTCGTTGTGATAGCTGCACTGAGTTCCAGGGCTATGGTCATAAAGGATGGATCGGCGTAGGCATTCCCCGTGTCAAGCCTCACCACCCCCGCTTCCCGCGGGGGACCATAGGGGAAGAAACGTG
>CAZOJI010000032.1:0-52711 GCA_964580055.1 uncultured Gemmatimonadaceae bacterium | reverse complement strand
CTAGGTCACATTGCGGCTGAGCCTGCGCACCTCTCGCAGCAGTTCGTCGAGTTGGGCACGCAGTTCGTCATAACGAGTGTATGCATCTCGACTGGGCCGCCCGTCTCCCTTGGTCACCATGCCGTGCAGGTAATCGATTTGGTCGAGCAGCATCGGCGGCGGATAGCTGCCGGTCCGTACCGTCACAAGCTGATCCCACAGTTCGGTGATCCTCGCGGCCGCATCGCTACCGGGCGACGCCTGCTCCCTGAGCTGTTGCAATTCGCCGACTGCGGCCGCGGCGTCCGCGACGGCGTCACGGATCCGCAGCGACAGCTCCTCCTGCGCCTCGAGGTCCGCCGGAGATATGCCGTCCTCGTAGACCCGGGGGTCCATGAGCACCTCTAGATCTCGTGTTTCGCTCCAACTGCCCACGGTCAGACGCACCTGGTAGTCTCCAGGACGTACCAGCGGTCCCCTGGCGCCAGGCCTGCCGTATAGACCCGTAGCCTCGGCCGGCGCGGAAACGCTTGGATATCTCAGATCCCACGTGAAGCGGTGGTGGCCGGCACCGGTCTCGAGTCGAGGCTCGCCTCGCCGGGCGATGTACGGGGCTCGCATACCCTGAGCCTCCTGATACGTGTAACCCTCCGACGAGCTCGTGAAGCCGCGTATGACGTTCCCCGACGCGTCCATGAGCTCCAGCTTGACCTCGCCACGCGCCGGCTCAGCAAGGTAGAAGTCCAACATTACGCCGGGCTCGGGATATTCGGGGTCGTGCGAGCGAGCGCCTCCTCCGTACGTCATTCCGCGGTAGCGCATGCGGTAAGCGGCGCGAGGCTGGTAGAGATGAGCATCCGAGCCGGTAACCTCATCGTTCAGTTGTTGCAGCGGCGTCAGGTTGTCCAGAATCCAGAAGCCACGTCCCATCGTGGAAAGCGCCAGGTCGTTACGCACCCACTCGATGTCGGTGATGGGGGTGCGCGGAAGATCGAGCTGGAAGGGTTGCCAGTGCTCGCCGTCGTCGAACGATACGAACATGCCGTACTCGGTACCCGCATACAGCAGCCCGGGCCTTACCTCGTCCTCCCGCACCACTCGTACAGGGTAATCCTCCGGAATACCGTTGGTCCCGTCGGTCAGGAGCGTCCACGACTGGCCGTAATCGGTGGTCTTGAAGACGTAGGGATGGAAATCGTTGAGTCTGAAGCGGTAACCGGTGACGTATGCCTTGCCCCGCGCGTGCGGAGACGGCTCGATGGCGTTTATGCGTCCCTCCGGAGGCCACATGGGCGGCGTCACATTTGTCCAGTCACCTCCGTTGTTCCGTGTCACGTACACGGGGCCGTCGTTGGATCCGGACCAGATCACACCGGCCTCGAGCGGAGACTCCTCTATGACGTAGATGACGCTGAAGTGCTCTTCACCGGTTATGTCGTTCGTGATGGGCTCGCCTGCCCGGATCTGACGGTTGGGCGGGTTGGCGGTCAGGTCCGGAGAGATCTGTTCCCAGGTCAGGCCGTCGTCCACGCTACGATGGACGAATTGCGAGCCGTGGTACACCACGTTGGGATCGTGAGGCGAGACCTCGACCGGGGTGGTGCGCTGAAAACGGTATTTGAGCTTGGCTGGGTTCACTCCGTAGAGGAACTGAGCGCCCACATAGCGTCCAATCGCCTGGCCGGTGATGAAGCTGAAGCGGTCGAAGGTACCCTTGCACGGAGCGTAAACGATATCAGAGCCGGGCTTCGGCACGGCCGGACCGGTCTCGCAGCCGCCGATGGCTTTCCACCACGAAGACGGCCCGGCCGGGGCGGGTTCCGCGGGGGGGAGACTCGGCACTGCGATGGTGGTGTTGTCCTGCTGCCCGGCATAGAGCCAATAGGGAAACCTGTCGTCAACGTCCACCTGGTAGAGCTCGGCGGTGGCCTGGTTGTGCTGGGTGGACCAGGTTCTGCCGCCGTCCAACGTCACGTTGGCGCCCCCGTCGTTGGCTTGAACGAAGATGTCGGGGTTATCCGGGTTGATCCACATGTCGTGGTTGTCGCCGTGGGGAGTCGATACGATCTCCCAGGTGAGCCCGCCGTCCAGCGATTTGAAGAAGCGCTCGTTGCTCACCCAGACTATGTCAGCGTTGGTGGGGTCGGCGTCCACGTTGGTGTAGTAGAAGGGCCGCTCCATGAGCTCCAGGGTGGCGTACGGGTTGTCCGCCGGAAGCCGCCCCCCGCTCATGAACCGCCAGGTCTCGCCGCTGTCGTCGGATCGGTACAGCCCTTCCTCCGGCTCCGGGGCCTCCACCAGCGCGTACACACGGTTCGGGTCCGCCGGCGAGACCGCGAGGTCGATCTTTCCGATCAGCCCTTGAGGCAATCCGTCGGTCACCTGCCGCCAGTTGTCCCCGCCGTCCGAGCTCTTCCAGATGCCGTCGCCGCAACCGGGCCCGCAGCCGCTGATGACGGTCCAGGGCTTACGGGCGCCCCTGTACATCGCCGCGTAGATCACATCCGGATTGGTCGGATGTAGATCCAGATCGATGCCGCCGACCGAGTCGTTCAGGAACAGAACATGATCCCAGCTGGCCCCGCCGTCACTGGAGCGGTAGATGCCGCGATCCTCATTGGGGCCGAACGGCGATCCCAGGGCCGCAACGAACACGTGGTTCGCGTCGTCGGGGTGTACCTCGACAGCGCCGATCTGCCCGGTGTTATCGAGACCCAGAAACTCCCAGGTCTCACCCGCGTCGGTTGTCTTGTAGATCCCCCGACCGCCGATGATATTGCTGCGAATACCGTCTGTGCCGGTACCCGCATAGACTATGTTGTGGTCGGAAGGCGCCACCCGGACCGCGCCCATGGTGGAGGAGGTGCGGATGTAACCGTCGGTCACGGGAAACCAGTTCTGACCGTAGTTTTCGGTCTTCCAAACTCCGCCACCGCCGCGAACCCCCATATAGAAGGTGTGCGGGTGAGCCGGATGGCCGGCCACTGCCGTCACCGCCCCGCCTCGCGACGGTCCGACCTGTCTGTAGTGCAAGTCCTGGAATAAAGTCGGGTCCACGTTCGTCTGTTGGGCTTCGCAAATGCCGGGCAAACCGATCAAGGCGGCCGACACCGCCACGAGCGCCCGAGCCGAGAGCTTGGACTTGCGTGGTGAAGTGAAAGGGTGGATCGCGAGAATCATGACGCCCCCTGAGTGTCTACGTGCTTTTGGTTCAGGATAGAGAACTGCCGCTTGACATACCGAGTATGGCGTGCGGACCTGAGCGTGTCCAGGGGGGGAATGTACAGTGCCATGCACCAGCCCGGCTCGACTCCGGCTGCGGCTTCACCCGGGACTCACCAATTCCAATATACGACTGCGCCGACCGCCCTTCCCCTACATCCGCTTGTACGCCGGGCCCGCCCCACCCTCTCGTGGAGTCCAGCGCGGCCCCAAAATGTCGGTCGCTTTACAATCCACGCAGTTCGGTGGGTTGATGGTGAGCTTGCCTTCCTCGACTTCGTAGACGCCCGCTGGGCAGAGGTGCGAGTAGAATTCGGCGACCTCCTCCTCCACCCCTTCCTTGGCGATGAGATGGCAGGGGATGTCGTCGCGGGTGATGTTGCCCGACTTGTAGACGGCGTCGACCTTGCTGATCGTGAGCTTGCCGTCAGGGCTGAACGGCTTTGCCTTCGTGACCTTCTTGGGCACCTCCGCGTCCGGCTCCATTGGTATCCTCTTGCCCGGGAACCGTCCGCCCGTCATCGCCATCACACCGGCCTTCATCGACCCGCGATAGAAGCCCTTCTTGAAAGCGAGTCTCATGTTGCGGGTTTTGTAGAGGTCCTTCGTTACGTAGGAATCGTCGAGCAGCCTGTCGTACTTGTGGAGCATGCGCGCCGAGGTGTCGTTTGCCTTGAGCGCCGCGAAGATCGCGTGCGCCGCATAGATGCCGGACTGCATCGCGTAGTGAACACCCTTCAAGGACGGGACGTCCACCAGACCCGCTGAGTCGCCGAGTATGACAACTCCGTGCCCGGTGCGACGCGACGGTATCGAGTAGTAGCCGCCCTCGGGGATCGTCTTGGCACCCCACTCGACCATCTCTCCGTCCTCGAAGTACGGTTTGAACAGCTTGTGCTGTTTCAGCTCCTGAAGCAGATCGTGCACGTCGAGGCTGCTGTCCCGGTAGTCGAGACCGACCACCAGTCCCAGCAATAGAACGTTGGGCTCTAGCGGGTACAGGAAGCTGCCTCCGAAGGCATTATTGGGGAGCGGCCAACCCATGGAGTGAATGACGCGGTCCAGAGGTTTCTTGGTCTCCCACACCTCCTTGACTCCCAGCGCGTATATCTGGGGATTCTCGGAGGTGATGCGCTGCCACTCCATGTATGCCTGCGCCAGCAGGCCACGCGACCCCTCCGCGAGCGCAGTCACCTTTGCGAGGATGTCGGTCTCGGGCAGATAGTTGGACCCTGGGTTGCCGTCGCGATCGAGTCCGGTGGCCACCGTTTTCACCCCGACCACTTGCTCGCCCTCGACGCGGAGTGTACCTGCCGGGAACCCCGCGAACACGTCCACGCCCGCTTCCTCGGCCTTCTCGCCGAGCCAGCGCACGATCTCGCCGACCGACGCCACGAAGTTGCCGTGGTTCTTCATGGTCGGCGGGGTCGGTATGCGGATAGCGCGATTACGCCCCATCACGTAGACCGATTCGCCGGTGACCGGCGATCCGAACGGCAGATCTTCGTCCTTCAGGTCGGGGAACAAGTCCCGGAACGGCCTGGGATTGACGACCGCTCCGGACAACGAATGCTCGCCCAAGGCGCCCGCCTTCTCGAGCACGCCGATACTGACCTCGCCCAGCCCATCACCCTTCTCGTTGTCTTCCTTGATCAGGTGCGCGAGCTTCAGTGCGCCCGCAAGACCCGCGGGACCGCCGCCCACGAAGAGAACGTCCATGTCTATCCGCTCCTCGTCTGGAGGACCGGAGACGATCAGTTCGTCCCGAGGGAGCGGTTTCTGGAACTCGGCCGGTGTTATCGACGTGCGTGTCACGGTCAACCCTCGCGTAGCTTTTTGATTTCCTCGGTGAGTCTGGGAACGACCTCCATCACGTCACCCACGATCCCATAGTCCGCGACCTTGAAGATCGGGGCTTCGGGGTCTTTGTTCACGGCGACGATGACCTTGGAGGTGCGCATGCCGGCCAGGTGTTGGATTGCCCCGGATATACCGAGTGCGAAGTATAGGTTGGGACTCACCGCCTTTCCGGTCTGGCCCACCTGCTCGGCGTGAGGGCGCCAGCCGCTGTCCACGACGGCGCGCGACGCTCCCACTGCTCCTCCGAGCGCGTCAGCGAGGTCTTCGATGACCTTGAAGTCACCTTCCTCTTTGATGCCCCTGCCGCCCGCAACCACGATCCCGGCTTCAGCTACGTCCAGCGCCGCGTGCTCCGGTTCCTTGACGCCTACGGTCTTGGCCCGTTCCTGATCGCCGGCATCGGGCACCTCAAGCTGTTCGACTGTTCCTGCCTTGCCTGCCTCCACCGCAGCAAACGCGTTAGGCGGCACTGAAAGCACGCACGGTTTGGTCACCTTCAGTGTGGCGATCGCCTTGCCGGAAAACATCGGTTTGGTGACGGTTATGTCTCCGTCGCCCTCTAGACCCTTGACATCGTTGACGTAGGGGGCGCCCATCCTCGCCGCTATGCGAGGCCCGAGATCGCGGCCCATGGCCGTGCCGGCCAGCAACACCGCGGTGCAGTCGGCTCCGGCATTGGCGGCGATGTACGCGTAGCGGTGCGCCTGATACAGTGTGAGACTGTCGTCGGCGGCCACTAGCACCTTGTCCGCGCCGTGGTCACCAAGACCATCCGCGCTCATCCCGCTCGGACCAATTGCCAGTGCGTGCACTTCCGCGCCCATGGCGTCCGCAAGACCTCGCGCGGCACCGAGCACCTCGTGAGACACACGCTTGATCTCGCCGTTTCTCTGTTCTATTACCGCAAGTATCGCAGCCATCAGAGCACCTTCGCTTCGTTCTTGAGTGCATCAATGAGCGCCGGAACCGCATCGGGACCCTCACCCACGATCCGGCCTTCCTTTCGCTCGGGCGGATATGCCAGCGCCGTGATCTCGACACCGCCTGCATCCACCTCAACGTCCTTAGTCTCCAGCGGCTTCTTCTTGGCCATCATGATGCCGCGCAGCGCCGGATAGCGAGGCTCGTTGAGTCCCTTCTCAGCGGTCAGCACAGCGGGCAGCGGAAACTCGACCACCTCTACTCCGCCCTCGACCTCCCGCTGGGCGGTCCCCTTGCCGCCGGCAATCTCGAGGCTCGAGATCGAGCTGACGCACGGAAGGTCCATCAGCTCGGCCACCATAGCTCCCACGGCGTGCGACCCGTCATCGACCGCCAGCTTGCCGAACAGGATGAGATCGTATTCCCCGCCCTTCAGCTCCGCCGCAAGCGCCTTCGCCACGGCCAATGAGCCGGGTGCCTTCACGTCCGTCTTGAGCAGAACACCGCGGTCCGCTCCCATGGCCAGGGCGGTGCGCATAGTCTCCTGGTTCGCATCGGTTCCCAGCGACACTACGACGATCTCGCCGCCACCGGCCTGTTCCTTGAGCTTGAGTGCTTCCTCGGCGGCGTACTCATCGAAGGGATTCAGCACGAACTTCACGCCGCTCTCTTCAATGGACTTGCCGTCACCTGCCACTTTGATGCGGGCCTCGGTATCGGGCACCCGCTTTACACAGACAGCGATTTTCACCGTAACCTCTTGGTCAGATTGCTGTTAAGTTCCAACACCAAGACACTAAGGTAAGTCGCGGTGCAGCCCCACGGTAGAGCGTGAAAAACGCTACACTTTACTGCGGCTGGGAGGGTAAACCTCGTCGCCATCGGCCTCACGCTCCCGCTTGTGAGTGCCATCGCAAAACGGCGCATTGCCGGACTTGCCGCAACGGCAAAGCCAGGTTTCTGCCTCGGTCGGTATCACGGTCCCGTCGGAATCCACCAGCTCTACCTGGCCGGTTACGCGGTAGGGACCCCGGTAACGAATCTCGATTCTCGTCATGGCATTCTGCCTCGATTCTTCGCCGGTCCCACCATGGACGGTCATGACGGGTCGCTTTTCTCGATGCTTGGGCGACAGCTTCCGAGCCACCTCGAGCTACGCCGACGCCTGCGCGAGATCCATCGTGGGCGATGGCGGCAAGGGCATCGATCCCCCGTCGCCCCAAAGCTTCGCCACCGGATTACTTCCTCTCAAGACTATTCCCCTTCGGACTGCTTCCCCTCACGACTTCCAAGAACCCTCAGCATCTCTTCGCAGGTGAATGTATTCAATACGTCGCCCTTTTCCAGCCAGGCGCGGCGTGCCTGAGCGACACCATAAGGCATCATACCGAGGTCGGGCACGCGGTGAGCGTCGGTGCTGATCACCACCTTGAGTCCGCGCTGCTTGGCCAGCATCAGGTTTTCATCAGAGAGATCGAGCCGGTCCGGATGCGAGTTGAGCTCGACCGCCACGCCATTCTCGGCCGCACACTCCAAAACGGCATCCAGGTCGAGCGCGATCGGTCCCCTGCGGTTCAGCAGCCGTCCAGTAGGGTGAACTAGGATGTTGGCCTCGGGGTGCTCGAGCGCCTTGATCACCCGTTCGGTCTGCTCCGCTTCCGGCAGATTGAAGCGCGAGTGCACGGCTACGAGCACTACGTCCAACTCCTCGAGCAATTCGTCCTCCAGATCCAGGTTCCCGTCAGCGAGTATGTCCACCTCCATGCCGCGCAGGAGGCGAATCTCGGGATGGCGTGCCGCGACCTCTTCCACTTCGATCCACTGGCGTTTGAGCCTTTCGGCGTCCAGACCTCCGACCATCGCCAGTGCTTTGCTGTGATCGGTCAACGCCAAGTACTCATAGCCGAGTTCCACGCATCCGGCGAGCATCTGCTCAATAGAAGCCCTGCCGTCCGACCAGGTGGAGTGCATGTGAAGGTCGCCGCGCATATCTTCGAGGCGGAGAAGCCGTGGAAGCTCGCCCGACGCGGCCGCGGCTACCTCTCCCCTGTTCTCGCGGAGCTCCGGCGTAACCCACGAAAGGCCCAGAGCATCGTATATCTGTTCCTCGTGCGCGCTGACCGGTAGAGGTTCGATCGACGCCGTACCTGCGGGCTCCTTCCCCTTCGAGGCGAACACCCCTGCTTCGGTCAGCGCGAGACCGCACTCCACGGCAAGCTCGCGCAGTCGGTTCACATGCCCCTCCGACCCGGTGGAAACCACCAGCGCGGCGCCGAATACACGGGTCTCGACGAAGCGCAGAGTCACCCTTACACCACCTCGGAGTATCAACGGACAACTCTCGCTGTCGGACGCCTCAACCAGTTGCACGTCCGGATGTGCTTCACAGACCCCGGTTACGCTCTGCGAATCGGAGGTCGTTACCAGCACCTGGATGTCGGACACCACCTCTTGGCGGCGGCGGAAGCTGCCCGTCACCTCGAGTCGAGATACTCGCCCGTGTTCGGCCAGGTGTTCCAGCAGCGGGCGGACGGCGGCATCCGCCTCACCTAGGGTGTTCGAGGCTAGGCGCTTCCTGTATTCCTCGATTGCCCTGACGATCTTCTGTTCGGTTTTGGCGGCGAATCCGGGCAAGCCGGCGACCTGGCCCGCCTTCGCCGCGGCGTCCAACCCGTCGATCGTTTCTACTTCCAGCTCCTCCCAGAGCGTCTTGGCCTTCTTGGCACCCAAACCTGGAAGTCGTGTCAGTTCGAGAAGAGAAATCGGTACGTCCAACGCGAGTTCCCTGAAAAGCAGGGTCTCGCCCTGGATCTCCAGCGTCTCTATGTGCCGAGCTATCTCCTTGCCGACCCCTTTCAGTTGCGTGAGATCGGCGCCGTCTGAGATCATGGCACTCAGGGATTCGGGGTGATCGCGAACGGTTCTGGCGGCGTTCGCGTACGCTCGCACGCGGAACGGATTTACGCCTTGAATCTCCAACAGGCTGGCCACGTCGGCGAGGGCGCGTGCGATCCACACGTTGTCCATGCTATACCTCGACTCCGTTGGCCTCGAGAAGGTTCACAAACTGCTGCTCATCGAGAATCGCAACCCCCAGTTGTTTCGCCTTTTCCAGTTTCGAGCCGGGGTCCGTGCCGGCCACCACGTAGTCCGTCGCCTTGCTCACCGATGACACCACGCGCGCTCCGAGCGATTCTACCGACTCTTTGGCCTGATCGCGGGAAAACCCGCTCAGCGCTCCCGTGAATACGAATTTGCTCCCGGCCAGCGCTGAGGAACTGGTGGCCTCGGGTTCCTTCAGGGTTATTCGTGCCTTTCTAGGATCCAACAGATCTTCCAATACCGAAATGTTGCGCGGCTCGGTGAAGAACGCGATCAACTGTTCCGCGATTCTGGGCCCCACGCCGTCTACGGAATCGAGTTCCTCGACCGATGCGTCGCGCAGCCTCGCGATGGACCCGAAGTGTCGCGCCAGATCCTTCGCCAGAGTGACGCCCACTTCGGGGATGCCAAGCGCATAGATGAAACGGTGCAATTCCACTTCGGAAGACCGTTCGATGGCTGCAACGAGGTTGTTCGCCTTCTTCGCCGCGAACCCCTCGAACGGTATCAGGTCCTCGGCCTTCAGATCGAACAGGTCGGGTAGCCGGCGCACCACTCCTTCCCTGACGAAGAGCAGAGCAGCCTCCTCGCCAAGTCCCTCGATGTCGAGCGCCTCGCGGGAGGCGAAGTGCTCGAGCCGGCCCGCGAGCTGCTCCAGACACTCGAAGCTGTTGGGACAAACCGTGAATGGACCGCGCTCCACGAGAGTCGTTCGGCAAGACGGGCAACGGTCAGGCATTCTGTGAGGTGGCGCCCTCTCGCGGCCCGGTTCTTCCACGCGCTCCACCACCTGCGGTATCACATCGCCGGCGCGCTGTACCCTCACGAGATCGCCCTCACGAATGTCCTTGCGCGCCACCTCCTCGCGGTTGTGCAGGTTGGCGCGGCTCACAGTCACACCGCCCAACTCCACGGGTCGCATGATCGCGCCGGGCGTCACCACGCCGGTCCTGCCTACGCTCGGAACGATCTTGAGAATGCGCGTCACCTCCCTGCGCGGGGGGAATTTGAAGGCAAAAGCCCAACGGGGATGATGCGCCGTTACACCGAGCTCGTCACGCGCCGCGAGGTTATCCAGCTTGACGACCACGCCGTCGATCTCGTAGGAGAGATCGTCGCGCATGGATTGAAGCTCGCTGTGAAAGTCGAGGATCTCATCCACGCTCTCCACCCGGCGCGGAAGGTCGTTGACCGGGAGACCCCAATCGCGAAGCGCTTGCAGTATCTCCCATTGTGTCTTCGGAAGCTTGCCGTCCGCCGCCGGGATGTCGTACAGGAACACGTGGAGTGGGCGCGCTGCCGTCACGCGCGGATCCAGTTGTCTGAGGGACCCGGCGGCCGCGTTCCGGGGATTTGCGAACACTTTCTTCCCCTCGGCGAGCAGCCCCTCATTCAACTGCTCGAACGCTTCGACACGCATTATGACCTCGCCCCTGAGCGCCAAAAACGCCGGCGCTTCCCTCTCTTCTCTGAGCCGCAGCGGAACGGCTGGTATCGTCCGCACGTTTTCCGTGATCCCCTCACCCACCACACCGTCACCGCGCGTCGACGCTCTCGCCAGGTTGCCGTTCTCGTAGACCAGCTCCACCGACGCGCCATCCAGCTTCGGCTCGAGCACATACGCCACCGCTGCTGCGGGCAGATCCTTGCGCACCCTCTCGTCGAAGCGCCTCAGCGCTTCTTCGCTCTGGCTGGAGTCGAGGCTCAGCATAGGGCTCGCGTGTTCTACTCTGGGAAACTGGTCCAGCGCGACGCCCCCGACCCGCTGGGTCGGCGAATCCAGCGTCACCAGCTCCGGGAACCGCGTCTCCAAGTCCTCGAGCTCGCCAAAGAGACGGTCGTACTCCGCGTCCGAGATCTCGGGCGAATCCTTGACGTAGTACAAGTAGTCGTGGTGACGCAGAACCGCGTGTAGCTCGCGGACGCGCTGTTCGGCTTTCTGGCGATTCATACTCGATGTCGGGTTGAGGAGAGTCGGCCTGGAATTTAGTTGGAGGTAGCGGCTGCCGGGTAGCGACCGGTACTGCGTTGCGATGACGAGGCCAGGCTTCAGAATCGCCGCGAAACAACCCTGCGGGATGCTGGTGCTGTTCGGAACAGAGTTATGAACGTGCATGCAGTCGGTATGTGCACGTTCCAGTCCGGCCAAGCACTCGAGACTACGTGCGGAAGGGTGGTCGTGCGATAACCGCACCGCGGGCTCGACGACCCAAGGCGATGAGGCGAATGGTTCATGCATTCACGAGCGTAATCCTCGCGATATCGGCTACAGCCTGCGGCATCCCCTTCGGTCTATTGGGGGAAATCACTACGGGATTCAAAGGTGTATCTTGTACGGGACGTGAATCGAATGGGAAACTCACCGTAGACCGGCCGCAAAAGAACGCGCCGGAGGATATGGAAATGAAACGGTACTTGCTAGCCACCCTGTTCGTCACGACGGCTTGTGGCGGAGAGCCCCCGAAACCACCGGTGGTGCGGGACAGCGCGGGCGTCACCATTGTCGAGAACTTCGACCCCACGTGGAGCGGAGGCGAAGCCTGGTCTCTTTCCGGCCAGCCGATTCTGGCCATCGGCGACTCTTCGCGTGGCGAGGACTACGTGTTGGAGCGCGTTGTCGGGGCGTTGCGAATGCCCGACGGCTCCGTAGTGGTTGGAAACGGAGGAACACAGCAGCTACGGTGGTACGACTCGACCGGAACCCACCTGTTCACCGCCGGCCGCGGAGGTAGGGACGGTTCGCGTTTTTCATACCTCCAGTGGCTCGGCCGTTTCGGCGAGGAGGCGGTTCTCGCATACGATGGAACGCACCTGCGAACCACCATAATCGCGAATGACGGCACGCTGCTGCATTCGGGATCGTTGATCATCACGTTCCGGGCCCAACCCGGCGACGTGCGAGGGCTCTTCGCCGACAGCACATTGCTGGTGGTACGCGGTGCCGGGCACTGGGTGCGCTCGATGCAGGGCGAGCCGGACGCGCCACAGGGGCTCAGGCGCGCCCCCACCATTGCTTTCCGTTACGACCACGATGATGGGAGGTACATAAACACCATAGGGACATTCCCCGGCTCAGAGCGGATCTTTCGAACCGGCCGCACCCAGATCGTGCACGTCGACCCACGACCATTCGGGAAGAACGCCGTTCTCGCCGCCAGTGGCGAAGATCTCTATGCCGGCACCCAGGACAGTTACGAGATCAGCGTCGTCCACAATTCCGATTCACTTGCCGCATTGATCAGACTGAATCGCCCCAAGCAGCCGGTCACGCAAGAGCATATCGACAGGTACAAGAGCGCTCGCCTGGCAAACGTCCACCCGCGCGAACGCGAACACAGGGAGGCGCGGCTGGATTCCTTGCCATACCCCGACTGGATGCCCGCATACTCAACGATTCTCGTGGACACGGAGGGTAACCTCTGGGTATCCGACTACCGGCCCTTTGGACTACAACAGCCTGTATGGACCGTATTCGATCCCTCGCACCGCGTTCTGGGAACCGTGGAGACGCCGCTCCGGCTCACGATCCACGATGTCGGTCCCGATTATGTGCTGGGCCGCTGGCGGGAACCATCCGGAGCCGAGTCGGTCAGGATTTATGCGTTGGAGAAGCCGGGCGGGTGAGTTGTAGGTGGTGAGTGGGGAGTGGGGACGTAACAGGGCACCGAACCGTTGTGTTCTGTCCACGGTGCTCGCCGCCGTCGAGCAGAACGAGGGCGGCATTTGATGACCATTGCGTTTCTGGCCGTAGTCTCGGGGCTGGCACTCCTGCTATGGAGCGCCGGTCGTTTCGTTGAAGGCTCCGCCGCCGTCGCACGTGGTTTCGGGATGCCGCCGCTGCTGATCGGCATGGTGATCGTGGGCTTCGGCACCTCCGCGCCAGAGATGATGGTCTCGGGTCTGGCCGCATCCCAGGGGAATCCCGGCATCGCCCTCGGCAACGCCTACGGCTCTAACATCACCAATATCGCTCTCATCCTGGGCCTGACGGCTATCGTGACTCCCATAGCAGTGCATTCGCGCGTACTGCGCAAAGAGCTTCCCATCTTCATCGCCGTAACGGTTTTGGCGGGTTGGCAGGTTTACGACGGGAGAATCACCCGCATGGACGCGGTGGTCTTGATGGGGGTGTTCGTTGGTCTCATGGGCTGGACTCTATGGCAAGGCGCGCGCAACGAAACCGACGCACTGGGCGACCAGATGGAACAGGAGCTCGACGTCAGAGACATGCCGATACGCCGGGCTATGTTCCGGCTTGTAATAGGTCTGATTCTATTGATCGTCGGCTCCCGCATCCTGGTTTGGGGTGCCGTGGAGATCGCCCACGGTTTCGGGGTCAACGACCTGATAGTGGGCCTGACCATAGTTTCGATTGGCACTTCACTGCCCGAGCTGGCTTCCTCGATTATCGCGGCCCACAAGAACGAACATGACATTGCACTGGGGAATGTGCTCGGTTCCAACTTGTTCAATACCTTGGCGGTGGTGGGAATAGCAGGGATTATTCACCCCATGGCGGTGGGCCCGGAGGTCTTGTCACGGGACATTCTGGTGATGGCGGTCCTGACCGTATTCCTGTTTGCGGTCGGATATGGGTTCCGCGGGCCGGGCCGCATCAACCGATTCGAAGGCGCAGCCTTGCTCATGTGCTATGTGGGTTACAACGCCTACCTGGTAGCCGGCATCGTCGGCGGCTGAATGCATTACGGAAGTAGTCTCAACAGCCTTACCGTTCCCACTTCACCGCTCCCCGCTCCCCGGTGGTGGAGAGGGGCGGGGCGGCAGCCCCCCTTCCGGCCGGAACCACACCGACAACACACCGAATACCACCAGTGCCAGTGCCGCTCCGGCGTAGAAGGCCCCGTCAATCCCAACCGTAGTAACCACAATGCCCGCCAGCACTGGGCCCAGCGTCTGACCCAATCGCAGCACCATCCCGTTGAGGGACATGAATGCCCCCCTGTGCTCGATTGGAGCGAAATCGGTCAGTATCACGAGAAAGCTCGGGATGTTTATGCCGTTGGCTGTTCCGAAAATCACAATCGGTATCACGAGCAGCGGCAGGGTAGGGGCGAGCGGCATGCCGGTCAACGATATCGCGTACAGAAGAAATGCGAAAACAACCATCGATCGTGCGCCGAATCGCCTGCTGAGCGCACCCAAGGCGAAAGATGCAATTGCGGTCGACACGGAAGTGGCTGCAATAACGAGTCCGATCACGGCGGATGACGCACCGAACGAACGCTCCAGCAGAAACGGGAGATACGACAAGAAAGGACCGTATATCAGAATGAACGTCAAAATGGAAACGGAAAACAACAACAGCACTTGCGGCTGCCACGCTGACCGCAACGTGACGGTCATGTACTCCCGCAGCGTGCCCTTCGCCTCCGGTTCGGGGTTGTCCAAGGCGAAGATGACCGCCAACGCCACCGGCACCGCCACCACCGGAAGGAGGAACGGATAGTACCACGCGATCAAAGCCAGGCCGCCACCGACGGCGGGATAGACGCCGGTTCCGACACTCAAAACCGCGGCGTTGTATCCCATTGCGGCAGCCCGCTGTTGCTTGGAGAACATGTCGCCGATTAGCGTAACGTTTATTGCGCCGAGCGCCGTCGCTCCGGTTCCCTGCAGAAACCTCAAGACCAGCAGAACCTCGAAACTCCTCACAAAGCCACAGGCCGTGCCCGCAACTGCGAACAGAATCAAACACGGCACCAGGACGGCTTTTCGCCCTATTCGGTCAGCCAAGACACCGGCCACGGGCGTAAACAAGACGCCGGGCAAGGTGAACATAGCTATCACCAAAGCGACGGCCTGCGGTGTTCGCTCGAATACAGCGGCCACGCTGGGGAGCACCGGCGTGATGGACGACACCCCCAGCACCGCCATGAGAGTTATCGCGAAGACCACCTGGAGGTTGGTGTCCCAGAAAAGGTGTCGGTGTTGACTACTCGACGCGGACATGGCCGCTACAAACAGAGGCGGAAGGGAAGACAGTACAGCTCTCGCGACCGGGAGCGGTCCCGGCCGCGAAAACCCTGCGATTCCGAATGCACGTTATGGGGTTTCTCCGAACGGATCCAGCGTCATCCGTGAGAAATGGTATTGAATCACCTTCCATATCCCGCTCTCGCGGACCCTGGTCTCGGAGTAACGCCACGATCCTTCCTGGACCTCGCCGCCCGGCATTGTCACGCTGCCTTCGAGAATGGCAACCGCAACTGCAACGTCGTTTGTGACCATCAGAATATCGATTTCTCGTGGCTCCACGTTGAACTCGACGCCTGCCGAAGCCGCCGCCTCCAGCGCCTCCGTGCTGAAACCGGTGATCAGGAACCCGCCGTCTAACATGAACCCGCGTGTCTGTGACGCGTAGTAGCTGTCCAGTACCTGAAAGTCCCCGTTACGCCACGCCGCGAGGCCCCGTTCCATCGCCGCTCGCACTTCCTCCTCCTGTCCAATCACCGGCTGGACCAACAACGCGGCGCAAGAAAACACCACCAATATCGTTCTCTTCACTCGTCTCATTGCATTCCTCATCTGTTGCGGCGTACATGCCTCACATCATCGTTCACATATGGTGCGCGACGACGAAACCTAGTAAAGTGTGTCTCCCGGGCATACTGCCACGTCTTCCCAACAGAGCTTACGTCCATGATGTCAAGTCTCGACAAACCATCAATCTCTCCCAAATCGGTATGGCTGGCGACTGCGCTCTGTGTGGTCTTCGTGACAACCGTTCTCTTCTTCGTCGACCTCAGCCCGGAAGTCGAAAGCGAGTTCTTCTTCTCACCCGAGGATCCCCAACTGCGGGCGGCACAGGAAATGGCGGAGCGGTTCCCTTCGCCGGAGCAGATCGTAGTCAGGGTAGCCGCCCCCGACATCTCCACCGATTCATACGTCTCCAACATCAGGGATGTCACCGCGGAGCTGGATACGGTGACGGGGGTATCCGGAGTCACCAGCATTACCACCGAGGATGAGAGACGCAGTCCGGTATGGAACCGTTTGCTGACCACGCCCGACGACTCGGCCACCAACCTCATTGTCAGCGCGTACGATCCCGACCCCGAAGTGCTCGTGGCGCGGCTGGAAGCGGTGTGGCGGCAGTACGACTCGCCCGATTTCACCATTGACGCTTCCGGTGTCTCATATGTCAGCGAGTTGATTCGCCGGAACCTGTTGCGCGATCTCGTGATCTTCAGTTCCGCTGCGTTCGCTTTGTTCGGTGCCCTCGTCACTCTCGTATACAGAGACTGGCGCATAGTATTGGGCACCATCTGCACCTGCGTGACCTCTTGCGCGGTGACACTTTCCGTCACGAACCTCCTGGGCATCAAAATAGGCCTCCTCACGGCAAACATAGCCGTCATCGTATTCGTCCTTACTCTTTCACACATCGTCTTCATGACATCCAACTGGAGGCAGTGCTGCCGGGACCCGGGAGACAGGTCGTCCGATGATCCGGTAGACACCGCCGTGAGGATCACGCTGCAGGCCTCATTCTGGTGCATGATGACCACACTTCTCGGATTCCTCAGTCTCCTAGTCGCAACGGCGAGGCCTCTGAGAGAACTCGGCATTTCCGGTGCTATCGGGACGCTGACTGCCATCTTGGTGACCTACGCTGTATACCCGACATACCTGCGAAGTATCCCGGCGAGAGAGGGAGAGTCGGCACGCAGCTTCTTCGGCCGGATCGGGCTCATGCTCCCCCAACACCATGGGCGAGCGTGGCTTGCCGGTATAGGCGTTGCCGTGCTCGTTGCCGCATTCGGACTGCGCCACTTCAATACCGACCCGAGTTTGCTGTCGTATTTCGCGCCCGGCAGCGAACTGCGTGAAGGGCTGGAGAAGATCGACGAAGACGGAGGCAGCAGTGCGCTCAACATCGCCGTGGCGGATCCCGAGGGCGGGACCGTCGATTCCGATGAGGTCAACCGCAAGATGTGGGAGCTTCAGGAAGGTCTGGATAGCGATTCCGCCGTGGGAATCGCCATCTCGCCGGCTCTGTTGCTGGCACACGTAAGGCAACAGCCGTTCATGGGATCGGCGAGCTGGAGCACGTTGTTCAGGATTCTGGAGCAGCCAGCGTTCTCAGACATCACGCGAAGCTTCATCACGCCCGAACGGGACCAGGGGAAGTTCTATCTGCGGATGCGTGAAGGGGCCAAGACCGAAGACCGCGACGAAGTGATCGCGCGGATACGTGACTACGTGGAGCGGAGCGGTTTGGAGGTGACGCTGATTGGGGGTAGCTACGAGCTTCAGGGACAGCTCGGAAAACTGATAGAGTCGTCACTGCGCATCGGGCTGGGCGGACTGTTGACCCTCTTCGTGGGTATCGCCTTCATAGTCTCGCGCACGATCCGCCTCACTCTCGCCATGGTCATCTGCCTCTGCTCCGTGCCACTTGTCGTGCTCGGCGTCATGAGCCATTTCAAGATGCCGATCGACATCATCACCTCGCCGGCCGCCAACGTCGCACTCGCCATGGGAGTCGACTCGATGATTCACCTGGTGCTGCGGGTCAGGCGTCTGTGGCCGCGATCAACTACGGCTTGGGAAGCCTGGACGAGCGCGCGCGAACAGATGTGGCAGCCGGTGTTGGGAGCAACACTCATCATATGCGCAGGTTTCGGGATATTCAGCCTCTCGGCATTTCCACCGACTCAACGCTTCGGCTTGGCAGTGATTCTGGGAACCGCCACCGCTGCTGTAATGACGCTAGTGGCTCTTCCGTTCGCCGCAAATCTCGGTCGCTCTAGGCCGGCAGGAGGAGAAGAGCCTGCTGGAGTTGTCGCAGCCACTCACTGATTCAGCCGCTGAATGCGTTGAGTCCGGTGATCGTCTCGCCTAGTATGAGAGTATGCATGTCATGCGTACCCTCGTAGGTGTAGACCGTCTCCAGGTTTGCCATGTGTCGCATGACGTGGTACTCGGACAGAATGCCCACGGCTCCGAGTAGACGCCGCGCTTCTCGCGCACATTCGGCCGCCATGTTGACGTTGTTTCGCTTGGCCATAGACACCTGAAACGGCGTCATGGCGCCTTTGTCTTTGAGGCGGCCGAGCTGGAGGCAGAGCAGTTGCGCCTGCGTGATGCTCGTGAGCATATCTGCGAGGCGAGACTGCTGAATCTGGTATCCACCAATCGGGCGGTCGAACATCTCGCGGCTCTTCGCGTACTCCAGTGCCTCCGAGTAACACGCCGTTGCCGCTCCTATGGCTCCCCATGCTATCCCGTACCTGGCCTGTGTGAGGCATTTGAGAGGGCATTTGAGACCTTGGCAGTCGGGCATGAGCGCGGTGGCCGGCAGTCTCACATCGTCCATGCGCATTTCGGCGGTGTCGCTGATGCGGAGCGACAGCTTGCCGACCGTCTCAGCGATCTCTACCCCCTTGGCATCGGCCGGCATCAAGAAACCTCGAATCGACCGGGCGTCGTCGGACGCGCCGGTCTTAGCCCACACCACAATCACGTCTGCAATCGTCCCGTTTGTCACCCACGCCTTCGATCCATTCAGAATCCAGGAGTCGCCGTCCAGCCTTGCCGTCGTCGCCAGACCACCGGGATTCGATCCGAAGTCCGGCTCCGTTAACGCGAACGCTCCTACCGCCTCGCCGGTTGCCAGGCGAGGCAACCATTCACGCTTCTGCTCCTCCGTGCCGAACGTGAAGATCGGGTACATCACCAACGCCCCCTGCACCGAGGCGAACGATCTGATGCCACTGTCGCATCGTTCGAGCTCCTGCATCAGCAGCCCGTAGGCAACGTTGTTTAATCCGGCGCAGCCGTACTCCCGAGGCAGATTAGCGCCCAATGCCCCAAGCTCACCCAATTGTCGAACCAGCTCGACGGGAAACTGACCACTCAGATACCAGTCGCTGACCCGAGCCATGAGGTTCTCGCTCACCCAGCTTTGCAGAGCGTCCCGGGCCGAACGTTCTTCCTCGCTCAGCAATGACTCGACATCGTAAAAATCCACCTGCATCGAATCCACCTATCCCTCGAATTCTCGTTTCCTGCCTGCGGTTTCCAATCGCTCGATCATACGTCTGGCCACGGGCGGCACCCCGATTTCCCGCGCCTTCCGCCGGAACATCACGCCATGATCCACAGTCAATCCTGACTCCGCCTGCCACTGATGTATCATCTCGTGCAGCAGCGTTTTCGCTACCTCTTCCTCGCCGTCCCGTTCCCAATGTGACCTGCTGAGGGTGATCTCCAGCAGACGAGGCGACCGGGGGTCGACAGTGACCTCTCCCAATCTGGTCCTCATACGATCCGAGATGCGGAACGGGACCGCAGCCAGCCCGCCGTGGAAGAATCTGGTGTTGAGATCAGCATGCATGGCCTCCAGCGCGGCGACAATGGCACCATCCCGGGCGCTGACTCTTCTCTTGCGGCGCCGCTGCTTGCGGGGCAGATAGGATTCGATGGGGAACGCGAGGATCTCGCGCTCGGCGACGGCGCGGGTCGACCTGTTCCCCGCGTTCACGAAATCGATAATGGCCCGGAGCGTACGATCGGCGCTGTACGCGTATCCGCGGTGTATCCGGAGCTTCCCCGAGCGTCCCAGACTCACCATCACCGTCCTGTTCTCGTGGACTACAATGGGCCTGCGAACGCCGAGCTTTCTGAGACGGTTCCTCAGCAGTGCCTCGTCGGCAACGCGCGCCTCGACCTCATACTGTCTTGCCAGATACCCTCTCCCCCATAGGTCTCCTGCTGCGACCGAACGCATGTACATCATTGCGCTTGAACAGACCGCGATCGAGTTCCCACTTGTAGAACTCCACCCGAATCTGGTCCTCGTCCCAGGTTATCCGATTGAAGGTCGCCGGCAATTCACCCCGGGTCCGGGAGCAGAGGCTGCCCGCACAAGAGACCACGACTCTGCCGTCGAGCGTTTCCGCACATTCCTGGTGGTCGTGCCCACACATGACCACTTCCGCCCCGCAGTCAACTATGCGTCTTTGTGCCCGTTTCCAGCGCGCCAGACCAATCCGCCCGGAGATCTCGCCCTTCAGGACATTGTGGTGAACCACCAGTACGCGCAGTTGCGACGGCTCTGCCTTCTTGAAGACTCTCGCAACGCGCTCGATCTCTGTTTTCGGAAGGTGGCCGACCACCGCCATGTCGGGGATTCGAAGAGTGAGCGACCCCCACGCCATGCCGTGTGCGGTTAGCACGCTGGCGATGATAACCTCAGGAATGGAAACGGTCGGATTCAGAGTTGGCCCGAAATACCGCACATACTTTCGGTACTTGGCTGCCGGCGCGAAAGGAATCAGAGGTCGCCACCACCACTGGACGTCGTGGTTGCCCGGCAGAACGAGCACTGGAGCCGTACGTTTCAACTCGCGCACCAGCGCCCGTGCGGCCAGGAACTCGCCGTGTCGAGCGCGTTTGCAGAGGTCCCCGCTCAACACGATCGCCCGAGGTTCGAGATCGGGCACTAGATCCTGAACTGCATCCAGTATCGCGGGCTCGGCTTCGTGACCCATGTGCAGGTCGGATATGTGTATTATGCCGCTCACGCTCTGATTCTTCTCACTTGAGCACTTCCATCAGCACGCGCTTGGTCACGAGACCTACGATGATGTACCAGACGACCACGGTGCTGACGCCGACCAGACGGAGAGTCTGATCTTGAGGCAAGCGAACGTACACGTATAGCGCAAAGGGGAGCGTTGTGCCCAGCGCCACGATCCGCGAGATCTTGCGAGCTCGCGCTGTTATGTGCGCTCTGCAATCGGCGCAAAGCTCGCCCAGTGGCAGCTCTACTTCCTTGTGGCAACGCGGGCACTCATGTCCCATGACTTTGCCGAGCAGCGGCGATTCGTTTTTCACGGTAGCCCCGGAATGAGAGATTTGAGTGCATTCCACGTGGCATCCCACGGCTCGACTCCAGTGCCGCTTGCGACGGTGCGCCACTGGACTCGCGCAGTCCGCACGTCTACTATCGCGAGCGTTAGCTCGGCCCGCCCTAGTCCGGCCGAGTCACTCCTGAACACGAGCGATGCGGGGATGAGCGCGTGTCTCCCGCCGGCTACTCCCGTGAGTGTACGCAATTGGCTGCGCAAGGGATCGGGCACGACTTTCATGGGGCTCCTGAGCAGCGCAGTGCCCATCTGGTCGGGGTTCGCGAGCATTCCCGGAGCCCTGCTGGCCGCCCGGCGCAGTTGCGGAGGCAGAATCCAGGTTACTTCCGGCGCACGTTCGGTCAGGAAGTGCGCAATCAGGCTATCCGCGTGGTGCAATGCCTCTCGACGAGGCAATAGACCTTCACTCCAGCCCAGGGATTCCTCAGCGACAACGAGTGTCAGCGGATACACTGACACATCCCGCCCGGCGATACCCGCGGTGGGTAGAGGTGCGGTTACCGGTGTCACATCTTCACTCGGATGCTTCCCACCGCAAGCTGCAAGCCCCACGCAAGGCAACAGGATCAAAGCATACACCCACCGGGCAATCACACCGACTCCCACGACCCGCGCACCGAGTATTTCTCGGTCTTCGGCGTCTCGCCTGTGAGAGTGTTGTGCAAAAACGGCCGATTCGCGATGCAGCATGCTACGAGAGGGTTTCCCCTCCGTCAACCAGAATCACTTGTCCAGTGATGTGGCGCGCATCTTCCGAGGAGAGAAAGACAACGAGCGGTGCCACGTCTTCCGGGTCTGCCAATCTGCACAGAGCGGATCGCCGTTCCGCCTCCTCCACAACGTGATCGGGGAGAGCTTCAACGAGATCGGTTCGCAGGAAGCCGGGCGCCACAGCGTTCACGTTGATGTTGTAGGGACCCAGCTCCACGGCGGCTGACTTGGTCAAACCCACGACTGCCGCCTTGCTGGTCGCATAATTGGATGCGCCGAAACCGGGGCGAGTGTACTGGTGAGACGCGATGTTGACCACCTTGCCGTACCTCTGTTCGCGAAAGGTGGAGGCCACGGCTCTGAGGCAGTTGAAGCTGCCATTTACATTGGTGTCCAGTACCTCTTGCCAGGCCGAGCCGGACATTCTCCACAACGCGCCATCGTGGTGAATTCCGGCATTATTCACCAGGTAATGCAATCCGCCGAGATTGTCTTTGACGTGAGTTACGAAGTGGTCAACGGCGGATCGATCCCGTACGTCACAGTGCTCACAGTAGACTTCCACCCCATGACCGCGCAGAGCCGTCTCTGTTAGCACGGCTTCTGCCGAGATGTCCCGACCGCTGAGGTCGATGTAGTTGAAGGCGACATTCACGCCGCGGCGCGCGAACTCGAGTCCTATGGCTCGCCCCAAACCCGAGGCGCCGCCCGTAACGATCACGGTGTTGCCGCGCATCTCCCTTGCTCGAGAGCGCTCGGCTCGAGGCTGTTCGTCCAGCGTTGAAGAGGTCGACCGTTCGGCACCGCAAGCAAACCGCATGGGCGAATGTGGGACGTCGGAAAGCGTCGGATCCTCCTTCAGTTGAGAACACGAACGTACGGCAGAAACCAATCTTAGGCAATCACCTCAAGCGTTGGATCTATTCGCCAGGGCGCGCCGCAACGCCAGGACGGCTTCGAGAACCAGCCACAGCTCCAGCACGAAGATGGCGGCACCGATGACGAAAAGTAGTATCCGGTCGTCGCTCACGTACGCCGCCAGGTTCAACACCATGGCCCAAGTCGTCATGAACAACAGGAACACCATGGGTATCACCGTCACCCAGATGGGCCGGCGCAGGCGTGCCAGAAACAGAGTCACGACAAGGAGGCTGAGGCCGGCAGTGAGTTGGTTCGTCGTGCCGAAAAGCGGCCACAGACGCATTCCACCGGCGCCCCGGTCGATACCCAGTGCAAGGAGCGCACAACTGGCAACCGCGATTCCCGTGGCCAGCCACCTGTTCTGTATTGCCTTCAGGCGATACTGGGCACCCAGCTCAGATATGATGTATCGCTGCAATCTGACGCCGGTGTCCATCGTGGTTGCAGCGAAGCTGATTACCACGACGGCCGCGAATATCACTGCCACGCTATGGGGAATGCCGATGCCTTCGGCCAGCGTACCGACCCCCGTTACGAACGCGGTCGTTGCGCCCGAAGAGGCCCTGGCCCACGTGGAATAGTGCTCGTACCACCCGTCAACACCCACGAACACCGCGAACCCCGCGGTCACGGCCAGTATCGACGTCAGTGCGAGCATGCCCTCACCGAGCATTCCGCCGTAACCCACGTAGCGAGCGTCCGTATCCTTGTTGAGTTGTTTTGAGGACGTCCCGGACGCGACCAGACCATGAAAACCGCTGATTGCTCCGCAAGCAATTGTTATGAACAGCAGGGGGAACCAACTCGGCGCATCCTCGGGCAGGTTTTGATTCACTGCAGGAGCCACCACCTCCGGATTGGTTACCAGAATACTCGCGGAGATGATCCCGAGAGCCACGAAGAGTTGATGGCTGTTCACGTAATCCCGCGGTTGCAACAACAGCCACACGGGCAAGATGCTGGCCACGAACGCGTAGCCCAATAGTATGATCACCCATCCCGCTCGCACCCCGTCCGCGCGGGCGGCCTCAGCCGCGACCGCAGCATTGCCTCCCGCAGCCGCCAGTTGAGTTGCCGTCGCTTCGAAGTTGAAGAAATCAGGCAGTTCGAAGGGCAGATACTGGCCGAACCATATCATGATGTAGAGTATCAAGAGCGCACTCAAAGACGGCCACAGGATTCCCGTACCGGTGCGATAGATGAGAATCCCCACAATCAACGCCACCACCAATGAGCCCCAGACCGGCAGCACGGCGCCCGGGTTAGCCAGGAACAGGTTGGCGATCACAACCGCGAAAACAGCGTTTACCAGCAACAGCAGGAAGAAGATGATCAGCAGAAACAAGACCCTTGCGCGGCTCCCAACGAACGTGTCGGCCAGCGTGCCGATCGACTGCGCCTTGTGCCGAGTGGAAATCCAGAGTGTCCCGAAATCGTGCACGGCACCCGCGAACACCGTGCCGAGGACTACCCAGAGAAACGCCGGAAGCCAGCCCCAGACGACGGCTATCGCCGGCCCGACGATTGGCGCCGCACCGGCAACGGATGTGAAGTGATGTCCGAACAACACGTGTTTGTTGGTGGGTACGAAGTCCACCCCGTCCTCGAACTCGTGCGCCGGAGTCTTGAATTCGGGATCCAGGCGATACACCCACCTGGCTATGTAGGCGGAGTAGAGGCGATATCCCGTGAGGAACGCGAGAAAACCGATTACCAGCAAGACAATCGCACTCAAGGGACCACCTCCTCTCCAGGTACACAGAGATTCAAGCTGCGCAGAGCATCGATACCAACGACATCGCTCTCCTGCAAGGCAACCCGGAGTATCGGAAACGCTTCGAAAGCCCGGTTTATCCGCTCCAGGTACAGCTCCTCCCGTTCCCGGCGACGCTCCAGGAATTCTCCTACGGCCTCTTCCGGCAATACGCGGTTGGCCACAACCGCGCCCACAGGGATACGGTACTTCGTCAACGATGCGACAGCCTTCTCGGTCTCCCATATGGGGAGTCTTTCCGGCGTGACGACGAATACGAACGAAGTACGCGCGGCATCAATGAGTATCTCGCGCGCCCGCTGGAACCTTCCTCGACGTTCCTCGAGAGCCGCCAGCACCGGGTCCTCGGCGCTGCTCCTGTCCCCGGCGGCGGCTCCAGCGACGTTTCTCCACATCCGGCCGAGCGCATTCACCTTCTTTCGTTGACCGATCATGCCTCCGATCCACGCGCTCATCAGCTCCGGAAGAGATAGGAGACGAAGTGTTTGCCCGGTAGGTGCAGTGTCGAACACGATCCTGTCGTAACTCGAGCCCGCGTCCTCGATCAAGCGTGTGAACCGCTCGAACAGCGCTGCCTCCTCAGCCCCGGGCGACACGCGGGCGATGTCTATCTGTCGCTCCACTTCCTCGACGAGCCGCGGCGCTGTGGATTGGGCAATTCGGCCCTTGACGCCTTCGATGTAGGATTCTACCTCGCGTTCCGGGTCGATCTCCATTGCCCAAAACCCGGACCATATGGACTTGGGTTCGGGCCCCAGCTCAGTCTGCAATATGTCGCTGGTAGAGTGAGCAGGATCTGTCGATACGAGGAGAGTGTTGTGTCCGGCATCGGAAGCCCGCAGCGCCAACGCAGATGCCACAGTCGTTTTCCCGACACCACCCTTGCCTCCTACAAACAGCACGAACCGGTCGAGGCTTGAGGGTAGTAGCGCCATTTCAGTTGGGCCCGGTTCTACCTATTCTCCCTCAGCAGCATCGGAAACCGCCCTCGGGAGCCTGCTCCATCCCCATGCGCAGGTGCCATTCGTGAAATTGGTCGATGAGTTCAGGATAGAGTTCGAGAGTGTAGAATTGAACCGGATTCGGCACACCCAGCAGGTCCGAGAACCCGAGCAGCATGAAGAGATCACGTTGGCGCAGGTATTCGCGGTGAATCGCCGACCGGTAGGGAGCTATATACACGCCCTCGTAAATCTCCCGCGCAGCCCGAAGGCGACCCTTCAGAGCGCGCCAGCAAGCGTGGATGTCAACCACTCAGTCCCATACCCCATCGCATGAAACTCACCGGCAGACCGCCGTAGCGCAGCACTTCCCGGTGGAATCTCGAGAGATGATAGTCTGCTCCCATGGACTGCCGATAAGATTCGCGAAGTGACTTGAGTTCTCTGCGTCCCGCGGCATAGCAGACTTGATAAGCTGGATGAGCGCAATAACGGCGTACCTCGGCAGCTGCATGATCGGCGTCGAAGTGCACGCGGTCTACGAGCAGTTCGACAGCCTCTTCGATCGACATGCCACGAGTGTGCAACCCTACGTCGGCGATTATCCTCACTCCACGCCACAGCAGCGCGAGTTGCTGGAAAAAGCGTTCCTCCAGTGTCGAATAGAAGCCTGCCTCGCCCATCATGTCTTCGCAATAGAGCGCCCAGCCTTCAATCGTCAGCGGTGAACCGATCACTTTGCGGACGACTCTGGGCTGCGCATGTGCGTGCAGGAATTGCAGGTGGTGTCCCGGGTATCCTTCGTGGAGCGCGGTGCATGCGAGCTCGTGGACGCAATGATCGCGCAGAATTCGCTCGGCCGCCGCGGGGTCGGCATCGTTGTCGGGAGGAGTGACGTAGAACCAACCCGTCCTGTCCTCGGAAAAGGCCCCGGGTGGTTGATAGGCGGCAAACGGAATAATCGGGCGCAGAAACGCGGGCGTTTCTATTACCTCGAGCTTTCCCTCGGGAATGTCGACCAGGCCTTGACCATCCACGAAACGGTGCGATCTATCCATCTCCGCTGCGTAAGCGGCGGCAAGCTGATGACCTGGAGGATGCACCGCACGGAGTTTCTCCACCAAGTCGGGCCAGGGTACGCCCGGATCGATCTCTTCGGCCATCTCCGCGAGTACCGTCTCAACCTCTTCGATGAGCGTGTAGCCGTAGCGCCACAGTTCCTGAGCGGTCGCACGCAGCGCATGTTCGTATTGCAGCCGGAAGTTGAATGAATCCTCTCCAACAGCGAAGTCGAACGGTTCCTCGTGCAACTCGTTCGCCTGCAAGGAAACCGCGAACGCCTCCAAGGCCTGTTCCGCTTCGACGCAGGCGTTCGGGAAATCCACGTCCCCTTCAGGTGCAAGCTCCTTTGCAACCTGCTGGACCAAATTGGCCCCGGCCTCGGCAACCTCAACCCCCGTCTCGACGAAAACACCAGGGCACTCGTCTAGCGTTTCCAAAGCCGTTTCCAGAAACCTCGGTAGGGCCTTTATTCGTTCCGCAGCCGCGGCGGACCGGTGTGTCTCGGATCGGTCACGCAAGGCAAGGAGTAGATAGAGTCCTTCGAGGGCGTGCGTGGCCCAGAAAGCGGGGTTCTGTTTCTGCGGTTTTTCGGTCTCGAAGCGATGGATGGCCATGCGAGCATCGTTCAGCACCGCCGTGCGATCGATCTCTTCGTCTAGCGTCTCGACGTCGCAGCCTTCCAGTGCTCCCGCAATGCACCGCATCGCGGCCAGGTACTCGCGCACCGATTCAGCGTCATACGATCCCAAACGGGAATCGTGATCCGGCAGACCGGCGCCGGTCGCCTCTACCGGATCGATATGCCATTTGAGGTCGAGGTAGGAATCTACCAGTTGCGCAAGCTCAGCCATTCCCGCCTTACGGCTTTCCCTTCACCTCAGCAATGATGTTGTGGCACTCTTCCTCGGTCAGAGTTCGGTCGGTCTTCTTGGCGGCCTCGAACAGGCGCTCACTCAGTGTCTCGTCAGTCGCGTCGTAGCCGTGCTCAGACAACCAGAACTTCACGTTGGAGAGACCGGACATCGGTGAGATCTCGATGACCTGACGGGCACCAAAACTCCCTGCCGGCACACCGGAATAGACGCGGTCGGCGAGCCAGTCTTCCCCCTTGGCACGTGCCTTGATGATAGCCGCGGCATGTACACCCGTTCCCGTTCGAAAAGCATCCACCCCCATCACTGGATAGTTGGGTGGTAGTGAAGCTCCGCAGGTGTCCGCCACCAACTGACAGTATTCGCGAAGCTTCGGTTGCTCTTCTTTCAACGTTCCGAGCAGATGTAGATTCACTATCAACTGGTCCATCTCGGCGTTGCCAACTCGCTCGCCAAGCCCGAGCCCGGTGGCGTGGACCCTGTCGACGCCCGCTTCTATTGCCGCCAGACAGTTGATCAGGCCGAGGCCTCGATCGCGATGCCCGTGAAAGTCCACCAGAACATCTTCGCCGGAGGGCTTCACGATCTCCTCGATGGCGAACCGCACCAGGGCCTTTACTCCCGCGGGCGTGGCGTGCCCCACGGTGTCACACAGGCAGATGCGCCGCGCTCCCCAGTTTATGGCGTTCTCGTAGAGCGCCTTCACTGTCTCGGGTTTGGCTCGCGTAGTGTCTTCAGTCACGAACATTACCGGAATCCCCTCGGCAACGGCGTACCGGACGGCTTTCTCACTGGTTTCCAACATGCGGTCGAGAGTCCAGCCTTCCGCGAACTGTCGTATTGGGGACGACCCGATGAACGTACACGCCTCAATGGGAATGCCGACTTCCTGTGATATCCGGACCACGGGTTCTACGTCCGCCACGACCGTGCGGGCGGCACAGTTCGGAGCAATCGGTATCTTGGAGTCGACGATTTCCTTGGCCAACGCGAGGACCGAGTCTACGACCTGCGGCCCCGCGCCCGGCAGTCCGATGTCCGCGGAGTCGACTCCTATCTCGGCCATCAGGTGAAGCAGTCTGATCTTGGTGTCTATCGGCGGATCGATCGCAGAGGGCGATTGCAATCCGTCCCGAAGAGTTTCGTCGTTTAGATCAACCTTTGCGGATGTCCAGTCGAAGGGGTCCGCGGCATTCCAATCATGGATGAGTTCTGATGGTTTCATGGTCCAAGTGTGCGATCCCGTTTGTTTGGAGTCAAGTTACCTCGATCGGCGCAATCCTCGTCAATCCGCAGGCGAGCCGTCGAGCAGGTTATCCAGTTGGCGCGCTTCGGCGCCGTTTTCCGTACAAACCGCATATTCGGTCTCGCCCGAAGCGTACATCGTCACGCCGGCGTATTCTCCCTTCGCGTTGAGAACGAAGAACCGAACGTTGAAATTGGGTTCGCCGCGACTGTTCAAGAGCCGTCGTTCCACTGTGTTTGCCCGAATACGCTCCAGACCGGCTATACCCGCATCAGTTGGGTGCATGCCGTGACGCAGATTCTCAACGATCAGGAACGATGTGAGATTGTAGAGGTTGGCTTCGCCACGACCCGTCGAGCCCGCCGCTCCCACATCCCCGTCAACATACAGGCCGGCGCCCAGAATCGGGGAGTCGCCTGTTCGACCCGGGATCTTCCAGGCAAGCCCGCTCGTGGTCGTTACGCCACATATGTCGCCGTTCGGCCCGATCCCGTCGCAGTTGATGGTACCCCAGAAGTGTCCCTCTTCGATCAGTCCCTCCTTCATCATCTGCAGGCCGGCATCGTAGGCGGCCTGTGCTCTGCGCTCCGGGTCGAGGTAGTGTCGGGGGTCGACCCGCCGCTTCCACTCCAGCCACATTCCGCGTGAGTGCTCGGTGTTCAGGTCTTCCTCTATGGTGAAGCCCAGGGAGCGGGCAAAGTCCTGAGCGCCTTTCCCCACGAGAAGGTGGTGGTCCGTGTACTCCATGACCGCTTTCGCCACCACGGACGGCGTTCTCACTCCCTCCAGGGCAGCCACGCCGCCGGCCCACTTCTTCGGACCGTGCATGCAGCAGGAATCGAGCTGGACCACTCCTTCGGCGTTCGGCAAGCCGCCGTAGCCGATGCCCGCTTCTTCAGGGTCGTTCTCCGGTATGTTCACTCCCTCTATCAACGCATCCAGAACGTCGGCTCCCTCGGTGATTCTGCCGAAAGCCTTCTCGACCGCACACATGGGACCGCCGTTCTTGTACCTGATACCGCTGGAATCGGAGATGACCACCGGTTTGACGCTCTGCGGAGTGTGTACCGCCGGAGCCTCTCCGAACACGGGTTTTTGCGCGACCGCGGCTCCGGCCGCTGCGGCGGCTCCAGTCCTGACGAAGTCGCGACGTGTGATTCCCCGTTTCATCTCGGTATCCTCCTTTGAAAGCAGATCAGCGAAACAGCAAGAAAGATACGAACAGAAAACGCTCTGCGTCTGTTCGGCTCACGGTGCCGGAGCGATTTGCTCTCTAGTCGCAACCATGTTGGTGAGCACCTCGCTGCGAATCAGTGCGTTCGGCCCCACGAGACAATGTGTCAGCTTGGAGTCGTGCACTTGGGCACCTCCGGCAACGAGCGTATCGACCAATGTGCAGCCTTCTACTACGGCATTCGGCTCGACAGACACGTTCGGCCCGATGCTGCAGTCGGCAAGCGTGACTCCGTCGGCCACATACACGGGACCGACAACCTTCACTCCGTCGGACGCCTCTGGAGGCCGCGCTTCACCAGCATCCAAGAGGTGACGGTTCGTTGCAATCACGGTCTCCACCTTGCCGCAATCATACCAGCCACTCACTTCGGCCGTCAGCAGCTTGCGCCCATTGTCGATCATGTACTGGAATGCATCGGTGAGGTACCATTCGCCCTTCATCTGTGGGCCGGAAAGCGTTTTGGCGATTCCTTCGAACATCTTCTGAGAATCGCGAATGTAGTACAGCCCGATGTTGGCGAGCTTGGATATCGGTTCGGAAGGCTTCTCCACAATGCTCTGCATGTAACCGCGATCGTCCGTGACGATGACCCCGTATCGCTGGTAGTCCTCCACTTCCTTGGCCCAGATAATTCCGTCGGCATCGACCTTGCCGATGACCGACAGGTCCGCATCGAAGACCGTATCCACGAAGATGATCAGGACATCTCCGCCAACGAACGGCTGCGCCAGATTGATCGCGCCCGCCGTGCCGTCCTGGACCTTCTGCTCGACAAAACGAGCTGGAAAATCATAATTAGATGATACGTACTCCTCGATCTGCTCTTTCAGGTGACCCGTAATGAAAATCACCTCTTCCACGTCCAAGTTGGCGACCCGATCCATTACATGATCCAACACCGGCCGTCCCGCCACGCTGATCAGTGGCTTCGGGACCTCGTTCGTCAGGGGCAGCAATCTCGTCCCCTTACCCGCAACTGGGATTACGATCTTCATCAAACCCTCCCACAACCTTTAGATAGTCTTCGTGTTGAAACCGGCCGATCGATCCGTGTCCGGAAAACCTGTTCCGGGCGGCTGCCGCCCCGAAGCCGCCTACAACCAACCGCTGGGAATCCGCATCTCAAATCATATGCAACACTAGCGATGCCGGCGTCGAAGGACACGCCCTGACACAGACGCCGCATCCCACGCACCCCTCGAACTTGATGAACGGTCGTCCCGCGCTGTCCAGAGCCAGCGCCTTCTCGCCAAGCGGGCATGCCCGCGCGCACACTCCGCACTCGACGTTTTGAAACGCAATGCAACGCTCCGGGACGAGCTCGAGTTCGGCCATACTGTACCCTTCCCAGAGATCCTCCGGAAGGATGAGGGCGTCCGTGGGGCAGACCGCGGCACATTTCATCTCGTCACAGACAATGCAGGGCTGCGCTATGGGTTCGATGACCGGTGTTCCCGCAGCCAGACCGGCTCCCGGCGGCGCATTGAAGATCGCGTGCGCGGGACAAACGTCCAGGCAGTCGCCGCAGCGAGTGCATGCAGCAATGAATGCAACCTCCGCCAGAGCGCCCGGAGGCCGGAAGTATCGCTTCGGAACGACACGGCGTTCCGTCCGTTCGGCAGCCTCTTCAACGAGACGTCCGAGCGTGGAACGGAAGAAGTGCCTGCGATCGCCTATCCCGGAAGTCAGAATGCCGGGATTACGCTTGCGGGCCATCCGTACCATATACGATCGAGCTCACGCGCAGTGAAGATGTCAATCGCCAGCCTCGTTGCGTTGCAGTCCAAGATGAAACCAACGATGCAAGCTATCGAGTCAATGCGGTTAGCGGCAGCCGCCGGAGTGCTTTGAACAACCGGTCGCGACAGCAGGTTATCTTGCAAAGCCGGCCACCTATGCCGCACGATTCACCCACATACGGAGCAGACCATGCATTCGAGCCCGCACGTGGTTTTCTTCTTGACTCTATTACTCGTTTTGCCGCTCTCGGCACAGCGTCCCGCAGTGCCTTCTCGAGGCCAGAGTGCAGAACTGAACGGAATCGTGCTGTTCAACGCGTACTACAACGACGACCTCGTCAACGACCGGGGAGTTCCGTGGCTGGCGTCCCCCAGGAACCCTTTTACGGGAGACCCCCTCGAGGCCGTGGGCAGCACCATCAGCCAGACCAGGCTATCCGTCAGTGGCTGGGCGGCGGGTGTTCTGGGCGGCTATGTCGAGGGCGAGATCGACCTCGATTTCTTCGCCACTCAACGCGACGACGATGTTCCGGAAGCTGCGCCGCGGATACGACGCGCCGTTGCGACAGTACGCTGGAATCACGCTTGGCTCACGTTCGGCCAGGAAGCGTTGCTCATATCCCCGTTCGATCCTTCGTCTTATTCCATGATAGCCGTTCCCGGTTTCACCGGCTCGGGCAACCTGTCCCGCTGGATGCCTCAGGTACGCCTGGGTGCAGACGTCGGCGGAACATTCAGACTCGGTCTCGAAGCCGCGGCCGTTGCTCCGAGGTTCGAGGACATCCCGGATGACATCAATCAGCACCCGGACGTCGCCGAACAGAGCAATCGACCGTTCGTGCAGGGCAGGTTGCTGAGCCGCTGGGGGGACCGCGGCACCGGAGGCGAGATAGGCGTCGGCGGCCACTACGGATGGTTCGTGCAAGGAGTCGATTCACTCGGGATCACCCGGGCCGGCACTTTCGCCGCTCGAATTCTGGTGGGCCGCTTGATTGAGATTCGCGCTGAAGGATTCGTGGGTGAGGGGCTTGGAATGCTGGGCGCCGGAGCCGTGGAACAGACCTTGGGGCCCGATGGAACACCTGTGCGAAGCAGAGGCGGATGGGCCCAACTCAACATCCACCCTGGGGCGGGTGTGGAGATCGGCGGCGGTTACGGAGTCGATGATCCTGAGGATGATGACCTCGACGCGGCCACGGGACGTCGCATGAACGTCAACTGGGAACTGCACGGCCACGCGCACCTGTCAAATCTGGTATTCGCCCTGGAGTATCGAAGGCTGGAGACAACGTACTCGGACATAATCTACGATCTTCAGACAGCAAACCATGTAAACTTGGCGTTGGGGTTCGAGTTCTGATGAACGTCTGCGGCCGAATCAACGTCTGGAATTCGGGTGAATGGGTGAACACTTGTTATTATTCAATCACATGATTTTCAAAATCGCGCTAGTATTGGCTTTGCAGTTACAGATCCCTGAGCCCACGGGATATGTGAACGATTTCGCCAACGTTCTCGATGCGTCCCACACGCAACCGATGCGTGGAGTTATCGAGGAGGTACGCCAGAAATCCGGAGGCGAGATCGTCGTGGTCACACTCGACGATATCGGCGGCCGGGCCGCCATCGAAGTTGCGCGCGATATCGGTAGGCAGTGGGGAGTCGGGGCCACGGGTGAGGCCGGCGACCGCGCTCGCAACGCCGGAGTCGTCGTGCTGCTCGTGCCCGGCGAGCGGCTCGGCGACGGGCGCTCTTTGCTGGCAATCGGGACCGGAAGAGGCTCGGAGGGTTTCATTACGGACGCCCGCGCAGGCCGGATCAGAGATGCGATCGGGCAGACGGCCGTCGAGGAGGGAAGCTACGGAGCAGGGCTCGCGGCCGGTGTGTGGCTGCTCGGGCAAGCCTACGCCGAGGAATTCGATTTCGAATTGACGGGCAGCGCACCCGTGCAGGTGAGGGAGCCGCGTACCTCGCGGCGGCCGGGCAGCGGGTTGAGCCGGATAATCACATTGGTAATCATGATCGTGATTTTCTCTGCGATATTCGGTGGAAGAGGCAGAGGTGGAAGGCGAGGATACTACCGCGGCAGCGGCATGGGCTGGCTGCTGCTCGGAATGATGCTAGGCGGCGGTCCGAGACACGGTGGATTCGGCGGCGGTTTTGGTGGCGGCGGTTTTGGTGGCGGCGGATTCGGCGGGTTCGGCGGCGGAGGAGGTTTCGGCGGCGGCGGAGCATCGGGGAGCTTTTGATGCCAAAAGATCTGAACAAGAAGGTCGAAGAATTCGCGACACGTCTAGAGCAGTCGCTCGGCGACAACCTCGTGTCGCTACTGCTGTACGGCCCGGCCGTTCGCGCGGAGGGCCCCCGTAGCGCACCCACTACCTTGCTCGTCGTACGCGACGCGGCCCCCGCATCGTTGCGGTGCATCGAGGAACACGTTGGAGACTGGGCCAAGAAGGGACATCCCCCGCCGCTCATCTTCGCCGAATGGGAATGGGCAGATTGCTATGACGTCTTCCCTATCGAGATCGAAGACATGCGGGAAGCGCACCGGCTGCTGCGCGGCACCGATCCCCTGGATGGCGTCGTAACCACAAAGGAGGATCTGAGACGGGAACTCGAGCGTGAGGTTCGCGGCAAGCTGTTGCAGTTGCGAACCGAATTCGCAGCCGTGGCTTCCGACGGCAAGGCTCTCGGATCTCTGCTGGCCGATTCGGCTGCGACCTTCTTTGTCCTGTTCCGGGCAACCCTACGGCTCACCGACCGCACTCCTCCGATGGAATCGGCGGAACTGGTTCGCGAGACTGCCGATTTGGCGGGTTTTGATGGCACGGCCTTTGATTGGATTCTCGGCAAGCTTGCGGGGCGCAAGCAGCCCAACCTAAAACCCTACGATGAGGTTGGGGACCGCTACGTCGAACAAATCGAGCGGCTGGCGCACTTCGTGGATTCTTACGACGCGACGCCGGAGCAAGGGAGTGAAGAATGAGACGTCTAGTGTTGGTGGCTGTGGCGGCGTCTACGCTGTCCGGCTGCGGCTACAACAGGATCCAGGAGTTCGACGAACGTGCCGAGAGCTTCAAGAGTCAGATAGAGGTGCAGCTACAGAGGCGAGCGGATTTGGTGCCCAACCTCGTAGCGACAGTGCGTGGCTTCGCTGAGCAAGAGACCGAGATTTTCGAGGCGGTCACGAGCGCGCGCGCACAACTCGGGGGGGCGGTACAGGGCGGCCAGCTGGGAGAGATGGCAGCAGCGAATCAGACGTTGGGCTCCGCATTGGGAAGGCTGATTGCCATCGCCGAGGACAACCCTGAAATACGTTCGAACGAGAACTTCCGGGCGCTGCAAGATCAGTTGGAGGGCACCGAAAACCGTATCTCCACAGCGCGACAGGACTACAACGCGGCCGTGCGCGAATACAACTCATACATTCGCAGGTTCCCGCAGGTACTCACGGCAAAGATCATCACTGCGGAACCGCGGGAGTACTTCGAGGTAACCGACGAATCCGCACGAGAGGTTCCGGAGGTGGAGTTCTAACTGGCCGGGAGTTCTGTGCAGGCAACCCAGAGCACTAGAGGTGCAGGCCGGCGGTTTCCCCGCCGCTCTGCACCTCAGCTTTTATGCACCGGGTTTCAGCTCCTGTTGGCCCAGTCGACCCCCGACAAGTCCGCGAGCGCCAGGATGAGCGCCTGAGTGCCGCTCTTCTCGTGCCCCCGGGCCGCGAGCGCAATATAGAGTTGCTCAGCCAATGCCAGGCCGGGCAACGCCAAACCCATCCGCCGAGCCTCGTCCAGTGCGATGCCCATATCCTTGATGAAGTGCTCGACGAAAAAACCGGGCTCGAAGTTCCCGGCCATCATGCGTGTCCCCAGGTTGGACAAGGACCAGCTACCCGCCGCCGCGCTGGCCACCGACTCCAGCACCGTGTCGAGATCGAGCCCCGCCTTGTAGCCATAGAGTAGGCCCTCGGAGACGGCTATCATTCCGGAAGCTATCAGGGTCTGATTCACCATCTTCGTATGTTGCCCCGCCCCGGGTCCACCTTGCCGCACCCACTTGGACCCCAGTGTCTCGAACACCGGCTCCAGAGCTTGCACCGTATCCGCATCACCGCCGATCATGATCGAGAGCCTCGCCTCGCGCGCGCCCACGTCACCTCCGGATACGGGAGCGTCGATGCTCTGTACACCTCTCGCCTCTGCTGCCTCGGCAATCTCAACCGCGAGAGCAGGGCGACTGGTTGTGAAGTCGACGATTACATTGCCTCGCTCACAGCCGGCCAAGACGCCGTCTTCCCCCAGGATCACTTCTCGGACGTCATCCGGGAAACCGACGATCGAACACACTATGTCGGAATTGGCTGCCACTTCCCGGGGCGAGCCGGCCCACGCAGCTCCGCGCTCCAGTAATCCCTCTGCCTTAGCCTTGGTACGCGTGAAAATCGTCATCTCGTATCCGGCCTCCAGCAGATGTCCACACATACTACGCCCCATCACTCCGGTTCCGACCCAGCCGATACGTGTCTTGTCAGGTGAGACTTTCATATCAGTTCCCGTCCTTGGGTTTGAGTTTACAAGGGATGTATCGTGCCCCGTTGCCGCTGGTTGTCAAGATGGGACATCCCATCATCTGATTTTCCTCGACTCTTCAACTCCTGCTCTGTTGGTGACAACGAACTCGTGCGCGATTTCGGTCCCCTCTTCTGGTAGTTCGGCGACAACTCGTGTCGATAGCCATACCAGCGTCGCGCGAGATGGCAAACCATACCTCGCTGATCGCGATTTTGCACTGAAGTGAGGAAACGGAAGTCTTCACGTGTGAAACAAGACGCGGCAAGCCGAAACATTCCCCCCCACCGGTGCAGCCTCTCGCGGATGGAGGCACAGCGGCCACAACCGGCGGAGTATTGCTCCTGACGACTGATATTTCCGCCGGAGGCGAGACCGGGTCACGGCAACGAGGGCAGAATTTCCGGAAGCTGGGGAACATCTGCCCCGGGGGGGAGGAAGTTTTCTCGCACAAGGTGAGACTTTCCAGCCGCGAGAGAAAGCGTGCTAATGGCGCCGTCAAATTGCCTCCCGTCGTGGGAAATCTCACCCAGGTGCCGGGAGGTTTCCTGTACGCGTCGGAAAGCGTTGTCTCCATCGCGGAAGGTTTTCCATCGGCAATGGAAACTTTCTATCGGCGAGAGATAATTTTCCCGAGCCGAAAGTAAATTACCGGCGGCGAAAGCAGGTTATCTATCGCCGATGTACAAAGTCGGGATGCTATGGTAAGCACCTGTCAGACATTCCTCACAGACGAGTGCGATACAGTAGATCCGGAAACAAACAACCCCGAGCCGAGGCCCGAGGCTGTTTCATTTTACAATCACATGTCAAGAGACACCGCGTCACGCGCCGATCAACTTCCTCCGTAGCGTGACCATTCTGCGCCGAATCGAACCATCCATGATTCGATCCCCGACCCTGACAATCAGTCCGCCGAGTATGGCCGGATCAGTGCGGTAGTGAGGAATCACCTCCATCTCCAGCACTTCGCTCAGACGGTTTTTCACGACGGCCTGCAATTCCTGATCGGGTTCGCGAGCGACCGTGACACCAGCGTGAATACGATTGAACTTCTTGTCAACCAAAGCCAGGTATTCCTTGGAGATGGCCGGAAATATTCCCTGCCTGCCGCGTTTCACCACTGCGGCGAGAAACTTCACGAACGGCTCGGGCGCATAATCCTTCAAGGCGCTGGCGAGCACTTCCTGTTTCTTTGTCTTGGGTACCCGCGGTGATTCCAAGAAGTCCCGAATTGTATCGTCGGCCTCGATGGCGCCAGCTATGCCCTCGAGGAGATCCGCGTAGCGGTCAGTGGTGCCCGAGCGCTCACCCGAGGCGAACAGCGCCTCAGCATAGTTGCGCGCTATGGTAGGCTCTCTCACCGGCTCTCCCCTATCGCGTTCAGATAGTCCTCGACGATTTTGCGATCGGCTTCTTTCTCGAGTCGTGCTTCGATCAGCTTGGAAGCCGCCGCCAGAGACAGGTCGACCGTCTCTCTTCTCAGCTCGGCTATGGCACGCTCGCGCTCCGCCTCAATTTCTCGCTTGGCCCGCGCCAGGACCTCCTCCTGTTCTTCTCGGGTCTTCGCGAGGAGACGTTCGCGCTCTTTTTCAGCCAGATCCTTCGCCTCGGCAACCAGTGCACGCGCCTCTTCCTTGGAGGAGTCCATGAGTTGTTTGTGCTGCTCCAAGGTCTCTTTGGCCTCTGCATTGGCGCGTTCAGCTTCATCCAGATGCTTCTGGATTGTATTTTCGCGCTCCTCCGTCAACCTGACAATCGGAGGCCAGGCAAACTTCTTGAGCAGGAAGACCAACGAGAGAAATACGACCCACGTCCAGAAAAACAGGCCGAAATTGACCTCGAATGGAGAGCTGAACCCCTCTGCTCCGTGCGCACCGGCTTCCGCACCGTGTTCCTGCAATACCGCCAGAAGTGTATACAGCATCCGAAACCAACTAGGCGATGAGTTTGAAGAGCAACGCGAAGACGAGCGCGATGATCGTTACACCTTCGAGTAGCACGGCGATCAACAGCGCGATACCGCGTATGTCGCCGCTCGCTTCAGGTTGCCGTGCGATGGCCTCGGCGGCCTGGCCGCCGATTCGGCCCAAACCAATGCCCGCGCCGATGATGATCATGCCGAGAGCTAGTGCCGCGGCGAGCAGTGAGTAAGCGCCCCTGGCCGCCTCGGACGACATCGGCTCCTGCAGTGCTGCGAGAATGTTCATCAACATGCTTCAGATCCTCTGATTTTTGGGAGATCCCTATCTCATTTGCGCTTCCCGTTTCCGCGTCGTCTCTCCCTTTACGATCGTTTCGACGGCGACCCACCAACGGTCAATCGACCAGCGGGCTTCCCCGACCACCCGGCCGGGTACGATACGGATGAGCCAGAAGCGCCATGGTCATCCGGTCCTGCGTATCTCTAGTGCTCGTGTTGCATCATTCCTATGAAGACGGCCGTCAGCAGGGCAAACACGTAGGCCTGCAGCAGAGCCACGAACATCTCCAGCATCATGATCCCGATCACGAGGCCGGTTGCGGCAACGCCGATTGCCCAATTCCAGTACTGCAGGTGGCCGAATAGAAAGATCAGTCCCAACAGCGACAATATCACGAAGTGCCCGGCCGTCATGTTGCCGAACAAACGAACCGTGAGTGCAAACGGCTTCACGAACTTGCCGATGATTTCAATGGGGCCCATGGCTATCGACATGGCCGTGGCACCCGCACCCTCGAGGCCAGGCACTTTTGGAAAGATCGAGCGCATGTAGCCTTTGGGGCCCAGTTTCATGAACCCGCCGGCCTCGATCGCAACGAACGAGCAGATGGCCAGCGCTCCGGTCACGGCGACGTTTCCTGTCGGAGTAGCGCCGTGAGGTATCAACCCGAGCAAGTTGCAGTACAGAATGAAAAAGAACAGGGACATTACGAAGGGCGCGTATTTTGCCCCGCTCTCATGGCCGATGTTCGCGATAGCTATCTCGTTCCGGACGTAGAGGACGATCGATTCCATCGCGTTGGCGAAGCCCTTGGGAGCGCTCTTGCCCGCACGCTGCTTCTCGAGGCTCCTGCCCGTGCCCCACATCGTCAGGAACACCAGTATCGCCGCGACGAACAAAAAGACCACGTGCTTGGTGGGCGTCAGGTTGACCGCTAGCGGTCCCAGGTGCAGATCCGGCCAGCGGTGCCAGGAGAAACTGAAAAACGGCTCTATTCCGATCGAGTACGCATCGGCTGTGTGGTGTAGTACCAGTTCACCGATGTTTGGCGGCTCCTGCAGAATCATTTTATCAGACGTATCTCCGTAAACAAAAGGGGTACGAGTACCCCAAGATAAGCGAATGCAGTTGGCAGCGGAGGAAAGATATCACGCGCCGCGAGAACGGCAACCACGAACAAGACAACCCCCAACAGCCGTAGCCCCATACCATACCCCCAACGCACCATCAGCATCTTCAGTTCGCCGTTCAAGTACGGCTTCACGAGAAGCACCGCGAAGAACTGGATGATGGTCGCCAAGCCACCGAAACAGAGGCCCGGGACCAGCGCCTGGGGACCGAACGCCAGCGTGAGAACGGCGGTGACGATCCCTGTGAGTGCCACCCCCAACCAGACGCTCTTCAAGTCCTCTTCTCCTTCTTCCGCCTGGCCTCGGCCTCCTCGTATGCCTGCAGCTTCACATAGACGTTGATGAAGCTCAACGTGGCCCCTAGAATCGTTCCGATTATGGTGAAGAGCGGCATCGTTCCCAGCCAGCGGTCCAGTCCCACCCCGCCCAGTGTGAAGAACACGATTCCTCCGGCAAACTGGAGGCCGATACCCAGGAACCGGTAACCCTCACCGAGGGCCCTGCCCGAATTAGGCGTATGGATGTTCATTGAGACCTGCGATTGTTCTCCGCTGGATCGTATCCCACGCAGACAAAGGTAGCAGGAAAGGGGTGGTACGGTGTAGGATTGGGGGGATTGGTGAGTTGTGAGTTGGGCGTTGGGAATTGGGATTTGGGAGTTGGGACCGACTGAGAGAGAAGGGATATAGGTGCACGCAGAACCCAAGCGAGTGGAAGACAATGACGTAGAGTTGCTCGAGCGCCTGTCGGTGGCGAGGGACCGGCTTTTGACCCAAGTGCGCCACCGGATCGTCGGGCAGCACGAAGTGCTCGATGGCATATTGACCGCTATTGTCAGTGGCGGACACGGATTGCTGGTGGGAGTGCCGGGGCTCGCAAAGACACTGATGGTGTCCACCGTTGCAGCGGCGCTCGATCTCAGGTTTTCCCGTATTCAGTTCACGCCGGACTTGATGCCGAGCGACATTACCGGCACGGAGATCCTGGAGCAGGACCCGGTAAGCGGGAAACGTACCTTCCGGTTCATTCAAGGCCCGGTGTTCGCCAACGTCGTCCTTGCCGACGAGATAAACCGAACACCTCCCAAGACTCAAGCCGCGCTCCTCCAAGCAATGCAGGAACACGAGATCACGGCTGCGGGCGAGACATATCGCCTGCCCGAGCCGTTTTTCGTGCTCGCCACCCAGAACCCGATCGAGCAAGAAGGCACTTATCCGCTTCCCGAGGCGCAACTCGACAGGTTCATGCTGGAACTCAGGGTCTCTTACCCCGGCCGGGACGAGGAGGAGCGGATCGTCGAGGAAACCACCGGTGACGAGACTCCTCGGGTCACGGCGGTTCTGACCGGCGACGATCTGACAAGGACCCAACGTCTTGTGCGCCGCATCCCAGCGCCGAAAGTAGTCGTGCGGGCCGCCGTTGCCCTCGCCAGGCTCACTAGACCCGGGGAAGAAGGCACACCGGCGTTCATCCGGGAATACGTCGATTGGGGAGCGGGCCCCCGCGCATCCCAGTTCTTGGTGCTGGGCGCCAAGGCGCGCGCGGCGCTGGACGGCCGTCCCATGGCCGATCTGGACGATGTGAAGGACGTCGCGCTGCCTGTATTACGGCATCGGCTGGTAGTCAACTTCGCAGCCGAGGCCGCCGGAAGGACTGCCGAAGACATCTGCGTGGAGTTGTTGGCCGGCGAAGCTTGGATGGAGTAGCCGGCAAACCCTGGCTCAGACGGCGATCCGGTGACCGCCTGCTTCAAGCAGGTCGCCAATCAGTTGGCTTAGGGTCGCGGGCGAAAACGGCTTGGCTACCGCTCGGTTCGCGCCTCGTGTCAACGCATCGTCCAAGATGTTCCCACCACCCGACATTGCCACGATCTTGGTATCCGGGAACTCCTTGCGAAGAGTCTCGATGAGCTCCAGGCCGCCCATCCGAGGCATGGCCATGTCCGTGAGAACCACGTCGCACGGTTCCTCCCGGTACAGGCGAAGAGCCGCCTCGCCGTTGGGCGCCTCCCTCACGGAGTATCCGTCGAGTTCCAGGATTTGGCGGGCTAGCCCGCTGGTGGCGGCATCGTCATCGACCACCAGAACCGTACGTCTTGCTGCGAGTTCTGCTCTTGACATGGCATGGGGCGTAGTGTGAGTGAGTAACTGGGCAAGCAACGCGGATAAGTAGCAGCACACCCGAAGTTGCAGCAACAATTTACAAAGGCATGCGCAAAATGTCACCTGCGCACCTTGCTATCGTTGCCGAGCATTCGTCACTTCGTACACGTGCGGTTCCATCCGCCCTCGCCACGGTACATTCTCGCCCGCGAAACCGTGCGGCTCGCTTCGCGATGCCAGGGCTGGCGCGCGCCCGCGACTTGACGGGGCGGTTACCTCTGCGTCTCTTGTGCGTGAGTCCGAGGCACCAGGACTCCGGCGGGACAGACGAATTTCGGCACGGGGGTCGGGGTGCAGCTATCGGCCCTTTCTCCCGCCACCGGTGTCCTGAGTCCAACAACCGCATCGCTATCGGAGTAGAGATCTCATGAAAAAGCTGGCGCTGGTCCTTTTGGCCATATGCGTTTCCTGCGGGCCCCGCAACCCCGATGTCGTACGTTGGGAACAGTACGCGGAGAACGTCACCATAATTCGAGACACCTGGGGAATCCCGCACATCTACGGGCGAACCGACGCCGATGCGGTGTTCGGGATGATCTACGCTCAGGCCGAGGACGATTTCCCTCGGATTGAGAGGAACTACTTGAATGCCATGGGACGCCTGGCGGAGGCCGAGGGGGAGGAGGAATTGTATCGCGACCTGCGCATGAAGCTCTTCATCGACACCCTGGAGATTCAGGCCTTGTATGAGGAAAGTCCCGACTGGCTGAAGCGGCTCATGGATGCCTGGGCGGCGGGCCTCAACTACTACCTGCACGAGAATCCGCAGGTCAGTCCGCAAGTCATCACACACTACGAACCCTGGATGGCGCTGACCTTCACCGAAGGCAGCATTGGAGGCGACATCGAGAGGGTCTCGCTTGCTGGATTGGAGGAGTTCTACGGTGACCGTATGGGAGAACAAAAGGTGGCAGCTCTGCCGATTGGATTCCCCGAGGAGCCTCGAGGTTCCAACGGCTTCGCTATAGCACCGTCGAACAGTGCGTCGGGCAACGCGCTGTTCTGGATCAACCCTCATACTTCCTTCTACTTCCGGGCCGAAGTGCACATGGTCAGTGAGGAAGGACTCAACGCCTACGGCGCCGTGACGTGGGGTCAGTTCTTCGTGTACCAGGGGTTCAATGACAGAGTGGGCTGGATGCACACTTCCACCAATTCCGACTTCATGGACGAATACTTGGAGACGGTGGTGGAAAGAGAGGATGGCTATTACTACCGCTACGGCGACGAGGAACGCCCGCTGACCGCGACACATCTGACTCTGCCGTACCGGACCGATGATGGTATGGCCGAAAGGGAGGTCACGGTCTACCACAGTCATCACGGCCCGATAATACGGGAAGTGGACGGGAAATGGGTGGCCGTGAAGCTGATGCAGGACCCGCTCCGTGCCCTCACTCAATCATACATGCGCACCAAGGCGACCGACTACGATAGCTTCTATGAAACCATGGAGATAAACACCAACTCCTCCAACAACACCGTGTACGCGGATGCTGACGGCAACATCGCCTACTTCCACGGCAATTTCATTCCCAGACGCGACAGGAGGTTCGACTGGGACAATCCTGTTGACGGCAGCGACCCCGCCACCGAGTGGCAGGGGCTACATTCGGTCGAGGAAATCCCGCACCTGCTCAACCCACCCAATGGTTGGATCCAGAACACCAACAACTGGCCGTACTCAGCGGCAGGAGAACACAGCCCCAGGCAGGCGAATTACCCCGGCTACATGTCGAGATCCGGAGAAAACGCCAGAGGGAGACACGCCATTCGGGTATTGGAAGACAAGACCGACTTCACACCCGAGACACTCAGAGACGCTGCATACGACAGTTACCTCACGGGGTTCGAGGACCTCGTGCCGGCTCTGCTGAGGGCATACGATCGGACGCCGGCATCGAATCCGCTCAAGGCACAGCTATCCGAAAAGATTGACTCCTTGAGAAAGTGGGATCTGCGGTTCTCGGTCGAATCGGTTCCTACCTCCCTCGCCACCTTCTGGGGTCAGATGTTGATGCAGCACGTGAGTCCCGCGGCGAGGCAGGCCGGTATATCGGTTTACGACTACATGGCCACTCGCACCACTCACGCGCAGCTTCTCGAGACTTTGGCGGCCGCGGCCGAACGGCTCGAAGAGGACTTCGGCACATGGCGGACGCCGTGGGGCGAGATAAACAGATTCCAGCGACTCACGGGCGATATCGAACTGACGTTCGACGATGATGCGCCCAGCATTCCGGTGGGGTTTGCGTCGGGGCGGTGGGGGTCACTCGCTTCGTTCGGATCGCGGCCGCGCGAGGGTACGAAGAAGTGGTACGGCTCTTCGGGCAACAGTTTTGTGGCGGTGGTCGAGTTCGGCGAGAGAATCGAGGCCAGAGCGATTACCGCGGGAGGCCAGAGCGGCGATCCGGCGTCGCCACACTTCGACGACCAGGCACACCGCTACAGCAACGGCGATCTTCGGGAAGTCTGGTTCTATCGAGACGATCTGGAAGGCCACATAGAGCGGGAATACCATCCGGGTCATTGAAGCCGAGACTGCCCGCAACGCACGCGCGAAACGATCCCGCTGGGTGGCTGACAGGCTGCCGTGTGAAATCGCCAGCGGGGTCGTTGTTCTGAAGCGGATCATGCGCCTTATGGGGCGCCGCAAGACGGAGGCTAGAGTATCGTGATCACACAGGGCAGGTTGGGTTTTCGAATCATCACGGGTTTTCCCAGACCCTCGGACCATCTTGTCGCCGCGTTCCGCGGCAGGGCAACCCCCAACGTGGCCGACGCGATGGGCCGTTTCAATTTCATGGACCCTGGAATCGCCAGCCGTACGGGGGTTCCTGTTTGCGGGGTAGCAACCACGGTGAATGCGCGACCAGGGGACAATCTAATGATCCACAAGGCCCTGGAAGTGGCCCGACCCGGCGACGTCTTGGTCGTTTCCACCAACGGCAACGTCACTACTGCCGTGTTCGGAGAACTGATGGGGCACACAGCCGTAGGTGCCAGGCTGGCCGGCATAGTAGTGGATGGCGCGATACGCGACGTCGACGGTCTCAAGGCTCTGAAGTTTGCAGCATTCAGCCGAACGGTTTCGCCCGGTGCATGTGACAAGGACGGGCCCGGCGAGGTGAACGTACCGATCTCGTGCGGCAACACCGTGGTAATGCCCGGTGACATTGTCTTGGGCGATGACGACGGGCTGGTAGTCGTGCCGCGTGAAGACGCGGATTCGGTGCTGGACTCGGTGGTCGCTCTCGAAGAGCGCGAGAGGAAACGCATTGCCGCGATCGAAGCGGGCGAGTTGTTCAAGGCCGAAATCGACGATACGCTCAGAAGCAAAGGTGTTATCGATTGAGTGCCGACACACCGCCACTGCTGATGACGCCGGGTCCCACTCGCATCCCGGAACGCGTCCTCAACGCGGGCAAGCTCGTCATCCACCATCGCACCCCTGAGTTTTCTGCCGCGCTGTCCGAGCTGGTGGAACTCGCCCGGCCCCTCTTCGGCGCCTCGTCCGCGGACGTGCTTCCGGTTCACGGCACTGGCCGGGCGGCAATGGAAGGCGCCGTCGTGAACTTCTTCCGCCCCGGGGACACGGTGATAGTCTGCTGCAACGGCAAGTTCGGAGAGATGTGGGCCGGCTTTGCCGAGCGTTACGCCCTGAACGTGATACGCGTTGGGACGGACTGGGAGAGAAGCATCGATCCCGCGGAGGTTGTCGAGACTATCCGGAACGACTCCTCCGTGCGCGCGGTGTTTCTAGCTCATTCCGACACGAGCACCGGCGTACTCAATCCAGTAGCAGAAGTCGCTGCCGCGGCGCGAGAACTCGACGCCTTGACGCTGGTAGACGGCATCAGTTCCGTTGGCGGTGTGCCGTTCCGTTTCGACGAGTGGGGGCTGGACTTCGCGGTTACGTCCTCCCAGAAGTGCCTCATGTCCAGTCCGGGCATAGCGCTGGCGTTAGTGGGTGAGCGAGCCTGGAAGGCAGCAGACCGCGGCGGTATGCCGAGAGCTTACCTGGACTTCACGTCGATACGCGAGACCATGAGCGCCACGCTCCCGGAAACCCCTGGAACGACCCCCGTATCTCTGGTTTTGCAGCTACTCGAGGCCATGCGCACCATCCACGAGGAGGGATTGGAGCCGGTCTTCCAGCGGCACGCAACGATGGCAAACAGAGTGCGAGTCGAAGCGGAAACGCTCGGCTACGGTGTTTTTGGTGACGGGATTGCGGTGCGATCGCCCACCCTTTCCGTACTGACCGTACCTGACGGACACGACCCGGCGAGCATACGCAGCCGGCTCCGGCAGGCGGGCATCCAGATCTCCGGGGGACTAGGCTCCTACAAGTCCTCTTGCATAAGAATCGGCCACATGGGCGATATCAGGACAGCGGATGTGGATCTGACTCTGCACGAACTCGCCGGAATTCGATGACCGCACGAACCTTCGCCCAGAAGGTCCTCACCGAAAAATCCGGGCGCCGGGTCAACGCCGGCGACATCGTGGTGTGCGAAGCCGACCTCATACTCGGAACAGACGGCTCCACTCCGATGGCAATAGAGAGTTTCGAGCGCATGGGAGGCAGGTTTGTCGCCCACCCGGCACGAGTGATACTCTCGAGGGACCATTACGCACCCCCGGGCTGCGACGCCACGGTCGGGTACCACGCCCGGATGGAAGCATTTGCGTCCGACCATGGATTGGAGCTGCTCTCAGTGGGTGACGGCATCGGTTTCTCGGTGGCACTAGATACCGGGAGGGTCCGGCCAGGTGACCTGGTCATCGGTGCCGACAGCCACACCGTCACCTGCGGCGCGGAGAGTGCCTTCGCCACAGGAATCGGCTCTACGGACCTGGCCGCAGCATTCCTGACCGGAGAGGTCTGGCTCCGCGTTCCCGAGACATTGCGTGTCGTCCTCGACGGAATTCTACCGAACGGCGTAACCCCCAAGGACGTCGCTCTCGAGACAGTCAAGAGGCTGGGCACCGGTGGAGCAATCTACGCCGCACTGGAATTCGTCGGGCCTGTCGCCGAAGGCCTCGGGGACGAAGGACGGAGGGTGATCTCAAACATGTCCGTTGAAACGGGCGCCAAAGCCGGGGTGTTCCCTTCACCGCTTTTACGCTCGGACGAAGCTGCCCCACGCTTACCAGATTGCGCCTTAGACTGCTCGCAACTGGAGCCTCTCGTAGCCCTGCCCCACGATCCGTCGAATTGTGTCCCGGTGTCGACGGTACGCGGCTCGACGATAGACTGGGTTTTTCTCGGCACGTGCACTGGGGGACATGCAGGCGATTTTCGCGACGCCTTAGGAGTGTTGAGGAAAGCCGGATGTATTGCTGAGGGTGTCCGATTAGTAGTGACACCGCCATCCAGACGCGTACGCGATATCCTCGAGGGCGATGGTACCCTGGCCGGTTTTCGGGATCTGGGCGCCACAATCACGGAGACAGGTTGCGGCCCTTGTTGCGGTACCTCCGAGCCGGTTCCACCACCCGGAGCAAGAGTAATGTCAACAGCCAACCGCAATTTCAAGGGACGAATGGGCGAGACCTCGGCCCTGATACACCTTGCTTCTCCCATTACCTGTGCAGCCGCGGCGGCCACCGGAAGAATGATCGATCCGAGGGAGGTGGCTTGATCACGACTCTCACAGGACGAGCACGTCGGCTCCCGGACGATGTCAATACCGACTACATCATCGCTTCCAGTCGCAAAAAGGAGCACCTCGATCCCCACATTCTAAAGAGGTGGCTCCTGGAGGCCGTAGACCCGAGTTTCGCTGCGTCGGTGGCGAAAGGTGACATCTTGGTGGCCGGTAAGGCATTCGGTTGCGGATCGGCCATGGAAGTAGCGGTGACCGTGGTGATGGCTGCCGGCATCAGTGCGGTCGTGGCGGCAGGCTTCTCACGGTCCTACTATCGCAACGCAATCAACAACGGTTTGATACCTGTGGCCTGTGACACCTCCGGCATTCGGGAAGCCGATCGACTCTTGCTGCGTTTCGGCACAAACGAGGTAACCGTGGTCAGCCAGACTGCCGGCACGGTGGAGAGCGCGACACCGCTTCCACCTTTTGTGCTAGAGGTCATCGAAGCCGGCGGGCTCGTCCCTTATCTGAGAGCACATGGCCGCTTTCGGGAGTCCAACCGGTGAAGCTGACCACCAAGATACTCCTGGGGTTGGTCGTCGGCGCAGTTGCCGGTGTGACGGTTCAGGCATCCGGCTCCCCCATCGCCAGTGAGATCGTGCTCGCCTTTGAGCCCCTGGGAACCGCGTTCATCCGTCTCATAAGCATGGTGGTGGTACCGTTGGTAGTCGCGAGCTTGTTCGTGGCCACCTGCTCGGTAGGCGACATCCGGAGGTTGGGACGCATAGGCACGCGATCGCTCTTTTTCTTCCTGACAACAACTGTGATAGCGTCCTCGATAGGACTCTACCTTGGCGTGTTATTCAAGCCCGGGGCTTCTCTGGACCCTGAGGTGCGCGATCGCATTGCCGCCGAGTACCGGGAGGGCGCCGACCAGTCCTGGGCCGCCGCCGAGTCTGTCTCGCTCACGGAGCAGCTCATAGAGATCATCCCGAGAAACCCGATAGGAGCGGCGGCAGACATGAACTTACTGCCGCTGATCTTTGCGACGCTGGTCTTCGGCGTGGCCGCATCCACCTTGGAGCCCGGGAAACGCGAACCGATGGTGGCGTTTTTCGAGGGAGTAAATGCGGCCTCCGGAGTCATAATCCACTGGGTGATGAAACTCGCACCCTATGCCGTGCTGGTACTCATTGCAGGAGCGTTGACGCGCTTCGGAGCAGATTTACTACGTGCGCTACTTCTCTACTCGGTGCTCATCATCGCGGGCGAGCTGCTACACGGGTTCGGTGTGCTGATGCTGGCCCTGCGAGTCGCCGGCATAAAGGTGCAAGCGTTCTGGAAGCATATTGCGGATGCCCCACTGCTGGCTTTCTCCACTGCCTCATCGAACGCGGCACTCCCCGTGAGTCTCGAGGTTGCCGATCGACACCTGGGAGTCTCCAGCGAGGTGCGCAGTTTTGTGCTGCCGGTAGGCGCCACACTGAACATGAACGGTTCAGCGCTCTACAAGGGGTTGACCGTCGCCTTCATAGCACAGGTTTATGGAGTGCCGCTGGGCCCGGCAGAGCATATGACAATCATCCTCGCGTCGACCATGGCCGCCGTGGCCGGAGTCGGTGTTCCCGGTAGCTCACTCGTAACCACGCTGATCGTGTTGGGAGCGATCGGCATGGGGCCTCAGGCCGCGGCGGGCATAGCCTTGGTGGTGGGCTTAGACAGGTTTCTGGATATGTTCCGCACTGGTGTGAACGTACTTGGAGACCTGAGTTGCGTTGCGGTGGTGGCCAAATCAGAAGGCGAGCAGTTGAACGCCTGACTGGGGAGAAATGACGCCGCGCGAGTGACAGGTTGCGGCCATCTGTGCGTGGTCACCCCGCCTAGGCCGCCTTCAGCAGTCCGGTCGATTCCGCCAGCAACGCACGAAGGTCCTGCAGAATCTCCGCCGCGGTTGCCGGGTCCAGCCCGTAAGCTGCAACTATCTCCTCCGGTTCCAGACTCGATTTACCCTCTATGTCCCAACCCTCGGACATCTTGCAGCACAACTGCTCCGCCACATACACTACCTGCGCCGCTTCACGGAAGTCTTCTGACGCCGTGTCGGGGTGGTGATGTGCGTCCACTATGCTCGCGAGCACCGGCGGAAGCTGCCAGCAGCCCAAGAGCAGACTTCCAACTTCCCCGTGGTCCATTCCCAGAACGAGTTCCTCACACTTCCAAAGCGGATCGCCCGAAAGCTCGCAAACCTCTTGTGTCTCCCTGAATACCTCGGGGAAGTACTGGTCCAGAAGGAGCAGTCCAACATCGTGAAGGAGCCCGGCTACATACAGATCGTCGGCACTAACCGGTCCACCGGATCGCCTCAGCTTTCGCCAGAGCAGACGCGCTGTCAGCCCGACGGCAGAGCAATGATCCCAGAAATGCTGGTGAGACAGCCCGACTCCCTTGCCTGCGAAGCTCTTCACCACCGCGAGCACAACGCAGGTTGCTCTCACCTCACGGAGCCCGAGACGCTGTATAGCGCTCAGTACGGTGCTGATCTCGGAGCCGGTATTGAACATCGCTGAGTTGGCCACCCTCAGCAGCCTCAACGTAAGCGACGGGTCACGTTCTATGAGCTCGGCAATTTGTACCTGGCTAACATTCTCATCCTCGAGCGCACCGTGAAGCTGCAACACGACGTCGGGAAGAGTCGGAAGGTCTTCCTTGCGCCGGAGCAGGTCGTTCAAGTCTTGGATGAAAAAGGCCAACGAAGCGCTCTCCTACTAAGCGGTCAAGCAGCAATACCACTCACACCCAGAGTTATCGGCAGGAACAACGCGCATGTTGAGCCGAGCTGCGACTGATAGTCGCCACTGGCACGCACATGCGGAATCAGGCTAGACAGGCCGGATCGCTTCCGCGGTGCAGTCCTAGTTCTCGATTGGAGCCGCTCCCATTCCGCAGCATGATCCGGTCAGGAACTGTGCAATCTCGTTGGAAGCGGAGAAGTCGACACCCGGCCATCCGTGTCCGGCGTCCTCCATCCTGAGCATGATTGCTTCCCCGTTCTCCGGACAGGCGTCAAACGCTTCACGGTAGACGTCGAACTGGAAATACGAGTCTGTGCCGAGGTAGACGCTTTCCAGCCGCTCGCCGCATCCATTCTTGTCTGCCCAGAAGCCTATCACGGTGTCCGCTGCGAGCAAGGATTCGTCACCCTGATCCAACCCTTCCCAGGGGAAATCGTCATCCTCCGTACCGTGGATCATCAAGAACCGAATTTCCGTGGCAGGCTCACACGCCGCCGCGACCGGCACGGACATCGTCGCGGCAACTGTCGCGAGGGCGGCGAACGAGTCGCTGGCATCGCAAACGGCCTTCTGCGCCATCAGCCCCCCGTCAGAGTATCCGACGAGAAAAACACTATCCCGGTCGATGCCGTAGTCGGCATCCAGTTCGTCGATCATATCCAACAGGAATTGGACATCGTCAACGCCGTCTGCCTCCGCTGCCGTGCATCCGCAACCGTATGCCCAATCCGAGGTCGCGTCGGGATAGACGGCCATCATATCGTAAGCGTCCGCGTCGAGATCGAACGATGTGCGGAATTTGACTGACTGCCCGCTTGCGCCGGCCTCGTGGAGCATGATCACGGCTGGTGACGCAGTCGTCTCATAATCGTATGGCAGATGAACCGAATACGTTCGCTGCAGGCCTCCGGACACGAGAGTGTCGAGGCGGTCGCGCTCCGAACCTGTCACTTCCAGTGTGTACCCCGGCTCGCATGACCAGAGGAAGGGCACGCAAGCCAGGAGCGTCACTACCTGCGATATTTTGCTGTGACTCTGAAACCACATGGTATATCCTATTGCAGTTTGGATCGGTGTAGAGGCCCTGATGGAACACAGTCGAGAGCGCCGGCCGAAGAGAAATCCGCTATTGCTTGGCATCCCTAATTCTACTCAGCAATGCCCCCGGTGTTTCAAGTGGTGTTGTTCGCACAAGGAACGCAGAGTAAGCGTGTTTGTCGACCGGGCTCGCCCACACACCGTTTTCGGTGTCAACCACCCGCCTGCAGGAAGCTTGGAAGGACGGCGACTCTCCCGTACTCCCGCAATCGCGTACGCGGCACACGTCGTTACTTCCACGCGTGGAACTCAAGTCCAGCCGATCGGCCTGATCGCGGCCGCGCTACCCAACGCGAATGACGTTCTCGAGATCGCTGCACATCTTGGATCTCGATTTGCAAGATCGCTGCCTGCACGCCAAATCTACTGATTCGTGAGCCCACATGCTGGGGGTCAACTCGACGCGGCGATAGTCCGCGGGGTGGTGTCTCAGTTTTCGATGCGCGCCAGGTATTCTCGCGCCGATCGTAGATGCCGAGTCGAGTTCACGAAATGGCGTTCACGCTCGTATTTGAACGGGATAGTGGTCGTTGTGGCGGCAGTCCGGGGGACGAGGCGGAGCTCGCTCACGAGCTGCTGCAGTTCCTGGTAGGCGAAAGTGACGTTCCTCTCGGGTCTGGAACCCAGAGACCGGGGGCCGTAGCGCACGGCGCTTTCCAGACGCCGTTCCCACGTGCTCGTCCAGTTGCGCCACTCCGTTTCCGCGTCGCGAGCCTCTCGGGTGTTGAGAGCCGCATCCACGCCGGTCTCGGGAATCGCGAGCGCCGATCTTCGTCCGCTTCCGATCAGCCCCTCGAGTTCGTCCGCGAATTGCTCGAGCTGTCTCACAACGACGGGATTCGCTTCGGGGGCTGCGGGGGTCTGTGACGCGGTGAGCGTCGACGAGGATTGCCGGAACCACGCGGCTTCTGCGAACACTTCCCCGCGTACCTCCTCCCAGTCGTTGCGCAGCTCGACCAGATTCGGCGTGGTGTAGCCGACGCCGGTTCGTGCGCCCACTGAGCCCGCGTAGTCGAACAACTTCCGGAATGCGAGTTGTCTGCGCCTGTTCCGGCCGTCGCCCCGCACCGCCATACTCAAGGCGGCCGCAAGCTCCGAAATGCGGTCGCCGTCATCAAAGCCGGCGGGTGAATCGCGGTACAGTTCCTCCTCCAAGGCTGAGATTTGATCGCGATACGACTCGGGGCTGAGTCTGTTGGGATCGACGCTGATGGAGCGCTCCTCGAAGTCCCCTTCGCCGGCGGAGTCGTTTTGTACCGTCGAACGGCTCAGGAACGCCGAAATGATAAGCAGGAGAACGGTGGCCGCTATCGTACCCCAGAGCAGAACGGAAAGGACAACGCCGCCAGTACGGCTGCCTACTCGCATCGTTACGGCCTGAACCATGAGCTGCTCCTTGCAACGGCGCCGGTTCGGCGAGCGAGAGCCAGGCCCGAAGCGCCTGACGAGGGTGTAGCCGCCGGCTCCGGTAATCGCAATCCACGCTCCACTCCGACCCTGACTCTCTAACACGAGTTTCGGCAACGGCGTCGAGAGTCTTGAATGCCGGTTCGGATGCGGGCATCGAGAAGGCTGCCAACAGAATCCCGATGCAGGAACCGGCGATCGCGTTTGTGCCAAGGCCGCCCCTGCGTAGTCGTTCGGGCCCTCCTCAACCAGGACTTGGAAGGACTAGC
>CAZOJI010000031.1:0-57378 GCA_964580055.1 uncultured Gemmatimonadaceae bacterium | reverse complement strand
GATCATGGCTTGGTCCTGTCGGGTGCGATGGCGAAGTACCCCTGAATAGTTACCAATCCGTTTCGGTTCTTCCAAGCAGCCGCGCGTTCGCGGCAACGATCACTGTGGACAGCGACATGAGCACTGCGCCGGCTGCCGGCGAGAGCATTATGCCGGCCCAGAAGAGCACTCCCGCGGCCAGCGGGATCGCGACCGCGTTGTAGCCGGTGGCCCACCACAGGTTCTGCACCATCTTGCCGTAGGTCTTGCGCGCCAATCCGATTATGTGCGCGGCATCCCTCGGGTCTGACTGCACGAGCACGATGTCCGCCGACTCCAGCGCCACGTCCGTCCCCGTACCTATGGCTATTCCGACGTCGGCCTCGACCAGAGCCGGGGCGTCGTTCACACCATCTCCGACCATGGCCACAGTCAATCCACGATCCTTCACTTCCCTAACCCGCCTGGCCTTCTCATCGGGCAGCACCTCGGCGAAGTAATCGTCGAGCTGGAGCTCCCCGGCCACGCTGCGCGCAACGATCTCGGAATCGCCCGTCAACATCATTATCTCCAAACCCATCGACTTGAGGCGCTCCACCGCCTCGCGCGATTCCTCACGAATCACGTCCGCGAGCCCGATCGCCCCGGTCACCTCGCCCTCCACCGTCACCAGCACCACCGTCTTGCCCTCCTGCTCCAGAGCGGTCACGCGGTCGTCCTGGCTCTCGCCCTCGCTCTCCCCGGCGTATCCGGGACGCACCACCTTGACTTCTAGATCATCCACTCGACCCTGCACGCCCCGGCCGGGGATGGCACTCACGTCTCGAGCGCCCGGTATGGAAACAGCACGTTCCTCGGCCGCCTCCACGATGCCGCGCGCTATGGGGTGCTCGGACTGGCTCTCCACACCGCTCGCCAGCCGCAGCAGCTCGCCCTCGTCTCGCTCTCCCAGCGGCACAACGTCGGTCACACCGAACCGTCCCTCAGTGAGAGTACCGGTCTTGTCGAAGACGACCGCGCTCAGCGCCCGCGACCGCTCGAACGCCGAGCGGTCGCGGATGAGCAGGCCCTGCCTGGCCGCGACACCCGTGGAGACCGCCACAACCAGCGGAATGGCGAGTCCCAATGCGTGTGGACAGGTGATCACCATGACGGTCACCATTCTCTCGAGCGCGTAATCGAACTCCCGCTGTGACAAAAGCAGCCACGCCGCCAATGTCACGGCCCCCGCCGACAGCGCGATGACCGTGAGCCACACGGCCGCCCTGTCTGCGAAGTCCTGAGTTTCCGAGCGCGACTCTTGGGCGTTTCTCACCAGCTCTATCACTTGCGACAGGTAGGTCTCTTCTCCCGTCTTCTTCACCTCGACCGTGATCGCCGACTCGCCGTTCAGGCTGCCCCCGATCACTTCGTCGCCTTCCTGCTTGTCCCGGGGAGTGCTCTCCCCCGTCAACAGCGCCTCGTTCACCGATGTGCGTCCTTCGACGATCTCCCCGTCGGTGGGCACCTTCTCGCCCGGCTTCACTCGAACCCGGTCGCCTCGCTGCAAACCGCTGATCTCCACTTCCTCCGTAGACCCGTCCTCGCGTATCCGGTGCGCCGAAGCCGGCATGAGACTCACCAGCTCCTCTAGCGCGGCTGACGCGCCCATCACGGAACGCATCTCTATCCAGTGACCCAGCAGCATCACGTCGATGAGCGTTGCCAGCTCCCAGAAGAAGACCTTGCCATCGAGTCCGAAGACCACCGCTGAGCTGTACACATATGCAACCGTGACGGCGAGTCCGATCAACGTCATCATGCCCGGCTGCCGGTCGCTGAGCTCGGACCAGAGGCCGCTCAGGAATGGCCACCCCCCGTAGAAGAACACGGCGGTTGCTATCGCGAACTGCAGGTACGAGGCCCCGGGAAAGGCCAAGGCCTCTCGCAGGCCGAGCAGATCCTGGATTATCGGGGCAAGTGCGAGCACCGGTACGGTGAGCAGCAGCGAAACCCAGAACCGGCGTCTGAAGTCGCGCACCATCGCCGCGTGGTGGCCGCCTTCGTGATGGCCGCCGTTGTTGCCGTTCTCGTGGCCTGCGTGCGCCGACGCCATTTCTCTGAATCCCCCCGAGTCCGATCCGGTTGAGCAGGGAAAACAACGCGAACCCTGCTGACGGGGCCGCGCGCTCGATCAACCACGATATGCCCGGTGAGCCAAGCGGGGAATCAGACCAAACCGTTTGTTGCGTCGAATCGTGCCCTAAAGGGACTTGGGAGGAAGAACTGGGGGGGATAGGGAATGTTCTGAGCGGGCGGCTTTCGGTGCGGGGAGCGATCATTGCCCGCAGCGATGGTTGCCGGCAGCGATCATTCCGGCGCCGCAGGTGGCCTCGGCTCCGCCGGCACTCGTTGGCTGCTCGTTGACTCAGGTCGACCTGCGCCAACCTCAGTGCCGTCATTGCTCTCGACCGCAGCGCGCACAGCCTCAATCAGCTCCTCCACAGCCACATCTTTGCTGAGGAACACGGCGGCGCCTGCCCTGAGCATAGCACTTCGAACGTGCTCGAGTTCGTGCGCCGATATGCCCACTATGCCGATCTCCGGATGCCGCTCTTTGATGCGCAGCGTTGCCTGGGCACCGTCCATTGCGGGCAACTGCGCATCCATCAGCACCACATCGGGACGCAGCTGCTCCACCTGTTGCACTGCCTCCACGCCATCGGCCGCCTCACCGATAACGGCAATATCGGGCTGAGCGTTCAGCAGGCCTATGAAGCTGTGTCTCACGACCTGATGGTCGTCCACTACGAGGATCTGGATCCTGTCGCTTTCACCCGTCTGCTCCACGACAGAAGCTTGGAATCCGCCAATACCAGGGACCGCCTGGATAGTCTCCGCCGCGGGTTCCGAAATCCTCTCCATCGGGACCAACAGCCTGAACCGCGCACCACCTTCAGGTGTAGCGGAGATCTCGAGGCGGCCTCCGAGGGCTCGCAGCCGCTCCCGGATGTTGAAGAGTCCGAATCCTTTGGGACTCCTGAGCGTCTCTCTCACGTCTTCCGGGTCGAAGTCCTTGCCCTCGTCCTCAACCTGAACCGCAAGGAACTCGTTCTCCTTTCGCAAATCGATCCGCGCACTGGGTTCCCGAGCGTGTTTCAGCGTGTTGAGCAGCAGTTCACGTACGGAGTGGAACAGAAACACACGGAGATACTCCGGCGCGCGCGGAAGCTCCTCGCACACGGATACGGTCACGCTCATTCCGTGCCGCTCGCATGACCAATCGCCGAGCCAAGTGAGCGCATCCGCCAGGTTCCCGTGATGCAGTACCGGGGGACTCAGCTCGGTACTCAGGTTACGGGAAGTCTTCAAGCATTGGGCGAGTAAAGCGTCGACCTGTTCTATCGCCTCACGGTTCACCGTCGCGTGGTTGCGTGCAACAGCCTGAACGCGCAACTTGGCCGCCAGGATGGACTGCTGCAACTCGTCGTGCAGCACCCCCGCAATCCGTTTGCGCTCGTTGTGCTCGGCTTCGCTGAGCTGCGAGGCGAGGCGGCGCAGATCTCTGGCTCGCCGCTCGGCAACCTCGGTGCGAGACTTGACCTGTTCCTCCAAAGTCGCATTCAGCGTTTGCAGAGCGGCTTCGTAGCGATTGCGTCCGGTGATGTCCACGTTCGTTCCGACCATGCGCACTGGTACACCCGAGGGATCGCGAACCAGGCGGGCTCGCCCCGACATCCAGCGCTCCTCTCCGTCAGAACGAACAAACCGATATTCCCAGCTCTCCTCCGGCTTGTCGCCCGCCATCCATTCGGCGAAAAGCGATTCCAAGCGTTCGAGGTCGTCGGGATCGAGGTTCTTGGCCCACGACGCGTAGTCCCCGCCGTAACTACCCGCAGGTATACCGAAAAGCCTCTCCATCTCCGCGCTCCAGACCACACGTTGCGTGCGCAGATCCCAGTCGAAGACACCTACTCCTCCAGCCTGCTGAGCCATGCTCAGCCGCTGAGAGCTCTCGCGTAGCGCCGCCTCGATCTTCCGCTGCGCGACCAGTTCGTCACGAAGCCGGTACTGGTGTTGGCGTGCCCCGATGGCCGTTTGCACTGCGCTGACTAGTGTTGGCCGTCGCATCGGACGTTCCAGCAATGTCACGTGGGCTGTTCCCTCGATATTGCGGCCGGACGGAGACATCTCATGCCCCCGTGTGTTAGGCGAGATCAAAACGATGACCGGGAGATCGGACCAGGCCGGCTGGTCCGCTAGCGTATCTGCGAGTCTGCGGCGGCCCTCGCCGGAAAAGGCCTCTTCGGCCAGCAGCAGCGCGGCGGCACCGCGCGAGATCTCAGAGCAGACTTCGTCAATGCACGCGCAGCTCACGCAGGCGATTCCGGCCTCGGAGAGCGCGGCACGAACTACCGCACCATCGCAACCAAATGGGGCCACGACCAGCACCCGTTGCTCCAAAGGCTCCGCGGCTGCAGTCGTTGCGCCGTAATCAGATCTCGTCTTGCTTTCGACCATGAGCTTGTTTTCTCTTACCCATCTTGCGCAGAGGCGGAACGCCCTTGACAACGTCCCCCCCCCCCCCCCCCCCCCCCCCCCCCCATTAGGATACCCTCCCGCCCAATCTCCAAAACCCTCGTGGTTGCATCGTGAGCACTGAGGCGGCGCTTGTACACGGTGATGGTCTTGAGCAGACCGCCGGCTTCGACCAGCTGAAGCAAGAGGACCGTGTCGGAGATATAGCTGATGTCGAACGGCATTCGCCTGCTCGTACCGACAAGGCCGTGCTGGGTCATTGCCATGAGCACCGTCACCTCCCTCTCGCACAGGAAGCCCAGGAGCTCGAATAGATGGAGCGCCAGCGAGCGCTCGTCCGGCATCGCATGCGCGTAACCCGTCAAGCTGTCCAAAACGAGCAGCCGAACGTCGCGCTCATCCACCGCCGTTTTTACAGTATGGCTAAACTCTCCCGGGGTCAGTTCCGCCGGGTCGATCTGGCGGACATCGATTGTCCCGTTGGCTACCTGACCATCGAGATCTATGCCCAGATGTTTGGAGCGCGCGCACAGCACCTGTGTTCGCTCGTCGAACTCGCAGTAAAGCGTCTTGACGCCGGTTTCGGCGAGGCTCACTGCAATCTTGCTGGCCAACACCGATTTGCCGCAACCTGACGGACCCAACAGCAGCGTCGTGGCGGCCTGATCGATGCCTCCACCCAGCATGGCATCGAGTTTCGGTATGCCACTCGACAGCATACTCGTTCTGTAATCCCGGCGGAACTCAGCGGATACTAGACGGGGATACACCTCAACTCCACCCGTGCGGATCTTGATGTCGTGATAACCGCTCGCGAATGGAGTCCCCCGCAGCTTCTTGACACGCAGTCTCCGGCGATCGGGACCGTAGTTCACGGCTACCTGCTCGAGCTCGATGATACCGTGCACGACACTCTCGACCGGGCGCTCCGGCGCCACCCAATCATCGCAGAGTAGCGTGGTGCAATCGCGGGTTGCCAGGTAGTCCTTGAGAGCCAGGATCTGGCGGCGGAACCATCGCTGGTCACTGGCGAGCAGGCGGATCTCCGAAAGAGCATCGATGACCAGACGCTGCGGCTGGTGCTCCTCAATGGCAGCAAACAGCGCTTCCATTGTCTGAGGTAACTCCAAGTCCACCGGATGGAATACTGATTGTTCGTCAAAGTCTCCGGCGAATAACTTGGGATCCTGGTATTTGACGATAATGTCGTCCAAAGACCAGCCGTGGGACTCTGCGAGGGCTCTGACCTCCGACTCCGACTCGGCGTAGGTCACATACAGAACGCGTTCACCGCGAGATGACCCGGCAACTGAAAACTGAAGGCTGATCGTCGTCTTGCCCGTACCCGGATTACCTTGAACGAGATAGGGCCGATTGCGAGGCAGCCCGCCACCCAGAACCGCATCGAGGCCTGAAACACCCGTGGAAACACGTGTGCCGTCATTGACCGCGGTGGCGTCATCCGCGCCGCTTCGTGGATTCGTCATCTCACCTTCCCAGGGGTTGGGCTTCCGCGCGGATCTGCATCTGCCGTGCATCGCCTCGCATCACCAATCGATGTAGGTAAAACAAACCTTCTGGGCCCAAACTGCACGGGGCTTTGGTTTCATGAAGGGCTCAATTCTTCTGATCCGCCGCTTGCGACTATATCGGGCTTTCTACCCGGCCGGGCGTAGGTTTTTTCACTTCAAGAGTCTAGGGGCCAAGGTACCGATTCGGGATATCGTCATTGCCACCCGGCAACTCAACAGTCATACTTGCACAGGCGTTCGGGGAATCTACCGAATCGCCCGCTTCACAACAATTTGGACGACAGGAGCGACAAGATGCCCGCCAAGAAAAAGGCTACGGAGAAGTCGGCAGATCAGAAGAAAACGTCGGGCAAGTCTGCGACGAAGAAGAAAACTGCCAAGAAGGCTTCCAAGAAGAGCGCCGCCAAAAAGGCAACCAAGAAAGCTGCGGCCAAGGCGTCCTCATCCAAGAAGAGCGCCTCGGCAAAGACACGGGTCTCGGAAGAAGAATTCTTCGCCATGGTACGGGAAGCCGCATACTTCGCTGCCGAGAACGACGGCAACAAGAAGCCCGACACCGACTACTGGATGGAGGCCGAATCGGCGGTGCGCAGCAAGTACGCGATTGCGTGAGAGGAGGTTTCGAGTGGCGCCAGACTGCTCCGAGTCCTACCTCTCGGCTTCTCCCGTCGCTACCAAAGCTCTCTTGATCAACAACGGCCCCGCAATCTCGAAGACCACGGTGGAACCGATGATGACCGGGACGATGGTTTGTTTCACGTCCGGGAAGTGCTGCCCGACCAGCAGGGCCATGCCGAGCGCAACGCCTGCTTGAGGCAGCAGGGCGACCCCGATCCATCGCTTTGTCTGCGGGCCCACGCCTACGAACTGTCCACCAGACCCAGCGCTTCGGCTTGCGTGGGCTCGCCTTCCTGGATTCTCCCGGTGAGGAACGCCATGGGGACGCCTATCACAATTCCCACTACGATGGCGCCACCCACTTCCCACAGCCCGTGCAGCAGCGAGTCGAGCGCCGCCCCCTGCCCCGTGACTCCGTGCGCTATCGAGAGGGCGAAGCTGAATATCAGCAATCCCCAAGCGTCATCCACTGCCACGATGCTGAGCAGGTTCTGGGTGAACCCACCCTTTGCCCTCGATTCGCGCACCACGTCGACGGTTGCGGCGGGAGCGCTGGCGGGAGCAATCCCTCCCAGCAAGAGAGCTATCTCAAACTGCACACCCACTGTCAACAGAACCAGGAATACCAGACTCGAGGTAACCAGGACCTCGCCCACCGACATCGCGAGCACGGACTTGCCGCACTCCCGCAGCGACTGCGGTGTCACCTTCTGACCCAGCAGAAACCCTATCATGACCAGGGCGAGTTCGGTCAAGATAGGGAACCACTGCTCCGAGAAGTCCGACAGCAGATCGAGCACTTCCGGTCCTGCCACGAACCCGACTATCAGCATCAGGGTTACACGCGGAACGGGAGCGTGCCGTGCCACCACGTCGGTGAGGAGACCTGCTAGGAACAGTCCCCCCAGCGTCAGCAGCACCCGCGCTCCTTCAGGCATCCAGGCTCCGGCTCGATTGTCGTGAAGTGGTCAATCCACCCGAATGAGACTCACAAGAACTTGACGTTCAAGACGTTGACCACGTCTCTCACTCCCCACGCGTTCTTCGCGATGCGCTCCGCACGCGCCGAAGAGAAGCTGGTGCTCACCTCCCCGCTGAGCGTCACCACACCGTCCACGACCCTCACCTCCACATCGGTCGGGTCTACGAACATCGACCGTTCCATCTCCGAGACTATATCTGTCGCGATCATCTCGTCGGTGAGGGTCTCGGTGGGGACGACGGCCAACTCGTTCTTCACCTCTTCCACTCCTCGAAGCATGCCGACCGCTCGTTCGGCGGCTTCCCTGTCGGAGTAGGTCGGCACGCTGCCCGATAGTGTGACCACTCCATCCGCAACCACGATTTGAACGGTTGCCGAATCCAGATCGGCGCTCCATTTCAACAGCTTTCCGGCGTTGTCCGCTATCTCGTCGTCCGTGGGTACGCCCACCGACGGCTTGAACTTCACCTTCATCAGGTTGACGACGCGAACGACGCCTTCGGTCAGCAGCGCGTCGTCGTACGCTGCCCACATGGAGGGATAAGTGGGCACGGTTCCCCTGAGCGCCACCACACGCTCGTCGACCTCGACCGTAACGTCCGTTGCGTCGACTCGGGTGTCCCGCTTCATACTCGCCACTATGTCCGCCTTGATGTCTTCATCGGTTCGCACCGTCTGCATATCTCCACCTCCGTGATGCGTATTTCCCAAAATGGGCCTTCCAACGGCCCTTCTTCATGAAGTAAGCCTATGCCGGCCGGTCTTCTGCGGGGATAGGCGGCGTTCACTCCGCTGGCATGGTAGCAGAGCCGCCGGTCGGAATCGGTAAAACTCCGAATCGGTCGCAGGTCGATTTACCTACCTTGTGGAATAACGGCCTGTTCATCCATCTGCTCGAATACAGCAACAATGCCCACGCCGAATTCAGGAACCACCCGATTGAGATCAGGGCCGTCTGCCTTAACCTCAATGCGAACAACCTGAGTTGCTGGTAACTCAACAGGACCGAGGCAATCGTTGGCACCCGTATCCACGACTCAAGAGACGACCGCGTCACCGGAGACCCGAGCGAACGAAGCAGGTGAAATAGTTGCGATACAAGGAAGTGTCGTAGACGTACGCTTCGAGCGCGGCGTGCCGCCGCTGCACCAGCGCCTGGAGGCCCGGGGCGGGGAGCTGGCGATAGAGGTACTGGCGCATCTGAGTGCGCATCTCGCGCGTGGTATAGCTCTGGGTCCCACCGGCGGGCTGGCCCGCGGAACAGCCGTAGTGGATTCGGGCGGCCAGCTCACGATACCGGTTGGGGAATCGGTGCTCGGCAGGATGATGAACGTCTTCGGCGAGCCGCTCGATGGAAAGGACGAGCCGGAATCGGTGGAGTGGCGTCCCATACGGCAAGAGCCCGTCCCATTGGCGCAACGGGAGGTTGGTGAGGAGGTTTTCGAGACGGGCATCAAGGCTATCGACTTGCTGGCGCCGCTGGAGCGCGGCGGCAGCGCGGGCCTGTTCGGCGGAGCCGGAGTCGGCAAGACGGTGCTCATCACGGAGATGATCAACAACATGGTAGGTCGTTACGAGGGAACCAGCCTGTTCAGCGGCATCGGCGAACGTGTCAGGGAGGCGGAAGAACTGTATCGCGACATTCAGGATGCGGGAGTGCTGGACAACACGGTGTTGATATTCGGCCAGATGAACGAATCGCCGGGTGTACGCTTCCGGGTCGGGCACGCGGCTCTGACGATAGCCGAATATCTGCGTGACGAACTCAGGCGCGACGTCTTGGTTCTGATCGACAACATATTCCGCTTCATTCAGGCCGGCTCGGAAGTGTCGGGTCTGATGGGGCGGATACCGTCGCGAGTCGGATACCAGCCCACCCTGGGCACCGAGCTGGCCGGGCTGGAAGAGCGAATCTGCAACACTGCCGCGGGCGCGATCACATCGATCCAAGCTGTCTATGTCCCCGCCGACGACTTCACCGACCCGGCCGCAACACACACGTTCGCACACTTGTCCGCTTCTATCGTGTTGTCGCGCAAGCGGGCCAGCCAGGGTCTGTACCCGGCTCTCGACCCTCTCGCCTCCGTTTCCAAGATGCTCAACCCGGCGGTGGTGGGGCACCGTCACTACGATGTGGCGCGGAAGGTCCGGCAAACTCTGGCCGAGTACGAGGATCTCAAGGACATCATTGCGATGCTGGGTATAGAGGAGCTCTCCGAGAGCGACCGCCGCACGGTGCAGAGGGCGCGCCGCTTGGAGCGTTTCCTCACGCAGCCGTTCTTCACCACGGAGCACTTCACAGGCCATGAAGGCCGCTCGGTGAGCATAGACGAGACGGTCGATGGCTGCGAGCGCATCCTCGCCGACGAATTGGAGGACCGCGGTGAAGGAGACTTCTACATGGTGGGCTCGATCGAGGAGGTTGCCGAACCGGTCGAGCAGGACTCGGCGAATGTGTCGTGATCGGGCCTGCCGTCGATCCGGGTGACGTGATATGAGCACCATGCGACTGAAGCTGCTGGTTCCGACCCGGGTCCTGGTAGAGGAACCGGTTTCGAAGGTGGTCGCAGAGGCCCTGAACGGCTCGTTTGGGATGCTGCCGCGCCACATCGATTTCGTAGCGGCTCTGGAGCCCGGAATACTGACCTTCGAGAGCCGGGACGGCGAGGAACAGGTGATCGGGATTGACGAGGGCGTGCTGGTCAAGTGCGGAGACGAGGTGTTGGTATCGGTGCGTAACGCCGTGCGCGGAGACGACCTGACCACGCTGCGCGAGACGATAGAGCGCGAGTTCCTCGACCTGGACGATCGGGAGCGGGCGGCACGCAGCGCTGTTGCCCGCCTGGAGGCGGGAGTGGTGCGGAGGTTCTTGCAGTTCGGGGAAAGCGTATGAGCAGAGACCCGCATCACACCGGCCCGCAGCCGCCGAGCGAGCGGGACCGCATGAGCGAACAGGTGGAGCGCAAGGCCAGGCGGCGACTCGAGGCACGGCGCCAGCGGGACTACGGCGTCTGGTTCGGGTTGGGGATGTTCGGCTTGGTGGGCTGGTCCATCGCCATTCCGACATTGCTGGGCATCCTGGTCGGAATCGGGTTGGACCGCCGCGGCGAGGGCGGCATCTCGTGGACCATAACGTTTCTGTTCGTGGGCGTCGCGATCGGCTGCCTGAACGCGTGGTACTGGGTAAAGCGTGAGTCCCGAAAATCGTGACGCGATTCAACGATCGGACGCCTAAAGACAACTCGATAACCGAGTAACTGAAGGAGGTATAACTATGTTTGCACTAATTCCAAAGAGGAAGAGCACTCGGCGCGCGGCGGCCTGGATGAGCAAAGAAGGTCTCAAACGCGTGCCCAAGAAGTGGTATGCGACTCTCGGCGCGGCCGCGGGCGTGGTCGTGGCGGTGCCCGTGGCAATCTGGGCTTGGGTGAGGCGTTGACCGAGAAGGAGGCCGCGCGATGAACACTGCGATAGCGGGTCTCCTGATACCCATCGCTATGGGTATGGCAACCGGATGGTTTTTCTTCGGTAGTCTCTGGCTCGTGGTTCAGCGCATGCGAGAGGCGGCTCACCCGGCGTTGTTGCTGGTCGTGGCGGGGTTGGTGCGATACCTCGTCGCGGCCGGCGCATTCTACGTGGCGATGGCTGGTGAATGGCAGCGGGCGCTGCTGTGCCTGGCCGGTTTCCTACTGGCGCGGGCAGCAATGCTGCTGCGAAGCCGTTCATGGCGTACGGCGTGACGGCGCCGTGAGACAATCCCGAACCAGATGAACATATCGCCGGACCAGATCGTTTTGTGGCAGTGGGGTCCGCTGGCCTTGAACGCCACGATACTGTTCACGTGGGGCGTGATGCTGCTGTTGGTGCTGGGTTCCTACTTGGTGACTCGGCGGCTCTCCGACTCCACGGAGCTGAGGCGCGTGCAGAACCTGTTGGAGGTCCTGGTCGTTGGTATGCGCGACCAGATACGAGACGTCAGCCGTCAGGAGCCGGGAAAGTATCTGCCCTTCGTGGGCACATTGTTCCTGTTCATAGCAACGTGCAACCTGCTGACCATTCTACCGGGCTACCATCCACCCACCGGTTCGCTCTCCACCACCGCAGCACTGGCACTGTGTGTTCTCCTGGCAGTGCCGCTGTACGGCGTCGCACAACGAGGACTGTGGGACTACCTGAAGCAATACCTGAGACCCACTCCGTTGATGCTGCCGTTCAACATCATCGGGGAGCTGTCACGCACGCTCGCCCTGGCGGTTCGGCTCTACGGCAACATCATGAGCGGCACTGTGATCGTGGCGATCCTCCTGGGTATAGCACCATTCATCTTCCCAATTGTCATGCGACTGTTGGGACTGCTCACCGGTCTCATACAAGCGTACATATTCGCGGTTCTGGCCATGGTCTACATAGCCTCCGCTACCAAGGCGCACCCGGGAGAGGGGAATGGATCGAGTGGCCGGAGCGGAGGCGGAGAACGTGAGCACGCGGCGGAGAGCAACTAACTAGCGGGAGGAGTTTATGGGCGAGATAGGATTTGTCGGGATCGTCTCCATATTCACGGCCGGGATCACGATGGCGGTTGGCTCCATCGGTCCGGCCCTTGGCGAAGGCAGGGCCGCTGCGCACGCCCTGAACGCGCTGGCCCAACAACCCGACGAGGCGAACACGATCACAAGGACCCTATTCGTCAGCCTCGCGATGATCGAGTCGACCGCAATCTACTGTTTCGTGGTCGCTCTCATCCTGATCTTCGCCAATCCGTTCTGGGGACATGTTACTGGAGGTTGATCGATGCAGATCGACTGGGTCACCGTGGTCGCGCAGGCGGTCAACTTCCTCATCCTGGTTTGGCTGCTGCACCATTTCCTGTACGGCCCGATCACACGCGCGATGCAACGGCGCGAACAACGTATCGCCGACAGTCGTGAGGAAGCGGAACGCAAGGTCCGGGAGGCTGCTGACGAGGCGGAAGACTACCGCAGGAAGCAGCGGGATCTGGAGGAGCGCCGCGACGAGATTATGGCCGCGGCCCGGGAGGAGGCCGACCAACTGCGGGAGAAGCTGAAGGGCAAGGTGCGGGGGGAAATGGACGAGGAGGAAAACAGGTGGCGCAGCCAGATCGCTGGCGAGCGTGAAGAGTTCCTGCGGCTGGCTCGAACCGGAATCGCCGGCTGCTTCGTTGATCTGGCACGGCGGGCGCTCGGCGAATTGGCCGATGCGGACCTCGAGGAGAAGATGGTCGACGTGTTTCTCGAGCGTTTCGAGAACCTGGACGTAGACAGCCGGCGCGACATCGCCGGCGCCGTGACGGCCGGCGGCAGCGCGGTAACCGTACGCAGTTCTTTCGAGCTGGCACCGGAGACCAAACGTCGGATCACCGGGGCTGTCCGCGAATTGACGGGCCGTGAGACCGAGGTCGAATACGAGGTGACCGAAGAGTTGACCTGCGGAGTCAAGCTCGAGGCGGGTGGCCGCACAGTGAGCTGGGGTTTGGGCCCGTATCTCGACGACGTGGAACGGCGCCTCGGGGAAGAGCTGGCGGAAGCGGCGTCGCAACCGGCTCCCGCTCAGAAATGACCAGCGTCACATCGGCGAAGCTGCGCGAGACCGCGAAGGCTGCCCTGGACACGATCCAAGAGGTGGTGAGCGGCCGGGAAGCCCGGATCGAGACCGTGGAGAGTGGTCGTGTGGTTCGCGTCGGGCCCGCCGTAGCCCACGCGACGGGGCTGCGCAGTGTAAAGGCCGACGAGATAGTGCGCTTCCAGGGAGGGGAGCTCGGCATCGCGGCGGGTCTCGACGAGGACTCGGTCGGCATCATTCTCTTGGATGAGAGCCAGTTGCTGGCGGCGGGGCAGGAGGTGCGGCAGACGGGACGCGTGGTGGACGTACCTGTGGGGGAAGGTTTGCTCGGGCGCGTGATAGATCCGGCGGGCCGGCCACTCGACGGCTCGGGGCGAATCAATGCGACCGAGCGCTGGCCCATAGAGCGCGACGCCCCGGAGATCCTGGATCGCGCTCCCGTGAGTGTCCCTCTCCAAACCGGTATCAAGACGGTAGATGCACTCATCCCCGTTGGGCGGGGTCAACGGGAGCTGATCCTGGGCGACCGGCAGACCGGCAAGACATCCATCGCGGTGGACGCCATGATCAACCAGCGCGACACCGGCGTGATCTCGATCTACTGCGCGATAGGACAGCGCGGCGCAGCGGTGGCGAACGTGGTGGCCGACTTGCGGTCTTTCGAGGTGATGGAGAACTGCGTGGTGGTCAGCGCGGGCGGTGAGAATCCACCGGGACTGCAGTTCGTGGCCCCCTATGCCGCAACGACCCTCGCGGAGTACTTCGTGGAGCAGGGCCGCGACGTTCTCATCGTCTACGACGATCTCACCCGTCACGCTCGAGCGTACCGCGAGCTCTCGCTGCTGTTGCGACGCCCGCCGGGCCGCGAAGCTTATCCCGGCGACATCTTCTACGTTCACTCCCGGTTGCTGGAGAGAGCGACACACCTGCGCGACGAACGCGGCGGCGGATCGCTCACGGCATTACCCATCATCGAGACCCAGGCTCAAAACCTCTCCGCCTACATCCCGACGAACCTCATCTCCATAACCGACGGGCAGATCTATCTGTCCCCGGATCTGTTCCAGAAAGGCAATTTGCCTCCGATAGAAGTTGGAACGTCGGTCTCGCGTGTAGGCGGCAAGGCTCAACTCCCCGCGTACAGGGACATAGCGGCGGATCTACGTCTTTCCTACTCGCAGTTCGAGGAGCTGGAGGCGTTTTCGCGCTTCGGCACGCGACTCGACGAGAAGACGAAGCGACAGTTGGAGCGGGGTATGAGAGTCCGCGAAGTCCTCAAGCAGGACGAGCATGACCTGCTGAGCGCGGGCGAGCAGATCGCCGTGCTTCTCGCCACGGCGGAAGGCCTGCTCGACGGAGTAGCAGTAGACGATATTGCGCGCGCGCAGCAGGCGATCAGAGACACCACTCGCGAGCAACTCGCGGACGTGGGCCGTGAGATCGACTCCGGCGGGCAGATAGATGCCGAGACGCGCAAACGCATGATCTCTGAGATTCGCTCGGCTCTGGAGCAGGAAGGCCTGCTGGAGAAGACGGATTGACCATGCAGACCCTGCAATCACTGCGCGATCACATACGGACGACGGAAAGCTTGGGATCCATCGTCCGCACCATGAAGTCGCTCGCCGCCGTCAGCATCCATCAATACGAGCGCGCCGCGGAGGCCATAGCCGACTACGACAAAACGCTGCAACTGGCCCTGCACGTTCTGTTCAGAAACCGCCCTCATCTCGCAGCAGGTCCGCAAAAGGAAGACGCAAACGGTGCCGCGCGGGGAGTGGTGTTCGGCTCGGACCACGGGCTCTGCGGCCGGTTCAACGAGGACGTGAGTGATTTCACGGTGACGAAGCTGAACGAGGCCGGTGCGCAAAGCGATAGCAGGGCGCTGCTGGTAGTCGGCTCGAGAGCAGGTGGGAGGCTTCAAGCCATGGGCGAGCACGTCTTGGATACCCTGCAGCTCCCCGGTTCCGTGACCGGAATCGCCGGCTCGGCGGGGCTGGTTCTGGAACGTATAGAGCAGTGGCAGTCACGGGAGCCTCCGGGCCAGGTGCTGCTGTTCCACAACGTTCACACCCAAGATGACATGGCGAATCCCGAGGTGACCCGCTTGTTGCCCGTAGACGCGGCGCGGTTCGAGAGCTTCGCGGCTGAGGAATGGCCCTCCCGCAGATTGCCCACTTTCACGATGGATGTCGCCACGCTGTTCAAATTCCTGATACGGCAGCATCTCTTCGTCACGGTCTATCGCGCGCTGGCCGAATCGTTGGCCAGCGAGCAGGCTAGCAGACTCGCGTCCATGCAGGCGGCCGAGCGGAACATCGATGAGCATCTGGAGGAAGCTCGCTCGGCTTACAGGCAACGCAGGCAGCAGGCTATCACCGCCGAGTTGCTGGACGTGGTTGCGGGGTACGAGGCGGTGCAGAAGCGCGGGTGACGAAGTCATAGCGCCATCCAACAGTCGCGTAATCGTGGTTGCACCTCCGGAGTCGATACCACGTCGCATTCCGGCTAGGAAAACCTCCGAGCCTCTGACCCATAGACGCCCCAGCAACCGCCGGGAGGGAATCTCGAGCGGGATTCGGTAACAGCCCGCTCCCCCTTCGACTGCACACCTCTGAGCTTTTGTATGAAATCGAATTGCAGGCGAACGATTCAGGGGAGGCCCGCGTGATTTCACGAACAAACCTCTACGGCGTGCTGTGCTTTGTTGTTGCCGGCATGATCGGCCCGACCGTGGAAGAAGCGACCGCGCAGTATTTCGGACGCAACAAGGTCCAGTACAGCGATTTCGACTTCCAGGTGCTCAAGACCGAGCACTTCGACATTTACTTCTACGAGGCGGAAGAGAGAGGGGCGAGGATGACGGCGCGGATGGCGGAACGCTGGTACGAGCGTCTCTCCGACTTGCTGGATCACGACCTGAGCGGTCGCCAACCGCTGATACTCTACGCGAGCCATCCCCACTTCCGGCAAACCAATGTAATAGAGGGTATGATCGGCCAGGGTACAGGTGGCGTCACGGAGCCGTTGAAGCGCCGCATCGCGATTCCGCTGCCGGGGTTTTTGGCGGAGATGGACCACGTGCTCGGGCACGAGCTGGTGCACGCGTTCCAGTTCGACATCGCCGGCGGCTCTTCCCGCCGGCTCCCCTTGTGGTTCGTTGAGGGGATGGCGGAATACCTCTCGGTCGGGCCGTTTCACCCTCTCACCGCAATGTGGATGCGTGACTCGTGGGAGCACGACAACCTGCCCAGCGTCACCGATCTGAACAGCGCCGAGTACTTCCCGTATCGATTCGGGCACGCCTTCTGGGCGTTCTTGAGCGGCGAGGCGAGCGTCGGTGACTCCATCGTGAGCATGTTCCTCGAGGGTGCGGCAGGCAATCCGGGCAAACAGGTGCAGGGATACTTCGACACCTCCAGCGATACGATCAGTATGCTCTGGCATCGGTCGATCCAGAGACAATATGCCCCGGTCCGGCGGGCAACGGGTTCTGCAAGCGATTTCGGCCGTAGACTTCTATGGGAAGAGAATGCCGGTAAGTATGTCATGGCTCCAGCTCTGAGCCCTGACGGCAGCCTGGTTGCCTTTCTGTCAGAGCGGTCGCAGTTCGGGTTAGAGTTGTTCCTCGCGGACGCGGAGTCGGGTGAAGTGCTGCACAAGATCTCCGACGCAACAATGGACCCGCATTTCCAGAGTCTGGAGTTCGTGCAGTCAGCCGGCGATTGGAGTCCCGGCGGTACCAGGTTCGCATATGTCGGTGTCGGAGGCGGATCGCCGATATTGACGATTTTCGACGTTGAGAACAGGGAGGTCGTCGAAAAGACGAAGTTTTCCGACCTCGGACAGATTTTTAACCCGACCTGGTCTCCGGACGGCTCGCGCATCGCCTTCACCGGCCTGAAGGGCGGACTGTCGGACCTGTTCGTCTACAGTATCGAGAGCGACTCGCTGGTCCGCCTTACGGACGATCCTTTCGCGGAATTGCATCCTGCATGGTCACCGGACGGCGGCGGAATCGCCTTTGCCACCGATCGATTCTCATCGGACCTCGAGACGCTGGATTTCGGTGCTTATCACCTGGCGACGCTCGATCTGGCGTCCAAGCAAATAAACGATTTGCCCGGATTCGGCGCCGGTAAGCATATCAATCCGCAATGGTCGCCCGACGGTCGCAGCATTTATTTCCTGGCCGACAGAGACGCGTTGACCAACGTGTACCGCCTGAACCTATCCTCCGGTGAGATAGCACAGATAACCGATCTGTTCACCGGCGTTACCGGTATATCCGCCACCAGTCCGGCGCTTTCGGTGTCCGGGAGTTCGGGTGCGCTGGCCTACACGGTATTCAACGACGGCAACTACGAGATGTACAGCACCGACGTGACGGTCGCGCTCAACAGCGTGCGCTCGGGCCTGCCGCCCGAAACGGAGCAGTTCCCTACCGAGGACTACACCCCCGGCCTGTCCCTCGACTACATCGCGCAACCGAGCGTCGTTGCCGGCGCCGATCAGTTCGGCGCGTTCGTGGGGGGCGGAAGCGCTTTGTACTTCAGCGACGTGCTGGCACATCACTGCCTCGGTACGATGTTCCAGATCAACGGCGGCTTCGAGAGCATCGCCGCCGCGGCCGTCAGGACCAGCATTTTCCGCATGATGATGTTGGAGTTCAGCGTGGCCTGGGCTTTCCAGCGCGACCGCTGGGTCACGCAGTTATCGTTCATTCCAGGATTCTGAAGATTCGAGGATAGGGGTGCAGGGACACGAAGTTCACGTCGGCACGTCCGGATGGCACTACGATCATTGGGTCGGTCCGTTCTATCCCGAAGGAACGGCGAGTGAGAGCTATCTGAGCTATTACATGCGCTTTTTCCAGAGTGCCGAGGTGAACAACACATTCTACCATCTGCCTCAGACGGAAGCCCTGGCGCGGTGGCGCAAGACCGTACCGGAACGCTTCGTGTTTGCCTGCAAGGCGAGCCGCTTCATCACTCACATGAAGAAGCTCAAGGACCCCGACGAAAGCGTGGAGCGGTTCTTCGATCGCGTGAGCGCGCTCGGAGACAAGCTCGGGCCCATTTTGTTTCAACTGCCGCCCCGGTGGCGCTCGAACCCCGACAGGTTGGGCCGGTTCCTGGACGCTCTGCCCGAGGACCATCGCTATGCCTTCGAGTTCCGCGACAAGAGCTGGTTCGAACCCGAGGTATTCGATCTCTTGACCGAGCACAACGCGGCATTCTGCATCTACGATCTGGGCGGTTTCCGGTCGCCGATCGAGGTCACGGCCGATTTCGTGTATCTCAGACTGCACGGCCCCGGCGGACCGTACCAGGGAAGTTACGACGGACGCACGCTCTTCGGCTGGAGCCGCCGCTGCAACAACTGGCTGCGGGAGGGTCGCGACGTGTACTGCTACTTCGACAACGATCAGGCAGGTTTCGCAGTCAAGAACGCGTTGCGACTGTCAGAGATGATCGAGAGGGAGCGCGCGCTCGAGCGTTGAAACGATCTCTCCGCAAGCACAGCGGTTCACGGCGACGCTTGACATTGCGGGCAGTAGTAGCTGGTTCTTCCCTGAACTTTCGCAATGTCGATTTCCACGCCGCAGTTGGGGCAGCGCTCACCCTCTTGGCGGCGCTGGGTCAAGTAGTGGCTGGGAAACCGCTCGACCTCCACGCGGCTCCTGATGGCCGTGAGCAGCACCTGCCGCATGGTCCCGAACAAACGGCTGTAGTCAGAGCCGGACAGGTCGGTTACCGAGGCCTTGGGATGAATCTTTGCCTGAAACAGGATTTCGTCCGAGTATACGTTGCCGATGCCGGCCACGAGGCTCTGGTCCATCAGGGCCGACTTGATGCCGCCGCGTTTGCTCGCCATCAGGTGCCGGAACTCGCTTTCGTTCAACTCCAGCGCGTCGGGGCCGAGCCCCTGCTTCTCCACGAATTCCTGGATATCGCCGGTCAAGTCGATGCGTCCCAACAGCCTCTGGCAGGAATACGCAAGATGGTAGCCGTTGGTGAAATCGAGACGCAGGCGTATGTGATCGGGGGCTGAGGCGGGCGATCTATAGTATTTGAGGAACCCGGTCATGCCGAAGTGCAACACCAGCGAATCGCCTCTCCCTTCCATACTAACGAACAAGAACTTCCCGTGGCGTCCGCTCTTCTCGAACTCCCGGCCTTGCAGCGAATCGGAAAGCTCCCGGTGCGACAGGGTCGTCAGATCGCTCAATCGCGATACGTGGACGCTCTCGATTGTCTGATGCAGCGATGTGGAGTCCAAGTAGCGGCGGAACACCGCCACGTCCGGCAGCTCCGGCATGACGGATCGATCAACCGGTGCAGGGATCGAGAGAGACCGCGGCGCGATTACGTTCTAGCTGTGCCACGCCGGCGCAAACTCCGGATCGACCAAACGCAGTGAACGGTGCAGAGCAAAGATCTCCGCCATCTCGACGTCGGTGAGCTTGAAGTCGAAAACATCGAGGTTCTTGATACGGTGCTCCCTATTGGAGGCCTTTGGCACAGCGGCGACACGCGCCTGTTGCAGGTGCCAGCGCAGAGTCACCTGAAACGGTGTCTTGCCGTATTTTTCGCCGATGCGCCTCAACGTATCGTCCGGCTGCACTGCTCCTTGCGCCAGCGGACTGTAGGCAAGCAGCAACAGGTTGTTCTCCCGAATGATCACTTTCAAAGGCTCCTGATCCAGGAATGGATGATATTCCACCTGGTTGCAGATGATGGGAGCCAAATGACACGCCTCGGCGAGCTGCTCGGGTGTGAAATTGCTCACGCCGATGTTCTTCGTCATGCCCGCATCCTGCAACGCCATCAATGCCTCCAACGGCTCGTCGATGGGCTCATCGGGATGAGGCCAGTGACTCAACAGCAGATCGACGTATTCCGTACCTAGCTTTTCCAGGCTCGCCTCCGCACTCCTTTGCACCTCTTCGAAGCTCCACTCTTCCCACCAGACTTTGGTGGTGAGAAACAGCTCCGAGCGTTCTATTCCGGATTCGCGGATTGCGCGCCCGATATGCTCTTCGTTGTTATAGGTGGGCGCAGTGTCGATGTGCCGGTAGCCGAGCTCGATTGCGTGCAATACCGCCTCCACGCATTCGTCCTCGAGCAACTCGTGGGTGCCGAGTCCCAGGGCCGGGACTCTGACATCTCCAATTTCACGGTAGATCATTTCTTGGCCTCGCGATCGCCTGCGTGCAACGCGGAACTCCGCCTTCGAACGGTCGGCGCGTAAGGGTGCACGTAACAGCATTTTCCACCTCACATGATATATCCATATACCGGCACGCCGACGGAATAAGTTGCTTTCTGATCGCGGCGTAGGGGCTTCTCACCATACGTAGATAGGGCTCGCTCCCTCGTCGAGCAGCACTGCCCGTGATACGCGGACGGAACACGAACCCAGGACTATTCGTTTCCGGCGACGCCGTCGTTCAGTCTCGTTCGGCGACGTGCCTCACCAGGTCCACCACTCGTGCGGCGTAGCCCCACTCGTTGTCGTACCACGCCAAGACCTTTGCCGTGTGTTTCCCTACTACCATCGTGGAGCCGGCGTCCACTATAGCCGAATAGGTGGTGCCCACGATGTCGGCGGATACCATCTCGTCATCCGTGATGCCCAGGATGCCCAACAGCGGCTCTTTTGCGGCTGCCTCATAGAGGGCCCTGTTCACCTCGTCCACAGTGACCTCCCTCTCCGTGCGCACCACGAAGTCGATTATCGAGCCGTTGGCCACCGGCACGCGCATAGCTAGACCGTCGAGCTTACCCGCGAGTGCCGGTAAAACTTCCGTTGTCGCCACCGCGGCCCCCGTGGTTGTCGGCACGATTGAGACCGCTGCAGCTCGACCCCGCCGCCACTTCTTGGACGGGCCGTCCACGATGCCCTGGCTGCTCGTGTACGCATGAACGGTGGTCAGGAAACCCGACTCGATCGTGAAGGCCTCATCCAACACTTTGGCCACCGGCGCCAGGCAGTTCGTTGTGCATGAAGCATTGGAGATCACATGGTGTTCCTTCGGATCGTACTCATTCTCGTTGACACCCATGCAGACCGTGAGGTCGACCTGTTTGCCCGGTGCGGTGATGACGACTTTCTTGGCGCCTCCATCGAGGTGCCTCGCTGCATCGCCTCTCTTCGTGAAAACACCCGTGGCCTCGATCACTATATCCGCTCCGAAGTCGTTCCAAGGCAACTCCGCGGGATCGCGCACGCTGCGAAACGGAATGCGCCTTCCGGCCCAGACCAAATTGCCATCTTCCGCCTCCACCGGCACACCGGGAGTGGTGTGCACGGAATCGTGCCTCAGCAGGTACGCCAGGTTGTCGAGTGATGCGATGTCGTTCGCCGCCACGACTTCGATGTCTTCCGCCTCCATCAACTGCCGGAAAACCAGCCTGCCGATTCGACCGAACCCGTTCAGCGCTATTGCCTTGTCGGACATCCCTTTCGCTCCCTTCAATCAATGTTGTTGCGTAAGCCATACCCCTCACGGGCAGCAGCTCCGCGAGAACACCCAAGTTGACTCCTTTGGGAACCTACGGTGACATGGGCACCGCCAGACATCGGACAGCATCCCAACACTCGCGAGGTGCCGTTCCGAATTGTGGTTCGGGGTTCACAGGAGGGTAGGCTCAGGCTCTACCCGATGGCGCGCACGGTGTCGCCCGAGCCAAACTCAACGGCGATGACAATCTGGACGCTGGAATACGATTCCTTCGACCCCGCGCAGGAAGGTCTCCGCGAGGCATTGTGTACGCTTGGCAACGGTTACTTCGCGACGCGCGGTGCAGCCCCCGAGGCCCAAGCGGGAGAAGTGCACTACCCTGGGACGTACGTGGCGGGTTGCTATAACCGCCTGGTTTCCGAAATCAGCGGAGAATCCGTCGAGAACGAGTCTCTGGTCAATGTTCCCAACTGGCTCTGCCTCACATTTCGAATCGAGGAGGACGGCTCGTGGTTCGACCTGTCGAGAGTGGAGCTGCTCACTTTTTGCCAGAAGCTCGAAATGGCCTCCGGCGTGCTGCATCGCACGCTCACGTGGCGAGACGATGCAGGACGCGAGACCACGCTGCGTCAACGCCGTCTGGTGCACATGGGTGCCCCGCATCTCGCCGCTCTGGAGATGTCGCTCACCCCTGAGAACTGGTCCGGCCGCATAGTGATCTCCTCGGCGCTCGACGGGCGGGTCGAGAACAACGGCGTGGCCCGCTATCGTAAACTGGACTCCGACCATCTGGATCCTCTGCATGTCGCTGCGCCGAGCGAAAACACCATCTTCCTCAAAGCCAGAACGAGACAATCTCGCATCGAGATAGCCGAGGCGGCTCGTACGGTCCTTGTCCGAGGGCACGCGGGATATGAGGGCGAATCGAGAAAGATCGCGGAGCCCGATTACGTGGCACAGCAGTTCGTGGTAGAGGCAAGGCAGGGCTCGCCGGTGGTGGTGGAGAAGATCGTTTCGCTCTACACCTCCAGGGACAAAGCGATATCGGAGTGCGGCCAGGAGGCGCGCAAATCGGTGGCACGCGCGCCCGACTTCGATGAGCTGCTCGAAACCCACACGGCGGCCTGGCAAGACCTGTGGAGCCACTTCGACATCGCTTTGGAGGTCACGGATTCCATCGAAAACGGCAAAGAAGCCAATCTCATACTCCATCTCCACGTATTTCACATCCTCCAGACCGTTTCCCTCAACAGCATGGACCTCGACGTGGGGATTCCCGCCAGGGGACTGCACGGCGAGGCGTACAGGGGCCATGTGTTCTGGGACGAGCTCTTCGTATTTCCATTCTTGAATCTGCGTATGCCGGAAATCAGCCGCTCTCTGCTGTTGTACCGCTACAGGAGGCTCGACGAGGCGCGCGCGGCAGCCCGGGATGCGGGCTACGAAGGAGCAATGTACCCCTGGCAGAGCGGCAGCAACGGACAGGAGGAGACGCAAGAGATCCACCTGAACCCTCGATCGGGTCGGTGGAACCCCGACAACAGCCATCTGCAGCGGCATGTCAACATCGCGATCGCATACAACCTGTGGCAGTACTATCAGGTCAGTGGAGACGCGCAGTTCATGGCCTTCTTCGGCGCTGCCATGCTGGTGGAGATCGCGCGTTTCTGGGCGAGTCTCGTTTCTTTCAACGAAGAGCTGGAACGTTACGAGATCCTCGGCGTCATGGGGCCCGACGAGTATCACGACGCATTGCCGGACGCCGGGGCTCCGGGTTTGGACAACAACGCTTATACCAACGTCATGGCTGTGTGGGTTCTTTGCAGGGCGCGCGAGGCGCTGGACGTGGTCCCCGAAAACAGGAGAGACGCCCTCCGGCGGCAGCTCGAGCTGAAGCAGGAGGAGCTGGATTTCTGGGACGACATATCGCGCAGAATGCGGGTCGTGTTTCACGGCGATGGAATAATCAGCCAGTTCGAGGGATACGACGATCTCGCGGAGCTCGATTGGGACCACTATCGCGACAAGTACGGCGACATCCAGCGCATGGACCGCATCCTCGAGGCCGAGGGAGACTCGCCCAACCGCTACAAGGTCTCCAAGCAGGCCGACGTCTTGATGCTGTATTATCTCCTGTCGGCCGACGAGTTGTCGGACCTCTTCGGGCGGCTCGGGTACGACCTCGACCAGAATGCGATTCCACGGAACATCGACTACTACCTGGCCCGCACATCCCACGGTTCGACACTCAGCAGGGTAGTCCATTCGTGGGTACTGGCGCGTTCGGACCGGCCCGGGTCGTGGGATCTGTTCGCGCAGGCGCTGGAAAGCGACATCAACGACATCCAAGGAGGAACCACCGCCGAGGGAATCCACCTCGGCGCAATGGCGGGTACGGTCGACCACGTGCAGCGCTGCTACATGGGGGTGGAAACCAGGGAGGATGTTCTCTGGTTGAATCCCAAGCTGCCCGACGAGCTACGACGAATGGATCTCGAGATTTGTTATCGGGGGCACTGCATCGCGATGAACATCAACCACGAACGGCTGCATGTGCGCTCTATCCCCTCGATAGCCGATACCGTGAAGCTCGGATTCGGCGAGGACGTTTTCGAGCTGAGAGCGCGCGAAACCCGGGAGTTCTCCTTGAAGAAAGCAGACTGAAACGGAGCGACAAAGATGGCTTCTGAGCAAGACCGGTACGTCCGTTGGTTCGCAGACCTCGATTCGGACGCCGTCTCGGCGGTAGGGGGTAAGAACGCCTCGCTCGGCGAGATGATCGGCAGCCTGAAAGAAGCTGGCATTCGGGTGCCGGACGGATTCGCCACCACAGCGGAAGCCTATTGGGCGTTTGTGGATGGCAACGGGTTGAGAGAGAAGATATCCGAGACGCTCGAGGGTTATGAGCGGGGCAAGCGATCGCTGCGGCAGGCGGGGAAATCGATTCGCCGCGCAATCCGTGGCGGAGAGTTTCCCGTTGACGTAGCCGGAGCCGTCAAGCGGACGTATCGCGAGTTGGCCGAGCGCGAGGGAGGGAAGCGGCTCGATGTGGCAGTCCGAAGCAGCGCAACTGCCGAGGACCTCCCCGAGGCCAGTTTCGCGGGCCAGCAGGAAAGCTATCTCAATGTTGTGGGCGCGAACAACGTGCTCGACGCATGTCGTCGCTGTTTCGCCTCGCTGTTTACCGACCGCGCCATCTCGTACAGGGAAGAAAACGGCTTCGATCACATGAAGATTGCGCTGTCGGCCGGCGTACAACGAATGGTGCGTTCGGACAAGAGCGGCTCGGGAGTGATGTTCTCCATAGACACGGAGACGGGATTCCCGGACACGGTGCTGATCAATGCGGCCTGGGGACTGGGAGAGACCGTCGTTCAGGGAACGGTGGATCCGGACGAGTATCTGGTGTTCAAGCCGCTGCTGGAAGAGGAAGGCTGCTTTCCGATCATCGAGAAGCGCCGCGGATCCAAAGAACGCAAACTCATCTACTCACCCAAAGGCGACAAGACGACGCGCACGGTCGACACGAGCAGCAAGGAGCGCAACTCGTTCGTGCTGGACGAAAACGAGATCCTGAAGCTCGCGTCTTGGGGGACGCTGATAGAGGAGCACTACGGCCAGCCAATGGATATGGAATGGGCCAAGGACGGACGTACAGGCGAACTGAACATAATCCAGGCGAGGCCGGAGACGGTGCAGTCGCGCAGGGAGGCCGCGTCGATCAAGAACTTCAAGGTGAGGAACGCCGGCAAGCGACTGGTATCCGGGCTCAGCATCGGCAATTCCGCGGCAGCCGGAGAAGTGGTCCGCCTCAACAGCCCATCCCAAGGCAAACGCTTCAAGGACGACGGTGTACTCGTGACCGGCATGACGGATCCGGACTGGGTTCCCATCATGCAGCGGGCGGCCGCGATCGTGACCGACCACGGCGGCCGCACGTCACATGCCGCCATAGTGAGCCGTGAGCTGGGGCTGACCGCGGTTGTAGGCGCGGAGGACGCCACCGAGGCCTTGGAGGACGGTATGGAGGTCACGGTGTCCTGCGCCGAGGGGGAGCGCGGCCATGTGTACGACGGTTACGCTGACATCGACATCGAGCAGGTACCTCTGGACGACGTTCCCGAGACCCGCACCGAAATAATGCTCAACCTGGCCAACCCTTCCGCGGCGCTGCGGTGGTGGAGACTGCCCGCCGACGGCGTGGGCCTGGCGCGCATGGAATTCGTGATCGACACGCTCATAAGGATCCATCCTATGGCGTTGGTGCGATTCGACGATCTGGAAGACGCAAAAGCGAAGCGGAAGATCGAGAAGATCACAACCGGATTTGCCGACAAAACGGACTACTTCGTGGACACCCTGGCACATGGTCTCGGACGGATCGCCGCGACTCAATTCCCGCGCCCGGTAATCGTGCGCATGAGCGACTTCAAGACCAACGAGTACGCCGACCTCATAGGGGGACGGCAGTTCGAACCCGCGGAGGAAAACCCCATGCTGGGCTGGCGCGGTGCGAGCCGTTACTACAGCGACGCATACAGAGAGGGTTTCGGGCTGGAGTGCCGCACGATCCGCAAGCTGCGTGAAGAGATGGGGCTCACAAACGTGGCGATCATGATTCCGTTCTGTCGCACCATCGATGAAGCCGACCGTACCTTGGATACCCTGGCGGACAACGGGCTGGTTCCGGGCAAGCACGGGCTGGAGGTGCACGTCATGTGCGAGATACCCTCCAACGTGGTGTTGGCAGGCCATTTCGCCGAACGGTTCGACGGATTCTCGATCGGAAGCAACGATCTCACGCAGCTCGCACTGGGAGTCGACCGCGACTCGGCGTCTCTCGCGCACCTCCACGATGAGCGGGACGAAACGATCAAGACACTCATAGCCGACGTGATCAGCAGTGCTCACGAGGCACACCGCAAGGTAGGGTTCTGTGGTCAGGCGCCCAGTGATCAACCCGAGTATGCGCGCTTTTTGGTGGATGCCGGCATCGACTCGATCTCGGTAACTCCTGACAGTTTCCTGGATGTCAAAAGGCATGTCGCCGAGGCCGAGAACAGCGAATAGGATGGTGTTTAGGATGTCCGAAGAGATAGTAACACTCACGATGAACCCCGCTGTGGACATTTCAACACACGCGGAGAAGGTCGAGCCGACACGCAAAGTGCGCTGCCATTCAGTGCGCAGAGATCCGGGCGGCGGCGGGATCAACGTGGCCCGGGTAGTGTGCCGTCTGGGCGGCGCCGCCACCGCTATCTACACGAGCGGCGGCCATTCCGGACGGGTATTGACCGCGCTGTTGGAAGACGAGAGCATCGCTGCCGATCCCCTTCCCGTGTCGGATGCCACCAGAGTCACTTTCTCCGTATTGGAGCAGAGCACCAACAGCCGCTTCCGTTTCGTTCTCCCCGGTCCCGTTTTGAGCGAGGAGACCTGGCGCAGCTGCCTCGACCGACTCGCTCGCAAGGCTCCGGCTCCGGGCTACCTCGTGGCCAGCGGGAGCTTGCCTCCCGGGGTGCCTGACGACTTCTATGGCAGGATGGCGGTAGTGGCGAAAAAACACGATATACGGTTTGTGCTCGATACGTCCGGGGAGGCGTTGGCGGCCGGCATTTCAGAAGGTGTCTATGCGGTGAAACCGAACCGGCGCGAGTTGGAGCAAGTGACGGGCGGACCACTCGACACGGCGACCGATCAGGAACAGGCCTCGCGCGACCTGGTTGCGCGAGGAAAAGCGGAGCTGGTGGCGCTCACTCTCGGTGAAGACGGAGCGCTCCTAGCTTCCCGAAACGGCACCGAAAGGTGCGGCACCCCGGAAGTTTCGACCCGCAGCTCAATAGGTGCGGGCGACAGTTTCCTCGCGGCGCTCATCCTCGCGCTCGCCGGCGGCCGCGCTCATCGGGAAGCGTTGCGTTACGCGGTCGCCGCGGGCACCGCCGCGTTGCTCACCCCCGGCACGGAATTGTGCCGGAGAGACGACGTTGTGCGCCTCGCCCAGCAACTCTCGGACCGGGATTCGCGCAGCTAGCCAAGGTTCCTAAGGTTGCGCCTTAAGGGGTATTAGGACAACGCCCCAGTGGTCCCTCGGGGTCTCCATCCATCTCCGATTGATAGGTGCTTCTGATGCCGTTTTCGCAGCCCCAGGTGTAACGTCGATCGCAACGACACAACTCCCCTCTGCCCTGGCGGCGCAACGGCAATGTGCACCCCAAACTCAGGCGGAGGATACTTCGCTCGGAAAATCGAGGAGGCAAAATGCTGAAGTCGAAGGATCTACTGGTAAGCATCGCCACCGGGGCGATGGCAGTGTTCACTTTTGGTTGCGGCGGAGAAGGGGCCGCGCCGGGGGGAATACCCGAACTCACGGATACCGACATCACGTCCGCTGTGGAGCGTGAGTACATGCTTCATATGAACGTCGATGAAGACGCCATCGACATCACTACCATCGACGGCGTCGTTACCCTCAGCGGAACCGTGGAGGATCTTCTCGCCCAAAACCGAGCAATCGAGATAGTCGAAGGGATCAGGGAAGTGCGTGCGGTGGTGGACCAGATCGACGTGAATCCTCCGGAGCGCTCCGACGACGCGATACGGTCGGATGTGATTCAGGCTCTCCTGGATGATCCGGCGACGGAGTCTTACGAGATAGACGTCGCTGTACGAGACGCTGTCGTGACCCTTTCGGGCACCGTGGATTCCTGGGCCGAGAAACAACTAGCCGGCGACGTTGTGGCCGGAGTCCTCGGGGTGCGCCGTATCGACAACAATACTGCAATCGCGCATGAGGAACGCGCTGACTACGACATACAGGCCGACATAGAGCGGCGGCTCGAGGCGGACATCATGGTGGATGCCGGGTTGATCGACGTGGCCGTAGATGACGGTGTAGTCGAGCTCACCGGCGCCCTGGGTTCGTTAGCCGAGCGCCGGCGAGCGATCCATGATGCGTATGTCCAAGGCGTCCACGAGGTTTCAGGCGACGAGATCGAGATCAGGTGGTGGGCGCGCGACGAGATGCGACGCAACGACCTGGTCGCCGATTTGAGCGACGAAGAGATCGAGGAAGCCGTCAAAGACGCCTTATTGTACGACCCGCGGGTCCTCAGCACCACTATAGACGTTGATGCAACCGGCGGAGTCGTAACGCTCGAGGGCGACGTAGACAGCAGGCGTGAGGAGAATGCCGCCATCGAAGATGCCCGCAACACCTTCGGAGTGTGGAACGTCATCGATTCCCTCGAACTTCCGCGGTCCGCGGAATTCACCAACCGGGAACTCGAAACGATGGCGCGCAATGCGTTGGTGCGTGATCCCTATGTCAGCGACCTCGAGATACTGTTGGAAGTGCTCGATGGAGTCGCATACCTGAGCGGCATGGTCGACCACTACTTCGAAAGGGCCCACGCGGAGACGGTGGTCTCCAACCTGCGTGGCATAGTGGCTGTGGACAACGACATCGAAGTACTTCCTTCAGGCAGGGAAGGCGAGCCCAGTGATGCTCAGTTGGAGGAAGAAGTCCGCGACAAACTGCGCTTCAACCCCTGGCTCCACGACGCCGATCTCACCGTGGATGCCTCTGACGGCATCATCACCGTAACGGGAGCGGTGGACGGCAGATTCGAAGCGTACTTGTTGGAGGCGATCGCACAAGACCTCGACGCCCGCGGGATTGTGATGGAGGTGGAGACAAAGGTGGATAGTTGGCCCAGTCCTCCGGAAGTGGGAGTGGACGTACATGTCGTACCGCCTGACAACAGTTGAACTGAAATTTCTGGCTGGAAGGTGGACTACACGGTGGAGATACACGGGTGTATTCCTGCGATAGCGCTCCACTCAACCAAAGAGGCGGCCATCGGTGCCGGCCGTAGTTTCCGGCCGGCACGGCCACCTAGGGAGATCAAGATCTTGAAGCGACACAGTCCACTCTCTCTCGCCGCTGTCCTGATGCTCTCGCTGAGTACGGCGTGCAGCGGGAGCCCCGCGGTGCAGGCGCAAGATAACGGCCGAGGCTCTTCCGAGACGCCGGCGCCGCAGAGTGGGTCGGCAGCCGATGATACGCTTGCCAGCGCTCTGTCTGCCGCCTTTCGCTCGGCCGCTCAACGAGCATTGCCTTCGGTTGTATTCGTGGAAGTGGAGAAGAGCGCGCAATCGGAACAACAGAACGTGCCCATACCGGAGCCGTTCCGGAGGTTCTTCGGCATGCCGCAGCCGGGGTATGAGCTTCCACCGCAACGCGGCGCAGGCTCCGGATTCATCATCGATTCGGACGGCAGAATAGTCACCAACCATCATGTCGTAGCTGACGCTGACATGATCAGGGTACGGCTTCTGGACGATCGCGAATTCGACGCTGAGCTGGTCGGCAGCGATCCAACCACCGATGTTGCCGTCATAAGGATCGCCGAAGACGTGAACGACCTGCCCACGGTGGAGCTGGGCGACTCAGAACAACTCCGTATCGGAGACTGGGTGCTGGCCCTCGGCAATCCGCTAGGCCTCGACTTTACCGTGACCGCCGGAATCGTGAGCGCGAAGGGAAGGCGTTTGAGAACCGAAGCAACGGCGTTGGAATCCTTCATACAGACGGATGCGGCAATCAACCAGGGGAACTCCGGCGGCCCTCTGATCGACCTGGCCGGGAGAGTGATGGGGATCAACTCCGCCATCTCGGGAGCGACGCGGTTTGTCGGTTACGGGTTTGCGGTTCCAGCGAATCTGGTGCAACGTGTAGTAACCGATCTCGTCGAGTACGGCCATGTCAAACGTCCCCGTCTCGGAGTGAGGATAAGTGACGTCTCGGACGTCGATGCCGAAGCGTACGGTCTTTCAGAAGTCAAAGGGGCGGAAGTGAACAGCGTAGAACAAGACTCTCCCGCGGACGACGCGGGTCTCGAAGTCGGCGACGTCATTGTAGAGCTGGACGGCGAAGAGGTCACGGACGCGACCGACCTCACGACCGGGGTGGCCCAGCGTGAGCCCGGCGACAACGTGACACTCACGATTGTACGCGACGGCGACCGTCAGCGCATCTCCGTGAAGTTGGGGCAGTTTGAAACCGACGGCGGCAGCCGAAAAGAGGGACGCCGGGAAGGCGACATCGCCGGTCTTCTGGGATTCAGAGTCGAGCCGTTGACGGACCAGTTAGCCACGAGATTCGGTCATGACGCAGACCGCGGTGTTATCGTCTCGGCGGTACGCCGTTTCAGCGAGGCTGCCCGCGCCGGCATCAGTCCTGGACAGCTCATAGTGAGTGTAAACGGGCAGGAGCTGGACACAATGAACGAATTCGAGTCGATCATCGAAGACATCGAGAGTGGTGAAGTGGTCTCAATTCGCGTGATCGACCCCAATTTAGGTGAAACCATCATAAATTACCGGCTACGATGAGCAGCTCGTTTATGTGGATTAACCGTTCTAACGGGGGATTTCAAATGTCGAAGTGCAAGAGGATTGTCGGAGTACAAGCGTGGGGTGCAGCCGTGCTCATAGCCGCTATGGGCTGCGGCCCCTCAGAGGAGGAGCTGCAGCAGGAAAGAGCCAGGTGCGATACCCTGATGATGCAGAGAGACAGCCTGCGGGAGGTTGTTGAGGACCAAGCCGCGGCGGTTGACGAGATCTCGCAGGCGTTGGCGGAGGTGGAGTTGGAGGAAATGGCTTTGAGGGCCGAATCACCACTGGCCGCTTCGCGTGACTCCATCTTGCTGAAGATCGAGAATCTGATGCAGCAAAAGGACAGGACGCAGGGACGCTTGTGGCGAGCCCGCCAGGATCTGCAGCGCCACGAGCAGCTCGTGGATTCGCTGGAGCATGCCCTCGATGAAGCGGCCGAGTCATACTCGAAGCTCGTTGTGGAAGAAGAAGAGAAGCGCCGCACTCTCAACGAGCAGATTGACGAGCTGCAACAGGAGAAGGCGTCGCTCCTGACGGAAATCGATCAACTCGAAGACGAGCAAAACACCGTCTATTACACCATCGGCACCGAACAAGAGCTGCTGGATCAGGGCATCGTGGAAAAGGTTGGAGGAGCCCACGTTTTGTTCATCCTGTGGAAGGCGGGCCAAACGATCGTGCCTTCCCGCGATCTGGATTCCAGCCAATTCAACTCGATAGATATGCGCCAGACGACCCAGATCGATTTGCCGCAAGATGGAACCGAATACCGAATAGTCTCGCGCCAGAACGTCTCCGCGTTGGCGACGCCTCCGGACGAAGCCGGACGGTTGCGCGACGGATCGTTGCAGATCGCCGATCCCGCCGAATTCTGGGACGGAGCCGAGTTTCTCATAATCATGCAGAAGTAAGAAAGGGAGGAAGGTGAGAACCGATGGTTGAGTCCAGAGAGTCGATCGAAGAGACGCTTGAAGGCACCAAGCGCATGCGCGACAGGCTGCGCGTGCAGATGGAGTTGGCCAAAGCGGATGCGCGTGATGAGTGGGCAAAAGCCGAGAAGAAGTGGAGTACACTGCAAGCCGAGTTGGACCGGCTGAGAGAGCGATCTTCGCACACTCTGGAAGACCTCAGCGCAGACGGGAAGCGCCTTCTCCAGGATATCAAAGAGACATACCAACGCCTCTCGAAGGGGACTTCCGGGTAACGGCAGCACGCTGCCGCCTTCTCGGACTGCTGTATCCCCCCTATCCGATGCTTCCCTATCTCTCCCATGGAAGCGTCGGATATTGTCCGGTGCCGGGCGACGTTGCCCGGCACCATCTTCTCCTCAAGTAAGAAAAGGAACCGGCGGAGGCCGGTTCTGAACTCTGACAGTGGGGAGAATTCAGATGCAACCGATCAACGCGAACGACTTGCAGGCCCGGTTTTCCGACATGGCCGTATTCGACGTGCGTGGTGAATTGGAGTGTCTGGGCCTCGAGAATGTCTATTGGCTCGAGGATGGCATCGAGGTTTGGAAGGAACAGGGCTTCGAAACCGACGTTGCCTGACGTGGCTGCGCGTGGAGCCCAACGAGATCACTGTCGAAGCACCCTACATCGCCCACAACATCGAGTTCACGCGCCGGGCGTTCAAGCTCAACGCCGTGGAGGAACGCGAGTTCCCGGTGAACGAACGGTTCACTCAGCGGATGGTTCGGGACAATCGCGGTACGTTCGACAACGTGCGGCTCTGGGACTGGCGCGCGCTGACCTCGGTTTACGAGCAATTCCAGGAAATCCGGCTGTATTACGATTTTCAGGAGGTAGATGTAGATCGCTACTCGTTTGCCGACAACTACCGCGAAGTCATGGTCTCGGCCCGCGAAATGAACCTGGAGAACCTGCCGCCGCAGGGACACCCGGCCGTCCAGAAGTGTCGTTCGAAGAGCTCGCTGGCCGGGCCAACCAGGCTTTCAATGCTTATCTGCAGGCCCTCGGCAGCAAGAACTTCGAGAGAGCGGCTTCTGAATTGACAGCTCTACAGAACGCATTGCAGCAGCTCTCCGGCTCTACACCCTCGACGCCGCGGGACACGACAGGAGCGCAACCATGAGCAAACGTTTTTCGAAGTGGTGTCGGACAGAGAATCCACTCCTCGATTGTGCCGGCACCGATGCGACTCTGACGCTCAGGAGGCAGCATGTACATCGCTGACATCATCTTTATATTCGTTCTGGCAGTAATCCTCAGCTACATCTTCGTCGGTCCGCTCCGTTGGCGGCGCAGGGAGGCGGAGCACGCCTGGGCGGCGGTGCTCTTCGTGTTCCCATTGTTGTTCTTTGCCTTTTGGGCGGCGAATCTGTGGATCGCTCCAATAGGTCCGGTCTACTGGGGAGTGGCGTTCTTACCCGTCTTGATCGTGGGACTCGTTCTGATCCTGTTGATCGCGGCCGCGGCGCCGCCGAGACCACGCAGCACCTTGATTGTGGAAACTCCCGAGAGCAGCAAGGCCGACACGGCCGATGCCGCGCTCGGGTTCTTCTTCTGGCTGGTCCTGCTGCTGCTGATAGGAGCGATCGTGGTCGCATACTGGGCCGATTGACGGCTCCCATCTCCTTCAACACCTGACAACGATTCACGAGGTAACGGACCGGTGCCGACTTAAGGCGCCATTCCGTTGCCAAGAAAGGAGACATACATGAGTAGACTCGAAGGCAAGACCGCCATAGTAACCGGCGGAGCGAACGGCATCGGGCGGGCAACCTGCATGTTGCTGGCGCAAGAGGGAGCAAAGGTCGCCGTGACTGACATCGAGGAAAATCTCTGCGAACAGATAGTGGACGAAATCGAGCAGTCGGGCGGCACGGCCAGGAGCTGGTTCCTGGACGTCTCGGACGAAACCAACGTGCGCGACGTGTTCGCGGCAGTTGATGAGAACCTGGGTGGGATAACCGTTTTGGTCAACAATGCCGGGATAGCCGGCGAGAGCAAGCCGACTCACCAGCTCTCAGCCGAAGAATGGGATCAGGTAATGAACGTGAACGTGAAGGGCGTGTTCTTCTGCACCAAACACGCGGTGCCCTACATGCAGCAAAATGGGGGCGGCAGCATAATCAATCTCTCGTCCATCTATGGCATAATAAGCGCGCAGGACATACCTCCGTATCACGCATCCAAGGGTGCGGTCCGGTTGATGTCCAAGACAGATGCCCTGTTTTACGCGAGCGACAACATAAGGGTCAACTCAGTGCACCCTGGGTTCATCTGGACGCCCTTGGTGGAGGAATTGTTGGCGAGGCAGGGCGATGTCGATGAGGGCAGAAGGGCCCTCGAACAACGCCACCCCATCGGCAAGGTGGGCGATCCTGAAGACATCGCGTACGGAATCGTCTATCTGGCCTCGGACGAATCCAAGTTCGTGACCGGAAGTGAACTTGTGATCGACGGCGGATACACCGCGAGGTAGCGACGGCCGAGGTTCAGCCGGCACTACTGTATCGTCTCAGGTAGAAAGCCGGGCTCTTCGCGCAGGAAATACTATGCGAAGGGCCGGTGCTGTGTCGAATTGTGTGAAGACGACAACTGCGGCCCTAATACTCCCCGCCTATCGAGCCCGTCATCAGGTAATCGTTGTCCGCCCCTTCGGCGTGGCACGACCGGCAACCGGCAACACGCCCCGACGCAGCGACCGTACCGTCCGCCATCCGCTTCAAGTAGAACCAGTCGTTGTGCTCCGGATCGTATCCGGACTTCTTATACATCACCGTGGTCGATGCGAGCGCGCTGTCAGGGGTGAAATTCTCTTTGACCACCAACGCTCCCGGCGGCATCGTTCCCGCTGCGTTCTCGATCGCTTCGTGTGCCGTCTCGTTCAGGTAGGTGGTGAGCAGAACACCGTGGGGCTCGGTACCTTCGTAGAAGCGATTTTTGCCCGGCCACAGCTCCCAATCTTCGGCGTAGCGCGCTGCATGTACGTGAGACCACAGGGCCTCAGCCGTGGTGTCCGGCTCGCTGATCTGCAGCTCGCCCTCCCGCGGAGGGTCCCCGTCGGAAGGCGAGCAAGCCGCCAAAACCATGGCTGCCGTTCCCAGACGCAGCACTTTCCATCTCATTTTGCACTTCACGGTGCCTCCTCGAGTTCACCGCGCTTACCGCCGATTCAGGAATTGCGCGGACTGCTCGCAGCAGCACGCGCCGGGTTGGTGCCGAACGCGCGCTCCTGCGCGGAGAGTCAGCTATCGGACACGAGGAACGATATCTTCGCGTCCACGCGGTACGTCGTGATCTTGTTGTCTTCGACGTCGCACTTGAGATTGTTGATCCAGACTCCCTTGATGTTCTTGACCGTCTTTCCCGCCTCTTCAACGGCTGACTTGGTAGCGTCCTCGAAGCTCTTCGGCGACTGCGCCATGATTTCGATCACTTTGACTACTGAACCCATTTTCTCCTCCAGAGTGTTGTGTCCTACGGTTACCATACAACTCAATCTTGCCCGGACCGCGCCGCCGCAACATCGGGTGAATCGCGCACGCGATCATCGGCAGAGACCCGAACACTCGGTATCAGAGACCGGGTAGGATCATGGGAGGTCTTTTCAGCCCCGCTCAGCCACCGCCACCGTGCGTCTACTGCGACAATTACCGAACGGTTCCCTGGGGATTTCTCCGATGACCCGCTATTGCGGTCTACCGACCGTACAACGGGGAGATTTTCACACGAGTTTTCTTGCACCATCCGGTGGCCGCAAGAAAAGACGAGATTACGTTCAAGCTGTTGAACAACCCTCTCGAACAGGCGAGGTTTGATATGACTCCTGGAACACATCTCGACAAGCAACGCCGGGCGTACCTGGACAAGGTCCAGGCCCGAATGGATCGCTGGAACGCGGAAATCGACCAATTGGATGCGGCGGTACGTGAAGTCAAAGCAGACGCGAAGATCAAATACCACGACAGAATGCTACAGCTCCGGCAGAAACGAGAGGAGCTGCGGCAAAAGGTGGCGAAGATCAAGACCACCGGCGAAGAGGCGTGGGAAGAGGCCAAGGCCGGCATCGACCGCGTATGGAGTGAGATCGAAGACACCATCGAGTCCACACGCTCCTCGCTCAAGAGAGAATAGAACCGCGCCGGCGTGTTCGTCTCCTGCTCCCGAAAAACATGATTAGGAGTGGTGCACCTGCCGCTCGCCGTTCTTTGTTCCTGGCTGTAGCATCATCGTTCCTCGTGTCCTTTCCCGGAGCAGCGCAACGGCGGGGGGCGGACACGCAGTACGTGGACAAACTCACCATAACGGGCAACAAGGCGCTTTCGGAAAACGTCCTCGAGCGTGCGATATCCACGTCAGGGTCGTCATTGACGGAGCGACTTCCGTTGCTCGGGTTGTTGAGCCGCCGCCCTGAGTTCGATCCCCTCGAGTTCAGGCGCGACGTCCTGAGGCTCCACGCGCTCTACAGGGTGCGAGGCTACCCGGATGTCGAGGTGGATACGGTGCTGCACCGAGACGGGAATCTCGTCAACGTGGAGTTCCGAATCAGCGAAGGGTCGCCGATGAGGGTAGTGTCGATGACCTTCTCGGGATTGCACGACGTGGTTTCTCTCGGTGAACTCGTTGCGGCAATTCCCATGGCTAGAGGAGATCCGCTCGATCGCATACGCCTCGAGGCAACGGTGGGGGTGATTGCCAGCGAGTTTCGCAATCGGGGATTTCCGTTCGTCAACGTGGCCGCCTCTGTGCGCACTGATTCCGCCAGTCACGAGGCGGACCTGTTGTTCAGCGTAAACCGGGGGCCGCTTGCCACCATCGACACGATACAGGTCGTCGGGACCGAAGCCATCGATCCCCGTTTCGTACTACAGACCGTATCAGTCAGGTCGGGTGATGTTTACCGGGAATCCGGCCTCTACGAAAGCCAACTCGCCCTGTACAGATCCGATCTGTTCTCGTACGCCAGCGTAGGTATCGCGGACTCCGGAAGGAAGCTGTCGGATTCGACCGTGAACGTGAACGTACGGGTAGACGTGCTGGAGGGCCCGCTGGAGAGGATACGCCTGGGCGGCGGATACGGTACGATGGACTGCTTCCGAGCGCTGGGTCGCCTGGATCTCAACAACTTGCTTGGAGACGGACGGATTCTGGAGTTGAGGGCGTCAGCATCCAAGATCGGAGTCGGCAGTCCTGTGGGTGGCCTGGAAAACAGCGTCCTCTGCCGAGCGTTCCGGGACGAGGATACGAGCAGGCTGAAGCTCAATTACCGGCTGAGCGCTACCGTTCGAGAGCCGTTGCTGTTTGCGCGAAACACCGAGATGAGGGTTTCGGTCTTCGCGGAAAGGTACACGGAGTTTCAGGCGTTTCTGAGACAGTCTATCGGTGGCCGCGTGTCGGCCACACGAAAACTCGGCGCCGACATGCCTCTAACTCTGTCGTACGGTCTCTCCAGAGGAAAGACGATTGCCGACGCAGTAACACTGTGCCAATACCTCAGTGTATGCCTCATCGAAGACACCAGGTTCTTCGCCGAGCCGCGCCGGCGGTCCGAGCTATCGGCGTCGTTCGTGCGCGACCGCACCAATTCGCTGTACAACGCAACCTCCGGTGCGGCACTAACCGTCGAGGGATCGTGGGCCTCCAGTATGATCGGGTCGGATTCCTTGATTCAGTACACTCGCGCGGTACTCGAATACACATCTTATCACGAACTGAGTGACAGGGGGGTCTTCGCCTGGCGAGCCCGCATGGGGACCGTGCTGAGCCCTACCCTGGGGTTCAGTAGCGGCGAGCGTGCTTATACGCCGCCCGAAGCCCGGTTCTTCCTGGGCGGGTCCAATACCGTGCGCGGATACGCCTTCAATCGTTTGGGACCGGTGGTGTACGTGATCGACAGTGTGGCAACGTTCGAGCAGGTCGCCGACACGACCGTCCAGGTATCCGCGTCCGGGGGAGATCTGCTCGCCCTTGCGAACGTCGAACTGCGGTTTCCTCTGGGAGGCGGCAATCGATTTCAGGGCGTAGTCTTCGTCGACGCGGGATTCATCGGCGACCGGGTGGGCCAGTTCGAAGACCGCTATCGCATAACACCGGGCGCCGGAATGAGGGTGGGCACTCCCGTGGGCCCGATACGCTTGGATGTGGGATACAACCCACACCCTTCCGAACCGGGGTCCATGTTCAGGCAAGAGGGTGGAACACTGGTAGAGGTTGTGGATCGGTACAGCCCGGCGAAGAGCTGGTTGGACCACTTCCGGCTCCACTTCTCCATAGGGCAGGCGTTCTGATCATGTCGAGAGTGAGCATTCGCATCGCACTGATTCTGGCGTCTATCGCCGCTGCCGGCTTGTTGTTGGGAGCTGTCATATTGAGTCCCATCGGGACCGGGATTCTGCTCCCGTACCTCGCACAGCGCGCAGAGGCGGGAGGAGATCTTACGCTCGACATCGCTCAGGTGGATGGGGCACTGTGGGGTGACGTGACCCTTCGGGGTGTTGATGCAAATCTGGAAGACGGCACGTCGCTCTCGATCGAGCGCCTCACCTTCGGCATCGATCTGCTGCCGCTCCTCAACCGTAACATCCGGTTGGAGCCCCTCAGCCTGGCGGGTGTTCGACTGCGGCTGCCACTCCAGCAGGGGCGTACCGACACTACAATCGCAACCTCACCTCCGGAGGAGCAGAGTTCTTGGCGCGTCGAGGTGTCCGGCCTGGAACTGAGCAACTCACATGTCACCGTAGCTGGTGCGTCCTGGCTCGACATGCTCCCGGAAATGGAGGCGCTCGACACCACCGGGGACGGCAGCTTGCGTTTGTCCGATGTGCGACTGGGGAGCAGTCGTTTCACCGCCAGTATTGGGGAAACGTCGAGTGTCGACATGACCCTATCCGACCTGGAAGGTTTGCTCGCACCGTTCGAATTCTCGCTGGGCGGGGTGGATCTCTCGGCGGAGCCCGAAAGTGGCCGGCTGCGGCTGCAAGCTACCGGCGGGAGCGTGCGAGACCGCCAGAACCGCGGCACGATCGAAGCAGACGTTCAGTTCGAGACCGAGCCGGAGCGCGGTTGGACTGCGCTGGACGTAGACGCGCGGCTGAGCGCCGTGGCTGTCGAGTGGATTCCCAATGCTGACAGTCTTTTCCCAGGCGGCCAGCTACACGGCGACGTGCGTACTTCGGGCGGGCAAGAGTCTCTGGAGGTAACCGCCGACCTGCGGCTAGCCTCGGAGGCGGCCGAAGACGCAAACCAGCCAACCTTGACGACGCGAGGGATGGTGTCGCTGCGTGACACCATTTCCTTTGACAGCTTGAGGGTTTCTGCCAGCACGAGCCTCACGTTGCTGCGGCGCTGGATGGAGGAGCAGTACCTTCCCGAAGGAACGGTCTCGGTGGAGGCAGTCGTCGACGGCCCGATCACGCGCGCCAATCTCGTCGGTAGCCTGGTTCGCCGCACCGGTCACGCTTCCGGGGCCGCCGATACTATTGACTTCAGTTTGGCACCGAGTCTGCGGATGGGGGATAACCGTGAGGACACGGCATCCGCGAGGCTGCCGATCGACTCGTTGCGCTACCGAGTCGCCTACCGCGGACGCCCCGGAGAGGCACGCATAGAAGGCAACTTTCGAACGAGCGACTCTGTCTGGTACTTCGACGATATCCGCCTGGGCACTACGGAGCTGAACATACAGTCTTTGTTTGAGAGCGCACCCTCCACGGTCATGAGTGCGGCCGGATCTGGTCGGGTGCGGATGGTGGGTGGCGTCATCGAAAACGCGACACTCCAAGTCACCCTCGATTCGGCCGAAGTGGAGGGAAACAGGCTCTCGGCGGCCGTCTCCGGAACCTATGCTCCGAACCAATGGGCGATCGACACTCTCGGCGTGAATGGTCCGGGGTTTACCCTCTATGGATACGGCCGCCTAGGTGCCGATCGGGCAGACGCAGACTCCATCGTCCTCACCGGCGACATCGAGTCGGTGGAAGAGGTTTCGTCGTTCGTTGCAGCGGCGCTGCAGCGAGAGATGCCGTTCGACACGGTTCCCGCCGGCATGCTGAGACTTACTTCGTCAATCAAAGGCTCGCCCTCCGCACCACGCATAGCGTTCGATGCGCGTGCCGATCAGTTCACCATAGCCGGATTCACAGTCGAAGAAGCGACGGCAAACGGGAACTTGGACAGATCCCTCCATGGTACGATTTCGGCCGAGCTGAAATCTGTGGTAGGAGCGGGAAGGGCCCTCGACCATTTCTCGCTCAGGTTGGCCGGCGGCACGGATTCGGCATCCGCCGGCTTCGATGCGCTCCTCGGAAGCGCATCGTTTGTTGGCGGATTCCGCTACGATAGCGTTGCCGGCGGACATCAGATTACGGTGGACTCGCTGCGGGCAATTGTAACGGGGAATACCTGGAACGTCAGACCGGGTGCCGTCCTCATCGCGGATTCGGAAAATTTGCAAGTGGACTCACTCGTGTTGCAAGGATCTCCGGGGAGAATCGTGGTTGCCGGCGGAGCGTCCAGCAACGACAGCTCGCGCCTCGACGTGGCGCTGGAGGATATCTCCATCAGTTCCCTGGAGGCGCTCATTGGCGGCGACACGGTCACTTCCGCCGCGGGTTCCCTGAGCGGGAATATGATACTCGAGGGTCCCCTCTCGGCACCAACCGGTCGGGCCGACCTGTTTGCCCACTCCACCAGTTTAGACGGACAAGAACTTTCCGACGCCGAACTGAGCCTCGTGGTCTCGACACGGCAAACGGACGTAAGGCTGGCTCTTGCGGGCGATTCCAGTCTCCGAGTGAGCGGCACCGTGCCATTGTCGCTCCAGACGTCTCCATTTGGAGCGAGTCTGGACGAGACAGGCCCACTCGACATCACGGTCACCGTGGAAGGAGCGGAGTTGAGCGGGCTGAAACCTCTGCTGGCAAATGTCGAGGAACCGTCCGGCCAGATATTTGCCGACATCGCTATAGCCGGTACGTGGAACGAACCGGCGCTGTCTGGCAACGTAGCACTGAGATGGGGCCAGATGTACGTCCCCAGCCTCGGGGTCGAATATGCCGGAATCGAGCTGGCGGCCACCCTGGAAGGGACGCGCGCGCAAATAGACTCGCTGCTTCTCCTGACGGCTCAGGGCCGTTTGCGCGCATCGGGAACCGTGGACTTTGCGCCGTTGGACGACCCTACCCTGGACGTAGCGGTCAATGCGACTCAATTCCAGGCTATCGACGATCCGCAGTTTCTCAGGATGAGGACCAGCGGCGACCTCGAGATCGGGGGCCGGTTGAGGGCTCCGATGGTCACGGGCCAGCTCACCGCCAATCGCGCGGTGCTGCGCTTCGCGGACATAGTAGAGAAGGACGTGGTCAACCTCGACAGTCCTCTTTTTGCCGGCGTGGTTGACACCACGGTACTGAGGCGCGAGGGATTGGAACCTGGACTCATGCAGCGAGTTCAGGACAGCCTGGCGTTGGACTCGCTGGTCGTAAAGCTGGGCAGCGACGTGTGGCTCCGCTCGGATGAGGCCAACGTTCAGCTCGGCGGCGAGGCGGCGGTCAGCAAAACCGCCGATTCGTACCGTGTGTTCGGCACCTTCGTGCCGCGGCGAGGAACGTACCAGCTCTCTCTTGGGCCTGCCGCAACTCGCGAATTCCGCATAACCGGAGGGTCGGTGCGATTCTTCGGAAATCCTGAGACCGACGCCAGTGTGGACATCGATGCTTCGCACACAGTGCGCACCTTTCGCGGCGAACGAGTGGACGTTTACGCCAACATATCCGGAACCTTGGCGGAACCGACTGTCGAGCTGTCCAGCTCACTCGGTTCGCAAGTTTCAGATTCGGAAATCATCTCCTACCTGCTCTTCGGGGCGCCAAGCGTACAGGTGTTCGCGGGCCGGCGGGGTCGCGAGGATCAGAGTGTGTTTCGGCGCAGTGCTCAACAGATGGCCAATTTCTTGTCCGGCACCCTGGAGCAATCGCTCACGGGGAGCTTGGGCATTCCCCTCGACTACCTGCGGATCAACCCCGGCGACGTCAACGAGGGCTTTTCCAGCACGGAGATTCAGGTCGGCAAGCAACTCGATCTGTTCGGCCGGCCGGCTTTCCTGACCGCCAGCCCACGGCTCTGTCCGGACCAGGGTCTCATAAGCTTCAAGACATTGGGTGCCAGCCTCGAAGCATGGCTGGCGGATGATTGGTTGGCCGCGGCCTCCATCGACCGGGTGGGCGGATGCGAATTCAGCGGCCTCACTAGGTCGAGCTACTCCGTAGGCGTCGATCTCTTCTGGGAGAAACACTAAGAGGCGCTTTCTTTCGTATCCAGGGAGCCGTTACGGTAGCGGCCGTATGCGTGCGTCACCTCCGCTCCGAAGAGGAACACCTGAGCCGAGAAGTACACCCAGAAGAGCAGCAATACGACCGAGCCGGCGGTGCCGAACGAGGACCCAATGCTGCTCCTGCCGATGTATTCGCCGATCAATAGAGTACCGACAGCGAATAGCACCGATGTCACCGAAGCGCCCACGAACACGTCCAACCAACGCAACGGTGCATCCGGCACGACTCTGTAGACAATACCGATGACGACGGTAAGCAGTCCGATCCAGACAGCTATGTTCGTCAACCTTGGCAAGAACGGGATCTGAGCGAGCAGGTCCGGGAAATACTTGCCCATGGCGCTCAAGAACGTGGTCAGAATGAGACTCATGACCCCCAACGCTCCGACCACCAACACCAGACCGAGGGCTATGAGCCGGCGGCGCACAATGCGCCACACCAGTGATGGGTTCGACTCTTCTATGCCCCAGATATGATTCAGGGTGCCCAGCAATGCGTTGAAGGCCGCTGTTGCTCCGACCAGAAAAAAGAGCACGGTTATTATCGCCTCCGGACCGCTGGGTAGCGACACGGAAGCATTGCGCATTACCGCGGCTACAGCTCTGGCACCGTCCGGTCCGACCACTCGCGAGATCTGCTGCTGGATCTCCTCGCGAGCCACGTCTTGCTCGAAGGCCACGGTAGCCACGGTGATCACCACGTAGAGAACCGGCGCCAGCGAGAACAGCGTGTAAAAAGCCATTGCCGCGCCAAGGCGCGGTATGGCGTCTCTATCCGATTCTACGATAGCCGTCTTGAGTATCTTCCAGATGTGTGCAGCTCGCATGTCCTCTTTCCGTACCGATACGCGCGGGTGAGTCCGGCAATCCACTCAATGGCGCCAACTGTATAAATGACCTTGGGGAGAGCCGGCACAACCGTCTGAACACCTTACGGCGACATCGGAAAATCTACTACCGGAGTAACCGGGGGGCACGGCTCAACCCGGGGGACTCCGACCATGCCGCATTCGCCGCTTGGGATTCGATCCGATCCATCGGGAAGACGCTTTGCCTATGGCTCGATAGTCCGATTCCGGGATAGCCGAAGCAGCAGGCGCGCTGATGTTGCGGCGACGGCAAGTGGTTTACCATATGTCATCGAACTGTCAACGGCCTCGTATTCGCGCATCAACCATATCGCAGATCCGAGGGTGGAAGTGAATCGACATATTGTGACCAGGAGATACGACGTTCTGCCGATGCGCGTGCAAGTGCTGATTGTCGGTGCCGGTTTCGCCGGCGTCAACGCCGCACGGCTTCTGGAGCGCAAGCTGCGGCACCGCGGCGACTTGACAGTCGCGCTCATCAACCGCGACAATTTCCAGCTATTCACACCGCTTCTCGCCGAGGTCGCTTCCTCTCAAGTTGAATCGCGGCATGCCCTAACCCCGCTGCGCCGGATGTTGGATCGAGTGCAGTTCTTCCAGGGCACGGTCTGCCAGATCGATCCACAGTCGAGCCATCTCTACTTCGTCAACGAGAACGGGCAGGAGCACGTCTTGCAGTACGGCCATTGCGTTCTGGCAGCGGGCAGCGAGACGGCTTACTTCGGTATCGAGGGATTGGCCGATGAGGCCTTTTCAATGAAGAGCATCGGAGACGCCATAGCGATTCGCAATCACATATTGATGTCGCTGGAGAGGGCCCATGTGCTGCCGAAGAACGAAAGGGGGGGGGTGCTCACGTTCATGGTGGGCGGAGGCGGCCTCAACGGGATAGAGGTAGCAGGCGAGATCCACGACTTCGTCATTCGCGCTGCACGGGACTATCCCAGCATAGACGAATCCGAGATAAGAGTGGTTCTGGTGGAGATGACGAGCCGTCTGGCTCGTGAGCTCCCCGAAAGACTTGGCGCATACGCACGCAGGGATCTCGAGCGCCGCGGCATCGAAATCTGGCTGAACGCGAAGATGACCACGTGCCAATCCGGCGAAGTGCACATCGAGGACGGACGCGCTCTGCGCACCGATACGGTCATATGGACTGCCGGCGTGAGGCCCTCTCCATTGATCGAGCAGATTCCCGTCCGGCACGAGCAAGGTGATAACAGACTGCCCACGAACAGCTTCCTACAGGTTCGGGGGTTCGACAACCTCTGGGCGGTGGGAGACTGTGCGTTGATAACAGACAGCAAAGACGGCAGTGTCCACCCTCCCACGGCACAGCACGCTGTGCGTCAGGGAAGATGTGTGGCGCAGAACATCTGGTCGGTGATACACGGTTCCGATCCACAGCCCATCACCTACAGCGGCCGGGGGATGCTGGCATCGTTGGGCAGGCGCCGTGGCATGGGCCAGGTATTGGGAATCAGGCTCACGGGGTTTCCCGCCTGGTTTGCCTGGCGAACCTACTATCTGCTGGCATTGCCGCGCTGGGAGCGTCGAGCACGTGTGGCCCTGGACTGGACTCTGGATCTCCTCTTCGAGCGCGACATCGTCCAACTCATGCCGGCCCGACGGAGAGAGCCGACGGGGAGTGGATCGCGGGAAGAAGAAGTGCGCGCTGTATGAAGGCGGAGGGTTTGCAGAAAGCAGTCAAGATGTTCGCATCCGGTTGATCAATCCTCCGGCCAGCAGCATATCTATCTGGCGCGGCGACATCTCGTGGCGAACCAAGACGTCCACTTCGCCATTCACTTTCAACGCGAACTCCTTGGAGGAACGGAGTTTCTCCTCGATCTCGTCCAGAACGAGCACGTCGTCCTGCCGCACGTTCTCTAAGTCGGCTTCGTCCGCGAAGGTGAGTGGGAGAATTCCGAACCCGATGAGGTTCTGCCAGTGAATCCGGGCAAGACTACGGGCTACGACCAGCCCGAGGCCGAGGTAGCGCGGAGCAAGTGCCGCGTGCTCGCGGCTGGATCCCTGCCCATAGTTGAATCCACCCACAATAGCATGACCACCCGCCTCTTTGCGCTTCAGTGCTCTTGCGGGGTAGTCCGCATCGATGACGTCGAAGCAAAACTCGGAGATCTTGGGGATGTTGCTTCGATACGGCAGCACTCTCGCTCCCGCGGGCATTATCTCGTCGGTGGAGATGTCGTTACCGACCTTCAACAGGATGGGTAGCTCCAACCGATCCGGGATGGGACGCAACTCGGGAATCGAGCCTATGTTGGGGCCCTTGCGAAGCTGCACCGGCGTCGCATCGTCACCTGATGACGGAGACACCAGCAGGTCGCTGATTGTGGTCGGGGAGTTCAGCGGCGGCACAGCAGGGTGCTCCATATCCAGCTCACGAGGATCGGTGATAACGCCCCTCAACGCACTGGCAGTGGCCGTCTCGGGGCTGCACAGCCATACGCGGTCCTCCCTGGTGCCGGAGCGACCCGGGAAATTGCGAGGGACCGTGCGCAGGCTGTTCTCGTTCGTTGCTGGAGCCTGACCCATGCCAATGCAGCCGTTGCACCCCGGCTGGTGAAGGCGGGCACCGGCTTGGATAAGGTGCGTCAGCATGCCGTGCCGAATGAGGTCTTGCAGCGTGCCGCGAGACGCCGGGTTGATGTCGAAAGACACGCGCGGGTCTATCCTGCGCCCTTCGACCATGAGAGCCGGAACGGCAAAGTCACGGTACCCGGGATTCGCCGACGAGCCTATGTACGACTGATAGATCGATTCGCCTGCGACCTCGGCGACCGGTACGACGTTGCCGGGGCTGCTTGGCTTGGCAATCAAGGGCTCGAGTGCCGACAGATCGATCTCGTCCTCCCAATCGTACGAGCAGTGGTCATCGGGAAGCAGTTCGGTCCACTGATCGCGGCGACCCTCCGAAACGAGAAACCGCCTGGTGTGCTCATCTGACGGAAAGACCGTTGTGGTTGCACCCAGCTCCGCTCCCATATTGGCGATCACATGACGATCCCACATCGTGAGCTGATTCAATCCGTCACCGCGGTACTCGATCACTCGGCCGCGCCCACCGCGGACTCCAAAGCGCCGCAGCATCTCCAGTATCACATCCTTGGCGCTCACCCATTGTGGAAGGGCCTCCGTCAGGTGTACGCCCCACACTTCGGGCATGAACACGTAGAATGGTTGTCCGGCCATCGCGGCAGCTACCTCGAGGCCGCCGGCACCAATGGCGAGCATGCCTACGGCACCGGCACCGGAGGTGTGGCTGTCCGACCCGAGAAGGCTCTTGCCTGGCACTCCGAACCGACTCATGTGGATCGGATGGCTTACGCCGTTTCCGGGACGACTGAACCAGATCCCGAAACGGTCGCAGGCGCTCTCCAGAAACAGATGGTCGTCCGGATTCTTAAAGTCCTGTTGAATGAGATTGTGATCGACGTATTGAGCGGAGAGTTCGGTCTCGACACGATGCAGGTTCATTGCCTCGAGCTCGAGCATCACCAATGTTCCGGTTGCATCCTGGGTCAGTGTCTGGTCGATGCTGAGACCGATCTCTTCCCCGGCATTCATGCGACCGCTCTCAAGGTGTGATTCGATGAGCTTCTGCGTGACGTTCTGTGACATCGTCTACCCTCGTGTGTTCACCTGAAAGGTCCGTAGGCGCTCATTTCTTCAAAGCGCCGTGGTGGCCCAACACCGTCACCGGATCGCCCAGCACGTCTTCCACGTAGAGGAGCTGCACGAACACGATCGCGGTAACCGCAATGGGCGTGGAGAGAAGGACCCCTATCCATCCAAACATTACTGCCATCACGGTTTGTGCAATCAGTATGAGCGCAGGCGGCAACGAGACCGCTTTTTTCTGAATCAGAGGCGTTATCAAGTAGTTCTCCAAAACCTGTACTACAACGTAGACGATTGCCGCGTACAAGGCCCTCAAAGGGCTATCCAAAAGGCCGATCAAAACGGCGGGGACTGCCGACAGTACCGGCCCCACGAGCGGCACAAAGGCCAACAGCGTTGCGACCAGGCCAAGTATCAGCGCCAGCGGTATGCCGGCGATAAACAGCCCTATGACCGTGAGAACCCCAACGACGATCATTGACGCCAGCCGCCCCAACAGCCACCATCTGAGCGCCTCTCCAACTGTCTCGACTACCTGTCTCGCCCGTTTTCGATTGTTGATTGGCACCAGTCGCAGCGCGTTGTCCAGGTAGGAACCGGGTTCCAGGCTGAGAAACACTCCGATGAACACGATCAGCACCGTGCCCATGACCGCACCCATGGCCGAAGTGAAGATCCCTGGTATACGTCCCAATAACCCTGCCCCGGACTGAACCAGCTGGTCGGGACCGGGCAGTCTGTCGAGAATGGCGCTCAACCAATCAACCTGCCGCAAGAGTTCCTTCGCCGACTCTACCGCTGAGGGTATGTATTCGAGAAGCTGACCGGTCTGATCCGCGATCCGCGGGCCCGCGAGCCAACCGAAAGCAATCAACGCGGCGGGCGCCAATGTGAAGATGAGGCCTAGCGACCAGCGACGCGGCGTTCCCACCACCTTGGTGATCAATGTCGCCAGGCCGTCCAGCGCAACGGCGAGGAGAATGCCGGCGAACAAAAGCAGCAGTGCGTCCGCGATATCGTGCAGTAGGTAGAGTAACGTCAGAACCAAGGCTCCCAGCCCGAGAGCCAGCAAGACGCGTTTGGAGTAATGATGGAGATCCGGTCGGTCCGAGTTGCGGTCATGCGGTCGGTTGTTCACGGAGACTCTCGCCTAGCATGTTGGAGAGCGCGGATCACCTGACCGGCCAGGAAAGGAACCAGGCTCAAGGAGAGTACCAGCCCCCAGCCTTTAGCGCCGAGGGCACCGGTTCGCAACAGCGCCGTGAGTCCCGGCATGTATACGGCGGCAATCAGCAGCGCAGCACAAAAGGCGAGGGACATCCAGATCCAGGGATTTCGCACGACATCGTTGTCGAGCAGGGTCGATCCGGGATCTCGCAGATTGAACACGAACCACAGTTTGGCAAATCCCAGTGTTAGGAAGGACGCCGTGACGGCGCTGGTGCGATCGAACTCCAGGAACAAAATCGCGATCCCCATCGCCCCCAGCACGCACGCTGCCATAAAAACCGCCCATGCGACAATCACGCTCCAATGGTGTCTGGTCAAAACCGGTTCTCGCGGCGGCCGCGGCGGCTTGGTCATACCTCTCGGATCGCCGGGCCCTACTCCCAGGGCCAGGGCCGGGAAGACATCGGTGAGTACGTTGAGGTACAGGATCTGGAGGGGCAGCAACGGAATCGGTATCAGCGCGGCCGCGCTGATTGCTACGGCCAAGACCTCAGAGACGTTGGTGCACAGCATGAAGATGACGGACTTGCGAATATTCCCGAATATCACGCGACCCTGAGCAATGGCGGCTACGATGCTCGACAGGGCATCGTCCCGCAGCACCATGTCCGCCGCCTGTCTGGCGGCGTCGGTGCCGCGCTTGCCCATGGCCACCCCGATGTCGGCTTTTTTCAACGCGGGTGCGTCGTTCACTCCGTCGCCGGTCATCGCCACTATCAGACCGTGGTCTTGGTAGGTTCGGATCAAGTGCAGCTTTTGCTCCGGACTCACTCGTGCGAAGATGTCCGTTCCGATGATCCGGTCACGGCGCTCCGCTGACAATCGCTCCGGCTCGTCGAGGTCGGCGCCCGTCAGCACTGCTGCGTCGCTCTCTTCGACGATTCCCACGTCGCGGCCGATGGCGGCCGCCGTTGCAGGTTGGTCGCCGGTGACCATTATCACTCGCACTCCCGCCTTCTTGCATTCGGCTATTGCTTCCCTCGCCTGCGGGCGCGCCGGGTCGAGCAGAGCGACCAACGCGAGGAACCGCAAATCCTGGTAGGGATCGACTTCGGAATCGTCCACCCGTCGTTCCGCCACCGCCAAGAGCCGGAGCCCGTCGGCGGCCAGCGATTCGGCCTGATCCAGCCAGCGATCCTTTTCTTCAGTGGGGAACTCACGCGTCGAGCCGTTTTCATCCGCGATACTGCCGCATACACCCAATACCGCCCGGGGCGCACCTTTCACTGCCACCCTCAGCCCGTCGCTCGCCTCGTGGAAGGTTGCCATCATCATCTTCTCGGAGTCGAAAGCTACCTCTCGGACCTCGGGCCATTCCCGCAGCAGGGAATCACGATCGATGCCAAGATCCCTGCCCGCCTCCAACAAGGCGATCTCGGTTGGATCGCCTTGAGCGCTCTCCACGTCCCCATCGGGAATCGCCGCGTTGTTGCAGAGTACCGCTACCTCGAGCGCCCTGCGCAGAGTCTCGTCCCGTTCCGCCTCGATGGGCTCCTCACTCTCAAAATCGTAGCCGTCGATCGGCGTAACGAACTGCCGCGCGGTCATACGGTTCTCGGTGAGCGTGCCCGTCTTGTCGGTGAAGATCGCTCCCGTTGCTCCCAGCGTCTCAACCGCCGGCAAGCGATTGACCAGGGCGTTTCGCCGAGCCATGACCCACATGCCCCGCGCCAGCGCGATCGTTGCCACAATCGGCAACCCTTCCGGAATGGCCGCGACTCCGAGAGCAACCGCCGTCTCTATCATCAAGATCGTCGGCTGACCGGACAACAATCCCAAGGCTGCAACTACCACAGCGATGATAATGGTGACCCAGGCAAGGCGCCGCCCAAGGAGGTCGAGCCGTTTTTGGAGTGGCGTGGCTGTCTTTTCCGCGGTCTCCGCCAGATCGGCGATGCGGCCCAACTCGGTCTGCATTCCGGTCGCCACCACCACTCCCGCACCCGAGCCCTCCACCACCGTCGTGCCCTTGAACACCATGTTGGAACACTCAGCCAGCGTTGTCTCCCGATCGAGTTCGGAGTCGAACTTATTCACCGAGACCGATTCGCCGGTGAGAGGAGACTCGTCGACGCGCATGCCGTTGGCTTCGATCAACCGCAGGTCCGCCGGCACCGCATCGCCTCCTTCGAGAACGACGATGTCGCCGCGCACCAGGGTGCGAACGGGAACCGAGCGCTCACTCCCCTCGCTGCGCACCCTCGCCGTCTGCCCTCCGAGTTTGCGGAGCGCCTCCATGGATCTGGTTGCACGCCATTCGCTGAAGAAGCCGATGAAACCATTCACGACGAATACGGCTGTTACGGCTATCCCCTCGGGCCACTGGCCGAATGCGAATGCAAGGACCCCCGCGGCCGCCATGAGAATCAGGACCATGCTCTTTGCCTGGTCGAGCAAGATGCTCCACGCCTTCCGCCGCGAGGTGCGCCGCAGCACATTCTGACCGTGCTCGCGCTTGTGTGCCGCTCTCTGTTCGGGGGAGAGGCCGGTGTCCGGGTCGACGCCGAAAGACTCGAGAATGTCCTCCGAGGTCTGTGCGTGCAGTGGCACGTCCGTATGAGCCATCACGCGGACCTGATCCTCACTTTTGCCTCCTGCACTACCGGGGCGTGTGAAATTGAGTCGAGGTGTTCGTCTTCATTGAAGGGCATCGTGCCGGCCCATAGAAACGTGCCGGGAAGGCGCCCGATGAACCATCGGGTGGCGGCACAGCGACGGCGCTAACACCTTCCGGTTGCGAGCATCGGTGATTTCCCGTCATCGTGTACGGGGGAATACCCGAGACTTGCCGTGTGCGCGGCGGTGATTGCCCAGACCGGAATCATGTAGGTTGTTGACGGCAAGCAAGATAGGGCAGTTTTGAACCACCGTGACAGGCAACTCATAATCACCTAAGCACTTGGTTCGACTCTGTATCCGCGTTGCGATGCTTCCTGACGGCCGGTATTATGAAGCTTCCGTGTCTCGGGTTTTGATACTTCAATCGAGCAGGTAGATATGCCCAAATTGAGTTCGACGAGAGTGGTGCTGGTGGACGATCATGATCTCGTGCGCCAGGGGCTGGTGGCATTGTTCGAACAGATACCCGATTTGGAAGTCTGTGGTGACGCTGCCGAATACGACGAAGCGCTGAAGCTCATCGAGAGCGAGCTTCCCGACCTTGCCACGGTCGACATCAGTCTCAAGGGCGGCAGTGGCCTCGAGCTGATAAAGCAGATCGACACACGATTCCCCTCCGTGAAAATTCTGGCCTTGTCTATGCACGACGAGATGCTCTTTGCCGAACGCGCGCTCCGCGCTGGCGCCGAAGGCTATCTCAACAAAGAGGAGCCGGGAGACAGGGTCATCGAGGCCATACGAGAGATCATGGCAGGCAGAATTTATCTGAGCGGCGAAGTCACGGACAAGATTCTCCACAGGGTGGTCGTGGGAGGCGAAGCGCAAACGCAGTCGCTGGTGGAGACGCTCTCGGACCGCGAAGTAGAGGTGCTCGAGTTGATCGGCCGGGGTTTGACCACGCGGCAGATAGCCGCCAATCTGAACCTGAGTAAGAAAACCGTTGATACCTACAGGGACCACCTCAAGAAGAAGCTGCAGCTCAAGACGGCAAACGAGCTGATTCGGTATGCGGTCGCATGGACACTCGGGCGACAGCAAGGCAACAAACCGGAACAGTAACCGGCTACGGATATTCCCTACCCTCCCACGTTGGTTTTCCCCTAGAGACGAATTCGTATTCTGAGCGGGAAGCATTGCAGGACCTCCGCCGATGCAGCCGGCGAGCCAGCGGGAATAACTTCAGGTTCGACCATTTCGAGCATATGGATCCGTTTCTAGGATGAGCGGCCACGGGTTCGAACTACCAGATCGGTTCGAGTTCCCTGGAAGGAGGCAACCGTTGGCTGGATTCAAACACGTTCTCGCGGCTACTGATGGAACAGACTATGGCAAGCGAGCCGTAGACACAGGATCGGCGATCGCCAAACGAGCCGGCTCCGCATTCGACGTAGTGACCGTCGCAGACGCATCACTACCCACGCAGCCGCTCCGCGCGGCAAGCGAGCCCACCGACTGGTCTGAATTGACTGAAGAACACCTGCGCGGACTCGCAGAAGCTCAGATCGAAGAGACCGGAGCCGGACAAGCAACCCTCCACACGGCGAGAGGGAGACCCGCTTCCGCCATCAACGACACCGTTGAGGCAGTGGGAGCGGATCTCTTGGTCCTGGGAGCGCACCACAAGCCGGCGTTATCACGCTTCCTGCTCGGCTCCACCAGCGAGAAGGTAGCCCGCCTGGCAACTGTGCCGTTCCTGATTGCCGTCGACTCGATGTTCCGTCCATTCCAACGAGTGCTCGTAGCAATCGATACTTCTCCCCAATCACGCGCCGTGGTCGACGTTGCCGCGACCTTCGGCATAATGGACCAGGCACCCATAAGAGCACTGTACGTCTGGGAACCGATGGATCCGTTCGTGGTGCCGCATCATTCTCCGGGCGGAGTACTGCCTCCGGGCGGAGTACTGCCCGTAGGCGTCGTCGATTCCAGAGCGATAGTCGAGGCCAGGCACCGCGAGGCGCACGAACAGTTTCATGACCTCGTTGCCGAGACCGGCAAAGCACATGGCCTCGAGTTGGATTCGAAGCTGCGGGAAGGGCATGCGGGCGATGAGATCGTCAGGGAAGCCGACGAGTGGGACGCTGACCTGGTGGTCATGGGGACGCATGGAGCGGGTTTCTTCGATCGGATGATGATGGGCAGCTGCTCGCTCCACGTACTGCGCCATCTCGAACGGACGACCGTGTTGGTGCCAACAAAAACTGAGTAGCGGATTGTCCTCATACACCAGAACCACAACTATGGGAGCCAGGTAGATGACATACCAACTGCCGCCATTACCCTATGGGTACGACGCATTAGAGCCGCACATAGACGCGCGGACCCTCGAAATCCACCACACCAAGCACCATCAAACATACGTCGACAAGGTCAATGCGGCTCTCGAAGGACACGACGAGCTGCAGAACATGGTTGTTGAAGACCTGGTCGCTAACCTCGACAAGGTGCCCGAGGAGATAAGGACGGCCGTGCGCAACAACGGTGGAGGGCACGCCAACCACATTTTGTTCTGGGAGACCATGACCCCGGACGGCGGCGGGCAACCCGAGGGCAACCTCTCAGACGCTATCGATGCTTCGTTCGGCGACTTTGCCACCTTCGGGAAGAAGTTCACCGAGGTTGCCAAAACCCACTTCGCCAGTGGATGGGCATGGCTGTCCGTGAATAATGGCAAACTCGAGGTGGAGAGCACACCCGGCCACGACAGCCCGCTCACCAAGGGCAAGACTCCCATCCTCGTGCTGGATGTGTGGGAGCACGCTTTCTACCTCAAATACCAGAATCGGAAACCCGACTTCATCACGGCGTGGTGGAACATCGTAAATTGGGACGAGGTGGCGAGACGGTTCGAGGCTGCCGCATGACGAACATCCCGCCCACCGACACCGATGATTCGGACAAATACCAGGGGGCCGCGAAACCGCTTTCTCCAAAAAACGCGCTCGTACTGGTTGACGAGTTCGAGGCCCTGGTGGTTCGCGAAAAGCGTGAACAGACCGATCCGCGAGCCCGCGAAGCCGCGAAGCGCATTCTGTCGAGTCTCAGAATGGCGCCCGGGCCTCGCGACGAGATCGAGGCACTGTTGAGCAGGATCCTGGCCTGGACGGAGGTGCTGTTCACGGACCAGACGGATGCCGGTCCGGGCTCGGTCCAGACGTCGATCAAGCGAGGCCTGGCCGAGTTGCGCACATTGATAGCCGCGGCCGCAGAGGAAGGCGTCCCCCCCGGAGAAGGCTGAGCTCTCGACCGGGGGGGCGGGGCGCCCACCTTTACTTTGCTGTTCTTTGCCGATCCGTCGATCTCAGCGGGTTCGAAGATTGGGAGTCAGCAGCCCTTCGATAATGAGATCCGTGGCCTCGTCTTCGGTGAGGCCGCGGCTCATCAAGGTTTCCAGTTGCTTGGAGTCGACGCTTCCGATTGACGCCTCGTGCGTCACTTGCGCCTTGGGGTGATGCACCTCGACTATCGGCACGGCCTTGGCAATTGCCTCGTCGCGGACGATTTCTCTACAGTCCACATGCCCCCGGGCGTAGGGAGCGGAGGCGATCAAGGTGTTCTTGATCTCGGCCTGAGCCCTATCGCTCACGGCAATATTGCTTCTCAGTACTCCGTGGGCTCCTTCGCCCTCGAGGCTGGCCTTTTCATGTATCCGGATGCGGTCGTCGCCACGGCCCCGCATTCGCGCAGACATGTCCAGGATGCTGCGGCTCTCGCATACTGCGTCGTAGTCGATGTCTATCTTTCCAACGTTGCCACGCACCAACTCGAAGTCAGTATGGAACCAGGCGCCCTCCCTGAGAGTGACCTTCGCCTTCGGAATCACCACCACTCCGCCCTCCGGGCCGTGCACGTGACGCTCCACGTAGGCATACTCGGCTCCCTTCCCGATCTCGATCTCCGCATCCATGGCATGAAGCACTTCAACGGCGTTGGGAAAGGTGCAGCTCGCGGTGATGGCCACCCTGGACTCCTCTTCGAGCCGAGTGTTCATATATATCCTTTGCGTCCCGGTGCCCTCCAACAGACCGAAACACATACGCACAGGCGCCTCGATCTTGTAGCCCTCGGCGACCGTTATGTGCGCCCGGATCCCGTCCGGGAGTTCTTCCGCTTCAACCTCGAGGCCGGGAACGAGGTGCAGCCCAAGAACTTCGTTGCCATGGATCTCCACGTGCGCGACGCCCGGATCGGTCGTGCATTGCTCTCCAATGCTCTCGTACAGCGCATTTATGAGGTTGTCTCGTTTCATGAGTTCTCTCCCAGACGAGGCGCGTTCTTGTGATCGCACGGCATACACTTTTCCCCGAAGTACGGAATGATCTTGTCCACTGAGCCTTTCTCGATGAGCACACCGCAACAAATCAGCGAGGCGTAGTCGGCCTGCGCCAGTACGGTCGAGCTGTGAGTGATCAGAAGGACCGTCGCCCCCTTCTTCTTGAGAGATTCAATGGCCTCGAAGATCTTGTTCAGAGCATCCACGTCGATACCGGAGTCGGGTTCGTCCATGATCACGAGCTTGGGATCCATGGCTAGAATCGACGCCAGCTCGATCCTCTTCCGTTCGCCACCCGAGACCGTACGATCCACCGCTCGGCCCAAATACTCATCGGGTCTCAGGCCGACCTGCTCGAGCGCCGCCTCCATCTTCTCGCGAGACTTATCTGCGACCCCGGCGCCGATGAAACTCTCCACCGACAACCCCTCGTATCGGGCCGGCTCCTGCCAGGCCATCGTCATACCCCGACGTGCTCGCTCGTCCACGGAGAGCCCCTTGAGTGACTCGCCCTTGAACACTATATCGCCCTCGAATTCCGTATAGCCTGAGAGCCCCATGATCGCATTGGCCAGCGTTGATTTCCCGGCACCGTTGGGGCCGACCACGGCGTGAACCGTACCTCGCTTACAACCAATGGATAGATGGTCGAGTATTCTCCGTTCTCCCAGGTCCAGGACCACGTCTTTCGTTTCCAGTATCGGCGTTTCAGCCACTGCGTCCCGTCCTTTCTGAGGTTCTTCTTCGTGTTACGACAGGTAATCGGTGCTGTTGGCTTCACGGCTACCGGTTCATACCCGACAACGGTAACGAAACTCCCCAACTCTCAGTATCCTCACCGCGGCTGAACAACCCTTGGCCGGTTGACCCAGGTTCGGCCTGGGGCAACCCTCGTGCGAACAGGTCGGTGAAGTCCCGATTCGCCCAATGGTGCCCCACTCTCCGCTTCCGGTCTCCAGTTGCTGCATGAGACAGATATCGCCGTCGGGTGGCTCCTCATGCCGGAATGCGGTGGTTCCCCATGATCCGCTTAGAACGAGGCCCCGTACCACCGTCGCGGTTTCTCCTGCAAACTAGAAGACTCGTAGGCGAGTCGCCACGGTGCGGGAACCCCGCTTCGCACGCTGGAGCCGCGTACAAAGGACCGGAAACCATGGAAAACGCCCGTATCGCCGAAATCTTCGAGGAGATTGCGGACCTCATCGAGCTCGACGAAGGTAACGAGTTCCGGATCCGTTCGTACCGGGCCGCCGCCCGCGCGATGCGGGATCAATCGCAACGGCTCGAGGATCTGATAGCAAAGGGATCCGATCTCTCTGAGATACCCAATATCGGCGAAAGCTCGGCGGAGAAGATCCGCGAGATCATCGAGACGGGCACATGCCGGCGACTCGAGGAGATGCGCTCCAAGGTACCTCCCGAGCTCACTGAGCTGATGCGGGTGCCGCAACTGGGGCCCCGCAAGGCAATGCAGCTCCACCAGGAACTGGATATCAAAAACCTTGCGGAGTTGAAGGAGGCTTGCGACAGCGGCCGGGTCAGGGATCTGGAGGGTATGGGAGAGAAGACGGAGGAGAAGATCCTCGAGGGTCTCGAGACGCTGGAATCGACGACCGACCGGATGCTTCTCAGAGATGCCGCCGACTACGTGGTCTCGATCGGTCGCTTTCTGGCCGAGCTCGAGCCGGTACGGAGATGGGAAGCGGCTGGCAGCTTCCGCCGGCGCAAGGAGACCGTGGGTGATCTGGACATCCTCATCCAGGCATCCGATCGCGAGCGCGTTGCAGACGCGATAGCCGATATGAAGGACGTGGACGAGATACTCGGTAGCGGGAGAGAGGAGGTCTCCGTACGGCTCTCCGGTGGCCTGCAGATTGACTTTCGGCTGTTCGACGAAGGCGCCTTCGGATCGGCCCTGATGTACTTCACCGGCTCGAAGGCGCACAACATTTTACTTCGCAAGCTGGCGGTGGAGCGAGACTGGAAGCTCAACGAATACGGTCTATTCAAGGGTGACAGGCGGCTGGCGGGCAGCAGCGAAGAGTCGGTCTACCATCGCTTGAACCTTCCGTGGATCCCCCCCGAGCTACGCGAAGACCGCGGTGAAGTGGAGGCCGCGTCGAACGACGAGCTCCCGAAACTGGTGGAGCGCGGCCACATTCGGGGCGACCTCCAATCCCACACTCAGGCCAGCGATGGCAAGTCAACCATAAGAGAGATGGCCGAAGCGGCCCGAGAAAGGGGCTACTCCTACTTCGCGATAACGGACCACTCCAAGCGCGTCACCGTGGCCAACGGGCTGGATGACGACGAGACTCTAGAGCACGCGGACAACATCCGGAGGGTCGATCAGGATTTGGACGATCTGTGGC
>CAZOJI010000030.1:14540-58350 GCA_964580055.1 uncultured Gemmatimonadaceae bacterium | reverse complement strand
GCCGCTACGCGCTTTTTCAATGTCGCTTCGTTGCTTGCCGAGCCGAGCCAACGGCGCAGCCGAAGCAGGCTGGGCTCGGTTCGCCAGGCATGTTCGAGGCGTTTCGGCAGGTCCTTGCGACCAAGCTCCTGGGCCGCTAGGGCGGCGCCGTCCAGGAAGTCTCCCCGAGCGTAGCTGGTGTTCGAACCGGTTTCGGCCGCCTCGTCGTACGCAACCAGAGCCGACTGCCAGTCTCCGGCTTCGACCAGGGCTTGGCACCAGGCTCGAAAATCGTCCGAACGCTTCGTCGACCTCGCTATGCCGGCCAGCCCGTCGGCGCCTTCTAGACGTTGCGTCACCTCCCGGCGCCAGCGGTCCACATCGGTGTCCCACTCGCTGCGCCGTTCGCCCGCGGCGAGTTTCCGAACGAGGTCGTTCCATTCTTTGAGGAATTCGTCGAAATCGGGAAGCGGCTCCACGGCCACTCGTTCGAGCTGTTCGAGCGGATGCCGGAAGTTCCCAACAGCGCTCATGTCGTCGATGGCCGTCTTGACCGCCTTGGCCCGATCCGTGCGCGGAGCGGTCATGTAAATGGCGACCACGTACTGTGCTGCACATTCCGCGGCGTCGACACCCAGGACTTCGTCCAACATCTCATCCTGGCCGAGATCGATCTCGCCTTCCGCGAGAGGAATAATCAGGGCGCGGAAGATCTGGAAGGCCGCGCCATAGTCCTTGGCGAGAAAGGCATTCATTCCCTGCCAAAGGTAATCGTCGACTTCAGAAGGGTCGGCGTAGCCAACACGCTGTGCGGCCTCGGCGAACTCGAGAACCGCCGCGACGCTCTCATCGGTGGGGGCGTCCGGGGTCCAGTCGCTCTTGCTCCTCGCTGCCCGGTCGATGATCTCGCCTGTCACCTTGGCGTGTGTCGTGTCGTCGAGCCAGGTGAGCAATCCGCGAACCAGCTCCCGCAGCGTCCCGGCGTCCATGGTTTCCAACGCCGCAGCGACGAGCGAATTCTCGACCTCGAAAGTCGAGCGATCTCCACGTCTCATTGCGACAACCCCAGCTGCCGTCCAAGGACCTTTGTCACGAACCGTTCGCCGAACGTCTCGGCGGCGCGCTTTGAATTGCAATTTGTACGGTCTTGCTCTTGGCGGCCATTGGTTCCTACCGCTTCATATTCTTGACGAGCTTGTCCGCGACGGGAAGCCGCTTTGCTTGCTTGCTTGGTTGTCGTTTTCGGACGTGCGGCGCCAAAGGGGGCGGCCGCGACCTTGTCGGGCTCCGTCCAGTGAACCCTGACGTTGCCCTCCGGGCTCATATCGGTGGCGGCAATGCGACGAAGGTCATTGGGATAGTGTTCCCGCTTGTAGGCGACGATTTCGGCGATGAGCTGCTCGGTATCACGGCTGCGCAGCTCTTCCCACGGCGTCACGTTCTCCCATTCTATCCGGTCGATGAGTTCGCGATGCCTTTCGCGCATGATGTTATCGCCGATGGCGCTGTTCCACGCCGCGCCGGCGAGCGTGAGGACCGCCATCGCGGCTGGCTCGGAGGAGCCGGCCTCCGGATCCTTCAAGAGCCGCAGCGCCATCTCTTTGATGATCTCCGAGAGCTTCCTGCCGGCAGTCTTCTCGGAGGAAGGTGTTTGGCGCACCGGCAGTTTGGTCATCTTACCGGATCTCCGTTTCTTGACGCCGGCGTTTCTCTTTCGTTTGCTCAATCTTTGCGCTCCTTTGCCGGGCCGCGTTGTACTTCCGAGCGTGAACCGGTGTCACGGGGATTCTCGGGCTTCGAGTGCGGCGGATGGAACGGCCCTTTACCCGGCCACACGAAGTGCCTGGCATAGGCTTCCTCGAGCTTGGGCTCTCCGGTCTTGGTGAATCGGAGGTGCTGCTGCGGACCGTTGCCCCAGCGCATGTAGGCGGTGCTGGAAGGTATGAGCTTCAAGTCGTGGGCGTGAAACCGCAGAATGCGGAGCAGTCGCGACAGGCGAGTGAGGTTGCAGTCGATGACTTTCTCCAGATAGGGCACCCGACCTCGGCGCCAGTCCTCGTGGCGCTTCGGAGCGAGAAGACCCATCCGGACCAACACGTCCACAGGCGCTACGACCTTGCCCTTGGCGAGAATTTGTTCGACAGCATGCACAACCCGGGCATACAGCTTGTCGCCACGGTACGTGTCGACGCTGACCTTCGCTCCCGAGCTCGTACTCCGCTTGCTCATCGATTGCCTGTGCAAACCAAGCTCCTGCCTGCCCGAGTTGTGCATACCAACCGGCCGCGGTCTGCCCCGGCTCTCGGCATCAGAGAGCGCGGTCGGGGCGAAAAAGGGGTCGAGATGCCCCGAGGCGCGATCTCTCGAGCCGAGCACCGAGAGCCGGGAAAGAGGCACTCTCGAACAGCGTTGTACGCAAAACCCCGCGATTTCCGGCCCTTATGAGCGAAAGCCCCACAGGGGTCACCGATGGGGCTTTCTGCAAACTAAACTGGGCATCGGTTCGCCCAGGATTTCTTTGACTCCGGAGGAGGGACTCGAACCCCCGACCCGACGGTTAACAGCCGTCTGCTCTACCAACTGAGCTACTCCGGAATAGCTACCGCCTTACCGCCTTACCGCCGGCGGCCACAGATTCTAATCCCAACCACGCATGCGCGCAAGCGCCATTCGCAGCCTGAGCACCTCCGGTCAAAAGACGGTGGTCGCAAACAGTGCCAGCGTCAGCGAGAGCTGTGCGAACTGCAGCAATAGTGACAGATCCTGGCGTGTGAACATTCGCCGCGGCACGAAGATCTGGTCGCCGGACCGCACCCCTACTTCGCGGAGAGTTCTGCCTCGCGCTGTCATGTCGCCGTAGTTTATACTCGCCGTACCGTCCCTGCGCATGATGCGGATATCGTTGAGATTGCCGCCTGGTGAGGGGCCGCCCGCCATCGCAACGACATCGATGGCGGTGAGCGTTGGGTCGATCGTATACAGCCCCGGTGACACCACGTGGCCCAGAACGGAAATTCGGAAACGTGGCGTCACAGTCACGAAGGGACTGGAAAACAGTGTTTCCAGCCCGGTCCTGAGCGTATCCCGCAGCTGGGCGACCGTCAGGTCTCTAGTGTCGATTTCCCCTAGGACCGGATACAGGAAGTGCCCATTCTCATCGATCTGGAACTGCCCGGAGAACTCTTCTTGTCCCCACACACCTATCTGCAGCACATCCCCCGGTCGCAGCGAGTAGGAAGCTACGGAGGTGGTAACGAGCGTTTCGGGTTCTTGTGCAAAGGCGGTGCCCGCGGCGATCAAGGCGAAAAGGAGTGCGTTCTTGGTTGTGCGCATGACCCAAAGATTGCAATCCGATTGCGGCCGGTCAACATCGGAACGCTGAGCGGACCTGAACCGGTCGAGCGATATCTCCGTCGAGTTTCAGAAGGGCGGGGCAACTCCATGACGCTGGCGCCCCGCCCGTTTCTACCTCATGCTGTATTGGCTTTTCCTCAAACCTGTTTCGTAACCACGAACTCACCGTAGTCGTCGCCGGTTTCGATGCCCTTCACCTGATCGCACTTGAAGCTGTGCAGGCCGGATTTTCCGGTGGAATCGTAGTCGCCGCCGTAGGCCAGGTCCATGAATGCCCCGCACACGCCCCTGATCATGTAGGCGTTCATTCTCGATGCGGCACCGAACTTCACCACATAGGCCGAAAGCTTCTGACCCATGTCCAGCTCCTCGTTCTGTTGTTTTCACTGCGATGTTACGTGCTTTGCTAGCTTCCCGGGTGACAGAGCCTACCCCTCTCCTTCGTAACTCTCCACGAGATTCCTGACCGTTTCCTCCCCATCCGAGTCGTAGAGTACCGTACGCAGCGTCGTGTTTCCCTGCACTCCCTTGACCTTGTACCGGTTCGATTTGGTGAGACAGAAGAACGGTCTCGCAAAGTCGGGGTAGTACTTCAATTCCCCCGCCGCAGAGAGGTAGCGAACGAATGTTTCGGTTATCTCAGCTTCGAGCAGGAATTCTTTGATATATGATCCGTCGAAACAGTCTTCTATGTGCTTGACATCCAAGATCTTCATGCCGCCGCCCTCCGCGTGCGCTGGCATATCAGTCCGATTGCGTGCGTGAAGGCTTCGATTTCCCTAGCTGTGGTGAACCACGAGGTGCTCATGCGCACCGAGCCCTTCGGATACGATCCAATGGCTTCGTGGATCAACGGAGCGCAGTGCAATCCGGGGCGTGTCACGATCCCGAACGACTGTTCCAGCATTTAACTCACGTCTTCTCCAAGCCCGGCCCTGGCCCCGTGCGAAGGGAGCGATGCCAAGTACGAACTCACCGCCTCGATCACTGGCGGCGGTTTGGGAAATCCGGTTGCCGCGTTGTTGAGATATATCACGAGCCCGGCTCACCTCCTCCTACTCACAATTCACCACTTACCACTCACCACTCACCACTCACTCTTCACCCTTCCAGCAATCCCAGTATCCGTTCCGGGATCTCGTCCAACGGCACCCCGGCATCAGCAGCACCACAGTCAATAGCTACTTTGGGCATGCCGAACACGACGCACGTGCTCTCGTCCTGTGCCAGAGTCTCGGCGCCGGCCTCTCTCATCTTTAATAGGCCTGCCGCTCCGTCGTTTCCCATGCCGGTCAGGATGATTCCTATTGCATTCTTGCCGGCGGTCTGGGCAACGGAGTTGAACAGCACATCTACCGAGGGGCGGTGACGATTGACTCTTGGGCCGTTCTTAACATTGACGACGTAGCGGGCACCCGATCTCTGTAGCAGCAGATGCTTGTTGCCCGGTGCTATCAGTACCTTTCCCGGAACCACCGAATCTCCGTCTCGGGCCTCTCTGACTTCGACCTTAGAGAGGCTGTTGAGACGGGAGGCGAACGTAGCCGTAAAGATCTCGGGCATATGTTGGGTGACCACGGTTCCCGGCAGGTTCGCCGGCATCGCCTTCAGAACCGATTCGAGCGCCACAGTTCCGCCCGTCGATGCTCCGATTGCCACTACTTTGTTGGTGGTTTTGGCAAGCGCCGGGAGAGACCGAGAGACATCTTTGAATTGCAGCTGGGCTGTTCGTTTCTTGATGTCGATGGTGGACGCAATCTTGATCTTCTGGATCAATTCCTGTGTCATGTCGCCCACGGAGTAGGCGGCGCCGGGTTTGGACATTACGTCCACGGCACCGGCTGACATGGCGCTCAGTGCCAACTCCCCCCCCTTACGAGTCAGCGATGATGCGATTATCACCGGAAGCGGGTAGTGCTTCATGAGCTTGCGGAGAAAGGTCACCCCGTCCATGCGCGGCATCTCGACGTCGAGAGTGAGGACGTGTGGTTCTTTCTCCAAAATCATGTCGCGTGCTACATAAGGGTCGGGGGCGGCGCCGACGACTGTTATCTCCGGGTCCTTGGCGAGTTCCTGAGTGAAGATCTGCCGCACGACAGCAGAATCGTCTACGACGAGCACTCTTATCATGGCTCAACCGGTAGGCCTGTGAGTGCAGTCATTCGACGATTGCCGCCAGCTCGATCGGGTCGTCTTCTTCAGCGACCAACGTTATTGAACATGTTGCTGCGTTGCTCCACGTCTCGTGTGCAGGCGCCGGTACGGTCTTGGCCGCGGGTACCCCGATGTTGCAGACAGCCTGGTCACCGAACCACTTCGCCGTCAGGGGGCCCGCGATCATGTTCAACATCTCCGAGAGAGCTGCCTCGGCGGGTCGTTCCACGCTGGTTTCCTCTCCCGGTTCTATCCCCAGGAGGTTTGCCGCCAGTTCGAGGCAGAGAGACTTGGGCGCCGCCATCATCACACTGCCGTTGCCGTCGCCGGTGAACTCGAGTCTGGTCTCAACCACCTCCCCTTCCCACGAAGGGGTTTCCTGGGACGGTTCGGTGAACACGAATGCAGCTTCCTCCAACACCATCGCGGACACCTCTCCGAGCCCCTCGGCATATTCGTCAGGAGTCATCTCGTTCCTCTCCTACCGTGTTCAATACATCCTCGATGATATCTCGGAGGCCTTCGGGCCTGAACGGTTTCTTCATGTAAGCTCGAATACCATGGCTCTTGAGTTCGTCTATCCGGGTCTGGCTGTGGTCCGACGAGACGATCACGACCGGTATGCTCACTAGCAGGTTGTCCTCGGACATCTTCTCTACCATTTCGATACCGTTCATCTCGGGCATGTGGATGTCGGCGAAGACGATGTCCACCCATTCCTCATCCATCACCTCGAGTGCCTCTCGTCCATTCCCCGCTTCGTGGATTTTCCCCACGTCCAGCCCCGACATGCTGATGGTCCTGATGACCATCTGTCTCACGATCGAAGAATCATCCACTACTAGAACGTTGTAACTCATCTCACTTCTCCTCCGCTGGGAGCGAACACCGCACTCACCTGACGGATTTCATCCAGAGTATCACAGGCCACAGTCTCGAGGCGTTGGACCTTGAGGTTCAGGCGCTCCATCGTCTGCGGGTCCACGTTACGCGCCAATTCACCGAGATCGGTGCCGTATCCCAGAGAATGGGCGAGCCCGTCAGCCGTATGCACGAGGTCCACCAGAGTCTGATCGACGTTCTCCGGTGCCTCTTCCGGCGCGTGATGCCAGCGTGCGGCATTGCCGATGGCTTCCGGTAGATCCCATCTGTCAGCTAGTGTGGCGCCCACCTTCGCGTGATCTGTACCCAAAACCTCACGCTCAGCCGCCACGAACTCGATCTCGTCGGTCCGCATTCGGGAGATCACTCGCGTGGAGTCTTCCAGGAGAAACGAGCCGATTACGAGTTTTCCGATGTCGTGCAGCAATCCCGAAGTAAATGTGAGCGAGGGGGTTTCGAGCCCGAGTTCCGAGCTCAGGCGCTCCGAGAGAATTGCCACTGCAACGCAGTGATTCCAGAAAGCTGCCGCATCCAAATCGTATCCTGGGATCTTCTTCGGCATCGTCTTCGCGAACCCAGCGCTCGCCGCAACCTCGAACACGCGTTTCGTACCCAAGACGGTTACCGCGTGAGCTACCGATACGACTTCCCTGCGCAGCCCAAAATAGGCCGAGTTGGCCATACGCAATAGATTCGCAGTGAGGGCCGGGTCGGGTGCTATAACGTCCTCGAAGTCTCTGGCGCTGGTGGTATCGTCTTGCAGCAGGGACCACAGGCGTGCTACCGCGGTTGGAAGAGTGGGGAGCGCCTCAACCTTGGCGAGAATGTCTTCTGTGGGTATCACAGCTCCAACTCCTGTCCCATTGAGTGAACGGTCACCCTGCCGGTGCCCACATGCATCCTCACCGTCCGCGATTTCTTTCCTCCAACGTCCTCCCCCTTGATGATGATGCTGTTCTTCCAGAGCAGCTTCCTGAGTACGGTGTAGTTGCGTTTTCCGATGTTGAACGTGCCCTTGTCGTCGTACAGGGCTCCGCCTCCGGCGGCTTTGACAACGAGGTCGCTCTTTTCGCAGCCAAGCTTGTACATCTTGTCGAACAGCAGCGGCACGCCGGTGTCGGCGAACATCGCCGGCTTCCTCTTTGCCTTATCCGGCGAAACGGTGGATAACGGCAGCATGTAATGAATCATCCCGGCCACACGGCGTTTCGGGTCGTGCACCATCAAACCGATGCAGGAGCCGAGTGCGTAGGTCACGATGACAGCGTTGGGATCGCTGCTCACCTTGATTTCGGACATGTCGACCACGAGCTGGTTGGCCTGGTTGCCGCATTTCTCCGGTGCATTTGTCGGGGCGCTCATAGCGGCGCCCATGCAGAAGGCTTCATGTCCACACCTGCTTCTCATAGATCGATGGTCTGATGACCTTCAGTGTCGACTTCGATCCGGCCAGCGTTTCCGAATGTCCCGTGATCAGGACGCCATTGGGCTTCAATAGCCGCTCGATCTCTTCGATCAGGCCCTGCCTGATCCTATTGTCGAAGTAGATCATCACGTTGCGGCAGAACACCATGTCCATCGGGCCGTTCATGGGGAACGGCGGCGCCGCCAGGTTGAGTCTCGTGAAGGTGATTAGCTTGCGAATCTCAGGTTTTACTTCCAAGCGCCTCGAGCCGTCCACGGCGCGGTCCCGAGTCGCAGTGAAATACTTGCGAAGCATCGGTTTTGGGACGGGGCGCAGTTTCTGCTCTTCATAGACGGCCGCCTTGGCCTGCGTCAGCACCCGGGTGGAGATATCGGTGGCCAGGAGCTTGAAGTCTATCTGGCGACCGTCGATGGCATCGAGCACTGTGATGGCTATGGAGTAGGGTTCTTCGCCGCTCGATGAGGCGGCGCACCAGATTCTCATTCGTTGCGACCCGGAGTCGATGCGTTCCTTTACGAACTCGGTCAGGAACTCGAAGTGGTCTGGCTCACGGAAGAAGCTCGTGAAGTTCGTCGAGATGACATCCAGGAAATTCACCAGTTCCTCTTCCGAGTCACCTTCGCTGAGGTACCTCAGATACTGGGCGGCATCCACCATACCCAGAGCCCGCAGACGCTTGGCGACCCTAGCCGCTACCAGGGCTTCCTTGCCGTTGCGGAGCTTTATGCCTGCCTTCTCGTAGGCAATGGCACGGAAATCCTCGAAGAGGGCAGTGCTCAAAGCTGCGTTCATTTTTCTAGTGCCTTACATAGAGGCCAGAGTCAGCACGTCTTCCTGTTCCTTAGATTCCGCCTCATCCGCCGCAATCACCGTTTCTCTGGCCTGCCGGAATGCGTCTTCGTCCAGTAGGTTGCCTATCTCGTCTACATTCAGGATCAAACCGACACGGCCATCCGATAGAATGCTGGCGCCGGCCACGTGTTTGATGTCCGCAAGACCGGACCCCAAGGACTTGATTACCACTTGCTGTTGAGACACTACTTCGTCCACCAGCAAGCCGATGCGCCGGTGTTCGGTTTCGAGCACGACCACCAGTGCTCTTGTAGGATCGGTCTCTGCCTCCGAGATCTTGAATATTCGGCTCAGACGCATCATTGGCAGGATCTCACCGCGCATGTTCATCAACTCGGCATTGCCCGCCATTGTGTGGAGCATTGATTCAGTGGGGTGCACCGATTCGGCGATGGACAGTGTAGGAATTATGTACCGCTCCTGGCCGCATCTCACCAAAGTTCCGTCGATTATCGCGAGGGTGAGTGGAAGCGAGATCTGGAAAGTCGTGCCGACACCGGGTTCACTCGATATCGATACTCTGCCGCGCATGGCGTCGATGTTCCTCTTCACCACGTCCATACCTACGCCGCGGCCCGATATCTCGGTGACCTGCTGTGCGGTCGAGAAGCCGGGAGCGAAGATGAGGTTGTTGATCTCCGTGTCCGAAAGCTTTGCTCCTTCTTTGACGATACCCTTGTCCATCGCCTTCTTGAGGATCGCTTCCCTGTCCAGGCCGCGTCCGTCGTCGGCTACCTCGATCACGATCGCGCCGCCCTGATGGTATGCGGAAAGCCTGAAGTGTCCCTCGATCGGCTTGCCGGCCTTCTCACGCTCTTCAGGAGTTTCGATGCCGTGATCCACGGCGTTACGGATCATGTGCACTAGGGGATCCGCTATCCGTTCCACCATGCCGCGGTCCATTTCGGCGTCTTCACCGGAAACCGTCAGTCTGATGCGTTTGGAACTCTTGCGTGACAGGTCGCGTACCATTCGCGACATCTTTTGGAACACACCTCGCAGCGGAACCATCCGCATCCGCATTCCGATGTCCTGCAGGTCGCGCGTGATGTTTCCCAACTGCTTTAGATGCTTACGAACCTCAGGTGAAGGCATGGCGACTATCTCCGGAGAGTGGACTACCATCGATTCCACTATCACCAGCTCGCCAATCACCTCAACGAGACTGTCTACCCTGTCCACGTCGATTTTTATCTTCTCCTGAATCCTCCCGGTGGCGAGGTCCTGGGCGCGGTTTTGCGCGCGCAACGCCTGGGCCACCTTCTTTGGTTCGGCGACTCGCTCGGCGATCAGTTCCTCGCCGAGCCTTCGTCCCGTTTCATCCTGTTTGCGGAGAGCCTCTACTATCTTCTCTTGTGGTATGTCTGCCGTCTGAGTCAGCACCTGGCCGAGCTTGGCATCCAAATCGACGTCCGGCACGGGCTCCTCGGCCACGGGTTCGCCCCGAGTTGTCGCTCGCAGCCGCTCCAGTAGTGCATCCAATCCATCAACCGGTTCGGCCGTAAATCCCGTTTCCAGGCCGACTTTCAGGCGGTCCAGCATCTCGTTCATCATGTGGGTGGCGTCGAATGTCAGATCGAGCACTCCACCCCTGAGGAAGAGATCTCCGTCCCTTACCTTGTCCAACATCGTCTCAGCGTCATGAGCCAGAGACGTTATTTCCGTCAGCTCCAGGAACCCGGCCACACCCTTGATCGTGTGGAACACCCTGAAGAGACCGTTCACCATTTCGGCGTCGGCTGTATCGCTCTCCGCGGCGAGCAGGATCTCGTCGGCTTGCCCGACACCCTCGTATGCTTCCTGCAGGAACTCGCCAGTGAGCGCTATGGTTTCCGCGTCGCGTTTGGCGGGCACGGGACCGGCAGTAGAAGCCCCTTTTGCGGCGGGCTGTGTATCCGCCTTCTTGACCTTGGATGATTTCTTATCGTTGGATGGCTTCTTCTTCTTCTTAGCTTTCGGCTTGGCCGTTTCCGATTCTGTCTCCGCCTTTTCTTCTTCCACGGCCTTCTCTTGTGGCTCGGAATCAAGCGTCTCGAATTCGGGCGCCGGTGGAGGTACTCGCATCTCCGTGTACGCACGCACGGCTTCGGAAATCCAGTCCTTTGCCTTCAACAACAGGTCAACCAAAGCAGGCGACGGTGCGGCGTCCACGAGGCGATCCTCGAGATCGTGGCAGGCCCTTTCCAGGTCAGCGAGTCCCAGAACGCCGGCCTCTCCCTTCATGGTGTGGATCTTTCCCTTGAGGGCCGCCGCGGCGGTGTCCACACCTTTCTCCAAATCGAGAATGTCCTGTTCGATCTCCTCCAATACGAGCTCCTGCCCGGACAAGAACTCCTTCAAGAGGGATTCATCCACCAGGTCCGGCAGCACGAGCACGCCGGAGCTGCCGTCGGATTTGGCGTAATCGGCGTCCTTGCCAGATTCGCCCTCTTGGAGTCTCGTGGCGAGTCCCGAAATGAACTCCATGTCCTTGCTCGGGTTCTTCGACTGGCCGGAGATAATAGCGGCGAGACGGAAGCGACACTCAGTTATTCCGTCGGTCACGTCTTCGGCTGCACCGGTGAGCAACTGCTCCAGTTGTTCGAACTCGGTGTCGAGTCGGGCCATCGACGCCCCATCCGCCGGGTCGGCCATCATCACCTGACCGGCAATGTCTTCAATTGTCTCGTTCAGTGTTCGTTCGCTCATTGATGTTCGTTCCCCATTACCAGTCTGCTGGTTTTCGAAGAAGCGGGCTCGACGACTACGCCACGTCCTTCTCGCGCTCCATCTCGGTAGATTGCTGCTCGGCTAGCCACGCGCGGATCTTGTTCTGCTCGAAGCGCCATTGGCAGCCGACCTTCACAGCCGGAATGGTTCCCTGTTCCAACATCTTGTAGAGAGTTTGAGGCGAGAGGCGAAGCAGCTTGGCCACCTCATTGACTGTGAGTAGGCTCTCAAGTTGGTCCATGTTGCGATTTCCTCGATCAGCTTGCATGTGTGATGTTGGCCACAGCCGATCCAGGCCGTGTCCGATGCCTGTGGATGCGCAACGTGTATGCCAGTCTCAACAACATGTGACGCGCCGTATACGGATCGGCGAGGCTGGGTAGTAAATCCAATTGGCTCAACGGTTTAGATTGTTACACTGATGCGGCCGCCCGAGTCGGCGAGCTTCCAGAGATGGTCAGAATTGCCGGAATGCCGGCGCCGTCAGGGTAGGTGCTTCCGGGTCGTAGGTAACCATGGTGGAACCTAAATGAAGGAAACCGGTGCTGAGCGATTCGGTTGATTGGGAGCGTATCTTTGTTGATTAGGTGTACAGGTGCCCGGGGTTCCGTAACCCTCAAGCTCGTTTGACATGCTCGCGGCCGTATCGTATGCTAGCGTGCCGCCAATGGACATCGGCGCGTATTCGTCCTGTGCTAACGGCGACAGGAAGTCTTCTGACGGTGGAGTCTGCCTGTGTCTGAAGGAGATACCCCAATGCAGGCCAAACCAACCATCATCCCGGTTGCAGGCGGGAAAGGTGGAGTGGGCAAGAGTCTGCTAACAGCTAACCTCGCGGTCGCGCTCGCCGAGAGAGGGCACAGAGTCGTTGCTGTGGATCTGGATCTCGGAGGTTCGAACCTCCACTCATTCTTGGGAATCGGCAACAAGCACCCCGGCATTGGAGATTTCCTCAAGGCACGAAGCGCAGATCTCGATCAAATGCTAGTGGCCACCGGGGAACCCAACTTGAGCTTGATCCCAGGCGACGGCCGCACGCCATTGATGGCCAATATCAACTTTGCCCAAAAGCTACGATTGGTTTCGCACATCTCCAGGCTGCGGTCAGACTACATACTCCTCGACCTCGCGTCCGGATCGGCGTACAACACCTTGGATTTCTTCAGGCTAGTTCCGCGCGGTGTGCTCGTGATGACGCCCGAGCATACCTCGATCATGAACATGATGACGTTTCTGAAGAACTTGCTGATCCGCATCTTCGATCGGAGGTTCGCCAAGAACCTGAAGATTCGCAGAGAGCTGGATGCCGCCGGCAAGCGACCGATGGACGATCCGCAGTTGTCTGTAGCCGAGTTGCGTGAACGGATTGCCGGCATAAGTCCCGATGCCGCTGAGGAAGTTGACCGGATATGCAGGGAATTCCGTCCCCGTATCGTGTTCAATTTCGGAGAGCACCCCGACGAGATGGGACTTGCGGAACAGATCGACAAGAATCTGAGCAAGATTCTCTCCCTGGACGTTGAATACTACGGTTTCGTGTTCCGTGATCCCAGCTTGACCAGAGCAGTGAGAAAGGGAGCGGCCCCGCTTCTTCATCATTGTGACGGCATCGCCGTTGCGAACATCCGTAGCATCGCCGAGCGCATCGAGAGATTCTGGGAACGGTCTCTTCCAAGCACGGCGCCCCTTATCCAGAGGCATGCGTGGAACGATTTCGGTGGTGAGGGCGGCGATGAAAAGGACTAGTGGTATCGAATCCGTTCGATAGTCCTCCAAACAGCCACGATTGGATCGATTCCGTAATTCTGGACGTTACTTCCGGATGAGACTTCCCGGGTGGGCAGGATGTGCCGGTTCTCCGTGCTCGAGTATTCGCAGAACGGGTTTCAGTGTGTCTTTGACAACAGATTGACTGTTAAGGACCTCCTTGATTCCTCATAGGGTTTTGTCCGTGAAGGTTGCCCATTATGGGGAGTCTCGATCGTTGCTGGCATGAGTCTGGCAAAGTGGAAGGTTATGCCGGCAATCCTCGATAGCCTGCATGTCCTGATGACAGGTTGTCTGGAACGCTTGGCGCCAAAACATCTCTGCTTGGAGAATGGGATCATCCCTTCATATCGAACAGGGGACAATGGGAGTAGAACAGATGTCGCTCGATGCTAGCTCGATTCGAATTCTGCTGGTCGAAGACGCCGCCACGATGCGCAAGATCGAGAAGAAGACCCTCAGGGATCTAGGCTTTTCTGATGTGATCGAGGCAGGGGACGGGAAAGAAGCTCTCCAGGTATTGGAGTCGGACGAGCGAGTCGATCTGGTGATAAGCGACTGGAATATGCCCAATATGGATGGCTACGAGCTCCTCACATGGATGAGGGCATCCGAGAATCACTGTGCTCTGCCGTTCGTCATGGCGACGGGGCAAGGTGACGCACTTCAGAAGAAAAAGGCTGAGGACGCCGGAGTCAGCTCTTTTGTAGCCAAGCCGTTCGTCGGGGAGGAGCTCCAGCAGAAGATCGAGGTGGCACTTGGAGTAACTCGGGTGGATGCGAAGAAGGAAGCTGAAAAGGGAGTCCAGCTCACCGATGACAAGCGATTGCGCTTGCGGGTCGCTCACATTCAGATCACCGACCACCTGGTGTTGGGAATGCTCAAACATCAGATCGCGGCCGGTGAGGTAGTGCCCGAACGCTTCGATCTAGAGACGCATTGTATGGCCGGGTGGAATCCGGTGGAGAAGGCTCTGCAGGATGGAACCGTCGACGCGGCATGTATCCTGGCTCCTATAGCAATGGATCTCTTCGGTGCGGGCACACCGATCAAACTGGTTCTCCTTGCGCACAAGAATGGGAGCATCTTCGTGCGGGGAAAGGGACGGACATATGAGCCCCCCTATCAGTCCTTCTTCGAGAACAAGACGTTCTATATCCCGCACAAGATGTCGATTCACCACATGCTCACCCACATGTTCTTCAGTCGTATCGGTTTGCGGCCGGGATTGGCCGCTGGCGACGACGTCAATCTATTCTTCGAGGTGTGCCCGCCGATCAAGATGCCGGAGCTGTTGGGCACAAATCCGGATGCTGCCGGGTACATGGTGGCTGAGCCGCTCGGCACAAAGGCCATTGCGGCTGGTATCGGCGAACTGCAGTTCCTCTCGAGCGAGCTTTGGGACAACCATCCCTGTTGTGTTGTTGTGGTACGCGACGAGTTGATCGAGCACGATCCCAAGGCGGTGCACGAGCTCACCAGGCTGCTCGTACAGGCGGGCAAGCTGATCGAGCACAAACCGGACCTGGCGGCATCGGTTGCAGTCGATTTTCTCGATCCCGACGGCAGGCTGGGTTTGAAAGTTGCCGTCTTGAAGAACGTCCTCACCGAGGAGAATGGAATCAAGACCGCCGATCTATACCCCTGTCTAGAGGATTTCGAGCAGATGCAACGGTATATGCACGACGAGATGGGTATAGGTTCGTTGATCGATCTCAGGCAGTTCATTGATCCCCGGTTCGCAGACGCCGCTTGCGGTGGACGCGAGGCAGTCACGCTGAAGTCCGATCTGCGAGATAGCGTCGAGGCCGTGTCGGAGCTCCTGGAGCACCGGGATGAAACAGCCGATACCTCCGATAAGGCGATGCTCGGGCTCGAGGGCAAATACCTCACTATCAACCTGGGTGATCAGCCGTTCGCCATCGACGTATTGATGGTTCGAGAGATCATCGGCTATACCTCGGTCAAGTCTGTGCCCAAGGCGCCGGCCATCCTCAAGGGGGTGATCAATCTTCGGGGGGATGTGATTCCCGTGCTCGACCTGAGGTTGGCACTGGGAATGCCGGAAGCCGAGACGACGGACGTCTCCTGCATCGTAGTTGTGGAGATGGTCGGTACGGATACTACCACGACGGTCGGTGCTTTGGTCGACTCGGTCACCGAAGTCGTGAACCTGGAGGCCGCAAACATCGAATCCACGCCGCAGATGGGCGCGGGGGTCAACACGGATCACATTCTTGGCATGGCCAAGCGCAACAACGAAGTCATCATCATCCTCAACGTGTTGGCTCTCCTACACGGCAACTGGGATGTATGCGCGGTGCAACAGGTCGAGGAGGAGCTGGCCGTTGGTTGCACGACGTGAGGGAGGGCGGTAGGACGGTAAGGCGGTAGGACGGTAGGACGGAGGTCTCCGTTGTCCAGGCAAACCCGGGCAAAGGCGTCATGGCTCCGCTCTGACGACCTCTCTGAGACTTCTTCCTGTGTGCGAGTCGACCCCCGCAATATGCTCCGGCGTGCCGGTTGCAACGACGGTGCCGCCGTCCGGCCCCCCCTCCGGGCCCATATCGATCACCCAGTCCGCGCGTTTGATCAGATCCAGGTTGTGCTCGATGACGACCACCGTGCCTCCCGCGTCGACGAGACGGTCCAAGACTTTCATCAGCGTGCGAACATCGTGTGAATGCAGGCCAGTGGTGGGTTCGTCGAGTATGTAGAAATTCTGCTCCCTCTTGCGGCGCGCACTGGCGAGTTGCCTGGCAATCTTGAGTCTCTGAGCCTCACCTCCCGAGAGAGTGGTGGCGGGTTGACCGAGGCGCAAGTATCCCAGGCCGACCTGTTGAAGGTACCACAGTACTCTTCCGAGACGCTCCTGGTGTCTGAAACGCACCACGGCCTGATCCACGGTGAGGTTCAAAACATCGTGTATGGACAGGTCCTTGATCTTCACATCCAAAACCTCGGATCGGAAGCGCGTTCCAGCGCAGCTCTCGCACGGTACGAAGACGTCTGCGAGAAAGACCATTTCGATCTGGATATGGCCGGCGCCGTCGCACTCGTTGCAGCGGCCCCCGTTCGGGGCATTGAAGCTGAACGTGGCCGGCGAATATCCCCGGGCGCGCGCGAGCGGCTGCGAGGCAAACAGATTTCGAATCTCGTCGAAGGCACGCACGTAGGTCACGGGGTTGGATCTGGGAGTTCTGCCGATGGGCGACTGGTCCACCAGAACCACGTCGCTCAGCGACTCCCATCCCGACATTCTGCGTACGGCACCGACCGGTTCGCCAAGGTGCTCTTTCGCACCATGCGTTCCCTTCAGCCGGTACGTGAGTTGGCGATACATGATGTCGTGGACGAGCGTGGACTTGCCTGAACCAGAGACGCCCGTAAAGGCAACCAGGGCGTTTAGGGGGATTTCTACATCCACGTCTCGCAGGTTGTGCAGACTGGCACCTTCGATTGCCAGGAACCGGGAGCCGATCTCTCTGCGCGCGTTCGGGGTGACTATACGCTTCTTCCCGGTCATGTATTGGCCCGTTAGGGTGCCTGCCTGTTCTGCGCCCGAAACAGTACCGGAGTAGACTTCCTCGCCGCCGCTCTCACCGCTTCCGGGGCCCAGTTCGATCATATGGTCCGCCTGGCGGATTGCAGTGAGGTCATGTTCAACCACCACCACCGTGTTGCCGGAGGTGGTCAGTCGCTTCAGCAGGTCCAGCAGACGTTGAACGTCGCGGGCGTGCAGGCCGATAGTGGGCTCGTCGAGGACATAAAGCGTGTCCACGAGGCTGGATCCAAGGGCGTTTGCGAGTTCGATTCGTTGGGCCTCACCTCCAGAGAGGGTTCGCGTCAGGCGGTCGAGGGTGAGGTAACCCAGACCAACGTCGCGCATGAAATGCAACCGTTGTTCCAGCTCTCTCATAATTGAATCGGCGACGTCGTGCTCGAACTTCGTAAGCGTGAGGTCGGCCACCCAGGCGGCTGCAGCATCGGCGGACAACGCAACTGCATCACCGATTGATTTCCCCCCCACAGATACCGCCAGGGCCTCCGGTCGCAACCTTGCGCCATCACAACCGGGGCAGCGATTGGCCTTCTGATACTGTCGTAGGAATACGCGGATGTACTGTTTGTAGCGCTTTCGCTCCAGGGACCTGAGAAACGGGAATACACCGGTGAAGCGGCCGCCTTTGCCGTATAACAGAAACCTCTTGTGAGTCGCCTTCAAGCTCTCCCACGGTGCATCCAACGGTATGCCCTTTTCGGTCGCAGTTTCACTCAGGATGTGACGCCTCCTGGCGTAGCGCGGTTTGGTCCATGGATCGATGGCTCCATTGGCCAGCGTACGCTTCTGGTTCGGTACTATGAGAGACTCGTCGTACTCCAGTACAGCACCGAAACCGTTGCAGGCGGGGCAGGCGCCATGCGGGCTGTTGAACGAGAAGAATGCGGGTGTCGGGCGGGGAGCCGGTGTCTCACATTCGGTGCACCGAGGATGCTCGGAGTAACGTTGCGAGTGCCCCGCAGCCACAACCTCCGCTTGTCCTTCTCCCTCCGCGAATGCCGTGGCCAGCGAATCGGCCAGACGCGATCTATTGTGCGGTTCCACCGCAATTCTGTCTACCGCTACCAGCGCGTTGTCTCGGTCGAGCCTGATGGAAGGGGCCAGGTCATCCAGCCGATATGGCTCCCTATCGACGAGCACTCGTACGAACCCCATCGCCATCAGGGCGTCACGAATCTGCTCGTGCGTCGAATTCGCCGACTTGGGAATAGCGAAGCAGACCGTCACATATTGGCCAGCGAACTCACCTAGTACGCGATCTGCTGCACTGGTCGGGGAATCGGTGATCAGGGGGGTCCCGCATTTATGACAGCTCTGTCGCCCCACGCGAGCCCACAACAGCCGGAGGTAGTCATAGATCTCGGTGGCTGTGCCGACGGTCGACCGGGTGGAAGTGGTTGGGTTCTTCTGTTCGATGGCGACCGCGGGTGAGATACCCTCCAAACCATCGAGCTCAGGTCTGGGAAGCCGGTCCAGGAACTGTTTGGCGTAACTAGACAGCGATTCGACATAGCGGCGCTGGCCTTCTGCGTATAGTGTGTCGAACGCCAAGGAGCTCTTTCCGGATCCCGAAGGCCCGGTAATGACCGTCAGAGCCGTTCTCGGAATCTCGACGGTGATGCCCTTCAGGTTGTTCTGGCGGGCTCCTCTTATGACGATCTTGTCGGGGCGCATTGCGGGAAGGTAGTGGTGTTACGAACCTCCCAACAAGGCCGGATAGGCATGGTAACGAGTCAACCTCGAGACGATCGAGTTGCACGCCATTCGTCGGCACGATAACTTTTCGTCTTGGTTCAACCAAAGTGGAAGTGGGACAAATGGCATACCTTGAAATCCGCGGAGAACGTCACCCGGTAGGTGTTGGTGAGATGGTGATTGGGTGCGATGCGGACAACGTGATCGCGCTGGGTGGAGACGAATTGCAGTCTAAGAGCGCGGTGCTACAGGGGATGCGCGACGGACAGGTGGCTGTACAGCGCGCCGATAGCGAGTCTGAGGTTCTAATAAACGGAGTCAAACTGGGTCCCCAACCGACTCCATTGCTGCATGGTGACAAGATCGAGGTTGCCGGACAAGAGCTTCTCTTCGTCGACGATCGTCGCAGTGGGAGCACCGAATACATCAAAGCGGTCGATCCGTCTACCATCGGTGGACCGTCCAAGTCGAAGTCCAAGGGCGGGGCTACAGCCGGCACGGGTGGAAGGTTGGTATCGCTGACCGACGGTCGGGAATACGAGATACCGGCAGGGTCGATTCTCATCGGTCGCGATGCCGGATGCGACATCGTGCTCAGCGCCAAAAACGTATCGCGGCGGCATGCAGAGGTCGTGGCCACGCCGCGGGGATACATATTGATCGACAACAGCACGAACGGCACGCTCGTCAACAACGAGCGCGTGAAAGGCCAGCACGTGTTGGCCCGCGCGGATGTGATTCGTTGTGGGGACCATGAATTCAGGTTTTATGCAGACAAGGCAGAAGTGATCGGGGAGCAGCCCTCCGCGCCCAAGCCTGACGTCGCACAGGCGTCGGATGAAGAACACGCGAAACAGTTCGCCGGCGAGGGCTCATCGCCGGACTCTCCGCAGACCGAGCAACCACCTTCACCCGGTTCGCCACCGGAGCCGGAAGCTCCAGCGCCGCGGCCGGCGCCTGGCGCCGAGCAGCGCCTCGCGCACACCATGCACGGAATACCGGCGATGCCGCGGCCTCCGCGCCCCGGCCAACCCGGTGCCCCGCCGCGGGAATCCTCGCCGCCTCCAGTTCCTCCTCCCGGGGCGGAACAGCAACTGAAAGACACCCTTCATGGAGTGCCGGGGGAAGCGCTGGCATCGCTTTCACGAAAACCCGGGCAGGAACCTGCGGCGGCGGAGGCAACTGGTGGGCCGCCGCCGGCGTCGCGTCCATCAGGAGCCCCGAAAAGCCTGGCTTCTCTCATGGTACGTTCCGGTGCTCTTCGAGGGCAGCGGGTCCACGTAAAGGTCCCGATCGTCAATATCGGGCGTGCCGAGTACAATGACGTAGTCATCCCTGACGAGAGCGTCTCAACGGTCCATGCCAAGCTGCAGCGTAGGGAAGGCATTTGGGTCGTCGTGGATCTCGAGTCCACTAACGGCACGATTGTTGATGGGCTTCCCGTCGAAGGTGAAGCTCCCCTGGCGCCAGGCGCCATTATCCGATTTGGGACGATACAGACGGTATTCGAGCCGACTGACGATCTGGTGGAGTCGCAACAAGGAGGTGGGACACAGGTGCTGCAGAACGTGAAGCTCACGCCACCCGCTGGCGAAGACCAATCTGGCTCGTCCGGTTCGGGCTCGACGCCGGAGGGCGGGACTCCGGTTCGCTGACGATGCCAGATCCAGCGCCTTTACTTCCCTCGAACGGTCAACGGTAACTTGCCGCACCGAGTAGATTTCACCTGCGCCGGACGCACTGATGTCGGAATCATCAGAGCCGGCAACGAGGACAACTTCCTCATGGTGCCGGACCAGGGCGTGTTCATCGTGGCAGATGGCATGGGAGGTCACGCGGCAGGTGAAGTAGCCAGCGAAATGGCCGTGCGGACGATTGCCAAAAACCTCGAAGGGGTGGTCGGCCGCAGTGACGCCGAAGCCGCACACATGATGCGGTTGGCAATCCATCAGGCGAATGCAGAGATTTTTCGGCGTACTATAGAGGAGCCCGAAAAACGGGGCATGGGCACGACGGCAACTGCCCTGGTGGTCAATCAGGGTCGCTACATGATAGGGCAAGTGGGGGATTCCAGAGCATACCTGCTACGCAATGCCACGCTGACCCAGCTCACCAAAGATCACTCCTATGTCCAGGAGCAGGTCGATGCCGGTTATCTGACACCGGAACAGGCTCGCACGCATCCCTATAGCAACGTTATAACACGTTGCGTGGGTGCCAACAGCGACGTTGTACCGGATATCTATGTCGGTGCGTTGGATGCTGGTGACCTGTTCGTGCTCGCTTCGGATGGTCTAACCGGCATGCTTGAAGACCACGAGCTGCATCGCATTCTGAGCAGCGACAACACCCCCGCCCAGCACGTCGATATTCTGGTCACAGAGGGCAACCGGCGCGGCGGCCTGGACAACATCACAGTGATCATTGTCCGCATCGATAATGTCGAGGAAGTCTCGGCAAGCTGAGCATCCCTGAGCAGGATCCAAACACAGGTCTCGACGCGAGGCAGGCGGTACGCTCGGCGAGAGCGGAAGGCTGATATCGCATACTCGGTGCTCAGTCTTTTCGGTCGATGAGTTCACTCACCTCTCGGGCGTCACTCTGGACCAGATCGATTACCAGTTCCCTATCAACGGCCACCGGCTCGGCGGCGAATACTCGCATGTGCCTTGCATTGGTGTGTAGCTGCTCGCCAACTTCCAAAATGCCGAGCGGCCAGGATCCGCTGCCTCGATTCAGGGGTGCCACGGTTCCTGCGCGGAGTTGAACGGGCAGGTCGGCCGCAAAAAGCGCCGGCTTCTGGGGGAAATCGAGCAGCACCATTCCGTGCTCCAGGCCGCATGTCGACGCTAGCCAGTTCTCCGCGCGTTCCGTCAGGTCGGGTTCCTCTGCGATCCAAGCGCCGGCACCGGGAGGAAGAACGCTGGCAGGGATGTCGATGACGCGTTTGTAAAGACGGCGCTTCTTCAAGCGGGTTGAGAGTTCTGCGTGCGGGAGCCGCTCCAACGCCTCCATCAGGGCATCGTCGGTGGATTTCGCAATCCAGCTCGTTTCCAGATCTCCTCTCGATACGACCTCGCGAATGACGCGCTTGAACATTGCTGTAGCGCTACGCACGGCGTGATGCCAGTAGACATTACGGTACATCTGGTAACGGGCGAAAAGGAGCGATTCCAGGGCGCTGATTCCCTTTTCGTGGACACCGATCTTTCTGTCGCCCGAATCGAGTCGTACGAGCATCAGTGAATGCACCAGGCGATCCACGTCCACCTTTCCATACGGGACGCCGCACATGCGTGCGTCGCGAGTGAGGTACTCTATCTTGTCCAGGTCCAGAGAACCGGAAAGGAGGCCTTGAAGCGGGCTTTCGCTTCGCCCTCTTATGAGATCCGTGATTCGGTGCTCGGCTTCTCTGACGCCTATCGCCGCGAATGTGGCCAGCAGTTCTGCGTGACAGAGATGTATCTCCGCCAACTTTTCGTGCGAAGGCAATCCGGCCTCTTCGAGCGCATGTGAAAATGGGTAGTGGCCGACATCATGAAGAAGGGCGGCCAGCTGTATCAACAGCACGTCTTCCGAGTCCACGTCCTCCAGTTCGCCGCGATCCCGAAGGAGGCTCAGCGTGCGTCTCGTGAGATGGTAGGTTCCGAGCGCATGCTCGAACCGGGTATGAGTGGAACCCGGATAGACCAGGAACGCGTGGCCCAGTTGGCGAATGTACCGGAGTCGCTGGAGTGGCTCGCTGTCCAGTATCCTCAACGCCTCGGAGTCAACACGGATGTTGTTCCAAAGCGGATCGCGGACCACTTCGAAATCGGATGGCATAGGGATGAATATCGGAAGATGAGAGTGGAATTTCGAACACCGAATTGATGCTCAACGAAGTGGTGCTCCCCATCCCTATTCTCTATTTCTCTCCGCTTCTACCTCCTCGCGGTCAACTAGTCGCTGAGTCCTCGGCACCCCCCCCGTCGGCACGTGGAACACGCGGTCCGGCTTCAGCAACAACGCGATACTCTTGGGTGTTCTCCGCCACCGGCATTGGGCAAGCTCTGCAGATGAACCCGGCTGCCAGAAGAACTATGCCGAAGACGCATACGATGAGCGGGCCGGTTGGGAGATCGAACTGGTAGGAACCTGCCAGTCCGAACGCACACGCCACAGCAGCACCGCCCCAACTTATGGCGACCAGGATCCGAGGCTTACGGGTAAACAGGAAAGCGATTACCGCCGGTACCACCAGAAACGTGAAAACCAAGAGTACGCCGGCGATAGGTACGGCTGCTGTCACGGCCACGCCGAATGATGCGTAGAACAGGAAATCCCACCACTGGATATTCCACCCCGACCGCTCGGCTTCTGTCTCCTGGAGCGAGATGGTGAAGAAACGTTTGCGCAAGAACCAATGAAAGATCCCAACCCCCAGAAATATCGCCAGCAGCCTCACTACCTTCGCCCAGGTAACCCAGAGAATGCTTCCGACGAGCATCTCTTCGACAGCCTCGTGTCCTTGTTGAGTCCTGGCAGACACCAGAATCGCGGCAGCCGAGGCAACCACGAATGTGATGCCGATAATCGCCTCCTGGGGAACGCGCTGCCTTTCCCTCTGTACGTGAGTTATTGCGAAAACGAATGCTCCGATCGTCGTAAAGGTGAAGGCGAAGACATACCCAAGGAGCGTATCGGGCGAGATATGGAACAGGACAGCAACCGTGCTTCCAAGGGCAGCCATCTGCGCAAGAGCGAGATCTACGAAGATGACCTCGCGTGCGATAATGTGTATCCCCAGGTATGAGAACAGCGCTACCAGCACCATACACGCCGCGAACGGCGCCAACATGATCTCGATCATATCAGGCATGGCAATCCAATCGTTCAGTGTGACGCATGTGTTTCGGCCTCCGCGAACGCCTTGGTGAATGCGTCAATCCAGTGCGATATCAAGTCGATGAAAGTGTCGGTGTTTGGCACCGCGCCAACGTTCAACGCGACTACCGCGGGAACTGACCCCGTCCGTTCGGCAACCATGTCGATTTGGTCGCGCGAATAATAGGTCACTGCAGCGAGTACGGGAATGTCTTTGTCTCGTATCGTTTTGATGACTTCCGCCACGTGTCTGGGGGTAGGTGCCATGCCGGGTCTGGGCTCGATGTACTCGGCGCATGACAGCCCAAACGAACGGGTGAAGTAGCTCCACTGCTTGTGGTAGCAGATCATCTGCTTGTCTCGGATCGGCATGCTCTTGGCGAGCCAGCCACCGGCACGCTCCACCAATGGACTGCCCTGATAGGTCTGTGTGTTCAGGAACTCCCAGAGCCTGCCCTCTCGATCTAAATCCACCAGCACGTCCGTTGTTAGCATGTCCACCAACTCGTCTCCAACATAGGCCTTCATGACGCGGTCGACCCAGTTCGCGTAGCGCTCTTCATATTCCTCCGCATGCGCGGGATCTATGCGCTTCATCCCCGCCAGAATATTCCGGCCTATGATGATGCCGTTGGCAGGTTCGGTCCATATGTGATGGTTGCCGAACACATGGCTCTCTCCCTCGGACCGGCTCAGAGTCTCGGGAATGTCGAGTAGCTCGATTCCAGGTGAGACGGTCACGAATCCCGGTGTGCCACTGGCAATGCGCGGGTTGTTTGCCTTGTCCAGCAATGATGGGAGCCACATTTCCAGGTCCAAACCGGTAGTGACCAACATATCGGCGCGCTTGGCCAGCATGACCAGGCTTGGCTTCGGCTGCACATGGTGTGGGTTCTCGTCGCGATCGGCTATGGGTGTGACATCTACTCTGTCTCCGCCGATCTGTCTAACGATGTCACCATAGGTGGTGAGTGTAGTGATGACTCTGATTTTTTCCTGCGAGTGAAGCGCATTGGCAGTCAGAACCAATGCTGCTCCAGCAATCAGCGGCGCATACCGCATAGGAGATCTCTTTGCATAGTTCATATCAGTAATTCTCATGTTTGTGGGGACCAATCGACCAGACGACTTGGACCGCGAACTGGTCGGAGACATCCCTCCCTGTCAATACTGGAACGGACAAGTGCTGCCACTCGGCCCGCAGAAAGACCCACTCGCTCTGCCAGAACGTCAAGTTGGGCACGATAGCCCACTTGTACTCGTCAGGCGCCGCCAGCATTTCCACGTAGTCGAAGCGTGCACCGACGTGCGTCCTGATTGAAGTCTGGTAGGTGGCGCTCAAGTAGCCACCAAGACGCGTGCCACCAACGCCTGCGAACTCTTTTCGCACGGCGTAGCCCTCGCCGCGTATCGTGAACTCCTTGTAGAGGGCCCGTTGGGGTGGCCGCCAGGTGAGCCTGAAGTCTCCACCGAACACCGATGTTTCGAGGTCAACGTCGGGATTGGTGCCGTAGACGCCGGTGGCGCCGATTTGGAAATATGTAGAACGGCTGACCTGCCAGAAGTTGTTCAGGTGACCGAGGAACGAAGGACGATTTCCGTCTTCAAAGATCACCTCGTTACTGCCCCGCGTGACCTGTCCCCACAACTCATGTACTCCCCCTCCAACCGTCGTCACGGGCAGCACCCAATACAAACTCAGTCCATTCCCGGCTAGACCTCCTTCTCCGAAATAGTCCCTGAGTACCATCGGGTACTCGGTCTCAGGGACAGCGTGAAGGTGCCATCTGTTGAGCTCTCCGAGTTGTTGCCGAAAGCGTCCGACGTCGAACCGGAAGCCTCCGGGGAGTCCAGTCCAATAGGCGTATGCTTCTTCGACCTCCACCCCCTCCTCGCCGAGCGAGAAGAAGATCTTCGTGTTGGAGTAAGGGTCGAGTGCGGACTGGAACCCAAGGCTGAACTCCCGCACATCGAAATTGTCTTCCTGGGGACCAGGGCGACTTCCCGTTACGCGAACGTCTCCCGTTACGCTGATCTCGGGGTTGTAGTCGTTGAGATTCCGTGACCGGAGCACAAAACTGCCAGGCGCGGTGTCGGCGGGTTGCTCAGGCACGGCCTCCCGAGCGGCGGCTCTGAGCGCAGCCAGTTCGTCGACTACCTCGACTGTATCTTCTCCCTCACTCGCCAGGCGTGTCAGGACCTGCTCCAGTGAGTCCAGGCGCTGTCGCAGCAGCCTGACCTCCTGTTCCAGCGAATCGGCGCGCTGCTCTTCCTCCTGAGCCCGAGCGGGCGCCGCGGGAAGACATACAGCCACCGCAGCCAGAATGAATATCGGAACACGCATGCAAATAATGCCCTTTCTAGGTTGCGTTACAGACCAACAAGGTGACCCTGTGTTACGGGCCTTCTTGACTTTGACGAGAGCTGGTGCTCAGTGGCTGCTCACAGGGACGGTGGAGCGCGAGCGAAATCGGTTGGGTGAATTGACTGGAGCGGATGCCGCCGCGCCGAGTGCCGTACCTGAGGTTGCTTGCCCGAAGTTTCAGGAGCAGGTAGTAGGCGGTACGGCGCTGGCAGCGCGTTTGCCGAAACCATGCACGCCACGCACACTGTCTCCCCCAACACCAGGTGTTCCGTGCCCGAAGTCTGCGTGTCCACGGATGCAAGTGGAGTCGCGACTGCTCTGTCCGGGTGTATCAAAGGGTGCACGACGGGCACCCAGGTGACCGAGGCTAGCTGAACGACGGCCACCAATAGAGCCAGAGCACGAAGCCGGCGAGGATGGCGACTAAAACGTAGCATGTGTGACCAATATAACCCTGAGCACCTCAAATGCTCCATCAGAGTAGGGACATTCTGCGATGTCAACGATATTATGAGTTTCTTGTCTGCCGGCGCGCGCGTCCGTAGGCGCGCAGTCTGCGTAGCATGCGGCGGTCGTGTCGAATGGCGTCGTCCTTCTTGGGCGTCTCGATCAGCTTGATGATATCCCCGAACCGGGCGTCCTGCATGATTCGCCGGAAAGGCTCGGCGCCGAGTGTTCCTTCGGCTATCCATTCGTGACGGTCTTTGCGGGAACCGAGTGGAGTTTTCGAGTCGTTGAGGTGCAGACACTTGAGGTGCTTCAAACCGAGTATCTGATCCCACTCCGCCCACACACCGTTCCAGTCGGTCACTATGTCGTATCCAGCGGAGTAGATGTGGCAGGTGTCGGCGCAGAAGCCCACCTTCCTGCGCAGTCGTCCCGGAATCGCGGCCCGCAGTTCGGCCAACTCCTCGAACGTCGAGCCGAGAGCCGTTCCCGTCCCGGCAGTGGTCTCGATCAGAATCGTCGGACCGTGCACCGCCTCCAGGCTTTCGGCGTAGGCCGCCGCATTCCTGGTGAGACCGGCATCGCGGTCGTTCATATGGTTCCCCGGGTGGGTCACAACGTACCGGATGCCGAGGTCACGACACCGCTGCAACTCGCACCTGAACGATGCAATCGACCTGGCTCGCAAGGCGGGGTCGGGCGAAGCGAGGTTGATCAGGTATGAATCATGAGAAACCACGGCCCTCATACGGACGCGCTGCAGTTCTCGCTTGAACCGCGCGATCTCGTCCCTGTCCAACTTCGGTTCGGCCCACTGGTTCGGTGTCTTGGTGAATATCTGTATCGCACTGGCACCTATTCCCGCGCCTCGCCCAGGTGCGGCGGACACGCCTCCGGCTGTCGAGACATGTGCACCTAGCAAATCGGATCGGACCACTCTAGTCTCTGAAAGCCTCGGGTGAGACGAGTGGGACGAATCTACAGGACCCCGCACTCCGTTCCGAATAGCCGGTGCTCTCTCGTCGGATGACCAATAGGTCCTGAAAGGTCCGATCTCCCACCGGGATGACCATACGGCCATCGACCGCGAGCTGGTCTCGAAGGTGCAGGGGAGCGAACGGGGCTGCCGCGGCTACGATGATCGCGTCGTACGGCGCCGCCTCCGCATGCCCCAACGCGCCATCACCGACCACGGTTGTTATGTTGTCGATCCCCAGATCACAAAACCGGCGCTTCGCTTCATCCGCCAGTTGCGGCAGGCGTTCCACTGTCCAGACATGTCTGCTGATATGAGCAAACACGGCCGCCGCGTATCCCGATCCGGTTCCGATCTCGAGAACCTTTGACCTGCGGGTGAGTCGCGCGTGCTCGGCCATCAGCGCTACGATGTACGGCTGTGAAATGGTTTGGTCCAGGCCTATGGGGAGCGGCTGGTCGGCATACGCGAGATGCCGTTGCGAGCAGGGCACGAACCTCTCTCTGGGCACCGAGTCCATCGCAGCGAGCACGCGGCGGCCCGACACGCCTCGCCGCGCAATCTGCTTCTTGACCATGGAGCGACGTTCCTGTCTCTCACTGTGGGAGAACATCGGTCGGCCTAGCGGTCGCGATCCCGTTCGAGCAGCCGCCTCAACAGGCTCGGTGCCTGCTCGTGTGTCTGCTCCAGCTTAGCCTCGGCTGCCGCCGCACGTCGCTCCAAATCCAGTTTCGACTGCCGCAATCTGCTTACCAGATCACGCTCGGCTTCGAGTGCCTTACGAAGCTCCTCTACATCCTCGCGCCCGGCAGGGAGCGAATCATCCAGGTGCGGTCTGGTTTCGGGCTCCGCCAGCTCCGTCACGATCTCGGCGTCCACTACGCTCTCGAGTTCATCGCCATCGTTCGCTGCCGGCAATCGCCTATCGGCTCCGCGAAAGACGTGCTCGACGATCTCCGTGAGGATGTTGTGCTGACGCTCGATCGCATCCCCGAAACGCGAGAGCTCGTGGATCATCTGCCACATGAGTTCTCGCTGTTCGCGGTCCGCTGAAACGCCGGTATGAGTTCTCGATTCGAGATCGGCGGGTCGCTGGGGCAGGGAAAACGGCTGCGGCACTGCAGCCGTATCCTGCGGGCCCGGGGCAGCCCCGTCTGAAAGAGCCCGTTCGATTTCTTCCCGGGTGCGACCCGTCGAGAATGCCTCCGCTATGAAACGTAGAACCGAGAGGGTCTCTTCCGGATAGCGCCGCTTGCGCCCGAAGCCAACGCTCGGCACGTGAGTCGCGAAAACGTCACGGTAATACCGGGTCGTGGATTCGGGGAGCCCGAGCTCCCGGGCGAGTTCACAGAGACCGTACAGAGTAGGCTCACTCATGTCCTAACAAAATAAGATTGCTTCAAAATCTCCACCACATGCGGTGAGGGCGAGCCCTCGAATAGTCTCGGTTCCGGGCACTCAGACAGACGCTCGTCGCTCACGATACGACCGTAGCTCGGAATCGAGCGATCGCGAAACGGAGTGCCAGGGCTGCTATGACTGCCAGGAGAACGTGCTGCCGCCATAACCCGATAAAACCCTCGCCCTTCAAGAATACGGCCCGGACTATCTCCAGGAAATGACGTACCGGATTGACGTACGTCAACCATTGGAACCCAATGGGCATGCTCGAGATGGGGTAGAAGAAGCCCGAAAGGATCATCATCGGGAAGAACACGAGGAACACCGACATGAAGGCTTCCTGCTGAGTCTTCGAGATCGAAGAGAAAAACAGGCCGAGCGACAGCCCGGCGAGAATATACAGCAAAGCTGCGGGAAGCAGAACGAGGAACGAGCCACGCATGGGGATTCCGAACCAGAGGATCGCGACCGCAGTCACCAGCACCAGATCGATGAGACCCACCACCATCACGGGCAACGTCTTGCCGAGTATGAGCTCGGTGGGAGTCAGCGGGCTAACCATTAGCTGGTCGAGGGTGCCGATCTCCCGTTCCCTGACTACCGACAACGCAGTGAGCAGCAGACACATGAGCATGACTATGATGCCCATGACCGCCGGTACGTTGTAAACCCTGCTCTCTAGCTCGGGGTTGTACCAAGCTCTAGTCCTGAGATCGATGCCTCCCGCCAGCGACACACCTGAAGCTCTGGCCCTGTCCGATGCGAACTGTCTCACTATCTGCGTCGCGTAACCCTGCGCTACCGTGCCGGTGTTGGAATTCGATCCGTCCACTATGACCTGTACCTTGGCACTCCGTCGGGCTATGTCTGCCGCAAATCCCACGGGAATGTCGATTCCCACTACGGCGTCACCCTGGTCCAGGGCCTTTACCAGATCGTCGGGCCGGGAGGATCGACCGGCCACCTCGAAGTAGTCGGTGGATGTGAAAGCCGCGATCAGTTCGCGCGACGCGACGCTTTCATCACGGTCCACCACGAACGTGGTGGTCTGTCTTATGTCCATGTTTACGGCGTAGCCGAAAGCGATGAGTTGGAATATCGGAGCTATGAAGATCATGGCGCGCATTCTCGGATCGCGCAGCATCTGGCGCCGTTCCTTCTTCAACATGTTCAGCACGCGCATCCGCGAGGATTGGCTCATGCGATCTCCTTCTTGAACACTCTCGTGGCCAACAGGAGACCAATAGAGGCAAACGCGATCATCGCGACTCCCTCAACCCAGAGCGTTTGCACTCCAACGCCCTTCAACAGAATTCCTCTCGTTACCGTGACGAAATACCTCGCAGGAACAGCATAAGTGAGAGCCTGAAGAACCAGCGGCATGTTGGGAATAGCAAAAACGAATCCCGAGAGCAGCAAAGCCGGAAGGAACGTTGAGATCATCGCTGCCTGCGTTACCAGGACTTGCGACTTCACCGCGGCGGAAAGGAAGATCCCGAAACCCAGCGCCCCAAACAAGAACATCAGCGTTAGAACTACGAGTAGCAGGACGCTGCCGCGGAAGGGTACTCCGAATACCACCAACCCGGCAATCACCGCGAGGGCGACGTCTATCAGTCCGATGACGAGATACGGCAGTAGCTTACCCAGTATGACCTCGAAACGATGCACCGGCGTCGCGGCCAGTTGCTCCATCGTTCCTCGCTCCCACTCGCGCGCGATGGTCAGCGCGGTGAGCATCGCCGCGATCACGGACATGATCACGGCTATCAGCCCGGGCACGACCATGTTGGTGCTCTCGAGGGTTTCGTTGTACCAGACCCGGGTTTCGGCCTCGACCGGGACCGTGATATCCGCTCCCTCGCTGAGTGCCTCTACAGAGAATCGGGCGACGATCGCTTCCGCGTAGTTCTTGGCAATGGTAGCGGTGTTCGAGTCGCCTCCGTCCAAAAGCAACTGCACCGGTGCCGGGCGGTTCGACAGGAGGTCGCGGCTGAAATCCGGAGGTATCACCACCGCCAGCAAGGCGACACCGCGACCGAGCCGGAGTTCGATTTGGTTGTGAGAGGTCAGGTACTCGACCACTTCGAAGTAACCGGAACTCTCGAACGCGGCAATGAGCCCGCGACTCGATACAGACCGATCCTGATCGAGCACCAGGGCTGTTATGTTCTTGACATCGTACGAGATCGCGTACCCGAAGAAGACGATGAGCGACATGGGCAACAGAAACGCCAGCATCATGCTCCTCGGATCGCGCCGCAGCTGGATCGTCTCTTTGCGGCTCATTGCCAGCAGTCTGCTGAGGCTCATCCCGAGACCGCTCCGCCTTCGCGACGGATCAGTGACACAAATACGTCTTCCAGCGATGGCGATACGCGGCGTGAAGACTCGCAGGACCTTCCCGCCGCCTCGAGCACGCGAGGAATGCCCGTCTCACCAAAGGCCTCGTCTTTGACCGCCACGTGCAAGGCCCGGCCGAACATCGCGGCTTCGATTACTTCCGGTGACTGTTTTAGGGCTTCGACCGCTTCCGGCGCTTTGTCGGTATCGACCTGGAATATCGGCTCGTCCATCAGCTCTTTGAGCGACTCCGGACGGTCCAGCGCAACGATTCGCCCTCGGTTCATCAAGGCCAGGCGCGAGCAGTATTCGGCCTCTTCCATGTAGTGAGTGCTCACGAATATCGTCGTGCCCGATTCGGCGAGGTCGTAGATGAGATCCCAGAAGCGGCGGCGAGCCAGCGGATCCACACCTGAAGTCGGTTCATCCAGAAAGAGGATCGGCGGTTCATGGAGTATGGCACATCCCAGTGCCAGCCGCTGTTTCCAGCCCAGCGGCAGGTCGGCCGTTCGTCGCGAGGTGTGTTGCGTCAGTCCGGCCATCTCCAATACCCAATCGTGTCTCTCCCCATAACGAGAGCCGGATACGCCGTAGAGTCCCGCGAACAGCTCGATGTTCTCGTCTACGGTCAGATCTGCGTAGAGCGAGAACAATTGTGACATGTAACCGATGTTGAGCTTCACGGCAGTGGCGTCTGCGACAACGTCGTATCCCGCGACGCTGGCGGTTCCGGAACTGGGACTGAGCAGTCCGGTGAGCATCTTTATCGTCGTTGTCTTTCCCGCTCCATTCGGACCGAGGAACCCGAAGATCTCCCCCCGGGAGACTTCGAATGAAACGTGGTCGACCGCCGTGAAGTCACCGAACCTTCGGGTCAGATCGGTCACACGAACGGCGTCAGTCATGGCCGCTCTCCTTGGATCGAACGAGATCGATGAACACATCCTCCATCGTGGCCTCCGCAGGACCGAAAGATTGAACGGAGATCCCGCGTGACTCCAGGATGTCGCGGATTGCTTGCCAATTTCTGTCCGGATCGTCGAACGATATGTGCACGGTGTCACCAAACAACACCGCATGCAGCGCTCCGTCATGCTCGGTGACCAGATCGCGAACACGACGCGGTTCGCTGGTAGATATGCGAAGAATCCTCCCCCGCAGTCGACCCTGAAGATTCTCCGGCGTATCAATCGCCACGACCCCACCTTCGTGCAAGAGGGCGATTCGGTCGCACCGCTCGGCCTCGTCCATATAGGCCGTCGACACAACCACGGTAGTGCCCCGGGATACCATCTCGTGCACGATTAGCCAGAGATCTCGGCGCGAAATCGGATCCACCCCGAAAGTGGGCTCGTCCAGCAGCATTATCTCCGGTTCGTGAACGAGGGCGCAGGACAGGCCAAGCTTCTGCTTCATGCCTCCAGAGAGTTGTCCTGCGAGACGGTTCTCGAATGGACGCAAGGCAGAAAACTGATACAACCGGTCGAGGCGCGCCGAGCGCTCGCTTTTGGGGACCTCATAGAGGTCGGCGTAGAATTCGATGTTTTCACGCACCGTGAGATCCGCGTACAGACCGAAGCGCTGCGACATGTATGCGATGTGCGGCTTCACTGCCTCGGGATCCTTTGCCACCGAGATGCCGGCGAGTTCTGCATCCCCCTCCGTAGGGGGCAACACCCCGGCGAGCATTCGAAGCGTCGTTGTTTTCCCGGCACCGTCGGGGCCCACTATTCCGAACAACTCTCCAGGAGAAACGTCGAACTGCAGCCCGTCCACGGCACGCAACTCGCCGAAGTCACGAGTGAGTCGCTGGAGTTTGACTGCCGGCTCCAATGCTTCGCTCACCGTGTCTCGGTCTCGATTCGCACGTCTGCGGCCAATCCAGGCTTGAGATCGTACGACGGGTCTGCGGTGATCTGCACCTTCACACGGTACACGAGTTTGACACGCTCCTCTTCCGTCTGAACGTTGCGTGGGGTGAATTCTGCCTCGCTGGCTATGAAGGTGACTCGGCCACGGTATGTGCGCTGTGGATAAGAGTCGGCGGTGAGAGTCGCTTCTTGCCCCAACGAGATGCGCCCGACCTGGTCTTCGCGCACGTAGATCCGGACCCAGCGGTCGTCCGGATTTGCAACGGAGAGGACCGGCAGCCCGGGCTGCACGATTTCGCCGGGCTCCCGATGTTTGATGGACACGACACCGCTGAACGGCGCTTTCACCACAGCATTGTCGAGATTCGCTTCGATCTGCCTGACCGAAGCCTCCGCCTGCTCGAGTTGGGCTCTCTGAACCGCAATTCGTTCCGAACGAGGTCCGGTCTCGAGGATCTGCAGGCGTTCGGCGGCGCTCTCTTGTTCGGCTTTCGCCAAGTCGAATGCCATCTGCTGGTGGTCGAGAGTCTGGCGGCTGACGGCACCGCCCTCGAAGAGGCGCTCGGTGCGTTCCAGGTCGCGTCTGGCGTTGGTCAGTCGTCTTTCGGCAGCTCGCAATGCGGCGCGGCCCTGAGCTATCTCTTCCGAGCGAAATCCTGTTTGCACCTCGGTGAGAGCGGCTCGGGCCGCTGCAACGCTCGCCTCGGCAGCCTGGCGCCTCGCTAGCAGTTCGGCTCGGTCGAGCGATGCGAGTGTGGCGGAACTATCCACCGGATCACCTTCATCAACAGATATCGACTCTATCCGGCCGGGTATCTGGAAGCCGAGGTCCGCCTCTGCGGCTTCGACGGTGCCTGAGGCTAAAATGACCTCGTTGCCGTTGGCTGCGCCAGCGAAGGCCACTACGATAATCACCACCGCCACAATCGACACTGCGGCTGCACCCATTACGATCCGCTGCTTCTTGCTCATGGACTGTTCTCCAGTTCATTTTCGAGCCACTCCGGGCTCAACCGCCCAACCGTACGGGCGAGTTCTACTCGTGCGGCAATCTCATTGTTTCGGGCCTCGATCAGTGACGCCCGGGCACGAAGCAACTCCGCCTGAGATCTGAGATATTCGGTCTGTGTGCCGGATCCTGCATCGACGGCGAGACGTTCAATGCGAGCGACCTCCTCGAGGTGGTTCACCGCCTGTTCTACAGCGGAGACCTGGGCACGTGATTCCCGCACGGCACTCAGACTTCTGTCCACACCTTCCCTCACAGACAGCTCTACGTTGCGAACCTCCTGCCGTGCCACGGCAACCAGCGCTGCCGTGCGCGCATTTGTGCTCGATCGCGCTCCTCCGGTGAAGATTGGATAGGAGATCTTGGCTCCACCCTGCCATTCAGCGGTGAAATCTCCGGCGGCGCTACCGAATCCCAGGTATCCGCCGAACAGGGAGATGTTGGGTAGCCATACTGCGCTCGCTGCCCGCCTGGCCGACAAGGCCGCCTCGTGTTTGCTGCGAGCCTCTTGTAGCCCGGGGTTGGTCGCCTGCGCCCGTTCTACCAACGTCTCTCTCTCGAGTTCGAGCGCTCTCCGCCTCAGCTGCAACGGAACCAGACCCTCAGCGGAAGTTTGGTTCGGCCCCATGCCCGTCAGCCTCGCCAGGTTCTGTTCGGCAACCTCGAGAGCGGCCACAGTCGCCACGCGTTCGGCGCGTGCCTGTGCGATTGCAGCCTCAGCCCTGAGTACCACCAACCGCGCAGCGGTACCCTCCCCAAAGAGTTTCTGGGCGCGATCTCGCTCGGCCTCCAGAGCGGCAAGACGGTTATCGTGGGCATCGAGGACGTCTCGAAGTGTGAGCGCGCGCAGATAAACTCGGGTAACCATGGCAATCAGTGTCGCCGTCGCCGACTCGCTCATGAACTCGGCTGCATTGGTTTCGGCGCGTGCACCACGCACCCTCGCTCTGCGCACACCACCATCGAATAGGGTGACGGAGACTGAAGCGGTGCCACGCAACAGCGTGCGATCGAAGTCGGGCGCCCTGTTGATGTCCAGTGCGTGAAGGGGAGCCACTATCATCGGCTCCTGGTATCTGGTTGCGGAGGCTTCAATCGCCAGTTGCGGCAGCCGCTGAGCGGATACTTCCCCCGCCGCGGCCTTGGCGGCGCTCACTCCAGCTCGCGCCGCTAGAGTGCTGGGATGGTGCTCCAGGGCGCGATCAACTGCGGTTGTGAGCGTGAGCTGATCCCGGGGCATGGTGTTCTGGCCACCAAGAGCCGGACTCCATCCGCCTGCGGCTGCCACGACCAGCAAGAGCTTTGGGATCGTTCCGGTGCCCGAGCATTTGATATAGATCATTCTTGTCCTTCCGGGTGTTTTCGTAGCCCTGCACGCACGAACTCAACAACGCTCGCGACGATTTGCTCGTGAGTTTCGGGGGGTTCCTGATCCGCGGACGCACTCTCTTGGATCGCCCGGCGGGCAAGGGTGAGCCAGAGCGGCTGAGCGGCTATGCTCAGCGCCATGTCGCGCGGATTTCCCGAGCGGATGGACCCATTACGCTGGCCCTCCGAGATCAGCGACGCCATCGTTGCGAGGTTCTTGGAGATGATTTCGCGAGCGGGCTCAGGCAGAGGTCGAGAACTGGCTAAATGGTGTGCTAACAGCTTGGGAAACTCGGGCCGCTCCCTCAGGTAGCGGAAGAGCCCTCTAACCATCCGTTCGATGCGTGCCAGGGGCGGATCGGAGCTACTCGCGATCTCGACAGCAAGAGGTCTCAGAGGAGTTATCACAGAAGCCAACGCGGCCTCGTAAAGTGCTTCTTTGGACCCGAAGTGATAGGTGATGGCGCCGAGATTAGCGCCGGCAAGCGTCGTAATCGCCCGCACGGACGTCGCTTCGTAGCCTAAACGGCTGAACAGCTCTCTCGCTGCGTCCACCAGGCGATCAGCGGTGTCTTGATGTTGAGTCATACGTTTGACTTCCTTCATACGCATGTATTAATATCGCCGGCAGGGCAACATCGCAAGGGGAAGAGATGGATGGAGCGGTCTCACCTAGTGGGGCGAAGCCAATGGCGCGGGTCCAAGGCTATGCCTTGAGCGCCCCGGATCTGAAACTCGATGTGAGCTCCTTCACTCGAGTGGACGCCTCCGGATCGAGCTATGATCTGCCCCGCCTGCACCAGTTGGCCCATTTGAACTTCGAGCGCGGAGAGGTAGAGGTAAAGAGTGTAGTAGCCGCCGCCGTGGTCCAACATTATGGAAGGACCGTAGGTGCTCATCGGAGACGCAACTTCAACCGTGCCGGTTGCCACAGCTCTCACCGGTGTACCGGCCGGGACTGCTATGCCGATGCCGTTCTGCCGGACGTGTGTACCGTCCGGTCGGGTCAAACGGCCTTTTTCGTATATCACATCGCCGTCGACGGGCCATTCCAGCTGACCCAGGTCGTCCGTGGATATGGTGCCCTCGATGCGCTCTCCGCGAGCTATCGCTCGACGGCGTGTCTCCTCCAATGAGTTTATGATGGAGGCGAGCTGTCCTTCCGCCGCAGCTAGGGAATCGAGGCGGGTTGCCGTGACCTCGCGCGACCGCCGCGTCTGGGCGAGAGCGTTCTGCCGTTGTCGTCCTAGGTTTACATAGCGTTGCAATTCGGCCCCGCGGTCGTCCAATTGCTGCGACAGTTCTCGCTGAACGCTCAAGTGCTGACTTCGTTGCACCTCTATACGCTGGGCCAATTCCTCGACTTCCTGAACCAAAACTCGATCTTGGCGGCTGACGAGGTACAAGTACTTATACCTGGAGAGCAGATCGCCGAATGATTCAGCGACGAGCAGGACCTGGAACGCGTACAGCGGCCCGCGCTTGTAGATCTCGGTCAGGCGGCGTTCCAACACGGCCTGCGTTTCGGCGAGGGCATCCTGAGCGAGCATCAGATCCATCGTCACCGTATCCATCTGGCTGGTCATGGATGCCATCTGCCTGTCCAATTCGTTCACGACCCGCGCTGTGACATCTCTCTGCCGCTCGATGTTGCGGATCTCACTGGCGATGTCTCGTGCTCGTCCGCGCAGGCGGTCCAGTTCGTTCTCGAGGGACTCGCGTTCTTGACGGATAGAGTCGAGGCGGGCTCGGTTGGCGCGGATGCGCCTGTCGATGTTTTCTTGGGCGCTCAACTCGGAGTGATTGAACGTCAGGCAGCACCACGCTGCGATGGCGACGCCCGACCTGATCGTCAGCGTCGCACGCCTGCTCATCCGGTAGTCACCTTGCGCAAGTGCCGAGCGACACTCACGGCGCTCGCGACAAACCCGAGGGCGGTGCCGAAGATGACGAGGGCCAGGGCCTGAGCACCGTTGAAGAACTGCGCGGCGTAAATCTGGTTGATTGCGGCATAGGCGGCGTAGTTCAGCCCAACAGCGGCACAACCGCCCAGGAATCCCTTCAGGATACCATCCAGGAGAAACGGGCGGCGGATGAAGCCGTTGGTAGCGCCCACGAGTCGCATTATTGCTATCTCCCGGCTGCGGTGCAACACGGACATACGCACCGTTGTGCCGATAATGATAACCGAGGCTACCGCAAAGGCTCCTCCGATGACAAGACCTACCACGGCGGCGATACTCTGCAAACGGTCGATTCGCTCCACCCAATCACGGCCGAATCGGACATCTTCGGCAAACCGAAACGAACGCAACCATTCGGCCACTTGGGCCACTGTCGCCGCATCTCGATAGCCCGGAGACAGACGTACCTCGATGGAAGCCGGGAGTGGGTTCTCGGCCAGGTCGTCGAATACCTCCTGGAACTCGGTGAGCTCACTTTGGGCACGGGCGAGCGCAGCCTCTTCAGACACATAGGTCGCGGACTCGACCCCGGGAAACGCCTCGATGTCGCCGATCGCAACCGTCACCACCTCGACCGGGGTTCCGCGCATGAGGTAGGCGACTATTTCGACTCGCTCTTCCACATCGGCTAGAGCATTCCGCAAGTTGAGAGCTACCAGCGCGAACAGCCCGACAACGAACAGTGCGAATGCGATCGTGGTTATCGAGAGCGTTGACAGGGCCGGGGCGCGCCGGAACGTGAGCAGGGTTTCTCTGATCACGAGCCTCATTCGGCTGCACCACCTCGGCCGGCCTCGTCTACGGCCGAATCGTACACGACAGCTCCATTCTGCAGCTCTATGGACCGGGCCGCCTGGTGACGCACGATATTCAAGTCGTGGGTCGCCATTAGTACGGCGGTACCGTTGGCGTTGATATCGCGGAGCAACTGCACGACCCCTCTGCTCGCACGATCATCCAAGTTGCCGGTGGGTTCGTCGGCGAGCACAACCAGAGGGTCATTTACCAGCGCCCGAGCAATTGCCACCCGCTGTTGTTCGCCACCCGAAAGTTCGCGTGGATAGGCGTTGGCCTTCGCTGCAAGTCCCACCTGCGTCAATACTCGGATGACCTTGGGTTGTATGAGGCTGCGGCGCACGCCGGTAACTTCGAGCGCGAAGGCCACGTTCTCCTCGGCAGTTCTATCCTCGAGGAGTCTGAAGTCCTGAAATACGACGCCGAGACGCCTACGAAGCTTGGGTATATCGGAGCGACGCATCCGTTCCGTACTGAACCCGGACACCCGCACCTCACCCGAGGTAGGCAGAGAGTCCGCATATATCAATCTCAGAATGGTGGATTTGCCGGCTCCCGAGTGCCCCGTCAAGAAGACGAACTCACCTTTGGCAACGTGAAAGGTGATGTCAGTCAGCGCCAGGGAGCCCGACTGGAACGACTTGAAGGCCTTCTTAAACCGTATCACGTGCTGAGAGAGCTTTGAACTGGTCCGCACGCTGCGTGACCAGCCGTCGCATCAACAGCTCGTCCAACAATGGCCGAGTAACCTCAGGGGTGAGATCTAGCCGGTCGGCGACATCCGATGCCGGAGCGGCATCGAGGTTTTGGACGGCTCCGAAGACTCGCCGCAGATCGTCGTCGAGAGGCCCCAGCAATTCGAGCGATCCATCGCGACACCGAGCCACCACCGTCATCCCATGGCGCTCCAGAACCTGCTGGATGGCATCGCAGTGTGCGTCAGTCACTCCTGTCAACACGAAGTGTCGTCCATTTCCATGATCGAGCAGGAGCTTCCCGACTATCTCGTCCGCGCAGGAGATGTCGAGACAACGCACCGCTCCGAAGTCGATCACGACGGGGTGCTCGTCCCTATTCTGCGGTAGCAGTTCCTCGACACCGGATCGCACCGCCCGCCCGGTCGGTCGCGTTACCAGATCGCCGTATCCTGAAGGCACGGCATTTCGAAGGATCAATCCCAGGTCAATATTCGGCACGGAGCAATCACTTTTCCTGTTGAGCAGGTATTATTTGAAGCATTTGACTACCCGGAAACACAGGGAGTCCGTCGGCCAGTGGCACCTCATCGTCCCAGCTTGGCACGATCGAGATGCGCGCTGTGCCGCTTCGAATGCTGATTCTACCATCCCATCTGCTAACGTATCTGCGGATTCCGCCGAGTCCCTGGCCGCGGCCCGGATCACGAAACCGGCTCACCCCTTGTATCAATGCTGCCTCCAACGCGGTTGCATCGCTCCACCGGTCACCATAACGGGCTGCCTGCGTGGCGTCGAGTGAGCGTTTGAATCCGATTCCGGCGTCTGCAACGGCAATGACGACAACGCGGCGTCCCAGGCGCCGGCGCCATTCATATGTCTGTACCGCGACCCAGCCGGACGTACCGGCATGCTCTACAATATTCTGACAAGCTTCGGAAAGCGCCATACCGAAACCCAGGGTCGCTTTGGATTCGAGGCCAAGCTCCCCTGCCAGGATGGCAGCGGCCCGTTCCTGAATTACGCTCACAACCCCATGTACGTCGTCAGCACCGGTAACCGGCGTGATTTCCAGCAGTACATCCGATGAGCGCCGCACTTTGGCGGACGGCGCTTTCCCGTGTATCTCGAACCACTCGCTGGCGTGTTCGAAGAAACCCGTCCGGCTCAAGTACTGCAGCACGTCGCGGTCGTTGGGAACGGCAAGCTGAGGTTGAGGGGCGTTTGCTTCAACAACTGCCTGACCGGCCGCCAATAGCCCCAAGAGTCCGTAAGGGGAAGCCCACTTCACGGCGTGAGCGTCGAATAGGAGACGCTCCCCATGGGGGGCGCCAAACGCCGACGCGAACTGATCTAAGGAACGTTCATCGAAGTTGGTTGGGACTTCGACGACTCGCGTCATTGATGAACCCCTTCCACATGCAGGTGGCGAAAAAGCTGTCTGGTCCCGCGATATGACAGATTGGATGCAGCTAGAATGTTTGCTTGCGCAATAGCCTTCTCCACCGAAGCTCCGCGTAAAAGATACGAAACGGTCGCCGCGCCGAAAACATCTCCACAACCGGTCGAATCCAATTGACGCTCGACGTGAACGGGAGGGACATGCGCGGTACGTATCGGACCCGAAACGGCGTCCCTCGAGCCGGCTTCGCTGTCGAGGCGTACTTCTCCTGTTGAGTAGCTGAGTGCGCCACGGCTTCCGAGCGTCACGATGAATGCTTGCGCACCTTCGGCCATGGCTCGTGCAGCCACTTCCACCGCTTTGTTGCCCAACAACCTCAGCTCATCTTCGTTCAACTGAATGACGTCGAAACAGGAAAACCAGCCGGTCGCATCTTCCAATGCTTCGGAAACGCATAGTGCCACACCATCCGGAGCGAGCAGCAGGCTGTGCAAGTCTACGTAAATCAGTCCTGGAAAGGCGCGTCTCAACCGGCGGGCCGTTTCCAATCGCAATTCAGTGCCCGAAGTGAAGTTTACGTAGAGCGCATCTAGGTCCCGGACCATCGGGCCCAGTTGTTCCCACGTCCATGTAGGTGAGCTGCCGCTGAGCGTTTCCGTGTTGCGGTCGTTCCTGGAGTAGCGCAGGGTGACTCGCATGTTCGGTTGGGGAACCTCTATGAACCGCGAGGCGTCTCCCTTGCGCTCGAGGGAGCTCAAGAATCGGTTGGCAAGCGGAGCGAGGTCCGAGCCGACCTTCACCAGTGGCACGAAACACCAATCGACAGGAAGTGCGGCCTCGAATGCGTTGAGTGCGTAGCTGATCCCGCCCCACTCTTCCTCAGGCTCAGCCTCGGCGCCGGGTCTGTAGATGGTATCCCAGACCATCGTGCCCAAGACGCCAAGTCGCTTCAATCTGTGCACTCCTGCTGAGCCTTGAATGCGCCAACGGCCCCGAAGACTCCTGCCGTGCCCGGTAACGCACCGGCCACGATCTTGCAGGCAGCTACGGACGGCGCAAATGCCCTGCGCACCACCTGGTGCCTGAGGGGTTCGAAGAGGTGTTTGCCCGTTTGGGTGACCCCGCCGCAAATCACCACGATGTCGGGGTTGAAGATGTTGACCAGGTTGGCAACCGCGCTGCCGAGGAGGTGCGCCGTTTCCCGAATCACGTCGAGGCAGAACTGGTCGCCACTGAGCGCCGCTTCGGCGATTGCCTTGGAGGTTATTCGGGAGAGGTCTCCGTCGACCTGACTCACCACTGAGGACGCGGCACCGGCTTCGATACCTTCTACTGCACGGGCTGCGATCGCGGGTCCAGACGCGTAGGCTTCCAGGCAACCATAGTTGCCGCATTTGCAGCGACGACCCGTCGTGTCTATGCTCGCGTGACCGATTTCCCCTGCCGCATCACCGGCACCGTGAAACACCTTGCCGTCGATGACGATGCCACCGCCCACACCGGTGCCGATGGTCAGACCCACCACAACTCGTCCGCCCTGAGCGGCGCCTCGCCACCATTCGCCGTATATGGCGCAGTTTGCGTCGTTTTCGAGAGTGGCCGGCAACTCCAGCGCGGCAGCGGTGAGGTCGCGCAACGGCATGTTTATCCAGCCCAGGTTAGGTGACAGCAGAACGGTCCCGCTCTTTCTGTTCAGGGGACCGGGCGCGCCGATGCCGACGCCAACGATCTCGAAATTGCCGGCACCGAGTTCCTCGGCGGTCTTGCCCAGCGACTCGTGAACCATCCGAGTGATTTGCACCAGTGTACCGTCAGGACCGGCCTCTTTCTCGGTGGGCTCTGATGTCACGCCATGTATGGACGATCCGTCCTCCGGCACAGTACCCACCACTACATTGGTGCCACCGACGTCTACTCCCGCGATCAGTCGAATCATCTGGCGGGGGTGCTCATCTCGAGAATGATCGGCACGTGACCGCACGAGAAGCGCGGCATCTCATTCGACTTGTAGAACGGCAAGGAATGCCTCCTGGGGAATCTCAACCGAACCGACTTGTTTCATGCGTCGTTTTCCCTCTTTTTGCTTCTCGATCAGCTTGCGTTTACGGGTGATGTCACCGCCGTAACACTTTGCCGTTACATTCTTTCTGAGCGCCCTTATGTTGGTGCGCGCGATCACCCGGGATCCGATCGACGCTTGAATGATCACCTCGAAGAGTTGCCGAGGAATCAGTTCCTTCAGTTTTTCCGCCATCTTCCGGCCCCACGCGTGTGCCTTGTCCCGGTGAATGATGATACTGAACGCGTCGACCGGATCGCCGTTTATCAGCATGTCCAGTTTCACCAGATCGCTGGCTCGATGATCGGCGAACTCGTAGTCCATTCCCGCGTATCCGCGAGAAACCGTCTTCAATCGATCATAGAAGTCGACGATTATCTCGGAAAGAGGGAATTCCCATTCGAGCTGCACCCTGACCGTATCGAGGTACGTCATGTCCAGGTAGATTCCCCGGCGTTCCTGTCCGAGCTTCATGATGGCACCGATGTACTCGGAGGGCGCGGTGATCTGCGCCTTCACGTACGGTTCCGCTATGTGATCGACGTTGGAATCGAGGATCAATCTCGAGGGGTTCTCGATGACCTCCGTACTACCGTCGGTCTTGTACACGTGGTATTCCACGTTGGGGACTGTGGTGATCAGGTCGAGGTCGAACTCGCGCTCGAGCCGCTCCTGCACGATTTCCATGTGCAATAATCCGAGAAATCCGCACCTGAACCCGAAACCCAGAGCAACTGACGACTCGGGTTGGTAGTGCAACGAGGCATCGTTCAGCTGCAGCTTCACGAGAGCTTCGCGGAGCTCCTCGTATTTATTCGAGTCGGTCGGGTACAGCCCCGCGAAGACCATCGAGTGGACCTCGCGATATCCGGGCAGCATGGTCCCGGCCCGGCGGTCGGCATTCAACACCGTGTCGCCCACTCGGGTTTCGCTCACGCCCTTCACGCTGGCCACGAAGTACCCAACTTGTCCTGCGTGGAGAACCGGTGTGCTCCGCTGATCGAGCTGCATGTACCCGACCTCGGTGACCTCATAGCTGTCCTCGGTGTGTGAACCGAAACAGACAAGATCTCCGCGGGCTATGCTACCGTCAACAACGCGGATGGAGGGAATGGCACCGCGATACCGATCGTAATAGGTGTCAAAGATCAAAGCTCTGAGCGGAGCGTCGGGATCTCCGGAGGGTGGCGGGACTCGGTTGACGATCACGTCGAGCAGGGCCTTCATCCCGGTTCCTTGCTTCGCCGACACTCTGAAGATCTCGTCATCGCCGACGCCTAGCAGTTCCTGCAATTCCTCCGATCTGCTGTCCGGGTCAGCCGCCGGCAGATCGATCTTGTTGAGCACGGGAATGATCTCCAGACCGGCGTCCATTGCCAGCAGCAGGTTGCTAACGGTCTGAGCCTGGATACCCTGGCTCGCGTCCACTACGAGTAGTGCGCCCTCGCAGGCATTGAGAGAGCGCGAGACCTCATAGGTGAAATCCACATGTCCCGGCGTGTCGATCAGGCACAACTCGAACTCAGCCCCGTCAACGTGGTGAAGCATCCGCACCGCGTTGAGCTTTATGGTGATACCGCGTTCACGTTCCAGGTCCATGGTGTCGAGCACCTGAGCGCGCATGCGGCGTTTGTCGAGCGTAGAGGTCAGCTCAATGAGCCTGTCGGCGATCGTCGATTTGCCGTGATCGATGTGCGCGACTATGCAGAAGTTGCGTATAGTGAGTTGATGCATGAGAGGGAATATAAAGGGCCAAGTGCTGGAGAGTCCTACGGAGCGGTGCGGCGGAGGGGCATGCGCGCGCAACAACCGTCCTTCATCCCTCACCCTACCGCCTTACCGCCTTACCGCCCTACCGCCCTACCGCCC
>CAZOJI010000030.1:0-14440 GCA_964580055.1 uncultured Gemmatimonadaceae bacterium | reverse complement strand
TACCGCCCTACCGCCCTACCGCCCCCTCACCCCGTCTGTTTCCACTTCGGCCTCTCGGGCTTGTTTGCGACTTCGAGGGCGAGATAGAACATGAGCTTCACTATGCGAGCGGCCTTCTCTGCGTCCACTTTATGTATTTCGTCGTTCACGCCGTGATAGTCCTCGTGCGTGCCGTTGAAAAAGAACAGAACTGGCACGCCTTTCTCGGCGAAATTGTAGTGGTCGGAGCGGTAGTAGAAACGCTCCTCGGGCCATATGTCGTCGATTGCCGCCATGTTCAGCTCGGGATGCTGTGCGTTGACCCCGTCGAGCGTCTCTCCCAGGTCGGAGTATTCCTTTCCGATGGCTACAATCGTGTCGGACCAGTTGCGTCCTATCATGTCGGTGTTGATGCCTGCCACGATCTGCGAGATTGGGACTGAGGGGTGGTCGGCATAGTACGCACTTCCCCACAAACCCTTTTCTTCGCCGCTCACCGCGAGGAATATCATGGAACGCTTGGGCCGCGGATCCATCATGGCGAACGCTTCAGCCGTCTCGATCACAGCGGCTGTGCCGGAGGCGTTGTCATCCGCCCCATTCATTATGCTGTCGCCTTCGACCGGCGTACCCACACCGACATGATCCATGTGCGCGCTCAGCACTATGTACTCGTCCTTGAGCGTCGGATCGCTGCCCTCGAGGATCCCGGCGACATTCGGTGCAGAACGTGGTTCTGTGGACAGGGTTGCGGTGACGGAGAATTGAAGGCCGTCGAGCGTTCGGATTTCGGGATCTCCTTCCCAACTTGCCTGTATCCCGTGTTCCGCCAGGAGAGCTTCAGCAGTCGCGAGTTGCGTGAACAGCAGTGGCGGTTCATCCGACAACTCCGTATCCGAGCCCAGCACAAACTGTGATCGGTTCTGACGCCCGCTGAAGTAATTCCAGAAGCGCTCTGGAATGCCGGTTGCAACGATCGCCGCTGCGGGACTAGCGTTCTGGATCGCCTCGAGGAGCTGCTGGCTCGGAGCGGCCAGGCCTCTCCCGCCCCATCCGGCAAGCAACAGTACGATTGAGCCTTCCAACTGTAAGGGTTCGGCGGGTACGCCGCCTCCCGTGACGAGCACCAGCGGGCCGGACACTTCCGCGGCACCTCCCGCCATCTGCACCACGTCTACTCCTGGCCGCCAGTTGTCGCTCCCAGATATGGCAATAGCTAGTTCGCGGCGCAGTTCAGTCACCGGATACCGTTGAATGTAGGAGTCATTTTCTGCTCCGGGTTCTAAACCGATACGTCTGAACTGCGAAGCTACATATTCGCCCGTGACGTCGAGTTCCGGGCTTGGTGTGTCGCGACCCATCATGGAATCATGAGCCATTACCTCGATATGCCTGTACATATCGCGTTCCGTGATTGAGCTCACGGCCTGCTCGAGAGTTTGAGCCAAGGCCAGGGAAGGCCACGCAAGACAGATAATTGCCGGCACAACACGCTGCATTTCCGGGTTCTCCAGGATTCGAGTCAAAGGCAAGATAACCCACATTTGGGTCCAACGGAGGCAACGCGTCAGCGGGGCCTCATGCTGCGGGGCGAAGCGGACGAGTCCGGTTTGCTTTTCCTGAGCTGCCGAACAGCCCGTGGAGTTATCTTCGCGCGGTCTCGCGGACCTAGAGCCGGCAAGGGCCGGACTGGGTTGGCGGGCACTATTCTGACGGTCGGTTCGGGTCCGGCTTGTGTATCCGGAGGCGACCGCAACGGTTTTCGTAGCGATTCGTCTTCCGTCTCGGGACGTCTGCGCAGTAACCGCGGCTGTAGCCGGACTGAAGGGGTATCCACGCGGACGACGGTTTCGGGCGGAATATCAGGGCTCAGGGCGCTGTCCGACCGAGCAGCGTGGCGTCGTAGCGGAGCGGGAACCGAACCGACTCCACCAAAATCCTGCGCCGTCGCGCCCCGCGCCCGGGGCTGTTCCCCACCCTCGGCGCTCGGTCGCCTGGTTCCGACAGACACGAAGGGCTCATTTGGTTCTCTGTCTTGGAACACGTAACGAGCATCCAGTCTACGCGGCCTGGCGTAGACGGTTCTCTCCGGTCCGTACTGGCCGACGGGGTAGTATTCCGGCTCATCGTACCTCACAACCCGGAAGCGGCTGCAGCGCTGCTCGTACGGGTTCCAAGACAGATAGCGAACGTATGAGTGGCATTCGTAGCAGAGAAACCGGGGATACTCGTACCTCCCTCCCACGTGATAGTCACGAGCGTCGTATGACGACTCGCCTGCGCCCGAGTCGGGAACCAATCCGTTGAGAAGCCTGGAAAAGGCCAAGAACGGGTCGCCTGTAACCTTGCCGTGGTGAGCTATATGAGTATAGTCCCAGTAGTCACCTTTGGAGTAGGAATCGAAATCGAGTGGAACTGAGCTCGCAATCGCGAAGACGAACCCCTGACCCGGATAATCATCTATTGCGAAGGCGCAATCCGCCTCCCCACAGGCGGAATTGCTCACCTCATGGCGCTTTCTTCCCTCGACGTAATTGCTGTGCCACGGCCGTTCCGGAAACAGCATGCGCACGCGGCCCTCGGTGTCGATCCTCAGTACGGTCACGTGAGCATCCCGCGTGGTAGTGAACCATACTCGCATATGGTCACCGCGATCCACTGTCTCATTTGATGTATCGAGTTCGACCAGAAAGCCATTCTCAGGCGAGCGCACCCCGGACGCGGCGCGAGCTTGTTGCCCGCACAACCCCGCGACCAAGAACAGCGATAGAAAAACCGGCCCCATCGCTTTGCGCATTTTGCACCTCCAACCATCTCGACGTACGAACAGTCACGTCGGCGATTCGCTGATTGCAGAGAGCGTGCCATCGGTGCTGGTGTGCTATCTTGTTATATGCTAACGAGTTATAAGATCAAGTGAAGTTGCTGAGATTGGCGTTTGTGTCCACAAGAGATGACACGGGCTGTCATGTTACACTTAATGGTGGAGGTCTGAACGAACATGTTGAACGAGAGGAGACCGCCCTGTTTCGGGTTTTTCGACCAAAGAAACGCCCGAGAGTCTTCAATGCCAGGACATTGAATGTTCGAGACGAAGCGAACCCGCGCCGATCTACTTGATCCGTTTATCGTAGCGCAGCTCGGCGGCGTAGAGCTGGTTGCCCGAAGTGTTGTCGAGGGCTTTCTGGCGGGCATTCACAAGTCGCCATTCCCGGGCTATTCGGTCGAATTCACCGAAGACCGGCCTTACCAGCCGGGAGACGATCTCAGGTACCTCGATTGGAAGATGCTTGCGCGGTCGGATCGCCTTTTCGTGAAGCAGTTCGAGGAGGAGACCAATATGCGGTCGATGTTGGTCTTGGATGCCAGTGCTTCAATGGATTGGCACGGATCGGAGGTGGTCCTGAGCAAGTTCGAGTATGCGAAGCGACTCGTTGCCTCGTTGGCGCTCGTTCTTCTGCGGCAGCGGGATGCAACTGGTTTGATAGCATTTGACGAGGAGGTTCGCGTGGTGTTGCGGGCTGGAGTGAGATCGAATCATTGGTGGACCATAGCCCGTACGTTGGAAGCCATAGATGCTGGCGGAGGTACAGCCGCGGAGCCTGCTCTGCGCAAGGTGACGAGTCTGCTGAGGCGACGTGGGCTGGTGGTATTGGCCTCCGACCTGCTGTTCGATCGGCAACTCGTCCTCAGAGTGCTTCATTTCCTCAGACACAGGGGCCATGAGGTGCTGGTGCTGCATATCATGGACCCGGCCGAACTGACTTTGGATGGGCCTCCGGAAGCGCGCTTCGAGGATCCGGAGTCCGGCTTGGGAGTGACCGCGAGGCCGCGGGAGTTGAGAATCATGTATCAGCAGACTGTACAGAAGACCATTGGTGCCTGGCGTGCGGCGTGTCGCCGTGGTGGGATCCACTACCACCACGTTCGTACGGATACTCCTTTCGGCAACGTGTTGCGAGAGCTGTCCGGGCGCAGGTCGCGGTTGCGGTGATCGGATTCCTTCACCCGCTGGCGCTGTTGGCGCTGGTTGCCGCAGCCATTCCCGCGTTGCTACATCTTCTCGGGCGAAGAGTCCCGCCGACCGTGGTGTTTCCGGCAGTACGATACCTTACTGCCACCGAAAAGGAGCATTCGCGGCGGCTCAGATTCCGTAATCTGCTGCTGTTGATCCTGCGTACTGCGGTGATCGTGTTCCTGGTGCTGGCTGCGGCCCGTCCTTCGATCGACCTCGGCTCCGGTGATTCGCATCCACCTACGGCGTTGGCACTCATCGTGGACAACTCGGTTTCTTCAGGCGCGATTTCCGATGGCGCGCGTATTCTCGAGAGTATCGTTACTGCGGCTCGCGGTGTGCTGGCCCGCGTTGCTCCCGGAGACCGGCTTTGGCTCGTTCTCGCAGACGGAGTGCCCAGGCGAACGACTCGACTCGAGGCCATCGAGGCCCTGGATGGCCTCGATCCTTCAGCGGGGCGGTTGGATCTGGGTGCCGCAGTGCGAGCTGCGGCGCTGGCGATCCGCGATGATCCGCTGGGTGACGGTCCGGTCGTAGTCGTGAGCGACCTGCAAGCTTCGGCATTATCACAAGGCGATCCTGCGGTCACCGCGGTGCTCGCCTGGGCCCCTAATCCTCCGCCGTCGAACAGGTGGCTCGATTCGGTCCACACTGAACCTGAGATATGGTCGCCCGATGGCGCCGTAGTGGCCAGTGTGGGTGGATCGGCCGACAGGCCGTCGGCGATACGATTGCGAGTGGGTGGAAGGGAATTGGACAGGACTCTGGCGGCCCCCGGAGATCGCGTCACTCTCTCGGGAGAACTCTCCAGGGACGGGTGGGTCAGCGCCGTGGTGGAGTTGGACCCCGACGAGCTTCGAGCCGACGACAGCAGGGAATTGGCATTGTTTCGTGGCGAACCGGCAGAGGTAGCGATGGCCCCGGCGGTCGGCGGGTTCCTAGTCGATGCGGTTGCGGTGTTGTCGGAGGGTGGCCGGGTTCTTCCCGGAAACCAGGTCTCCCTGGGCAGACTGGAGCAGTCGGGCGTGTCCATATTGCTGCCCCCCTCGGATCCGGCCATGGTGGGAGCGCTGAACCGCTCTCTGCGTGCCCGCGGGGTCGCTTGGCAGTATGAAGAATTGCTCCGAGGAGAATGGCAGCTCACAGATGAGCCGGGACAATTGAGCGGCGTTGAGGTCTTCCGGCGTTACCGGCTTGCGGGGAACGGCGCGGTGTTGGCAACGGCAAGTGACGAGCCATGGCTGGTTCGTGACGGCGCGGTAGTGCTACTGGCCAGTCGTATGGAGCCGGAGTGGACCCGCCTCCCGGTCAGTGCCGCCTTCGTACCTTTTGTGGATCATCTATTGAATCGGATCGCTGCGCAGGAAACTTGGATCTCGAGGGCGAGCCCGGGCGACGTTGTCGAACTCCCCGTCGAAGCGACGACACTCCTCGGTCCCGCGAATAGTTTGGTTGCCACGGTTCCTGCTAATGGGCGTATGGTGGCTCCGCCCGAGACGGGCGTCTACTTCATGAGTGATGACTCGGACGACACGGTAGGTGCGCTCGAGGTGAACGTCGATCCGAGAGAATCGCGTCTGCAGATTGCTCGCGAGTCTCAGGTGCGCGCGAGCCTCGGTGAAGAATCGCGAGTCCTGGAGACGACGCAGCTCTACCGATCCATGTTTGCCGGGGCAGGCCGGATGGATCTCACCAGCCTGTTGCTCGGCGCCGCTATTGTTGCCGCGCTTACCGAATTCCTGGTGGCGAGCTCCGCCGGAAAGGCGAGGGACAGGGCGTAGTGCTTCCACAGCTCGTCTCGATATTCCGAGCCCATCCGAAACTGCGGGCCTTGGAGCGAATGCTGCCGAGGAGAGCGCAGGCCCTGGATGTATCCGGTTTGCCGGGATCGAGCCTTGCCGTTCTCCTATCGGTTCTCCAGGAGGATTTTCCACAGCGTGTGTTCGTGCTCGTGGCGGCGGACCCCACCGAAGCGGAGCTGTTCTTCGCGGATTTGCGTGCTCTGCTCGGGGAGGACGTTCGACTCTACCCGCAACGAGAAGCCTTGGGTGAGGAAGAGCCGCATTTCGAGATCGCCGGTGAGCGAGTCGAAACGATCAACGGCGTGCTGAGCGGGTCGGTCCGAGTATTGGTCACGACCATTGCCGCTACGGTTGAGCTTACCCGGATGGCCGCCGCGGTCGAGACATCGCGCCTGGTCGTGGAGGCGGGCGGCACAGTGCATTTGAGTGATCTGATAGATCGGCTGGAGTCCATGGGGTACGAACGCTGCGCCTCCACCCTGGACATTGCCCAGTTCGCCGTGCGAGGCGGTATAGTGGATGTATATGGATTCGGAATGGCGGCGCCTGCACGAATCGAATGGTGGGGTGACGAGGTCGCCTCGATTCGCGAATTCGACCTGGATACGCAGCGATCGGAAGGTCAGTTGGAATCCATAACGGTCCTCCCTGTCCAACCCGGAGCTGTCCGGACCGAGGAAGCGGTACACGGCATCGCCGCCGCACCGCCCCAGGGGGCGGAGGGATGTGGTACTGGAAGAGCAATCCGCAGTTCGCTACTCGATCTTCTGCCACCGGACAGCCTCCTCTTGACCACCCAAACTGTGGACATCGAGCAGGTCCGGAGAATCTGGGATGAGTCCGAGCGCCATCTGGAGATTGCGCGTAGACGCGGAGAAGACCTTCCGGGTAGAGGTGCGGTGTTCTTGTCACCCGAGGATTGGCAGACCAGATGGCAGGGGTTTGGAAGGGTCAGAATCGCCGGCTCTTCTGACTTTGATTTCGGCGTTGCCGCGGCGCCCGAGGTCCGGCGCGACATGAAGCGATTGAAGAGTGTCGTCGACGCGGGGCCAACTCTGATACTCTGTGACAACGAGGGGCAGTTGGAGCGGCTGGAGGAGTTGCTCTCGGAATCGGACACACCTGGTGCCCGACTCTCTCCCAACGTGACGCTCGCTTTGGGATCTCTCCACGCCGGTTTTGTGCTTCGGGGTCTCAGCGTGCTTACCGATCACGAGATCTTCCGACGCGCCCGGCGTGTCAGGCGACCGCGCCGCTACCAGCAGGCCACCGCACCGGCCGTCGGCGCGCTCTCAACGGGCGACTACGTGGTTCACCTGGAACATGGAATCGGCATCTACAGGGGTATTCAGGAGATAAGCGTTGGCGACGGTGCTACGATGGAAGTGATAGTGCTCGAATACGAAGGTGGCGATCGTCTCAACGTGCCGCTGTACGGTTTGGATCAAATTGAGCCGTATCGGGTCGGTGCCGACGACGAGATCTTTGCACCGCCCCGAGTGGACCGGCTCGGCGGAGCCAGATGGCGCAAGCAACGGGAAAAGACCGAACGCTCCATCCGCAAACTCGCCGGAGAGCTGTTGGAGCTTTATGCGAAGAGGTCGGTCGCTTCCGGATTCGCCTTCCCGCCGGACACTCGGTGGCAGAGGGAACTCGAATCATCCTTTCTGTATGAGGACACGCCGGACCAGCGAACGGCAACCGACGAAACGAAACGTGACATGGAACGCCCACAGCCGGCCGATCGACTGGTCGTGGGCGACGTCGGTTACGGCAAGACGGAAGTTGCGGTCCGTTGTGCATTCAAGGCCGTCCAGGCAGGCAAGCAAGTGGCCGTACTGGTTCCGACCACAATCCTCGCCGAGCAGCATGGCCGCACCTTTGAAGAGCGCCTTGCCGAGTACCCGGTGCGGATCGAGGTCCTCTCGAGGTTTCGTACCGCGGCGGAACAGAAATCGGTGCTCGAGGGGCTACGCTCCGGGCAGGTCGACATAGTAGTGGGCACACACAGGGTTCTCTCTCCAGACGTCGAGTTCCGGGACCTCGGGCTCCTGATCGTCGACGAGGAGCATCGCTTCGGTGTGAAACACAAGGAGAGGCTCAAGGCGCTGCGGCTGGAGGTGGACGTGATAACACTCACCGCCACGCCTATTCCACGCACATTGCACCTCGCCCTATCAGGGCTGAGAGACCTGACAGTCATGGAAACAGCTCCGCGCGATCGGTCTCCCGTGCTCACATTCGTGGAGCCTTGGGATGACGGCTTGCTGGAGGAGGTGCTGGCCCGCGAAATCGACCGCGGGGGGCAGGTGTACTTCGTTCACAACCGCATCGAGACTATCGAAGCGGTGGCCGAACGGGTGCGGCGTCTTCTGCCGGCTTCGCGCGGTACGGTCGAGGTAGCGCACGGCCAAATGCGCGAGCGCGCCCTCGATGAGACGATGCGCCGGTTCGTCAGAGGAGAGACGGACGTGTTGGTCTCCACGATGATCGTCGAATCGGGGCTTGACGTTCCCAACGCAAACACCATGGTGGTGCATCAGGCGCAGAACTTCGGTCTTGCTCAGCTATATCAGCTCAGGGGGCGCGTGGGGCGCGGTCACAGGCGCGCATATTGTTACCTCGTGGTTCCCGACAACGTTCACCCCGAAGGCGAGATGCGACTGAAGGTGCTGGAGCACCACACGGAGTTGGGCTCGGGATACAGAATCGCGGTGAGGGATCTGGAGCTGCGTGGTGCCGGCAACCTGCTGGGCGCTGAGCAATCGGGATATGCACACGCAGTGGGATACGATCTTTACCTTCGCTGGCTCGCCGACACCGTGCGGGCTCTGAAAGGATCGGATCAGGCCGATGAGCCTCCGGCACCCGAGGTGATCCTCGATCGGCCGGCTTATTTGCCGGACTCGTATGTACCCGACAACGATGCGAAGCTGGACTTCTACAGACGTCTGGCGCGTGCGAGCGTCGTTGGTGAGATCGGGGCACTCAGAGAAGAACTCGAGGACCGGTTCGGCCCCCTGCCGGACCATGCAAACAGGTTGCTCGTCGTGTCCGAGCTCAGGGCACTCGGCGCCAGGTTGGGGCTCGAGACCGTGGTGGTGCGGGGAGACAATGCGCGTCTCAAGTTCCGCCCCGGAGCCGCACCTCGCTTGATGCGGTTGTCGTCAGCGATGGACGATGTTCAATTCGCGGCGGACGTTCGTCGGACAGTCCCGCTATCGCTTCGATTGACGCGCCTCGGCGGTGTACCGATCGATTCGGGACTGGTGCGGGCACTGTCGATCGCGCTCCAGGGAGATGACGTGGGAGACACCGCAACGGCTGCCAAGACGAACAGGAAATGATGAACGTGTCTTGTTTCGGCCGCACGGTCGTTGCGCGTTCATGAGATCAGGTGTACGCTTTCCGCTGGCCCGCGCGCATTGAATCATGTGGCCGGGCGGGAGATCGGTAGTGGAACTACTCGTGCTGTGTGATAGTAAGATGCAGTGTGGGTGTCTGTTTCATCAGGAAATGCTCTTGAGAGTGCTGCAGACGCATCTCTGCGCGCAGGTTCGCGGAGATCTCAGGAGTCTGCGAGGTGAGATGTATTCAATGAGATGGTTGTCGGCGGTACTTGTGTCGCTGGCTGTTTGTATGCCTGCGCATGGGCAGGATGAGCTGCGGGTACCGGTTGATGGGATCGCCGCCATAGTCGGCAACACACCCATCCCGCTTTCCCGCATCGATGAAGAACTTCAGACCTACCGAGCCCAGGGCGGCCAGATCCCCAACACTCCGGAGGAATTGGCGCAGTTGAGGCGGGAGTTGCTCCGGGGCCTGGTAGATGAGGAGTTACTCGTTCAGGCGGCCGAACGCGACACAATGGTGGTAGTGACCGAAGAAGACGTGCAGAGCGTTGTGGATGAGCGGATCCAGGCTATCCGAAGCAGCTTCAACTCTCCTGACGGGCTCGAACGTGACCTGCAGCGCGCGGGTTTCAGGTCCTTGGACGATTACCGGTTGTATCTGGCTGGACAGCAGAGGCGCGAGCTGCTGCGGTCGACACTGCTGCAGCAACTCAGGCAGATGGGAGAGTTGCAGCCGCTCCCGCCCACGGAAGAAGAGTTGCGGGAAGCGTTTGAGCGGACGCGCGCTCAACACCCGCGCCGCCCCGCGACTGTTTCATTCAGACAGATCGTGGTCGCTACCGAACCGGACAGCGCCGCCCTGCGGGACGCATACGCTCGGGCTGATTCATTGCGCAGGCTCTTGTTGGAGGGTGAGAACTTCGCAGCGCTCGCGGAAGCGCATTCGGATGACGCGGGCACCAGGGAACGGGGCGGCAACCTAGGGTGGGTGAGGCGCGGACAGGGATTGGTCCGTGAATTCGAAGATGCCGCCTTCCGTCTTCAGCCGGGAGCCTACTCGTTGCCGGTTTACACTCCGTTTGGCTTCCACATCATACAGGTACAACGCGCCGAGCCGGCGTCGATTCAAGTGCGCCACATACTGGTGTCGCCGGGATTCACCGATGAAAACCGTGCTGAAGCCAGGAGTCGTGCCGACTCCATTGCAGAACTGCTCAGGCAGGGTCACCCCTTCGATTCGCTCGCGTCGTTGCACCATGATCGCACGGAAGAACGGCTGATCGAGGATGTCCCGCGGGACGGACTTCCCGCCCCGTACCAGCAGCCGCTGAGCGACGCCGAGCCCGACCAAGTTCTGGGTCCCATAACCCTGGACCGCGGCAACGGTCGGACTCTCTATGCGGTCGTGGTTTTTCTTGAATCGCGTCCCGAAGGACCTGCTCAGTTCGAAGACCTCCGTGAACAACTGCGGCAACGGCTGGCGGAGGAAAACGCAATCCAGCGGTACCTGGAGTCTCTCCGCGAGGCGACCTTCATCGATATACGGATCTGAGGTTCGTGCGGCCGCGAATAGCTATCACCGTCGGCGACCCGAGAGGTATTGGGCCGGAGATCGTCACCAAGGTGCTCGAAGACCCGCCCGCTGGGGCGGAGTATGTGGTGATTGGGCCGGAGGATTGTATAGCGGGATTGCGGTGTGAACGGATATTGGTTGGGGAGCCGGGAGGAGAGGAGCGGGGAGAGGGGCCGCCGCCGCCGGAGTCTGCACTGCCTGCCGGTCTCCCGCGCCCCGCTCCGCGCTCCCCTGTGGAGGCCGGCCGGGAAGTGGGACTCCAGGTGCAGAAGGTCGCCTCTCTCGCGCTCTCGGGAGACGTCGATGCCATTGTAACCGGGCCGGCCGAAAAGAAGGCTTTTCAGCTCGCCGGTTACGAATATCCCGGTCATACAGAATGGTTCGGCGCGCTGGCGGGTGGTGTCGAGACGACAATGATGCTGGTAACCGATCGTCTGAGGGTAGTATTGGTGACCACGCACGTTGCTCTCCGTGATGTGGTGCGATTTGTGACCAGGGAAAGGATCCTGGCCGCCGCCCGGCACGCGGAACGTGCGCTCAGGGAGTGGTGGGGTGTGCCGCGGCCACGCTTGGCGTTGTGCGCCCTCAATCCGCACGCTGGGGAAGGCGGTTTGTTCGGGGACGAGGACGATACCGTGCTCGCGCCGGTCGCTCGCGTGCTTGGAGCCGCTGGACCGTTACCGGCCGACACCGTGTTCGTGAAGGCAATCCGTGGTGAGTTCGACGCCGTGCTTGCGCCCTATCACGATGTCGGAATGACGGCCGTCAAGGTGGCTGGGTTCGGCCGAGGCGTGAATGTGACGCTGGGGCTACCGTTCATACGAACCGCCCCCGATCACGGGACGGCGCTAGATATTGCGGGGCAGGGTACTGCCGATTCCGGATCGATGCGGTGCGCCGTCGAGCTGGCGGCCCATCTCGCCCGGTGCCGAGCCGGTTGAGCGGATCAACTTGCCGGAGGTTCCTCGTCCAGGACCACGAGCTTAACGGTTTCCACACGTAGCCTGTCCATTTTGAGCACCTCGAGCACCACATGGTGCAGTTGAACCTGGTCGCCCTCATGCGGCAATCGCCCCAGGGCACCGAACACGAGCCCTCCGACGGTCTGGTGGTCGCCTCCGTCGATAGCCAACCCCAGCTGCTTGTTCAGAACCTCGATCTCGGTATCGCCCGGCACGGTGGCGCCATCCTTGTCCGCTACCGGCAGCGGCTCGACCTCGTCGTATTCGTCATAAATCTCTCCGACGATCTCCTCGATCATGTCCTCCATCGTGATGACGCCCGCCGTCCCGCCGAACTCGTCGAGCACGACCGCCATCTGAGCTTTCAGCCGCTGCATGTCGGCAAGGACGTCTTCCACCTCTCGAGTGCCCGGGAGGAACATCGGCTGGCGCATCACCGCCGTGACCGAATCGGAGCCACGCTCGCGCAGCGCAGCAAGGATCTCTTTCACGTGGACGATGCCCACTATGTCGTCGAGTGACTCGCGGTACACGGGGTATCGAGAGCGTCCCGATTCGGCCACCTGGTCGGCGGCTTCTCGGATGGTGAGGTTCAGAGGCAGTCCGACCACCTCAGTGCGCGGCGTCATGACGTCGCGTGCATTCTTCTCTGTAAACTCGAAGACACCCTGTATCAGCCTCACGTCTTCGTCCTCGAGCTGACCCGACTCCTTGCTCTGTTTGACGATCGTCATGATCTCGGCGGGAGTATGGATCGCCTCGATTCCAGTAGCCGGGGCCTTCACGCCCAGCAGCCGGATCAGTTTGTTAGCGCACCAGTTGAGGAAGTTGGTGGCGGGACCTGTTACCCACGTAAAGAACAACAGAGGTCGAGCCACCCAGCGGCTGGTGGATTCCGGGAAAGTGATTGCCCACGCCTTGGGAGCTAGTTCTCCGACCACGACGTGGAGGAACGAAATGATCACTACTGCGACGATCGAGACGAAGGCCGCCCTGCCGAGGAATTCCAGCGCCGGAGGCAAGCCAGCGAGCCAATCGTGCATCAGAACCGCGACCGTCTCTTCGGCAACGTAGCCGAGCATTATCGAAGCCAGCGTGATACCGAGTTGGCAGGCGGACAGGAGGCGGTTGAGATCTTCCTGTGCCCTCTGAACGGTCTTGGCCTTGCGATCTCCGCTTTCCACCATCTCGTCGATACGGGTACGACGAGCGGCGACCAGCGCAAATTCAGCGGCAACGAAAAACGCGTTAGCGGCGATGAGGATGGCTACGACGGCGCCGCGTATGAAGATAGAGCCAAACGTTAATTCGTCCATTTAGACCAGTTCACAAAAGGTAAAATCACCGACCCGAGAACGGCAGGGTGTCCCAACTCAGATCTTGAAGTCTTCAGCATGGGCGCTTCACATGCTAAATTACTCTGCTTGCCAAGGGCCAGTAGCTCAGTTGGTTAGAGCGCACGCCTGATAAGCGTGAGGTCGGAGGTTCAATTCCCCCCTGGCCCATACGGTAATTACAAAAGCCACTGTCTCTTACGGCAGTGGCTTTTGGTCCTAACGCCTGTTGTGTCACCGTGGTGTCAGTAGCGGTGGCAAACGCGTGAGCCTTGAGTGGCGTTCTAATGAGAGGGCCGGGTATCCGGCCACATTTTGTGAGGAAACAGAACGCCGAGCGCCAGGTTTTTCTCGGCGGCCATCAGGGTGACGATGCCACCCATGGAATGCCCCATTATGTATGTCTTTTCGGGTATGCCGAACTTCGAAGCGAAAAGGCCGCGCAGCTGACGGGTTTGAACCAAGCCCTCCTTAACAGAAAACCTGTTTTTCGTTGGGGCACTGTGACGGCGTCTGGGATGGGTGGAAGCTCGCGGGCTCAATTTTTGGCCGGCACTCTGAACCCAAGCTTCCGTGCCACCGCTTTCTGCTGCTTGTCCAGTGTGACAAACGTGATGGCATTGGGATCGTCTGCCAGGTACAGCGCACAGGCTATGTGCCAGAGGTCGGCTCCACGGAGATAACCGGTAGCCAGAACGCCGTCAATCTCCGGTGTCAGCGGTCTATCGGGCAGCACCCAGCTTATCCAGCGCAGCATCTCGACTTCGAGTGATACCTGCTCTCGGGCCAAACTCGCCTTCAGCTCCGCCTCCAGCAGGCCGGACGAAAAGAGTTCGTCGCATTTGTCGAGCTGCCGGATGGTTGCTGTTGCCTCCGGTTCTCCGAACACTATCGCTACCAACGCGGATGAATCAACGTAGGCGACTTTCATCCACCGCGCTCGGAGAGGAAGCGGTTCAGCGCTCCACGCTTTCGCGCAAGCGTGCGAAATTCGCCACGCGGCTCTTCCGAACGCACAATCGCGTCCCTGTCTGCGAGCCGGCGCAGGCGATCCTCGATTCCCTTGCCACCTTTGTCGATCGGCCGCACCTCTGCGACTGGCCGGCCATGGTAGGAAATGGTGACAACCCTTCCCTCACGTACCTTGCGCAGGATCTCTGAGAACCGGGCCTTGGCGTCGTAGGTCGAGTATTCCAGGCGCATGGAGAGAGGGTAATAAAACTAGTCAGACTAGTCAAATAACAAGGCGCCGCACAGCCGCGGTCTGCCAAATCGGATCGATTTACTCCAACCCGTACTTCTTCATCAATCGGCTGAGCGTGCAGCTGGAAACACCCAGGATCTGAGCGGCGCGAGCCGCGTGGCGTGGTTAGCACGCGTTCTGCGTGTTCCCGTTCCTGGTCCCCATAGTGCGTCCGCTAG
>CAZOJI010000029.1:0-58974 GCA_964580055.1 uncultured Gemmatimonadaceae bacterium | reverse complement strand
AGGAAGTTATCCATTGTCGAAATCAGTATACCCTCGAGCAGCAGATATCTTTCCAGGCCCGCCGAGCAGCTGCGGGGACGGCTTGCCCTTGCCGTATTTTCGCACGAGACGTTCGTAGTGCTTCTTTTCGTAACGCGCTGGTGCCCGAAGGGCAGTCTCTCCGGATCGGGACAGCTGATCAGAAACCGGGACGGTGTAACAAGCCCACAAAGCCTATCGGCGCTTTGTGGGCGAAAGCGTGTCTGATGTATCGGCCTTCTAGTGGCACCCTCCACCGCGCTGATCCATGCCGGCTCCCTGCCCGTGACCGTGACCGGCGCACACGTCCGCGGGGCCGACCCGCTTCAACGTTCCAGCATTGTACGCTTCTACTGTCTCGCGGACGGTCGCATGTTCAGCCATGTATACGCCGATGTTGCCGGCCTGCAGCTTGAACAGGGCGCCTCGCCCTATGCCGCCGACCACTACGCCATCAATGTCCCTCCCCTCCAGCAGAGTCAGAGGCTGACACATCCCGTGAGCGTGATGTGCACCATTGTTCACGATCGAATCTGACTCGGCGGTATCGGTATCTACTATCATGAAGAACGGTGCCGAGCCGAAGTGCGCACACACCCGGCTGTCGATACCGTTGTTCCCTTCAACTGGAATGCAGATCTTCATCAATCTCTCCTAATACGGTCAAGACGTTCCGTCAAATCTAACCAGGACTGGTAATTGGAGAAGGCCGGTGTGGCCGCAGCCGGCCGGCGATCCGGAGTCACTCACTCCAAGGTGACCTGCCGGACCAACGAAAATGAAATGTCGAGCCAACCATGCGGGCGGCGGGCTTTCCAGCGTAGCTCGCGTGTCCTCAGCCGCAGAACTCTCGGGCTGTTGCCAACAGTATCCATGTGCGCGTTCAGCATCAGCGAGGATCCGTCCGCCGGACGTTCCGTTGGCGAGGCTCGGGTTGATCGAATCGATCCTCACGAGGTCGATCAGTGTGTTCACCGCGTATTCGCCCTCAACGCTCATTGGCGTAGCATTGCCGTCGCAGTTCATGAGCAATCTCCTGCTCTTCTCGGCATCTGGCCAAAGCAACCGTCGGGAAAGATCCGGCAGGCATTGCCGTAGGATATCGCGTCAACCGCATCGCTGCCGAGCCCCAAACGCTCCAAATAACGCAGCTTACCCCAAGCGGCACCCATGGTGAGGTCGGTTCCCCACAACATTCTCTCAGGGCCGACTTCGGCGAGCGCCCGATGTAGCATATCGAGATCGATTCCGCTGCCTGACAAGTCCACCCAGACGTTGGGCATGTCTCTGACGGCGCGGAGCGAGTGGGCCCAATCACCGCCGTCGCCCAAGTGTGCCAACAAGAAATCCGTACCCGGATGCCGTTCTGCCAGAGCGCGAATCTCCATCGCGTCCGAGGCTTCTTGCCCCAGCCAATCTCGACCGCGGTTGTGCCAGACGTGGTGTAGGATCGGAACACCACGCTCTCCCGCCAAGGCGGCAATTGGATCGAGCAATTCGTCGCTGGCACGGCGGCTCGCGGCAAGTTTGACTCCTATCATCCCCTGATCCAGACGCAGTTCCAGCTCAGCCAATGAGTGATCGGTGTAGTTGGGATTCACCAAGCAATAGCCGAATACACCTCCGTGCTCATCCATCAAGCCGGCCATGCGCTCGTTTGCATGTGCCACGTCTTCCGGTGACGGGAAGTAAGTTGGAGACCCGGCTCCCCATGTCCCGAGGATAGAAGCTACATGAGCGGTCACTCCGATTGTGCGGCCGGCATCGAGACGTGCCTGGTTCACTGCGCGCCAATCGGCCCGATTGCTCAGTTCCGAGTAAAAGTGGGCATGTACGTCTATCAGCATCTGCGTTTCGCCTCCTGCGCCGCTTCCTCGAGCCGCGTCTGGAATGGTCATCGCACTCCCATCCTCTCGAGATACTTCACGACCTCGATGCACATGGCTTTGAACAGGTTGATTTCGCGTGCATCCATCGGGGTGCGATGCACAACCTCACGGATTGTCCGCATTATGTGTGAGGTGTTGCGCGTCTTGTAGAATTCGACAGCCCGGAGTGCTTCGTCCGCCCGGGCAAAGAAGTTCTCCAGATGCTCCTGTGTAGCTGGAACCGAGTCGCGGCGTGGAGGCTTGAAATCCAGGTCTTCGCGCGCCACGAACAACTCGTATGCCATTACCGCAAATGCATGAGAGAGGTTGAGCGCCGCGTATCCGGTGTCAGCGGGTATGGTGATAACACGATGACACCGGTCGAGTTCGTCGTTGGTCAGGCCTCGGTCTTCTCTTCCCAACACCACGGCTGCGCGGCCTGCGGCGGCCGCCCCGAGCAGATCGGCGGCGGCTTCTCTTGGCCGCTGCATATTCCTCTTCGCTGCGCGCGGGCGTGCGGTCATCCCAGCCACGTAGGTGCGGTCGGCGAGGGCGGCATCCAGGCTGTCGAATATCTCGAGTCGCCTGACGATGTCATCGCTGCCATGAGCGATCCCGGTAATGCGGCGCGACTCGATCTCCTCAACGGGGTTCGCCAACCGGAGATCTCTGAGCCCGAAGTTCTTCATTGCACGGATGACGCCTGCAACATTGACCAGGTTCTGCGGATTGTTGAGTACAACGACGAGGTTCAAAACACCTCCGCCAGCAAAGCCGAAGAAGGGTGCTCGCGATCGCCCTTCAGATAGACCCAACCGCCACCAGACAGTGCAAGCTGACCGGCGCGTCTCTCACGATCAGGATACATTTCGTTTACCACCAGATTGACTGGAATCCTAACACCCTCACCCGCCACTGTTGCGACACGCACAGACTCGGAGTCGGGATGAGGAACCCGAAGAAAGCCATGCCAAGACGATCGTTCGGCCGGATTCGGTGCGCGCCCGGGTGCTGTCGACCGTAGGAACAGCGCCGCAATCACCAACTGGGAGAGCCAGATCGACTCGAGATAGGTCGAGAAGAAGAGTCTCGTCGGCACGAGCACATTGTCCTTGTTGGGAAAATCGCGGTAGCCGGCTGCGTACAGTTCGAGAGTACTCCGCGCACGGTCCTGGAGCGCCACGTCCCGTTTGATAGCGCCGAGTAACGCAAGGTGTATTACCCGCTCCGACAGCCAGATATGATAACGCCATACCCAGGCGCGGTGGTGCCGTTCCCCTACATGGATACGATGGCAGCGAGGGCATGGGTGGTGAAACGGACTGAGCGGATCGAACAGGAGACGAGAGCCATCCGATTCGCAAACACCGCCGTTTCGCGACAGTAGCGCTTTCTCCTCCGGGATGTACACGCTGCCTCCGAGCAGAGGCTCGAGAAACCTCTCGAGCCGAGCAGCTAGCGCACCGAGGGTGGGGGAACGCCGAACGAGATCGCTCCTCGAGGCGAGCGGGTCAGGGGACCGGGTCATCGTCACCTTCCGTAACCGTTACACCATCTTGTGTGAAGAAAAGGTCGATCACTCCGGCCCCACACGTGCGCGCGGCATCCACCACAGCACCTCGTCTCTCAGGGGAACAAACGGCCAAGTAGCAACCACCCACTCCCTCTCCCATCGCCTTGATCGCCCAGGCTCCCGACTCCTGAAGCGCCTCCTCAATTGAGCGTGTGCGAGGCGTGACAATCGCCGAGTCGAGACGTTTTTGGCACTGCCAGTTTGCGTCAACCAGTCTTGCAAGGCCACGCCAATCCCCGGCCTCCAGGGTCGACCTTACCTCCCGTGCGGTGTCTCGGAGGCACCTCAATGCTCCCGTAACGTCTTGGTTGCCGGAACGGTATTCGTCCCACACTCGCTTGTGCGTCTGGGCGGTAAAATGGCTTCGTCCCGTATATGCAAGAACCAGGTGTCCGGCCAGATCAACGGCCGCCTCGTCTCCTATCGCTATCTCATTCGACACGATCCCATCGTCCTGAAACCTGAGTTCCCGAAACCCTCCGGATACGGCCGCGCAGAAGTCCTGCCTCGCTTCCGGAAAACCCAACTCGTCTCGCTCGAGCATCATACCCAGATCAGCCAGCTCGAAAGTCTCATAATCCTCCATGCGGCCCCGTGCCAGAGCTGCCAAGAGAGCGGTATCGAGCGCGGCGTTCTCTCCGAGTCCGGAACCCGGAGGTGCTTCAGTCCGAGACAGGATTTCGACACCTCCAGTCAGCGGCAGCATGTTGAGCGCCGCCTTGTGGCGATCGAGCCTGCCGTCGTAGGTCAGCTGACGCGGTGAGGTGATCGTGACGTGCTCCCTGAGATCCTCGGAATGCAAACGGATGGTTTTGCCTCCAACCGTCAATACATCAACGTGAACGTACGAATCGATCGTCGCGTTCACTACACATCCAACATCACTACTCGAGAACGTCACGTCGTCAGACCAACCACCCGCGAAGTCGATACGGAGCGGCGCTCGCGCGTGGAGACTCATCTGGACCTCCTGATTTTCCAACTCGACATGCGGGCCAACTCGCCACGGAAGTCAATGTCCGCGTTCTCGAAACGTCTATTTGCACCCTGCAGTCGGACGGGGCGAGAGATGCCCTTGATCGGGAGGCGGTAGGGCGGTAACAGCAGTGTTCCGCTTAGCAAGCTACCTGATTCCCAACTCCAGCCTCGCCTCGGAGGGCAGCAAAGGAACCAACTGGTTGATCGGCACACCAAATCCCAAACCGGCTGCTTCCCTGAGGCCGGATCGATGCACTGCAACTACCTCGCCGCTGGCATTGAAGATGGGGCTTCCACTCGACCCGCTGACCGTGAACCCATCGAATTGCACGCGCTCGGGCTCGACCTTGCTGAAGATGCCCGCGCTCATAGAGGTCCTCACCACTCCCGTGCTGCTCGCATCCAAGGCGGCCACCATCCCGGCCGGAAACCCGATGAGCGCAGCAGGCTCACCCTGCCTCATCCGCGTGCCGGTCCAGTCCATCTTCTGCAAATGGGGCCCACTGTATCCCGGTACTCTCAACACGGCGAGGTCCGGACCACTGGGATCCGACACCTTGACCACAGTGGCTCTGAGCGGGCTTCGTTGGTCGGCCATCGTCACGAAGACGGAATCCGCCATCGAACCCTCTGAGAGGATGACGTGACGGTTAGTGATGAAATACCCAGACGCCGTGATCATGAACCCGGACCCGTCAAAGACACCCACGTGCGAGAACACCGTCACCAACCCGATGGCGCCCTGACTTGCCTGGGAAATGGATGCCAGATCGAATCCGCGAATCGCCCTCATCTGCGCCTCGATGGCATCGGCGCGTTGTTCCGCAGCGCGCACGGCCTCCAGGAGGCTGTCCATGCTCGCGCTTGGCCGCGATTCGCCGCGTGCCCTGTCCAACTCGGCTCTCACGCGTGCGAGGTCCGCCTCCGCCTGACGTCTCAGGGAATCCCCCATCGCGAGTTCTCTGCTGAGAGACCGCTGCGCTGTAAATAGAGCTTCCTCCAAAGCGTCCGTTCTGGCACCCGCCGCCTCGAGCGCCTCCCTCAAGCTGTCCAGAACCAAGGCGGGCGCAGCGCCGTCACGGGCGCGAGTCAACTCGCCCCGCAGACGCTCTACCTCTCCTTGGGCGGAAAGCATCAGCGAATCAGCCCTTATCTCCTGTTCCGCGAGACGTCGCTCCTGCTCGGCCAGTTGTGCCTCAGTCGCGCGCACACTCATCTCACTGACCCAATACACTCCACCTACAGAAGCGACGAGAAGTACCACGAAGGTCCAAACAACCCAACGGATCCGGGTCCTGGTCTGTCGCGTAGATTCCTCGAACATGTCGTGAAAGAAGACGGTGGCGCCCTTGCCTCCAAAGCTCCGGCGCGGCGATCTCGCGGTGGGTTGGGGAACCTTGGCTTCAGAAGCATCCACTTCCCGCTCTTCGCGTGCCGGCGTTTGAGCCAATTCAAGCCCTTCGACACGCTCCAAAATCAATTCAGGCCCTGTTGCCCCCAGCGCCAGGCGGTCTCCAACCGCGAGAGCGCACTCGTCCTCGATCACCCTCCCGTTTACCAACGTACCGTTGCGGCTGCCCGCATCCCGCACCACCAATGAACCATCGAGCTTGACTTCTATTTGCGCGTGTATGCGAGATATTGAAGTATCTCCCGGCCCCACCGGTCGTAACTCGCACTCCCTGCCTCGTCCTATTCTGGATTGCCGCCCCGCAGCTTCATATCTTTCGCCGGTTTCCTCATGCAGCAAGACAATGTGCGGTTCGACCAGGCCCGGGCCATCACCAACCTGTGCGGCGACATCGTAAGCATCCATCGGTAGGGTGGGATCTTCCTGAGAAACCGGGGAAATCGGCTCCGCTATTGTCTGCGAGACTCGCTTTTGGGAAACGGCCTCAACGTAGAATTTGGGACCTGTGGTGCCCAGCCTCAGGGTCGATCCACCGGAGATTTTGGCAGGCTGGCCCGGAGGTAGCCGGTTTCCATCCAAGAATGTACCGTTGCGGCTCCCCCTGTCCTCGGCATTCCAGGCGCCGTCCCGGAAGAAAATCCTGGCGTGATTTGCAGAGACCACCTTCCGATCTTCACCGGTAGGCACGAAGTCGCAATCCGGATCGCGTCCCAACCGGAGTTCTTCGCCCTCGAACTCGCGAGTTTCGTCGTTGGCCTCGTCACGGATGCGGATATAGGGCATGGTTCGCAAAGTTAGAAAGAAGGCCAATGGCGTACAAGGATGGCCGGTAGCCCGCAGATCGAAAAGCGGCTTCGTCGCATCATCGGACAACGCCTCTTCCGCATCTCTGCACATCTTCCCCACGTCGTTATGTTATTCATCAAGCATGACCCAATCGCATAGTGAGCGGCCGCGGCCCGCATCCCAGCAAAACAATGAGGCCGCGATACTCGAGCAGGTACAGCAGGTGTTCCGGGATATCTACGAGGTTCAGCACCTCGTTGCATATTCGGAAGAGCGTGCTCTATTCGTGGTACGAGATACCGTGCTCAAACGGGAGGTTGCCCTGCGCGTTCACCTCCAACCGGAAGACAAGCGCAAGCGCACCTGGTTCGAACGCGAGACCGAGTTGCTGGCCTGCTTGGACCACTCTTCGCTGCGGGCGGTATACACAGCCGGGCACCGAGCCCAATGGGCATACAGGGTTGTGAAATGGATCGAGGGTGAGAGCCTGGAATTGGCGGCTCAGAGAGCACCGCGTCCGTTTCCTCAAGTACTGCAAATCGCACACTCTCTCTCCAGCCTTCTGGAGTATGTCCACTCGAACCAGATCGCAGTGAAGCGGATAGTCCCCGCTACCGTCATGCTGGAGAACACCGCGCGAGTGATCGTCATCGACCTGCGGTACGCCAGCGTTTGCGCAGACGTCGCTGACGAGTGGCCCTCATCCAGCGCGCCGTTCGTCGCGCCCGAAATCAGAGAGGGGGGAGCGGGAGATCCCAAGAGCGACATCTACACCGCCGGTACCCTGCTCTACTACGCGATCACCGGCCACCCACCGGCCGAGGCTCCGAGTGACATTGCACCTCCATCCGTGATGCGTCCCAACACGCCGGCAGCACTCGACCGTTTGGTAATGCGCGCTCTAATGCCGAATCCCGCTGAGCGATTTCATTCGGCCACAGAAATGAGTGAGTCGTTGACATCCGACGCGGGCGACATTCGGGATGAGATCCCGGTCGTTCCCACCGGTCCCGCCACCTATGACGACAAGCGCGTCTGGGAGAAGCATCTGAGGCGCGCTTTCGGCGACGAATACGAGTTGCTGAGTGAGCTCGGCTCGGGAGGGTTCGGTCGCGTCTATCTCGTACGGGACCTGGAGCTCGAACGCGAGGTGGCACTCAAGGTGCTGCATCCGTTTCTCACCAACGATCCTTCGGTAGTGGAACGATTCCGCCGCGAAGCTCAGATTGCAGCTGGAATAGTGCACCCGCACATTACGAACACCTATGATATCGGCGGGCGGGCAGGGCTGTTGTGGTATACAATGGAATACGTGCCCGGCGGCAGCCTGGCTCAGGCCGTAGAGCAAAGAGGACCGCTGGCTGTTCCTCGTGTGCTGCAACTGCTCCACGAGTCGCTGGAAGCGCTCGGCCACGCCCATCGGCAAGGACTCGTCCATCGCGATCTCAAACCGGAAAACATCTTGTTTGCCGGTCCCGAGGGCAGTGTTCGCATCGCGGACTTCGGCCTTGCCTTCGCGCACGAGCACCACAGCCGATTCGGAGGCGCGTCCACATCACATTCGGGCACTCCAGAGTTTGCCGCCCCTGAACAGCTTTTGGGTGAGAGGGTGGACCACCGGACCGACCTTTACTCGCTCTCGCTCTGCGCATACTTCGCCCTTACCGGCTCACCACCGTTCGGCAGTGGCACACCGCTCTCTTTGATCGTCAGCCACGCCACCGGCACGCTTCCCGATATCACGAGCGTGCGCCGGGACGTGAATTCGGGATTTCTCCATGTATTGGCAACCGCGGCCGCACGCAAGCCCGCCGATCGATATGACTCTGCGGAAGAATTCGCTGCCGCGTTGCGGGAACACGCCGGCTCGGGGATAGTCCCGTTTTGGAAGAGGTGGTTCTGGAGGTGAGTGGTAGGGCGGTAGGGCGGTAGGGCGGTAGGGCGGTAGGGCGGTAGGGCGGTAGGGCGGTAGGTTCCGCGAATCTAATAGGAACACTCAATGGAGCAACACATGAGACTAGCCCTTGCTCAGTTGTCCGCGAGTGCGGACCGGGACGCCAACCTGCGGCGAGCGCTTGCTGCAATGGACCAGGCAAATGAGTCAGCAGCGGAAGTCGTAGCGTTTCCGGAACTAGCTATCGATAGGTTCTTTCCCCAGCACGAACGAGACACTACCGCCACGTCACTTGCGGAGCCAATTCCGGGGCCGACGGCGGATGCCGTGGCCGCCAGGTCCAAGGCCCTGGGGCTCGTGACGGTGTTCAACATGTACGAGCTAGACGCAGAGGGCCGGAGGTTCGACAGCTCACCGGTCTTTGACTCGGACGGCACATGTCTGGGCGTGACGCGAATGGTTCATATCACGGACTACGAGCGCTTCCACGAGCAGGAGTACTATCACCCCGGCGATCACGGAGCACCCGTATACGATACCAGTGCAGGCGCGATAGGAGTAGCGATCTGCTACGATCGACATTACCCGGAGTACATGCGCGCCCTGGGAATCGCTGGTGCCGAACTGGTGGTGGTACCGCAGGCGGGCGCGCTGGATGAGTGGCCAGAAGGCCTATTCGAGGCAGAGGTGAGAACGGCGGCGTTTCAGAACGGGTATTTCGCCGCCTTGTGCAACCGGGTTGGCGAGGAGGAGAAACTCACGTTCGCTGGTGAGTCGTTCGTGGTGGACCCAAAGGGACAGGTCGTGGCGCGCGGGAAGAGGCTCGTCGACGACCTGGTGATCGTCGATATCGATCTCGCCGATTGTGGCACCTCTCCCGCGCGCACTCTTTTCTGGCGGGACCGAAGACCTGAGCTATACCGTGAATGGCTCCGGTAGCCTGTGTTCTCCCGTCAGGCGCTCCGTGATGTCCCTATCTTGGGCTTCAAGTTCTTCATCCCGCGAAGGCTTGAAGTTCTTCGCGATGAAGTTGTCGAAATCATCTAACATGGAGTACATCACAGGCACGAGGATCAGTGTCAGGAACGTGGCGAACGTAAGACCCGCAATCACAGCGATCGCCATGGGGCCCCACATTGCAGCCTGCTCTCCACCCCAGTACAAGTCGGGGTTCAGATTGGAGTAAAGGCCGAGAAAATCGAAGTTGAGGCCCATCGCGAGAGGCACCAAACCGAGCACTGTGGTCACTGCGGTCAACATGACCGGACGAAAGCGCGTCTTGCCCCCACGAATCAGAGCCTCCCGGCGTGGCAACCCGTCTCGGTACCGCAGAGTCTCCACGTAGTCGATCAGTACGATCGCGTTGTTCACAACGACGCCGCCGAGGCTGATCACACCCACCCCTGTCATGATGATACTGAACGGCATCCGAAATACCATGAGGCCGATCAGAACGCCAATCGTCGATAGGATGATCGAGCTGAGAATGATGATCGGCTTTGTCACCGAATCGAACTGCGTCACGAGAATGAAGCCGATCAAGAACACGGCCGCAATGAAAGCCCCCATCAAGAACGACTGAGCCTCCTGTTGGTCCTCCTGAGAACCTGCGAAGGTCATTCTATACCCGATTGGAAGTGACTCCTCGAACTCGGCAAGAACTCCTCTCACCTCATCCAGTACGGCGTTCTGGTTGTACCCGGTCCTGACGTCGGACGATACCGTGACCACCTTTTCTAGATCTTTACGGTTCACATCGCCCGAACCCTCACTGACCCGCCAGGTTGCAACCGATGTAAGCGGTATCTGCGCGCCTTCGTGAAAGACGTAGAGATCACCCAAGGAATTGAGATTGTCGCGATATTCCTTCGCCAGTCTGACAGTGATATCGTATTCGTCCTTGCCGTCACGGAAAGTCGATGCCTGGGTACCGTTGATCGCGCTGCGCACGGTGAACCCGATGTCCGACGTACTGAGTCCATAAAGCGCCGCTTTCTCACGGTCCACATCGATGATCAACTCGGGGCGGCCATCTGCCATGTCGCTCTCCAAGCCGTCCAACTTCGCGAACACCGGAGAACGCTCGAGCAAGAGGACAGCCTGGTCGCCCAACTCCTTGAGCAAGTCTGGATCGTCGCCCGCGATTTCGACGGCAACCGGTGCGCCGGTCGGCGGCCCCATCTCAATGGTCGATACGGACACCTCGGCGCCAGCTACCTGGCGCTCCATTCGACTTCGTACCTCCTCAATCATCTCGTCGGCATCGCGGCGCCTATCTTGAAAATCGATGAAGTTCACCGTCACAGTCGCCAAGTGGGTCCCGATGCCCCCCCCGAATCCGCCCGACGAACTCTGACCAACGGTTGCCACCATCGATTCGAGGTCGTGTTCGTTCACGATATCGAGGACCCCCTGTTCAACCTGAGAGGTCACTCGATCGGTGGTCTCCACGCGGGTCCCCAGAGGCGCCTCTATCTGCAGGAATGCTGTGGAAGTTGGGATATCCTCGGGGAAGAGCACGATTCCGGCGTTCAAGAAGCCAAACACGAAGATCACCACAACCAAGGTCGCTACAGCCATGCTCATGACTCGGGCTCTGTGGTCCAACACCCAACTGAGGTGCCGCTCGTAGACCGAGATCATTCTGGGAAGTCCCTTGTCAACTGCCCATTGACCGACAGGACGAAACGCCTTCCTGTAGAAGAGGCGGGCGAGATATGCGGTGGCAGCGAGCAGAAGAGTCGCGATCCAGTTCGTGGCCAGTCCAACCAGGACAGCTAATGCCAATGCTGCGAATATGGCGCGCATGGCCACGGGCGAGAGCTTGCTTGGCGGCGCATCTTCGGTGTCGAGCATCAATGAGCAAAGAACCGGATTGATCACCAGCGCAACGAAGAGCGATGAACTCAGAGTGATTATCAGTGTCCAGGGCAGATATCCCATGAACTCCCCGATGATGCCGGGCCAAAACACCATCGGGAAGAATGCGGCGAGCGTGGTGGCTGTCGACGCGATGATCGGCACGGCAACTTCGCCGGTGCCCAACTTCGCAGCCGCCACCCGATCATAGCCGCGCTCTCTGAATCGGTAGATGTTCTCAACCACCACAATGCCGTTGTCGACCAACATGCCCAGCGCGAGGATCAAGCTGAACAGCACCACGACGTTGAGGGTAAAACCGACCATCTGAAGGATGGAGAACGACATCAACATCGACAGGGGAATCGCTATCCCGACGAATGAGGCGGTCCTGAAGCCCAGAACCAGAAGCAGAACACCGGTAACGAGTATGAGCGCCGAGATGATGTTGTTCTCCAGGCTGCTCACCATCAAGTGGATGTCCTCGGCCTGATCGGACGTGATGTTCACCACCGTGCCCGGAGGAAATTCGGGACGCATGCGGTCAATGACAGCCCGGACCGATTCCGATGTCTCGATGATGTTCTCACCGCTGCGCTTGGATACACCGAGAGTGACTACAGGGGTGACGTCGAGTCTCGCATTGCTGTCGCGTTCTTTGAAACCGAAATCAACGTCGGCAACGTCCCGCACGTAGATCGGGCGGCCGTCGCGCGCATCGATGACGATGTCGGAAATCAACTCCGTCGCTTCGAACTCACCGGGGACGCGCACCAAGTACTGGAGGTCACCGACATCGATCGTGCCTCCGGGAATGGTCACGTTTTCGCTACTGATGACCCCGATGACGTCGTTGAATTCGAGCCCGTAAAACTTCAACTTCGCGAGATCGACATCGACCTGGACCTCACGTTCGAGTCCTCCCGCCAGGGTTACGTCCAAAACGCTGGGAATCTGCTCCAAGCGATCCTGCAGTTCCTCCGCCACATCCCGAAGCCGCACGAGATCGTAGTCTCCCGAGATATTCACCTGAAGGATGGGAAAGTCGGAAAGGTTGATCTCGAACACCTGCGGCTCCTCTGCCGCGTCCGGCAGCTCGGGCCTGGCAATATCGACTTTCTCACGCACCTCTTGCCGCGCCTCGGCCATGTCGACACCGGCGTCGAACTCGACATTGATCGACGAGAGCCCCTCGATCGAACTCGACGTGATCGTCTTGACGTCCCCTATGGAATTCAGCTCGTCTTCGATCGGCCGCGTTATGAGCGTCTCAATATCCTTTGGCGCAACACCCGAATAGACGGTGTTCACGACGATATTCGGAATCGTGACTTCCGGACTCGACTCCCTGGGAATCGCTGCGTAGGCGGCGAAGCCGGAGAGGATTATCATCACCGTCAAGACGAGAACGCTCGTTGGATAATTGATGGCAAGCGATGTTAGCTTGAACTCCTTGAAGACACCCTTTTTCTGATGTCTAGCCATCTCGACTCTCCCCGTCAGCCGGTTGAGTCTGATCGCTGTTGACAATCCTTATTGGGCTGCCATCGTCCACCAGCTGGTGTCCCACTGTTACCAGTAGGTCCCCAACCTGAAGTCCGTTGCCGATGACGACCCGATCACCCGAGGCCGTCTCGAGCTCAACCGTTCGCGCCCGCGCCGTGTATCTGTTTCCCTGTGCTTCCGCGATGAAGACCTTGTAACCCTCCGCGGAGCGCATAAGGACCTGCTGGGGAATCGCGATCACATCCGACAGGCGCTCGCGTTCCACCCGGAGATTTGCCACCATTGCCGGTTTCATCACGCCTTCGGGGTTATCGAGCAGGATCTCGATCCTGAAAGCGCGGCTCCTCGGATCTACACTCGCGCCAACGAAGCTCACCTCTCCGAAATACTCTTGACCCGGGAAGATGTCGAACGTGACCCGTGCCTCGTCACCCGCTGCTACACTACGTGCGTATCGCTCCGGTACTCCGGCAACGATCTTGAGGCGATCGATTGCAACCAAACGCGCCACCGGCGCTCCCGGCATCGCCATTTCACCTACCTCCAAGAACTTCTCCTCGAAGGTTCCAGTGACGGGTGCCAGGATCTCAGTCTTCTCCAATCGCTCCTCGAGTGAAGTGAGTCGGGCCGACGCCATCTCCGAGGTGTAACGGCGCTGGAGGAAGACCATTTCAGTGCCGATACTGTCCTCTTCCCAGAGCTGGCGCTGCCGCTCGTACTCCTCACGTGCGAGTCGAGCAGATGCACGCGCCTCATCGACTTGGGCTGACAGGAGATCGCTCTCGAGTCTGGCGATGGCCTGCCCTCTCCTGACCCGACTGCCCTTCTCCACCAGGAAGCTCTCTACCCGGCCGGACTCTTCTGCTGAAATAGTCACGTCGTACATGGCCTCGACTTCACCGGTTACGCGTATGTATCCCGTGAACTCAGTCAACGTTACCGGAATGGCTTCTACGTTGATCACACGTACGTTGGTCAATTCGGTGTCTTGGGTGTCGCTCTTCGCCTCGGCTTCGCCGCCCGAGCAACCGGGCACGGCAAGAGCAACTAACGCGAGGAGGCCAACTCCCTGGTGGAACCCTTTTGCTATCGCATGAATCTGCCGCTTACCGGCGGTTATTTTGGTCATCGTCTTTACCTATCGTTTCCCGCCGCGAACATACCCGCCTCTTCGGGTACCGCTCCAACGGCAGCTTCGAGACGCGCTCGTGCGCTCAAGTAATCGAACACTGCTTGGGCATAGTTGAATTCGGACTGGCGGAGCGCCACTTCGGCATCCGTGATCTGCAGTTGCGATCCCAAACCCGCATTGTATTGTGCGGAAGCAATCTCGTACCCGCGCTGGGCCTGCTCCACCGCCCGGCGCTGACTGGCGGCACGCTGCTGAGCTTCCTCAGTGTTGTCGATCCAGGTCCGCAACTCGCTCACCGCTTGGCTTTCCAGGCGTTCCAGCCGGTACTCGTTCTGGTGAATTCTGGCATTGGACTGCTGCGCACGAGCGTCACGAGCAAAACCGGAGAAGATCGGTACCTGAACCTGGACTCCGGCAATGGAGGTCTTTACGCGCTGATTGGGATTGTTGCCGAAGAAAACTGGACCGCCGTCCTGCTGAGCCGTGAGGTTGTAGTTCGAGAAAACGCTCAGTTTCGGGAAGTACTCCGACTTCTCTACTTCGAGCCTTGTCTGCTCGACCGCGATCGATGCCTGCAACTGTCTTATGTCGGACCGGTTGAGCATCGCCGTGTGCACCAACTCATCGAAATCGGTGTTTGCAGAAGTAGCCAACCCTGAGACGTTCAGCAGGGCCGTGTTTTCCGGAGAGTTACTACGAATATCTGCGAGATCCACTTCGTTGAGCCTTCCCTCCAATTCGATCGGCGTGCCCGGATCCAATCCCATCTCGATGAGCAAGTTCCGCTTGGCGGCGTCCCGGTCGATCTCCGCACGGCGCAGGCTCGGCTCCAGATTACCAAGCTGTACTTCCAAACGCAGCACGTCGTATTCGCTCGCCAGACCTGCACGGTTCATCGCACGCGTCTCTTCCAGGGTCTCGCGCACCCGGCCCACACTCTGCTTCGTTAGGCGTACGCTCTCCTCAGCCAAGAGCGCAGTGAAATAGGACAACCGAACGGATGTCACCACCGATTGAGCAGATCCCCTGACTCGTTCGCCCTGAAAATCGCGGTACTGGGCGGCGGCCCCCAGACCGATGAATGCCGTGTACTCGAATATGAATTGGCTTGCATTTACTCCGAGCGTCCAGGTGTTGTCGGACCCGACCCGCACAGCTGTGAGTTCCCCGGGTGCGGCGTTTGGATCGAAGAAGGCAGCAGGCAAGAAGAACTGCTGGACGAGCAGGTTGCGTTGGTAAGACACGTTTGCACTCACATCAGGCAGCACACGTCCAATCGCCTCCCTCACCTGATTCTTGGCGATCTCGAGGTCCATTTCCGTGTCTCGAATGGTCTCGCTGTTCGCCAATGCAACGTTGAGCGCTCTCCCCAGCGAGAACACCTCGTTCTCTGGTTCCTGCTGCGCGCTCGCGGGTACCGTCGACAGAGTCATACCCACCAGCGCCGCAAGCGCAACAGGGGGCATGGCCTTCCGTTCTGGATCAATCACAGTTGTACCACTCCTATTAGACATCATTGGCCCCGGCTCATGCCCCCGGCTTACTAAGCCCGTGGTTTACAAAAGGCGCGATCGCTCTGAGCATCTCTGCGGCGTCGATTTCGCCCTCGGAATTGCATCGTCTGCCCGCGCCGGACAGGGTCAAGGTGACGAGCCCGTGTGCGAGGCTCCACAGATACATCGATATCAGATCGGCATGATCCACATCGAACTCACACACATTCGCCGGTTCCGGGTACGCTTCATCCGCGCCTTTGATAGTCCCTGCGTCGATCGCCTCCACAACCGCTTCGCGGAGAAGATTGTACCCCCCGCCCTCGGGTATCTCCTCGAAACCGGCATGTGACTTGGGCTGAATGCTGAAAAGCACTCGGAAATGGGCATCGTTCTCGAACGCGAACCTTATGTAGGCCTCGCCAAGGGCGTGAAGCCGTTCCAGCGAACCGCGTGGATGCACGTTCATCGCATCCTTCAGATAGGCTCCGAAGCGCTCGAACGCACCAAGCACGACCCGATTGACGATGTCCTGTTTCCCATCGAAGTAGTGATATATCGCGGTTGCGGTGACTCCGACCCGGTCGGCGATATGCCTCATCGAGAGACCGCTTACCCCGTCTGCCGCAAGCAGATCTCTCGCCACATCGAGGATCGCCTGCTTGACATCAGCAGTATTTCTGTAGTTCGTGTTCTTAGGGTCAATAATTGTCATTTCTATTATGCGAATTTGGCGTATATTTGCCCGTTGTCCGATGTTAACGCCGTTAACCTAACACCGTTAATCTACGAAAAACCTAACCATTCGGTTTCAGACTTGCTACCGAATCTCAACTTCGTTACAAGGCCGCGATCCAGTTGCATCTAACAACAGTTTGATAATCGAACTATCTTCCGAAATAAAAAGAGCTACTGCCAGTCAAACCCCAAACTCCTCGATACCCGCAACAGCAGACCCTGCAGCACCCGTTGCTCGGATTCATCCAAAACTGCCAGAAAATCGCGCGTGTGAACCACGGTATCGGCAATTGTCTCCCGAAAGGCTTCTCGCCCAGCATCTGTCAAGGAAAGCCACCAATTCCGCCGATCTTGCGTATCCTGCTCCTTTGCTATAAGGTCTTTTTCCACAAGCCTTTGCACGTACTGGGAGATGGTGCCGGCATTCAAATCCATGAGTTTCGCCAGCCTGCGCGCATTGGTCGGCTCGAACTGACCCAACACCATCACCACAGCTCGCTCCGCTATCGAAAGATCAACCTCAAGATGTTTGGGCTCGCGTGACAGACGTGATTCATACGCATGCGCCAGGCTGAACAGAGCCTGGTTCACCTGCAGATATTCCTTCTCAGACAAAGGCATGGACAACCTTCGAATATAGATGTACGATAAAACCGTTTGACAATAAAACTTCTATCTGTGAGGGCAAGCCCTAGTTTCAAGACCATGTGTAACACTGCCAGTAGTGTGGCATTGCTACTTCCGGGAATGTCGCTCAATGCGAGCATCTTTCCGGATCTCGGCATGCCGGCCATCGCCCCCGATCTGAGCCATATAGACCTGGGAACAGACGGAGTAACGACTGAGCTTCGGGCCGACGGATTCGCTGTCTACCAAAGGCTTCTAGACGAAAGCCTTGAAAGCTCGCACGCCTGGGAGGAAACGCGGCGTATCGTGGTCGGGCACAGCTTCGGCGGCATGCTCGCCTTGAGGTGGCTTCTGGATTCCCGCTCGACAGGACTGGCAGAGATCAATGGTCTGGTATTGATCGCCACCACGGCCGGCCCAATGTATGAGCGAGTGAGGCCCCGCCTGAGAATACCATGGGGTCTGGGATTGAGGGTGCCCGTGAGCTGGATCGTGCCAATATGGAATCGGCCGCTGGTCATACGGGCCGTGAAGCGGTTCCTCTGTGACGGACAGTTGGGCGCAGACCGAGTGGACTTTCGAACCGCAGATATTCAATCCGACAGAGATATGGTCCTGGCAGGTTGGCGCAACTCCGACTGGAGAGCAGTTCGCGCGTACCGGTTTTCGATGCGTGGCTTCGACGTAAGACAAAGGTTGGGTGAGATCACCGCGCCCACAATCGTGCTGCACGGCACGCATGACTCGCTCTTCGGAGTGGAGGAGGGAATGAGTCTCTCTACGCTGCTTCCCAACGCGGAACTCAGGCTTGTCGAGGGAGCCGGGCACTCCCTGCCTGTTCTACACGGTGGCGCGGTTGCACAGGCTGTTACGGATGTCTTGCGAGCCTAGGCCTCGGTATCCTTTGCTTCTTCATCCATTACGGCTTTCTCGGCGCGCTCGATGCCACCGAAGACCGTCCCCACGGTTTCGCGCATCGCGTAGAGCTTGCTCTGGAGGGAGCCGCCACGTCTCACGAGTAGAGCCATATCGTTCGCGCTGCCCGCGAGAGGTCCATAGCCACCGTTCATGAACACACGCCCGACATCTTCGGCGGCTCGCTTGATCTGGTTCAGGTACATGTCCTGCCCTGTTTTCTGGGTTGCCGCCATTTCGACCAGCGAATGAACTCGATCCCACTTGCGCTTCGCCTCCGCAAGCGTGTCGAGTTTCTTCATTGCCTTTGCGCTGAGCTTCTTTGCCATGTCTGTGATCCTTTGTAAGGGACTGATTCGAATGGATAGAAAGCGAGCGGTGAACGTCGAGTAGCCTGGGCGGTTGCCCACCCAGGCCCTCTCAGATCCGAGCAGTCGGGTATGCTACCCGGCCGACTGGTCAATTGCCGGGGCAGCACTTAAACCTGCTAGAAAGGCAGCCCTATCGGCTGCACTGGGATTCGCACCCACAGGACAGATCATCAGAGTTTCGGCCTACATCCCCAACCTCCTCTCCGACCGGCATTGCCTGGTCGCTCCCACTTACGGACTCACGATTCACCGTCCTATCGCCCCTTGAGCCACTCCATGTCGCCTTCGCCTTCATCCACGAGAATCGACTCGGCGATCTCGGGATCGAGCGCGAGCTGTGTCTCACCGATCTGGATCACACAAGCCGGTTGTTGCTGCAAGAGTGTTATCTCCGCGCCTGGCACGAGGCCGAACACGGCTAGTGAATTGTGTCGCTCTGTAACGGGGCCCAAGCACAACACGCGGCCGGCCTCACCGCTCTTCAACTCCCGGAGCGAGCGGACATGCTCAGGGAGATTCATAGGACGCTCCGACTTCTTACCAAGCAATCGCCGCAGCCAGGACACCGACTTGGGTGTTTTGGGAAACTCATAATTGCAGCTCGGGCAGCGACTCATGCTGCACATCGATCCGAGCGGGCAGCCGTGAGCACACAACGTGTCCGTCTTATCGAACTCGAACCCGCACATCGGGCAACTTAGATATTCGGAATCCATCTTCCAAAGTGGTTTACGAGTCCCCCCACCAAGAAGGCAAAGGGAAAAATGAATGCCGCCATCTTCAACGCGACTCTCATGCCTTGTTCCTTGGCTATCATCAGGAAGTTGGCTATACAGGGCATGAACAGCGTAATGGTGACCATTGCAACGAGTATCTGGTGCGGCGACAGCAGAGGGTCCGGTCCCATAGCAGCCTCGAGGATGTAGACCGCCCCGAAGTCACGGCGCATGAAACCCACGAGGAAAGCGTTTGCCATATCACTCGGAAGCCCGAGCCATCCGGTCACCAACGGTTGTCCCAACCAAGCCAGGCCATCCAGGAGTTGCAGCAGGTCCAGTAAAAAGAGTATCGCGGTGCCGATTATGAATATCGGGATCACTTCCTTCAGGTACCAATTCAATCTACTCGCGGTCTTCACCAGAACGTTCGCGAGCTGCGGCCAACGCATTGGCGGGATTTCGAGGATGAAGTCGCCCGATTCCTCATCGAACAGCCGGGCTGTGAGCCACCCCACAAGGAATATCACTCCCACTACGAGGAGAACCCAGAACAAGGCACCGAACGGCGCAAGTGAAGCCATTAGAGCCAACAGCACGCCGAGTTGAGCAGAACATGGGACTGCGAGCGCCAGGAGCATCGTCGTTACGATGCGCTCCTTGCGAGTTTCCAGTATCCGCGTCGTCATGGTCGCCATGGTGTCGCAGCCGAGACCCAGGATCATCGGAATCACCGCCTTGCCGTTCAAACCCATCAGCCGAAACACGCGATTCACCATAATCGCCATGCGAGGGAAGTAGCCTGAGTCTTCCAGTACACTGAAGAAAAAGAAGAACGTCGTGACTATTGGGAGTACGATCGCGAGCGCGTAGCTCAAAGCCATGGTTATGGTGCCGAAAGGTCCGACGAGGAGGTCGTGAAAGAACCTTGCGACATGCTGCCCCAAGCTCAACTCAACCCCTGGCGGGATCGTGTAGGACGGCACCTTCACCTCCCGCTCGAGATCGAATAGTGTAACCTCGTGAACAGGGGTGATGGGAACGCCGATCGAGGTTGGGATGCTCTCGGTGTCGTGAGTGTGAGGAAACGGCAGAACGGCGTCCACCACAGAGATGGCCGCCGGACTGATTCGATGCTGAAACACCCCGACCTCGAAGAGGTCGACGAGACTGCCGGCGCCGACGAGGCCAACAAACCAGAAAGTGGCAGCCAATGCGACCGCCAGAAACGCCAGCCCCTTGATCGGGTGCATGGCCCAAAACCCCAGCAGCACCCTGAAGGAGGGCTTTCTGGGTTGCGCAATCGAATACGTCTCGGCAAGGATCTCGTTCACCTGCGCCAGCCTCGCCCTGTTACCCTCGTATTCGTCAACGGGCACAGCGGCAAACCAAGAGCCCAACGGAGCGCTGGCCTTGGGCAGCGCGTCGATCAGTTCCTCTGTCCCCTCGTTGCGCGGAGCAACGGTCGTCACAACGGGAATGCCCAAGATCTCGCTCAGCCTGGCGGTATCGATCTGCCCGCCGCGTTCTTGCAGCTCGTCGAACATATTGAGGACCAGGATCGTGGGACGACCGAGATCAGCGAGCTGCAATGTCAAGAGCAGGGCACGGCGCAGGTTTTTTGCGTCCGCCACCTGAACAATCGTGGCGTCCTCGTGTTCCTCCAACATCTTGCGCGTGACTCGGGCGTCTTCACTTTTGGTCGCAAGATCGTTGAGTCCGGGAGTATCGATCACGGTGAGGCTACTGTCCCGAAACGTCGCCCTTGCCTGGACGATTTCGACGGTCGTGCCCGGATAGTTCGAGACCATGACGTAGTGGTTCGTCAGGTTCTTGAACAACACACTCTTCCCAACGTTGGGATTGCCTACGAGCACAGCGGTCTGGAGTCCGCCGTTGGCCGATGGTTCCGTCACAGGCGCTCTGCCGTTTCGCTTCTCTCCAAGCTATCGCGAGCAAGAGAAGATATGTTTGCGTTATCGGGACCTAAGCCTACAAAACAAATTAGCCAGACCTAAATCTGCAAGTGGGATCGCCGTCACAACGGCCTAGAAGCGACGGAGCGTCTCGATAGGCTGCGCCCATCTCGGGGTACCTTGCGGTTTGGCCCGGGCCGGAAACTCGAAAATCCCCGATTCCCAAATTCTCGTTTTGGAGCATCCGCGATTCCCTGATGTTCTTTATAATAGGAGGAATCGCTGCGAGGACTCGCTTTGGCGAGTTCTCACCACAAGCTCATATGGGGAGGAATTCTGAATGAAAGCGGTGGCAGAAATACAGGTCATACCGATTGGATCCGGCGTGTCAGTGAGGAACGAGGTCAAACGCGCCCATCAGCTTCTGGAGGAGGCTGGCCTGAAAGTGCAGTTACACTCCTACGGAACAAATGTGGAGGGGGAAATGCGTGACATCTTCGAAGCAATTGCGAAGGTGCACGAGGCATTACATGCCGAGGGAACGGTGCGTCTGGCGACCGCAATCAAGCTCGGAACGAGGACCGACAAGGAACCCAGCCTCGCCGCGAAGCTGTTCTGAGCACAACTGTAGCGACCCGACCGCCCACGGATCCGAAGATCCTGCAAGCCTTGACCGTTGGAAGAAAGGGCCGGATAGTACCCAGAGATGTGGACATCACTCCAAACCATGAGGTCAGCCCGAGCTTCGATACTGGCTCTCGGGATGGCGGCGGCTTTCGCTGCTCCCTACTCGGGTTCGCACGCGCAGGATAGTCGATATCACTCCCGGCGCGTGGCGATGGTGGAGCTGATCGAAGCGCGCGGTGTCGAGGATTCCGCGACACTTGCCGCGATGCGTGCGGTTCCGCGGCATGAGTTCGTGCCCGAGGATTTGCGCAGCCGCGCATATGGAGACCATCCTTTGCCGATCGGGCTCGGGCAGACCATTTCTCAGCCGTACATCGTGGCATACATGACCGAGGTCCTGCATCCTCGTCCCGGAATGAAGGTGCTCGAGGTTGGGACGGGATCCGGTTATCAGGCAGCCGTACTGGCCGAGATCGGTTGCGGCGTCTACACAGTAGAGATATTCGAGGAGCTTGCCGATGCCGCCCGAGCGCGCCTAGAGAGACTGGGTTACGATGTCACGTCCCGCCATTCGGACGGACACCACGGTTGGGAGGAAGCGGCCCCGTTCGATGTCGTCATCGTGACGGCGGCGGCAGGATACATTCCACCGGCGCTCGTGGAACAGCTGAAGCCCGGCGGTCGCATGGTAATCCCGGTAGGTAGCGTGTATGGCGTACAGAATCTGATATTGGTGGAGAAGGACCAAGAGGGCGAGATCAATACGCGGAACCTGCTGCCTGTACGGTTCGTTCCATTGTTGAGCGGGCCCCGCTGACGAAGGTGGCCCGGACGTCGCGCTTGTGGGCTGTCGGCTTCGTCTCGGCCGGCACGCTCTCTTACGAGATTCTGCTGGTCAGAATCTTCGCCATCGAACACTTCCACCATTTCGCCTACATGGCGATTGGTGTTGCCATGCTCGGCTTCGGTGTGAGCGGCACGTTGCTCGCCCTGCTGGGCAGGTCCATCAAGTCCAGGGCGCCGACGTGGTTCGTTTGGAGCGGCATTCTCACTGCGGTGTGTCTCGTTTTGAGTCCCGCCCTCGTCCACCAGGTCTCCTTGGATCCAACGCGGCTGGCATGGGACCCAAACCAGTGGCTGAATCTCACTGCAGTATATGCCCTGCTGGCGCTGCCGTTCGCTACTGGCGCAATGACCATACTGCTGGCACTGGTCCTGGAATCAGAACGCCCCGGAGCCACGTATGGAATCAACTTCGTCGGGTCGGGGCTGGGAGCGCTGTTCGCGCTGTTCTCTGTCTCAATCCTGTCACCTCATCGCGCCTTGGCTGTGCCCGCATTCATCGCCGCCGTGGGCGCCGCGGTGGGCGCTTCCTACAGGCCCCGCGGCCTGCACACCCGAGGGACCGCCTGGATCGTGCTTGCACTCGCGGCTTTCGTCTGCTTCCAACCGCTATGGCGCCTCGAGGTCTCCCAATACAAGGGACTGTCACAGGTAGAGGCTTATCCGGATGCTCGACGAGTTGCGGAGATCCCGAGCCCCATTGGTTGGGTGGTTGCCGTAGACGCCCCTACGTTCCGCTACGCGCCTGGTCTATCATTGGGATATTCCGGACCGTTTCCCAGACAACTTGCGCTTTTTGTCGACGGGCAGATTGCTGGCGCAACCTTGGCCGCCCAGGAGCGCGGAGTAGTGGACTCGGTCTTCGAGTGGCTGCCGACCGCGCTTCCCTATTCTGTGGGCGCGGTGGATCAAGCCCTGGTAATCGGGGCCGGCGGTGGAACGGAAGTGCGGGTCGCGTCTGCGCACGGCGTCGCCAAGACCGTCGCCGTGGAAATCCACCCGGAGTTAGTGGAGTTCGCGCGCGATGCCGGTGCCGGTGAGCAGTCCGGAGTTGTTGAGTGGGTCGTTGCCGATGCCCGAAGTTATGTGGCTCGCACTCGGGACAGCTTCGACCTGATCTCGATTGCCCCTGCTGGCGGCTTTGGTAGCGCGGCAGCGGGAATCATGTCAATGAATGAGGATTTCCTGCACACTGTAGAAGCATACACCGCGTATCTGCAAAGACTCACCGTAAACGGCAGGCTGGCAATCACCCGCTGGCTCAGCATACCACCTCGAGAGAATGTGCGCGTTCTATTGACTGCGGTTGCAGCGATGAGGCAGCTCGGGCTGGAGAGCGTGGAGAATTCGCTCATGGTGCTGCGAAGCTGGGGCACGGTCACGATACTCGTGAAACCATCAGGGTTCACCGAAGCCGAATTGGATTCGCTCGTTGAACGGGCGCACGCCAAGCAGTTCGATGTCGACTGGCACCGTGGAATTGGTGAACCCGTCTCTCTGTTCAATCACCTGGAGGAACCGACACTTCACAGGGCCGCGACCGCGGCAGTCGAAAGCCGCGACAGCCTGAATCGTTTCGCGGCATCGTACCCGTTCAACGTAGCGCCGGTGAACGATGCCCGCCCCTACCCGCACCACTTCCTGCGGCTGTTCTCACTCGGGCAACTCCTGGAACAAGACCGCGGCGCGTGGCTTCCCTTCGCCGAATGGGGTCCGATTGCCCTGGTCGCGACCCTGGTACAGAGCGGGGTTCTCGCAATCGTATTGCTGTTGGTTCCCGTGATGGTTTTCAATCGCGGCGGCAGCGAGCAGCGGACCTGGCCGTGCGTTTTTTACTTCCTGGCGATCGGATTTGCTTACATGGCCACCGAAATCGCAATGATCCAGCAGTTGAGCCTCTTGCTGGGACACCCGGTCTACGCGGTCGCGGTAGTGTTGGCGACTTTCCTGATCTGCTCGGGCATCGGCAGCATATGGTCTGACAGGCTCCCACCCGCTCGCGGTTGGCTGATCAACGCAGGTCTGCTTGCGCTGTTGATTCTGTGCGCCCCGGCACTTCTCGCCAGTGTGCACCTCTTGCAGCCAACTCCGATGCCCATACGTGCCGCGGGTGCGGCCATTCTCGCCTGCCCTCTCGCGTTCCTGATGGGCATGCCATTCCCCCATGGGGTACGTCTGCTCGTTGGCGGCAGTCAGACAAAGATGGCCTGGGCATGGGCTGCAAACGGGTTCGCATCGGTGATCGCGGCTCCATTGGCGGCTCTGATTACGCTCGAGAGAGGATCGCCGGAGCTGTTTCTGCTTGCCGCGGTCGCGTATGGAATTGCTGGAATACTCGCCAAGGAAGAGCGGGATCGGGTGAGTTGATCCAGAGGCCGACACTCAACCGAAGGCCCCAGATTCAGAGAGCTTTCGAGCCTGACATCTTGTCACTCCCACGACCTGTTTTTGCATGCTGGTTATGGCCGAATGCTTCCCTACCTCGTTCAACCCAAGAGCCTCTGCAAGTACTCCAGCGCATTCCGATACGCCAACGCCTGCTTTTCCTCTTCCCCCAGGGCCGGGCCGAAGGCGTCCAACACCTCCTGGTATTTGCCGGCGTGTTCGTGCTCGGGGTGGTAGAAAGGAATCCTGCCCATATCCACCGTCGCCTTCCAGTAGAAGAAATCGGCGCCGAAGCAGAGAGCGTCGCCCAGCCCCAGCTCCAAACCATGCCGAACGTGGCGCTCGAGGTATGAGGGGTCCTCCGTATGCACAAACGCTCTTATGAAGTTGATGCCAATGACCCCGCCTCGAGCCACGATCTCCCGGGCCAGCCAGTCCGGGAGATTGCGTGCGTGCTCGAACACCGCTCTGAAATTGGAATGGCTCGCCAGCACTGACAGGTCAAGTCCCTGGCCGTCGATACGATCCAGAATATCGCGCGCCAATGCATCGCTGGTGTGAGAGAAATCGATCGCGATCCCCGATCCGCTCAACCGGTCAAGCAACGCTTCGCCGTCGCCCTTCAACCCGATGTCCGTCATGTTGCCGCCGCCGAAGCGATTCTCGCCGTGATGAGTCATTGTTATGTAGAGCAGCTTTCCCGCCTGAGCGATTCTCTCGTCGAGACGAGCGAATGCCAACTCAATAGGCTCAGATTCGTTACACAAGGCGGATGCATTCTCTATCGCAGCAACTACGCCCGTGCCTTCCGTGTAGAGTGATTCCTCTACCTCTTCAAACGTGGCGACATGATGCAACACATCCGGGTGCGTCTCCGGGAAGTCTGCGAATCGCGCGAATTCAGCCGCCGCAGTTTCAGGGGCGTTCGCCTCTGTAGGTACGTAGGCGGCCAGAACCTGGAGTTTTACATTCCCGGCGCGGAGATACGGCAATGCACAGCCGATGTCGTCCGTGTTTTCGGGAGTCGCCCCGTCAGCGGTTTCCAAATACGACAGCAGATCGCAGTGCAGATCGATAATGGGCAACCTGGGCTCACCAGTAGCTGTCTCATCTTCGTGAGTTTCGTGCGCCATTAGTCGGTCCTCCTCTCAGGGTGCCGGGAGTGGCGGTTCAGCTCGCGCTACTCCGTACGGAAGCGGGAGCCGAAGAGCCAAAACCCAAAAACGAGCATCCACCCGGCATTCACGGGACTTCCGGTTGCCGTTTGGATGCCCGATCTCGAGCCTAGTAGTCAGGCGTTTCCTTGCCTTATCGCAGAGTTATGAGGCCGACATCGGCCGTGTTCTCCAAGTAACGCAACACTGCCTCAGCAGTCACTACGCCGTAGTAGTGGGCACCGGCCTCGCGAGCTTCTGCAGCAACGAAACGATATATATCGTATCCGCTGCGCTCACCGTTGACGGCATTGAGAATCTCGTGACCCATGAGCCTATGCAGCCCGGGTGGATTGGCGATCTCTCCTCTGCCGGTGAGGAACTCGGTCGGACCGGCGGCTATTGCCGGACGAAGCTCGTCCAATTCCCGTTCCGCGCCGGATAGGTCCCTACCCGGCATACGCCGCTGCCCCGTCGCCTGGCGATAGGCGAGCTGCACGTCACGCAAAGCCTGCTCTCCACGTCTCTCGAGTTCGTTCAGCAAGCCGTCCAGCGACGCTCCGGTGCCAGCGTCGATCTCGCTGAGCGAGTTGATAGCCAGTCTCTCGCGCTCCGTCGCATACCACACCTGATCGACAGCGTTGTGGTACGCGGCACTCTTGTCGGTGGAATTGGCAATCCAGGTCTGCGCCAACCTCACGTTTTGCCCCAACCGCTCGATTCCGCGACCGACCGTCTGTGCCGCAAAGGATTGAGTCATGGAACCGTCTGCGTTGGCCATCGTGTACGCCATGAGCGCGACGGCGGCGGCATTTCTACCGAGTTGGGTACGATCTACGTTCCACAGGTCGTCATCGCTGGAGTGGATGTAACGGTCGGGCATGTTGGTGAAACTGGTCCCTGGAACTCCAATAGGCGCCTCATTGAACGTCATGTGGTCGCTGTTACAGTGGAAGAAGATCACCTCGGCGCTGTATCTGTGGCGGCTGCCGAGATGCGAAAGGTGCGGCTCGGGATAGAAAGGTATGCCCGCTTGTGCCTGCGCCAGTTCGTATTTGTTGGTAGTTACCATGTAGTCGATCACCGACTCGACAACGTCGTTGAAGAAGTGAAACCGCGCCGCCGGCAGCCGTGTGATGTTCTGTTTGCGCATCACATCCTGAGCCTGGTTGGCGCCAACCATGTCCTGGTTGATGTTCACCCACATCTGGTCGTGAGCCTCCGGGTGATCGGCGAAGTACTGTCTCTGACTCGAGATCTCGGTCACCCACCAGAACCGAATGTTGCGGCGAGGCCGCGGCAACCGCCCTTCCTCGAACAGGCGGTTCAACGCGCGACCGATCTCCAGCATGCTCGCCGCGCCGCTGGCATCGTCGTTCGCTGATTGGGCCTCTTCCTGGAGATGGGAAGTGAGCACAATGTCCTGGCCCAGGCCAGGTTCGGTGCCGCGGATATATGCTTCCACCATTACTTGCCACGGTTCGGTGCCCTGCTGAGACTCGAATGCGGCGTCGACCACCGCGCGCACCATCACCGGCTCTTCGCTTCGAGCCAGCTTGTGGGACAGACTGACGCCCTGACGCGCAGAAATGTTGAAGGCAAATGTCGGCTCGTAGCCATCTCCACCTTCGGGCGAAACACGTATCCACCTGATCTGGTCGGGACGCGACAAACCCGCACCTGACGTCCCGCTCATGGGCGAGTATGGACTTGGATACCAAAGGACGCCGAGAGCCCCTCGACTGCCAACCGCCTCCCGCATGACTCCGTTTAGGGAACCGTGGGTCATCACGACCTTGCCCTGTACATCAACGCCTTCGTAATCCTCCGGCTCGCCAGCACCAATATCCACCAACTCGCCTGTGACGTCGGTGCTGCGGCTGTAGTCGGCGAGGTGCAGCACCGATTGGAGGGTGCTGGCGATACGTTCAGGTTCGGGCTCCACAATCCACAGGTCCGCGAAGCGCGCATTCCACGGTCTCGTCCCATATGCCTGCTTGATCAGTTTGGCGTCGGTCAAGCCGATTTGACGCGCTGTCTCTTCCATGTACTCGGCGACACGCCAGAGTCCGTCGGACCCTCCGCGAGGCCGATGGAATTGTGTCTGGTACCGAATGTGTTCGTAGGCTGCGTCGCCGGAAATCTCTTGTGTGATTTGACGCGTGTATTCCTGATCCAGAACAGGAAGCTGTTGCGCGGCAATCCCGAAATCGAGACCGGCATGAAAAAGCCCGACGAGCAAGACCACCAGCGTTCCACTGAACTTGAGCATGAGTCCTCCCAGGCGTCCTTTTTTGGGCTGAGAAACTGAAAACTAACTCGAAACGTGGTGCTAAAAGATCGGCCTGCGATCCACTGAAAACAATCCGTGCAAGAGTGTGAGCCCAGCTTGCAACGCCGGGCCTTAGGTGCGAGAATGAGTTGCGCATCTCACGATGGAGTCCGGCCAGTTGCCGGAGCCTTCGAAACCGAAAGAGGAGTACGGTGGAACAGATGAAGAGCCCGAACCGAGCAGTCTCGCTTCCAATCATTCTGGCGGTCCTACTGCCCCTAGCGTCAGGCTGCGGCCCCCAGACCGCAGATCTCGTCTTGCGTGGCGGGAAGATCGTCACAGTGGACGAAAACCTGCCCGAGGCCGAGGCAATAGCGGTTGCCGATGGGAGGATTCTGGCGGTCGGAAGCAACGAGGAGATAGAACGGTACGTTTCCGAGACTACAGAAGTAGTAGACATTGACGGACTGCTAGCGATACCGGGTTTCATCGAGGGACACGGGCATTTCACCTCTCTGGGAAGGTCCTTGACGGTACTCGATCTGACCACGGCTGACACATGGGACGACATTGTTGCAATGGTCGGGCAGGCGGCGAGTGAAGCAGAAGCGGGAGAATGGATCCTGGGGCGCGGTTGGCATCAAGACAAGTGGGAAAGACCGCCGCGACCGAACGTCGACGGGCTCCCGCTGCATCACGAGCTGAGCCGAGTGTCACCGGACAACCCGGTGTTCCTCACGCACGCGAGTGGGCACGCATCGCTTGCGAATGCTCTAGCGCTCGACCTCGCTGGAATCACCAGCTATACGCCGGACCCGCCGGGCGGCGAGATCCTTCACGACCGCAGCGGCAATCCAACGGGAGCACTGCGGGAGAAAGCCCAGGTTCCGGTGCGAGAAGCGATAGCCAGCGCCGATTCGGCGAGATCGCCCGAAGAACTCGAAGCTGAAGCACTCAGGGTGATCGAGCTGGCCAGCAACGAGGCTCTGTCCAAAGGAGTCACCAGCTTCCAGGATGCCGGGGCTTCATTTGAGACAATCGACCGATTCAAGCGCGTGGCCGAAGCAGGTAACCTCCCCATTCGTCTGTACGTGATGGTCAGATACGAGACCAACGAGAAAATGGAGCAGCGACTATCGGAATACAGGTTGATCGATTACGCCGATGCGCACCTCACGGTCAGGTCAATAAAGAGGCAGATAGATGGCGCATTGGGAGCGCACGGCGCTTGGCTCCTCGAACCGTACGAGGACCTCCCGACCAGCACCGGCCTCGTGCTCGAGCCGCTGGAGGAGATAGAGAGGACCGCCGAGATCGCCATAGAACAGGGATTCCAGGTCAATACTCACGCAATCGGAGACAGGGGTAACCGCGAGACGTTGGACATCTACGAACGGGTGTTCCGGGCGCACCCCGACAAACAGGATTTGCGCTGGCGAATCGAGCATGCACAGCATCTACACCCCGACGACGTGCCCCGCTTCGCCGAGCTCGGCGTTATCGCCGCGATGCAGGCGATCCACTGCACGTCAGATGGGCCCTGGGTGCACACGCGGCTGGGCCGCGACCGTGAGGCGGAAGGCGCTTACTTGTGGCGAACGTTGTTGGAGAGCGGAGCGGTGGTCACGAACGGCACCGACACGCCCGTGGAGGACATCGATCCGATTCCCGTGTTTCACGCGTCGGTTACGAGGCAGGTTGCCGACGGCTCCTACTACTATCCGGAAGAGAGGATGACGCGTGAGGAGGCACTGTACTCCTATACGATGGCGAACGCCTACGCCGCGTTCGAGGAAGGCAGCAAGGGCTCGCTCACTCCGGGTAAGCTGGCAGACATCGTAGTGTTGTCGAAAGACATAATGACCGTGCCGGAGGAAGAGATCCTCGAAACGCAGGTGGTGTACACCATCGTGGGAGGGAAAGTGCTGTACCGAGGTGACATCGCGCTCAACTAGAGTTGGGAGACCGACATGACTCCAGGCAACATCGATTTGCTCATCACGGTGATCGGCGCATTGGCGGGCGGGTTGATGGGGCTCGGCGCCATCAAGATCATCGTGAGCGGGTGGATTCGACGCAAAGAAATGGCCGCAGGAGGGGCAGGAGGGGAAGAGATCGAGAAACTGACAGATGCGGTGGAAGCGTTGAGGGAAGAGACAGCCTATATGCGCGATCAACTCGGTGCAGAGATATCCGATATGCACGACCGTCTCGAGTTCGCCGAGAGGTTGCTGACGCGCGGCTCTGATGACCGCGACCAGCAGCCTTGAGGGCACGCCTGCCATTATTGCGGTGCGGCCTCCAATCGCACGACACTAGCCGCCAGGGATAACATGAGCGCAGATTCGTCGAGTTCCGCTACTTCGTATGACGTTGCCGCGGCCCAGGCCGCCATATCCGACATCGTCATCCAGACACCCGTACTCTCCTCTCCAGAGTTGACCGAACGAGCGGACACACCTGTGACCCTCAAACTCGAAAACCTCCAGGTCACTGGCTCGTTCAAGCTTAGAGGCGCCGCGAACAAGATCCTCTCGTTATCCGAAGAAGAGAAAGAACGAGGTGTCGTAACCTGTTCCAGCGGCAACCACGGCCTGGCAGTCTCTTGCGTCGCCGGTTCCCTCGGTATTCCGGCGACGGTCCTGGTACCGGAATGGGTGGACCCGGCCAAACTCGCAGCCATTCGGAAGCACGGAGCGCAGGCCGTTCTGCACGGCAAGACCTACGATGAGGCAGAGGAACGCTCTTTCGAGCTGGAGCAGGAACTGCAACTGACGTACGTCCACCCCTTCGACGATCCCCATATTGTCGCGGGTCAGGGTACCATTTGTCTGGAGCTGCTGGAACAATTGCCCTCGATGGACGTCCTTGTCGCACCGCTCTCTGGAGGAGGTTTGATAGGCGGAATCGCATACGCGGCAAAACAGTCGGACCCGAACATCCAGGTAATAGCTGTTTCTGCGGAGAACGCTCGCGTGATGTACGAAAGCCTCAGAGCCGGTCACCCTCGATCCTTTCCTGAAGACGAAACCCTGGCGAGCGCGCTCTCTGGCGGTATCGGACTCGACAACGAACACACCTTCGGATTGGTGCGGGACCACGTCGACGAGCACATTCTCGTGACCGAGAACGAAATCGAGAATGCCATGGTGTTTGCGGCAAAGGAACACAAAATGGTGGTCGAAGGCGGTGGTGCCGTCGGCATCGCGGCCGTGCTGGCCGGGAAGGTGAGGCATACCGGCAACAGCATTGCGGTAGTGGTTAGCGGCGGCAATATCGACATGCGAACCTTCTGCGGCATCGTGGGCGACGCCGAGTGGACGAATAGTCAATGAGGTAATGTAAGCATGGGCGATTCTCTGACACCGACTCCCTGGGTGCTACCGAAGCAATCGGCTTGCGTGAGCCGCTTCGGAATACGGCCGCAATATTGGCCACATGGTGGAAAGCCACCCGGACCCGACTAGTTTTCCTTCTGTACGAGATCCAAGATAGAGAAAGACCGTGCCAATATACGACTACGTTTGCGAAGCCTGCGGTCAGTCCTTCGAGATCCGCGCTTCGATTTCCGCATATTCCGAGGGTTTGAGCCCGAGATGCACAGCGTGTGAATCGGAAGAAGTAGTGAGGCGGATAGACTCGGTGACGGTATTGACCGGTTCGCGGAGCGAGTCCAAAACATCATGCAGCCGAGCGGGCAGGTGCCCACCCAATTGCAGTTGTTGACGTTCCGTTTCTACCTCTCAGCGAACATCGCAATCCCTTGACGAGAAGACCCCGGCGCCTGAGCGGTTTTCAGTCACTCTCATCTCCGGCTGGTGCCCCGTTGCCCGGCGCAGAGTGGGGTGCACACAGGTGCTTCCATATGTAGAATGAAGCTCGTCCGCGCAGCGCATCGAGTTTCCGGTTCGTCGTTTCGGAGATCAACCCCATCACGTGCGCGACGCTGAGGTAGTAACGTACCTCCGACAAGTGCCCTACGGACATCTCCGCGCACTGACGGAACATGATCCTGTTACCGGTACCGGCACCACGCGCCAGCTTCGCCGCGGACAGGAGCGCCGCGAGTCGGAGTTGATGTGCGATGTCCGGTTCCGGCTCCAGCAACGGTTTGGTTGCTTCGTAGACGCCCAAGGTAAGCTCGTGGCATACCTTCCATGCGTCGAGTCTCTCGTAGGATATCATGGCGTCAAGCTAACGTCGCCGCACCGCGAGACCGGCATCATTTCCGCGCTTGGTGTTGCACAAAAATGCGCTGCAAAGTCTGGCCCAATGCAGGGAGACGCTGGATCTATCGACACCGATCAACTTCGTTTCCAACAACGACATCATCGGCGGAAACTCAGGCAGCCCGTTATCAACCGCGACGCGGAAATCGTGGGCTTGGTGTTCGGCGGAAACACCCAGTTCCTGCCCAACCGATTCATCTTCAGCGACGAGGTCGGGCGCACGGTGAGCGTTCGCTCCGCCGGCATAATCGAGGCGTTGCGCAAGGTGTAAGACGCCTTCTGAATCGCGGACGAGCTTCAGGGAGGAATGTAGCCGCCGGAACCTCGAGGGCCGGGGATCCAACAATCATCCCCGGTCTTTCCAGTTCCACCATTTCAGCTTTTCTGCGTCGTGCGCGGTGTTGCTCGAGTAGTATACCGCACAGCGAAAGACGTACAGTACACAGCGGTCCACGCGCGTACCGCGAATCTCGCAAAACGTCGTGTACATCTGCTCGGGATCCTGGTCACGCAGGTCGCTGACACTGGCGTAGCCAAGTTCCCGCAAGTCTCGAGCGATCGACGGACCTACACCCGGTATCGTCAGGAGGTTTTCTTCCGAGATGCTACCGGTGCTATTCACTGACTTCTTCACATGCACTCCAGATCGGATCTATCACCTTTCGGTCAGTTCCGCCGACTGCGACCCACCCTCCGCCTCGAAATCACCCGGGACCGTGTAGCCCGCCCCGGACATCAGAGTCGGATAGTGCTTCGCCCAGGTTGCCATCATCAACTCGTACGGCAAATCGGCGAACAGGCCATGGTCGTTCACGTATTCCATGTACTGTCGACCCGCTCTGTTCGACTGCTGGAGCATAGCGTCGTTCTTCCCGTCGAAATCGAGCGGCGCGACGTCGAACCGCTCGCAGAGAGTGCGGTTGAACGCAGGTGTCGCCTTCACCCACCTGCCATCCAGGAGTAGGTCGGTGTAGCCGTGGAAAGCAAAGACATTGGTCTGCATCAACTTCCTGAGGCGCTCCGTGTTGAGATGGTTCTTGACGTCGGCAAAGCCGAGTCGGCTGGGTATACCCTCGACCCGGGCCGCAGCGGCTAACAGCAATGCCTTGGTGACACAGAACCCGAAGCCTTTGGAAAGGGCGGCACTTGCCCGTAACCCCTCAGGTCGAAGGTCGATGTTGTAGGGATCGTAGCGGATGCCGTCCCGTACCGCGTAGAAGAGCGCTTTGGCCTTTTCCACGTCGCTGTGTCGGTTCTCAACAACCAATTTCGTGTAGTCGATGACTTGCCGGTTGTCGCAGTCGATGTAGGAAGTTGGACGCAGGTATTCCGCTGCGTCGTCTCGTCCGGCGGATTTGGTCAAACGGCACCTCTCGTTCAGAAGAAACGCTCGCACAAGTAATCTAAGCACGTGCGGCACCCGCCGAAGCCGTCACCGCTTCGTTGCGATCGTGCATTCGGGTCGCGGACAGCCGACTCCCGTGTATACTTCTGCACTGACACGACATCTATACGCTGAACCACCGGGGGTCTGATGGTGCGAAGCAACGTTATTTCCGTCTTGGTTTTTTCCGCACTGGGTATTGCCGCAGCACTGTCGCATTCACGGCCGGCTCTTGCCCAGGGCGTGACGGTGCCGACGCCGGAATCCGTGCTCGGGTTTCCCGTTGGCGCCGATTTCAAGCTAGCGACGTACGATCAATCGCTGGCCTACTTCCGTCACCTGGATGAGGCGACTGACCGCCTGAGCCTCGTCGAAGTCGGGCGTACCTCAATGGAACGCGAATGGTATTTCGCTCTGATCTCCAGCCCGGAAAACTTGGCGAACGTCGAACGTTATCGCGAGATCGCACAGCGCTTGGCTCATCCGGCTGGACTGACCGATCAGGAAGCCAGGCGGTTGTCCGTCGAGGGGAAGGCGTTCGTTCACGTCGACGGTGGACTTCACGCGACCGAAGTGGCTGGTGCACAGCACACGATTCAACTGGCGTACGAGATGCTGGCCGGCGCCAGCGATCCCAGAACCGCGGCCATACTCGACAACGTGATCTTGATGCTCTGGCCTTCCATCAATCCCGACGGGCAGAACATCGTGGCGGACTGGTATCTCTCAAACGTCGGTACACCCTACGAGATCTCGTCACTTCCGAGGTTATACCAGAAGTACATCGGGCACGACAACAATCGCGACGCGTATATGCTGAACGTACGGGAATCCCGCGTGGTGACTCGTACCTGGCGTCACTGGGAACCCCACATAGTGTTCGTCCACCATCAAAGCTCACCGTTCCCAACCCGAATCTGGCTGCCTCCGTTCGCCGAGCCAATTGCGGCGCACGCACCGCCGCTGATGTCGCGCACGGTCAACATGATAGGCATGGCGATGGCTCAGGGCCTGGAGCAAAACGGACAGGAGGGCGCCACGCACATGGCTCCTTTCGACGCGTGGTATACCGGATACATCGATTATCTACCGATGCTGCAGAACATAGCGGCCTTCTGGACCGAGACAGCGCTGTATCGCTACGCCACGCCTCACTTCTACACCATCGACGATTTTCCGTCGCGCACGCGCGACCTGCGTCCACAGTCACTCTACGCGAGTCCCTGGGAGGGGGGATGGTGGAGGCTCAGAGACGCGGTGGAATACATGGTTACGGCATCCTACTACACCCTCGACTATGCTGCGAAGTACAAGGAGGATCTTCTCTACAACCGTTACCAATCGGGTCGTGACATCGCTGACAAGTACGAGCGTGAGCCACCGTTCGCATACGTCGTTCCTCGAGATCAACGCGATCCGGTGGCCCCGGTCGAGCTGCTGCGCCGGCTGGCATTCAACGGACTGAGAATCAGCAGCCTTTCGACAGCGCAAACGATTGACGGCATCGAGTATCCGGCAGGCACCTGGGTAATTCCGATGAACCAGGAATTCGCCGAGCTCGCCCGGGAAGTCCTGGGCGTGCAGGAGTACCCGGACTTGCGCGAGTATCCCGAAGGTCCGCCGTCTCAACCTTACGATGCCGCAGGCTGGACCCTGCCCTTCCAGATGGGCGTGCGCGTGGTCGCTGCGTCTTCCCCGCTCAGCGAGGGCGTGAGGGCCGCCATGCTTCCTGTTGAGGGCGAGCCCGTGGATTGGCGCTCCGTTCAAGGTATCGGAACCGAGTTCGACAGTCCCATGGACATAGGTTTCGACACGGACTCCGTCGCGATCGGTATAGTGCCCCTGCCCGGCAGAACCACCGGATCCGGTTCCGTCCTCGCGGTCGATCCGGCCCAGAACAACTCTTTCAAGGCGATCAACCGGGCGCTCTCGGGAGGCGGGACCGTCCGTTTTCTGCCGGGCAGATCGGGCTCGGAGGGGAATCCGGGCACGAGCGGACGCTACCTGCTCAGCGAAATCCCGCGCTCCGAAGCCAATGAGATGGTGCGCGATCTCGCGCTCCGAGCGGAATGGACAAACTCGACAGAGGGACCGTTGGTTCGGCGGCGAATCGCACTCTACCGCCCCTGGCGCCCTAGCATGGATCAGGGTTGGTCGAGGTGGTTGCTCGACGCATACGACTTCCAGTACGATCGCATCACCAATTCCGATATCCACGCAGGGGAGCTGCGCGAGCGATTTGACGTGATTCTACTGCCGGCCGAGCGCCCGCAGACTCTCCTGGAAGGCAACGCCAAGGGTTCGGTGCCGCCCCGGTATGAGGGCGGGATCGGCGAGCTCGGCGTACGGGCGCTCGATCAGTTCGTACGCTCCGGGGGAACGCTGATCTGCCTGAACCACAGCAGCGATTTCGCCATAGAACACCTCCACCTGCCCGTTGAGAATGTCGCGGCAGACCTCGGCAGACACGACTTCTACGTGAGCGGGTCGATTTTGGAAGTGCAGACCGATCCTGCTCACCCCGTGATGGCGGGCATGGCGGAACGAGCGCCGGTATACGTGGGCTATAGCCCGGTTTTCTCCACTCTGAAGGGGTTTGAGGGTGCCGCCCTGGCCAAATACCAGGAGCAGGGATCTCCTCTATTGTCGGGGTATCTCCTGGGAGAGGAACACCTTCAAGGACACGCGGCAGCGCTGGACGTTGCGCATGGCAACGGGCACGTCATCCTCATCGGTTTCAGACCGCAGTGGAGAGGTCAGTCGTTCGGGACCTTCAAGGTGCTGTTCAACGCGTTGCTGTACGGTGGCGATCTATCCGCGCGCGAGTACCGCAATGACGACTTCTGGGAGCCGCCTGCAACCGAAGGCAATTTGACCAGGTAGAGGGTTGAAGCAGCCTACAGGCTAGGCCAGACCGGTTGCGGTTCAGCCATTAGCAGGCAGCGCTGCCCAACGAGGTTCCCATTTTCACGAAGGTCTCGAGTCCGCGCTCCGTGGCGCGGATGAGATCTTCGTCCAGCACTACAGTGCCAGCCTGGAGCAACACAACCACCGTGGAGCCGCCAAACCGGAAACAGCCCTTCTCCTCACCTCGAAGGACAGATCCCGGAGCGTATGTCTGAACGATCGTCCCAACGGCGAATGCACCTATCTCTATCAGTGCAATGCGTCCGAAATTGTCGCTCTCCAGGAAAGAAATGCTGCGCTTGTTGTTGAAACTGGGTGCGCCATTGCGGAGAGCGTAGGGATGCACGGAATGTAGACGCCCGTTGACGAGATGCGCACCGCTGGCATTGCCCGAATCCGGGAAGTGGAAGCGATGGTAGTCGCACGGCGCCAGCCGAACCACGATCGCAGCCGCGTCCCGATAGAACTCTGCCTCATCCGCATCCGCGAGCATGTCGCCCAAACGGACCCGGCAACCCTTGATCGGAATCTCACGGTCGTCCAGGCACTGGAAGACCAGAGTACGGCCGTCGGCGGGAGCCACGATACGATCCGGAGTCTCGTCTATCGGGCGGGCCTCCGGCTTCAACCGCCGGCAGAAGAACTCGTCCAGCGATCGATATTCCTCGACCGGCAACTCGGCCTCGCTGGCATCTATGCCCAGACTCGCAATGAAGGAATGAACTCGCGGCTTGCTGATTGGGAGCCGAGTAGTCAATCCGTAGAGATGGCTCGAGGCCTTGTGAGGCAGCAGCCGCATCGCCAGCCTGCCGAGCGGCGTCTCGTAAGCGAACGCAACCGCACCACGCCCGTAGACCACTTCCTCCCGAAGCTCTCCGGTTTCCCGGTCTATGTACTCGAAGGTATCGCGTATTGAATCCAGTGCAGCTCCCGGAACGTCGTTCATAGTAGAATCCAATGTTTTTGGCGGCTACGCAAACCCGCAGTACTCTAGGCGGCGGTGCTTGCATGGCCCGATCTTCGATATACGTTTTGCGTATGTTCGTGTAATCGTTTATCATGCATGCGTGTTAAAGAAACCGGCAGAACCTTCAGAGAGATGCCAAACCGATGAATACTCCAACTACTGACTCTCGAGCTTCTGCCGAGTACGAAGATCAAAACCCATTTACTGACAACCACTTACGCTTTTTTGAGGCGGCGGAGCCGCTGTTCGAGCGGTTCGGCTTCAAGAAGACTACCGTAGAGGACGTCTGCCGCGCGGCCGGCATGAGCAAGAGGACCTTTTACGACCTCTTCAGGGACAAGCACGACCTCCTTCTGAAATTGATGGAGTCAGTGGTCAATCGAGCGACCGGTGAATGGGAGGCCTCCCTGCCCCCCAGCCTGGACCCACTATCCCGCCTGCATTCGCTCCTGGATTTCTACGCCGCCATGGTCCGCGAGCACCAGTTCATGGGAGTGTTCGTGGAAGACTTCAATATCATGCGGCAATTCCTATCAAAGACCGACGAAATCCGCCTCACCAGGATAGGAGGCACGCTCGACAGCATCTTGAGTGAAGGCGTTGCTGCGGGGCAGTTCAAGTCGATCGACCGCAGAGCCGCTATCTGGTTGGTATTCGGTCTACTGGACACGATATACCTGCTCGTTCCTCGGCTGGTGGATACTCCGGGACCGCTGGATGATCCGGTGATGGCCGACGAGACGCGCCGGTTCATCGTGCGCGGCTTGGGAGCGGTCGAGGAGGCGGAATCGACGTGAGTCGACCCTTCACGGACGGTGAGTTACTGTCACATCGGCCGTCCCTTGGGAAACTCTTCGCGCACGAATGGGGCGAATCATGAAATCCGGTTCCCATGCATGGTGGATAAAGGCTCTCACAACCCTGGCAACTGAAAGACCTGGCTTGACGCTGGGTTTCGTTGGCCTGATCACCATCGTGAGTCTCGTTCTGGCGGAGCATCTTCAACTGCGCATGAATTGGACGGACCTGCTCCCGGAGGAGGACAGGACGGTACAGTTGTACCGCGAGATCCAAGACCGGTTCGGCGAGCCCACGATAGTGGTGGCGCTGGAAGGAGAACGCAACGCCATTGTCGCCATGGCGGAGGACCTGCAACCCGAGCTTGAAGAGTTGGAAGGCATATACAATGTGTGGGGCAAGCTGCCGTTCGAGTTCTTCCGCAACCACGGTTTCGTGCTGCTGAAGCCGGAGCAGTTCGATCGAGCTTTACGATCTCTCGAGGACTGGACTCTCGTCGGCGCCCTGCGCGGGCTCAACGACGACTACGAGCGGGAGTACACCGACAGCGAGTCCAACATTCGCCGCGACGAGGTGGACATCGCGCGCGGTGTACTAGGTCTCACCAGGTCTCTGGAGTTGCTGCGCGCGACGATAGCGGGTGAGGCGCCGCCTCAGGACATCGCCGAAGCCGCCGACGCTCTCGCGATTGGCGAGCCGTGGATGCTCTCGCTCGATCGCAACATGCTGCTGATCTCGTGTACGCCGACGGCGCCTATCACGGAAATCGATCTTACTATCGAGACAGTGGAGCGCGTGCAGCAGGCCATTGATGAGGTGGCAGTCAATCATCCTGACGTGTACCCGAGTTTGACGGGGATGGCTAAGATCTCTCAGGACGAGATGAACAGCGTGGGATTCTATACCGTTCTCCTGTCGATCGCGGCGCTGATACTCATCTACCTGTTGCTGTCGCGCACCTTCAGAGGTTGGGTGATTCCGCTCTTCGCGCTCGCACCTCTGCTTGCCGGCATATTCTGGATAATGGGTGCCCTACAGATCATCTATGGTTCCCTGAATCTGTTCACCGCAATGATGGGCATCGTCTTGCTGGGCCTGGGGATCGACTTCTCCGTGCACATCGTAACAAGGTTCCAAGAGGAGCGGAGCGGCGGTCGGGACCTGAAAGAGGCGGTCTCACGGATGTTCGGTGGAACGGGTGTGGCCGTTCTCATCGGTGGAGTCACAACCTCACTCGCATTCTTCACGCTCACGGTGGGCGATACGCAGGGAGTGTCCGAGTTCGGTGTGGCCTCGGGGCTGGGTGTCCTGCTCACGCTGTTGGCCATCTTTCTCACGCTGCCCGCCCTTCTCGTCCTGCGAGAGCGTCGCCGTGAGCGAGTCAGCGCGACAGAATCCCCTCCGGGAGCCTCAGGTGAGACGAGCGCCAACAGCGCGGGTTATGACTGGATCGGCTCGCTGGCACTGGCTGGGTGGCGGCGGCCGGGGCTGTTTCTCGCGGTGACCGCGATACTCGTCGCCGGCTCGGCATGGGCTGTACAGCACACTGCGTACGAATACGACTTCCTGGAACTGGAGGCGGAAGGGCTGCGCTCCGTCGAGCTGCAGCGGGAGATCCCCGAGCGGTTTGGCACATCCGACCACGCTGCATGGGTCGTGACCGAAACGGTCGAGGAGAGCCGCGAACTAAAGGAAGAATTCCGGCGCCTCCCCGAGGTCGGTGATGTACATGCGATCAGCGACTATTTGCCCTCTGAAGAGCGTTTAACCGATTACGTGCCGAAATTGAACGCCTTCCGGGCGGAGCCACTCACCGCGAACCGGGAGGCCTGGAGCCCCGGCGACGGTGAAGCTTTGGCCGCGGAAATCGATCGCCTGTGGGATAATGTCGATCTGATGTCCAACCTGGCCTTTACGGCCGGTCTCGACAGGATAGTAGACGTCATCGACGAGATCACCGGGGTGGACTCGGGGACGGGTGAAACGGATCCCACCGCACTACTTCCCACCCTGTTCGATCTAGTGTCTGAGGGCGTCGACGACGATACCATGGAGCCCATCGCCGAGGTTTGGGCCGAACGGCTCCAAGCGAACCTGCAGCGTATGAGCAATCCGGAACCGACAACCATGGCCGACCTGCCGGGCGAGGTAAAGCGGATCTTCCTGCCGCGGGAAGGAGACGGGTACCTCCTGAACATCGTTCCTCGCAGTTATCTGTGGAATCGGGCCGAAATGGAGAGGTTCGCCTCACAAACGGAATCCGTGGACCCCGACGTGATCGGCACCGAGAAGCTGATGATCGTGATGATGGACGCCACGCTCGCGGATGGACGCGCCGCCGCTTTGCTGGCCCTGGGAGTGATCGCTCTTCTGCTGCTGCTTCACTTCAAGGGACCGCGCGGCCTCCTGGCGATCATCCCACTCGCTGTCGGCACACTCCTGATGCTCGGACTCATGTACGTATTCCGCATGAAGTACAACTACATGAACCTGATCGCCACGCCAATCATCCTCGGCATCGGAATCGACGACGGTGTACACGCACTGCACCGCTACTTCGAGCAGCCCGGTAAGGGCGGCAAACGTGTGTTCGACAGCTTTCGCTTCGTGGGCAAGGCGATTCTGCTCACATCACTCACCACCATGATCGGATTTGGAAGCGTCGGGTTCTACGAGATGCGCGGGATGGCCAGCTTCGGACAAGTTCTCTTCATCGGCGTTGGAACCTGCTTTTTGGCCACGGTTTGCGTGCTGCCGGCAGCGCTCCGACTGTTCTCGCGCAAGCAAGTGAAGGAGACCAACCAATGAACGCTACCACCGACTGCTATGCCCGCCGTGAGAAGCGCGCAGCGTTTCCTGCAATTCTGCGTTCTCTCAAGATCGCGGTGTGCTTGGCGGCTGTGCACGCGAGTGCAACATATGCTCAAGATGATGGCGCATACTGGCTTCGCAAGATCGATGCGGCGGAGCGCGTGCCACATTCTTTCGGAGTGATGCGCCAGACAATCACCACCTCGGGCGGTTCGTTGCGCACCTTCACGATCAGATCTTGGTCGGCGCAAGACGGCGACGTGTCGCTGATGGCCTACGATGAACCGGCACGTGTCGCTGGTGACAAAATCCTGATGCTCGACGGGGGAGACAACATCTGGTACTACATGAAGAGGCGCGACGTCACGCGCCATTTCGCGGGTCACGCGCGGCGGCAGAGCGCCATGGGGTCCGACTTCTCCTATGAAGACCTCGCCCAGGGCAACCTCACGGAGGACTACACCGCCGAACTGGTCGGACGGGAAGAGCTCGACGGCGAGCTTTGCGTGAAGCTGCGCGCCGTGCCCACACCCAGTGGGCCGTCCTACGATTCCCTGTACATCTGGGCGAGCGTGGCCGATAGTCTCTCGAGACGCATCGAGTACTTCACCGATGACGAGCATGTCAAAACGCTCTTCCTTAGAAAATTTGAAGTAATCGAAGGACGGAGGACGGCTCGCGAGATGGAGATGGTGAACCACCGGGAAGGATCACGCACACTCCTGGAAACCATCGAGATCACATTTACAGAGGAACCGGACCCGTCAATATTCACCAGAGCGGCGCTCACACGCCGGATTCGTCCGTGATGAGAAACGCGATTATAGATTTCCGCCGTTGTGAGAAGAGGTGCCCTCGCTTTGTGAGCTGGTTTGCGACCGCCCACGCATTTTTGTTGCCGCTAATGGCTCCTGGTAGTCTCGGGGCCCAGGACGTGGACATAACGGGTTACGTCGAGCACACATTTCAAGTCGACTACTCGAGCAATACGAAGGAGCAACTCCTCGATGCGTCGAAGCTGCGGCTCGATTTCACCAACGCCAGCTTCGGCGGTCTGGAGTTCAGGGCCAACATCAACATGATCGTGAACCATGGTGCCGTGGAATACGACGCCAGCAACTACCTCCCCGAAGACGTAATCGCTGAGCTCGCGGCGGCCGGCATACCCTCGGTTTTCTCCATGGATCGTGAGCGGACGTACCTCGACAACGCGTTCATCACCTGGGAGAAGGGCCCTACACGCATCCGGGCGGGCAAGCAGCAGCTCGCGTGGGGACCGGCATACAGCTTCAACCCTACGGACCTGTTCCACCGCAAGAACCTCCTCGACCCGACCTACGAGAAGGAAGGTGTCACAGCGTTGCGGTTCGACCTAACATGGGGCGTCGGAGGCCGGCTGACCGCGATCGCCAATCCGCGAAGAGACCTCGGCACCACGGGCTACGCCTTTAGGCTCGGCACCCATGTTACTTCTCTGGGATACGACGTAGCAATGACACTGCATCAGGTGGAGGACTCGACTTCACTCAATCCCACGACCTTCGCTCCCATTACCCAACGACGCCGGGCGGCAGGCCTGGAATTCTCCGGCGAGCTTCTAGGGCTGGGCGTCTGGTTGGAGGGCAACTACAACGTAATGGAGGCGGAACAGGACTTCACCAGAGCAGTGCTGGGTCTCGATTATACGTTTCCGAGCGGCTTGTACGTGATCGCGGAAGGACTCTACAATGAGAGGGCAGAGGCGGGATCTCCATACCCCGCCCACGACTGGTTGGCAAACCTGATGTACGGCGAGCCTATCGGTCGTTGCTGGATACTGAGCGGCGTGCGGAAATATGTAACAGACCTCACCATGGGCAGTCTCTACCTGTTCACTTCCCCCGATGGTTCAGCGATGTTTAATCCACGAGTCGATGTTTCGGTGGCTCAGAATGCCGACCTGGTCGTGTTCGGAGGTTTCACGGTCGGCAGAGAAGCCGGCGCCTTTCCCGCCGGCCTCTATTCGTTGATTGCCCGGGCGACCGTTTACTTCTGACTCGCCCGCGGGTCCGGGAGGGACATAGGAAAAGATGCCGGCACAAAGCAAAGCGGTGACCTTCGACGGTGAACGGAATGAGCTTTCAGGGACACTCCATCTCCCCGAAGGAGAATCGAAGGCAGGAGTGGTGCTGGCGCACTGTTTCACCTGCTCCAAGTCATACAAGGTCATCAGGCACCTTGCTGAGGGCATTGCCGGGGGAGGCTACTCGGTTCTCAGGTTCGACTTCACCGGGCTTGGCGAAAGCGAGGGCGACTTTGGCGAGACCAGCCTCACGACCAACGTAGCAGACCTGGAAGCGGCTGCAACGTTTCTACGCGAGAGCGGGGGCGAACCCTGCGCGATGGCCGGGCACAGCCTGGGCGGCGCCGCCACTCTGTTGGCCGCGTCTCGACAACCCGACATCGCCGCGGTGGCGGTAATAGCTTCCCCTGCCACCGCCAATCATGTACGAGGAGTGTTCAGCGAACAGGACGTGGAAGCAGCCATGCAGAAAGGGCGCGTTCGGGTGGAAATCGCAGGACGTCCGTTCGACATCTCCGCCGAGTTCTTCCAGGATCTGCAACGCCATCACACCCTCGATCATGTGACAGACCTGGGACGTCCGCTGCTTGTGATTCATTCCACCGCCGATCGCATCGTGAGCATCGAGGAAGGCGAAAAGATCTTCGGGGCAGCTCGCCAGCCCCGGTGGTTCGCCGCGGTTCCCGGCGCCAACCACCTGTTTTCGGACACTGAGCACGCCGCGAAAGCGGCGCGTGTGCTGGTGGACTTCTTCGATACAGTGCTCGTCTGACTCCATGTCGGCGTAAGAACCAATGAGCTTCGTGCTATTCCTCGTGGTTTCGTTGGGCACTCTTCTGGGCTCACACTACCTTTTCTTCTTCACCACAGTTCGGTTCCTCAACATCACGAATCCCACCGCCAGACTGACCTTCTTTGCGGCGGCCTCCTTGCTGGCGTTGAGCTTCTTTCTCTCCGCCATTTTCGCGCGGATGTCCAGCAACCCGCTGACGAACGCCTTCTCATGGGTCGCCTCCATCTGGCTGGGACTGTTGCTGCATCTACTCGGCGCCATTGCGCTGATATGGCTGACGAAATGGCTGTCAACCGCCCTGGGGCTTGCGGTGAATATGAAGCTGGTGTGCCTGTCGCTGTACGTGATTGCCGCAGGTGTCACAGCTTACGGCGTTGTCAACTCGATGGTGGTTCGGATCAGGCATGTAGATGTGGAGATCGAGAGCCTCCCCGATCGCTGGCGCGGCAGCACGATAGTGCAGCTATCGGACGTACACCTTGGCTCGATTCGCGGTCTGCGTTTCTTGGATGCGGTGATCGAGAAGGTGAACGCTCTGAATCCCGATCTCGTTCTGATAACAGGCGATCTCTTCGACGGAATGGGCGGCCTTCTCGAATCCTTCGCGGCGCCGCTCAGCGAGATTGGGGCCGATGAAGGAGTCTACTTCGTCTCCGGAAACCATGAGGGCTACCTGGGTCTCGCAGCTCCACTTGCTGTCGTGCAGAAAGCGGGAATCCGAATCTTGGATGATGAGGTGTTGGACGTGCACGGTCTACAGCTCGTAGGTGTGAGTTTCCCCGAGTTCGGCATGTTGAACAAGAGGATGTCTGTGGAGAGAATGGCAGCGCAGATCGACCAGAACAAGCCAAGCATCCTCTTATATCACACGCCTACTGACGTGGGCCTCTCGAGCGGCGACCGAGCCGCGCAGCAGAGCAACACATATCTCTCACCCGATATCGATTTCGCGTTCGCACGGGAGAACGGTATCGACCTTCAGCTATCCGGGCACACGCACCAGGGACAGATCTTCCCGTTCACACACCTCACCAAACTGATCTTCAGCGGGTATCACTACGGTCTCCATGAGATCGGCAGCTTTCGTGTGTACATCAGCAGTGGAACAGGCACATGGGGACCCCCGCTGAGAACCGGGAGCGTTTCAGAGATCGTGGCAATTCACCTGCACTGAGGATTCCCCCTCCGCCGCCGACAACACTCGGGCTCAAGAAACCGCTCAGCTCGGCGATAATGCAGGCGAAGGGATATTGAGCATGGGTAGAAGCGGGACCAAACCGGCAGAGGGCGGCGGTTGCCATCTGCTGGGAGCGGATTCTCATCTGTGCTGGTCGGACTTCGGCAACAGACCACGCACGGCTCGTTCCTGCGCGACATGTCGAGTCCTCTCACAAACAAGCCACTGTCCTGGGAGGCCTGGGAGCAGCAATGCTACAGCTCGGAACAGAATCTCACGTTGAACTCGCCGCCAGTTTGGCGCGTCTGCGAGAACTGCACGAGCGTTACCAACGGTTTGCCGAGCACGCTCAGGACATGCTGTATGTCATGTCGCTTCCAGAGCGGAGCTATTCCTATGTAAACCCAGTATGTTACCGGATCTGCGGTTTCTCGCCCGAAGAATTCTATGCCCGACCCGGCCTCGAGGAGGAGTTACTCCATCCCGACTGGAAGCACCACTACAGGAACTCCCTGAAGTCGCTTATAGCAGGCAACACGCCCGCATCATTCGAGTACTGGATCGTTCACAAGTCTGGTGAGACGCGATGGTTGTTCCAGAGAAGCGTTTTAGCCAGAGACCCGGACGGCGCACCAGCCGCAATCGAGGGGATCGTCACCGACATAACCCACCGCAATGCGGTTGAAGAAGCGCAGAAGCTGGAACGTAACCGCGCCCAACAATACCTGGACATCGCTGGAGTAGCTCTGATCGGACTCAACGTCAACGGGAACATATCGCTCATCAACCGCAAAGGCTGCGAGATTCTAGAGTACGAGAGTGATGCCGACCTGCTCGGAAAGAACTGGTTCGAGTGTTGCCTGCCACCGGAGGTTGCGGAGGAATCAAGAACCGTCTTCCAGAGGTCCCTTGCCGGGTTGATAGAGCCGGCTCGCGCATATGAGACTCCCGTCCTCACGAGCAAGGGAGAGCGGCGCATCATCGCGTGGCAAAGCAAGCCGCTACACGATGAACAGGGCAAGTGTCTTGGAACACTGAGTTCCGGAGAAGACGTGACCGATCGCTGGCGCTCCGAACGCGCACTGCGTGAGAGCGAGCAGAGGCTGCGACTTCTCTCCGACGCAGCTTTCGAAGGATTGGTAGTCTCTGAGGAGGGGCGATTCATTGATGCGAATCGCGCATTGCTCGAGATGCTGGGATACACGCGTGACGATCTGTTGGGTCGGGCGACCCTGAGCCTCGTACATCCGGAAGACCGGGAGCTGGTTACCGAGAAGATGCAGTCGGGCTATGACGGTGTTTACGAACACAGAGTCATACGCAAGGACGGCTCGGTTCTGTTCTTGGAAGTCCGCGGCAAGTGGACAACTCTTGAAGGTAGACCGATCAGGGTGACGGCGGTGCGCGATGTCACGCAGCGCAAACAGTCCGAGGAAACCAGCAGACTGTTGCAAACTGCTATCGACCAGGCGGCTGAGTCTGTTCTCGTGACGAACGCCGACGCAAAAATCGAATACGCCAACCCCGCGCTAGAGCGGTTTACGGGTTATAGGCTCGACGAACTCGTCGGAAAGAGCCCCGCTATCTTCGCGAGTGGCGAACAATCCAGGGAATCCCTTCAGCAGATGTGGGCCACTCTCCAACGCGGCGAGGTTTGGAACGGCAGGCTGGTAAGCAAGAGGAAGGACGAAACGCTGTTCAACCAGGAGACCACGATGTCTCCCGTGCGGGACGCGAACGGACGAATCACCCATTACGTGTCTGTCGGACGCGATGTAACACACGAAGCCGAACTCGAGACCCGACTGCGCCAGGCACAAAAGATGGAGGCGATGGGCACGCTTGCAGGCGGCATCGCTCACGACTTCAATAACCTTCTGCAAGCAATGCTGGGTTACGCGGATCTGGTAAAGTCAGATCTGCCCGCAGACAGCCCGACCAGAGATTTCATCGATCAAGTCATCAGTGCCGGGGACCGTGCGGTCGAACTCGTGGGTCAGATACTAGCGTTCAGCCGGCAGACAGACCGGGAGCAGAGGCCGCTACGGCTGCAGTCGATAGTAAAGGAAACGTTGAAACTGTTGCGCCCGACGATTCCAACTACGATCGATATCACACAACACATCGACGCGGACTGCCTACCCATTCTCGCCGATGCCACAGAAGTGCATCAAACCATAATGAACCTCTGCACCAACGCCTTTCACGCGATGCGAGAAAACGGCGGTTTGCTGGATGTGCGGGTCGAGCAGACAACGGTAGGTTCGGATGGACAGTCGGATCTATTCGATGTCGAGCCCGGAGAATACGCGCGACTCACAGTTTCGGACACGGGCACCGGTATGGACGAAACGGTTCTCGCTCGAGCGTTCGACCCGTATTTCACCACAAAACCGGTTGGCGAGGGCACTGGCATGGGCCTGGCAACCGTGTTGGGTATCGCGGAGAAGAACGGCGGTACCGTGACCGTAGATAGTGAGCTGGGACAGGGGTCCGTTTTCAGGATGTACTGGCCCGTGATAACCCGGGAGTCCAGCGCAGAAAACACGGAATCGATGACGAATGCCGAGCATACAGGCACCGAGTGCATATTACTGGTCGACGACGAGGAATTGGTGCTCGGGCAGGTAAAGGCGGGCCTCGAGCGCCTCGGTTACTCGGTCGAGGCGCGCACCAGCAGCGTCGAGGCACTCAAGGCCTTCGAGGCTGATCCGGCACGCTACGATGCGGTAATCACCGACCAAACCATGCCCAACATGACGGGATTGGATCTGGCACGACACATCCTGGCGACGTATCCGAACACACCAGTGATACTGTGCAGTGGATTCAGCGAGTTGGTGGATGACGCTCGTGCCAAGAGCGTGGGGATTTGCGGGTTCGTGAGGAAACCAATGCTCACATCCGACCTCGCGGGGGAGCTGAGGCGTGCATTCGAGAGATCAGACAAGGAATAGACCGTGCCGCGTATCTTGGTAATTGACGACGAAGCACCTGTCCGCACGCTGCTGCAGACCGTGCTCGAACGTGCCGGTTACGAGGTTGTAACGGCGCCCGACGGTAAGAAGGGGATGCGCTGCCACGAAATGGCTCCGGCGGATTTGATCATCACCGACATCGTCATGCCGGACAAGGAAGGCATCGAGCTGATCAGGGAACTGAGGCAGGCCGAACCCGATGTGAAGGTCTTCGCGATTTCCGGAGGTGGGCGCGTAGCCGCAAACCCGTACCTGATGCTGGCGGAAAAGCTCGGTGCGCTGCGCACGTTTGCGAAACCGGTCAAAACCGATGTGCTACTGGAGGCCGTGAACGACGCCGTCGGCGTCGGAACCGCCTAGCAGCGTCGCGCCAGGGCTCAATCCGCTCGAAGCGTCTCGGGCTGGTGAGATCTCCGACGTCTGCTGCCGGACTCCGCCGCTCACATACTCCGGAGTTCCCTTCATTTCGTGCACAGAGCCTGTCAGCGGATCGCCGTGACCTATTTGGTGCCGGTAAAGAAAACCGTCGGCACCAAACGACCCGACCGACGCAGGCCGCTCCGAAGGCCCTAGCACAGGTATCGGTTCAGCCGCCCAACTCGATATTGAGCCTCCTGGTATCCGTACCGCCGTGGAACGAATCCACCTCGAATTCGACCCAACCACTGGTGCCAGTCAACTGCACCAGGTAGCGGAAGGTGAGCGTTTCCTTCCCTTTCAATCTGAACTCATGCGGCTCTTCGCTCACGGCCGTGGCTTGCGTATTGTCGTTCAGCGGATCCAATAGCGTAGAACCTTCGGGGATCTCGATCCTTTGTATGTTGGTCGAGGAGCGGAATGAAATCTCATCGGGCACGGCGTTGCCCAATTCGGTTTCACGGTCGGAGGACGTCGGATAGACTCTGTCGTTGGAAACATCCACGTCCACCCACAGCAGGTCGCCGGTCTCGGGAGTCACGGAGATATCGGTTATTTCCACCTTGGGGAACTGGCTGGCGCAGTACAAGATGAAATCGGAGTTCTTGTGCGCCTCCATCTCGATGTACCGGGAGGGTGGTGTGCGATACAAGTGCTTCTTTGGAGAACCTCCGATCCAGATTTCGCCGAGGTCAGGGTGATCGACTCGGTGCGGATCTATCCATCCCTCACCGGTCAGCTCGGTATCGACCCATAGCAGGAATTCTTCATCCGAGACACGCCCGTCGTCGTTGCGGTCGGCCGCGAATTCCGGCGGACCCCACAGTTCGATCAGATAGCTGTACGCGCCGAGCATGTAGTAGGTTGCCGCATGTGCCTGGCCGTTGAGCCCTCCGATGACGGGTCTGTAGTTCTTGAGGATTCTGGCGCCCTTGGTCACGATGGCCGTCTGCACGTCCATGTCGTGACGGTACTCCGGCGCGACCTGACGCTCGAACAACTGAGCGTACTTGTTCGATTCGCGCAGGAAGGCAAGGCTGTCTTCGAACGACCTCCGGCCCCGCCCACCGAACATCCCGTACGCACCACCACCGGACTGATCGCTATCCCGCCGGGCCGCCGCTGGAGGGGCCTGGAACATGATCAAGCGCCCGATGTTGTGGAAATGGAACGATGCGAAGATGTTGTCGTGCGTGCGCTGGAACTCGTACACGTTTCGTGTCTCGGGCTCCGACATCGGATACGGGTTTCCGGAACGCAGATTCCATCCGTAGGGGAAGTTGCGGTTCGGATCGGGCCCGCCGATGTCGTCCTCGTTGATCTTGCCGTCTCCGTCGTTGTCGTATCCCTCGCGGCCGATTCTGTGGAACCGCATGACCCGCTCGGTAGAATCAACCACTTCCACGAAGCGACGCCGGTCGGGAGACAACTTGAAGGCGCCTTCCGGATCCTCGATGTACATGTACGACAGTTCGCCGTCGCCGTCGACGTCCTCGGTCCTGTCCTCGTCGTACAGTCCGTCACCGTCGTTGTCTTCGGGGCGGTATGGCTCGCGCGGGTTGTGCGGCGTGTTCGGATAGCTGACGTACGACTCGTTGGCGTCCACGTTCAAACCCGGCAGAACGTAGAAGGTCGTGTTGTCAACCAGATCGTGAACGTACTGGTCGTACTCGTAGCGCGTTAGCAGGTACCACATCAGGTAGAGCGAGCACATGATGCCGTTCACTTCGTTCCCATGAATGGCGCCATCGACCCACATCGCCGGCTTCTCCGAATGGTGTCCCGTCGACTTGGCCGTTATGGTCATGAGGTACTGCTCGCGACCCATGCGGCTGGTCCCTATGCTCTCTATGTCCGCGAGTTCCGAGTACTGGTCCTGCATGTCGTGCATGATCTGCGTCCACTCATCGTACGAGTAGTAGCGCTTCCAGCTTATCTGGAAATCCAGCTCTCCGTGATATCCTCCCGGACTTTCCTGCAACCTCTCCTGTGCCATTACGGGCGAGGCCGCCGCTCCGGTCAGGAGGACAGCGAGGACACATGCCGGCAGCAGTTTCAGTGTGTTTGGCATCTGCATGATGTTCTCCTGTCTATCTCAGCGGACCGAGAGTTCTCTGACCTTGGTGCCACCCTTCTGTGAGGACAAGACAATCCTCAACGGGGAGTCACCCTCGACGGCTACGAGCCAGGTGACCTCTCGGGTGTTACCGGTCTGCGGCTCCTCCTCTTCCGTTTCGGGCTGGCTTCCCCCCCACCGTGTTTCAGGTGCTGGGGACTCACTCTCGGACGGATCGTAACCGGGGATGTCCATGTTCCCCTCGATCACACCGAGCTGTTTCCACGCCTCGCCCTGGAGGAACTTGATCCTGTCGCGGTCGCCCAGAAGCCAGATAACGTCCTCGCGGTTGCCGGCGAGCTCGGCGCCGCGGGCCACATGCGTAGCCAGAGCACCCGTGTTTTCTACCGTTGCGGTGACCTTCACGATCTCGTACCTGCCAGCATCACCGCTGGATCTGATCGTTACCGTGTTGCCCTCGCTCACCGCGCGAGCCCGGCTCATGTTGTCGGTCGTATATAGAACCTCAGCGGACGCTTCCGTGATTTCGAGCGTGGGCAGGAGCCCCGCCTTGAACAGCTCGAACTGCCAGTGGATCTCGCAGATGTACTCGAGGGTGGGACCGGGGATGGCGTTGTTGCTGCCGAAAGTCGAAACCCAACCGCCGATTTCACCCTGGCCCAGCTCCGGGTGATTGTACGGCGTCCAATCGACGAACTCGTCTCCGTCGTACACGTCATCCTGGTAAGCGAGCAGGGATCTGTAGAAGAGGTCGCGATCGTCCTCGCCGTCGAACCCGGGCACCCCCCTCGTATCGCGCCGCCAGCTCCACAGCTCGGTCGTCATCGAATAGGAACCGAACTGCGCATACGCCCAATCGATGAAGATGCCGTAGCCGTAGGCTCGATCCTCATCCTCGTCATACGGGTGCCGCCACAACTCCGGCATCTCATAATCCTCGGCGGGATCCTCTCCCAGCCATGCCTCGGGGATCTCCTGGCCGTTGAGCTCGAGATACTTCTTGCCCATGACCCTATCGTACACGGCCAGGTCTTTCGGATCGATCTTATCGTCGGACCAACGAGCGAAAGGCCGGTAGGTAAATCCGCCCGAAGTGTGGAACGACTGCACCAAGAGGATGTTGGTGTTGTTCGTGAAGAACTCGAGCACGGCTCGAGATTCCGGCGACGATGCGGCGTAGAAACCGCTGCCGCCCTGTAAATCGTCGTCGCGAAACCACCCCTCGGGGAAGTTCCGATTCACGTCGATGCCCCGCTCCGAGTCCTCTCCCCGCTTGCCGTCCCCGTCGTTGTCGATGTCCTCTCGAACGACGGAGTAGCGCTGCTCGTCGGTTTCCTCGCCACCACTCAGGCGCACCATGTGACGCGGATCGACGTCGTCTACCACGTATTGACCGTCCGGATCCGGATATCTGAATCTGGTGTAAAACCCGTCCCCGTTTAGATCGTCGGGACCGTCCTCGTTGGCCTGCCCGTCGTCGTCGTCGTCGAACAGCATCGAGTTGCGCCGCTGTGCGATACCTCGCTCGACAGAGTTGTAGACGCCATCGGGATTCACCATCGGGCAGATGTAGAAGGCGTTGTCGTCGATCAGCTGGGTGATCTGGCTGTTTGACCCGTAACCGGAAACGAGTTTGTCCACTATGTATAGGCTCACTTCCGTTCCGGTGTACTCGTTCCCGTGCGTTCCCCCGTCGATCCAGATGCCGGGTTTGCCATGGTACGTCTTCATCGGCCTAACGTTGTCCACACCTTCCTTGCGCTCGTTACGCAGCCCGACGTGCCGGTCTATGGTGGTGCCGTTGCTTTGGTTCGAGATCACGAGGACGTAGATCGGCCGCCCCATGTTGGACCTTCCGATCTCTAACAACTCGGTGACGTTTGGGTACTCCCGCGCAACCGATCTGATGTAGTCAACCGTCCCGTCGTGACCGTGGAACTCGTCGAAGTCGATCGGCACCCTCTGCGCCGCCGCGGACTGAAGCGCGACCAGCAACAGACTCACGGCCAGGCCAATGCCCGGAGGCACGTGAATTGGCCCGCTGCGCTCACGAAGTGACAGGTTCATTACCGGTCCTCCCTGTTGGTATGTGGCCCAACGGGCCTCGTCCATTTTCAGGTCGCTGGCTTACGATCCAGATACAAGAAGACCTTGTATTCACACAATCTGGTACAACATACGGATGCGTACCGGCAAACAGAACCAGTAGTGTTCCGAACTGACTATGTGTCTTCGGAATCTCCGCTCACCGGTCCTGTTGCACTATATTCACACCGCCGGTAAAGCACAGATGCTTCAAGCCGAGGGATACTGGAATACCGAGAGCCCATAATCCGTGGCAACCCGACTCCAACCACAGGATGCGAGTGAATGGGAAATCAGCAACGCTATCGCCTGGTTACACGCAGCGACTTCGACGGACTGGCTTGTGCCGTACTTCTCAAAGAAAAAGACCTCATCGACGACATTGTCTTCGTACACCCCAAAGACGTGCAGGACGGCAAGGTCGAGATAACCGAACGCGACATCACGACCAACTTGCCGTACGTGCCGCAATGCTTTCTCGCTCTCGATCATCACTCCAGTGAGGCGTTGAGGATATCAGGCAAACCGGACAACCTCGTGCTGGAGCCCGAGGCAAAGTCGGCCGCCCGCGTCGTCTATAACTACTTCGGCGGCAAGGCGGCGTTTCCGACGGTCTCGGAAGAGATGATGGACGCCGTGGACAAGGCGGACTCGGCCGATTTCACTCGAGAGGATCTGCTAGACCCACAAGATTGGGTATTGCTCAACTTCCTAATGGATGCCCGCACCGGCCTGGGGCGATTCAAGCAGTTCACGAAATCGAACTATCAGCTCATGATGGAGCTGATCGATGCCTGTCGAGAACACGACATCGAGGAGATACTGGGCCTCCCGGACGTACTCGAGCGCTTGGTCCTGTACCGCGAGCACGAAGGGCCTTTTCAGGAGCAGATGGAACGCTGCACTGAGGTCCATGACAATCTGATCGTGATCGACCTGAGAGAAGAGGAGACGATCTACGTCGGCAACCGTTTCGTCGTATACGCCCTGTACCCGGACTGCAACATCTCGATTCACGTGGTCTGGGGACTGAACAGGCAGAACACGGTGTTTGCCCTCGGCAAATCGATATTCAACCGCACGTCGAACACGAATATCGGAGAGTTGGCGTTGGCATACGGCGGAGGCGGCCATGTTGCAGCCGGTACCTGTCAGGTCGACAACGGCCGTGCTGATATCGTATTGGGCGAGCTGATCCAGAAGATCACCGCCGACGGCTGAGCCGGTGGCGCTGCGGATCGGATCGACGATGAGGCCCAGCTTCTTCATCGGGCGCGCGCCATTTCTCTATGGATCGGATCTACTTCATACCTCGACCTTCACCGCGGCCGGATCCTCGCCGCTTCCGGGCCGTACTTCTTCACGAACGCCCTCCATGTGACGGCCCATTTGGCGGGATCGTCCATGCCGCTCTCGTCGTTCCTGTGCACTACGCTCCTGTGAGGTGCGGTCTTCACTGTCTCGGGCTCGGTTTTCGCCTCCTTCACTACATGGCGCAGGGCGTCCAGATACTCGTCCAACTCGTCCTTGGTATACGATTCGGTGGGCTCTATGGTGAACGGCTGGGACACGATGAACGGATGGTGGCTTTGCCACAAGTGGAACCCGAAATCGGCGAGGCGCCAGCTGATGTCGTGTGTGTCCACGCCGGTCTCCTCGTAGAGCTTCTGCCAGGAATACCTGACCTGCTCGATACGGTGCTTGCCGCCCGGATAGGGCGAGCCGGCACCGTCTATCTCCAGGATCTTCTTGAACATGTAGTTGTTGTTGAGCACCGCGATCCTCGCGGTCTCCTGCAGACCGTCCGCGCCCATGCTCAGTACCCAGGAGTACGCCTTCAAGATCACGGGAAACGCGCCGAAGAAGCTGCGTGCCTTGCCTATCGTGTGCGGTATGTCGTAATCGAACGAGTAGCTCTCCCCGTCGAAGCTCACGAGTGGGACAGGGAGGTGGCCGGCCATCTCCTTCGTGGCGCCAACGGCTCCACCGGCCGGCCCGCCGCATCCGTGCGGCGTGCCGAACGTCTTGTGTAGGTTGAAGAAACAGAGATCGAAGTCCGCCTCCTTCGCCCTCGTGATCCCCAGGATACCGTTGGCGTTGGCCTGGTCGTAGCCACAGACGCCGCCGGCATCATGCACTATGCGCGTGAACTCGGCGATCCGGGGATTGAAGATGCCGGTATCCTCGGGGTTGGTGATGAACAGGCCGGCCGTGCGTTCGGAGATCGCTGCTTTGAGCGCGTTCACGTCGGGCAGCCCCTGATCGTCGGGGTAGAGCGTGATTATCCTGTAGCCCTTGGTGGCGGCGGCCGCCGCGTCGGAAGGATGCGAGAAGATCGTGGTGATCAACTCATCTTTTTCGTCCGCTTGCCCGTGCACCTCGTGATATTTGCGAATCATTGCAGCCATCGTGAGGATGGCGTGTGAACCGGAGCTGGGTTGCAGCGAAAACCGGTCGAGTCCCGAAATCTCCCTGAAAAACTGCTCCAGCTCCCACATCACCCTGAGCGCACCCTGCACTGTGCTTTCGTCCTGAAGCGGGTGGAGATCGCGAGCCCTGTGCGACGCCGCTATCTGTTCGTTGATCTTGGGATTGTATTTGATCGTGCAGGTGCCCTGGCCGACGTCGATATTGAGGTCAGCGCCCAGATTCTGTTGAGACAGGCGCAGAAAGTGCTTGAGCACCCGCATCTGGCTCACCTCAGGGAGGGTTGGCGGTTCGGACCTTCGCAAAGATATCGGTATCGCTGAAAGCCCGTCCCCCACCAGGTTCGAGATCTCACTGTCAACTTCCGGGAAATGCAGGCCGCGCGCTCCCGGGGTAGACAACTCGAAGATCACCTCTTCGTCCCACTTTGCCTGGTGGAAGTTTCGGAGTCTGCTGCCCTTCTCTATATCCATGATCCTCGTCTCCTATCTCAGCACAGCCTCGAGGGTATCCACCAGACGATCGATGTTCTCGCGCGTGGTCAACTCCGTGACAGCGTAGAGGGCGCATCCCTCCAGACCGCTGAAATGGGACCCGAGTTCTCTGCCTCCGAAGATCCCCGCGGCCAAGAGCGCCTTGTTGATCTCGTCCACGCTCTTGCCGGCCGCCGAGAAGTCCACCACGAATTCCTTGAAGGTGAAAGCACTGAAGCGGAGCTTCACTCCGTCGATCTCCGCCAGGCGCCGCTTCGCGTAGAGGCACTTCTGGATGATGTGCTGGCCGAGCTCTCTCAATCCCGCGGGACCGAGAAGTGACAGGTACACGGCCGCGGAGATGCCGTAGAGAGCGGCCGCAGTGCCGATGAACTCCTTGCCCTGCTCGCGCCCGGCAAAGGAGGTGCGCTCGAAAGCCACGTCCCCGAACCCCCACTCACCCTCGTGCGTCGTCCTGCATATCCCGAAGAGCCTGGACGGGTACTCCATGACGAATCTCTCCTCGTCGCGAGTGGCTATGAAGCCGCCCAAGGAGCCCCCGAAATACTGGTGGTTGCCAAGGCTCTGGATATCACCGCAGGAGATGTCGGCACCGTATCGGCTGGGCGGTGCTAGTACGCCCAGGCTGATCGGGTCGACGCCGGCGAGGAAAAGCCCCCCGGCCGCGTGAACCGAATCGGCGATGACCTGGGCGTTCTCGTCCAGCGTACCTAAGTATGAAGGGTTCTCCATGTAGAGACCTGCGACGGTGTCGTTCAGTCGGCCGGCCAGGTCCTCCTGGTCCAGTGAGGCATCGCCCCGCCGGTGACCGACCAACTGAATCTCCATGACAGGCTCGCAGTAGGTTTTGATCACCTTCAGCCTGTCGGGCGAGATGGTATCGGCTACCAGCATTACGTTGCGGCCGGTGATTCTACCCGCCATGCGTATCGACGTACTGGCCGCCTGACTCCAATCGTAGGTGGGCACGTTCACGACGTCGACGTCCAGCAGCTCGGCCATCAGGCTCTCGTACTCGAACAGCGCCTGGAACCTGCCGTGATCCTCGTACGGCTCTCCAGCATACGCGGTCAGAAATTCGGAACGGCCGGCAATTTCGTCGCAGACGGCTGGCACGTAATGGGCGTAACACCCGCCGCCGAGAAAGCTCACGTACTCGCTGCACGAGGTGTTCGCCGACAACACCTCCTCCAGATGGCCCTTCAGATCCATTTCGGACGTGATGCCGTCCGGGATTTTCAACTCGCCCTTGAACCTGAGCTGTTCCGGAATGTCGTCGTACAGCGCGTCGATATCGTCGAGGCCGATCTCCGCGAGCATTGCCGCCTTGACCTCGGGATTGGAATTGGGGATGTAGGGATGGACCCTGTCAGATGCCGCCATACCTCGAGTCTCCAGGCTTGGGATTGGGAATATTCCTATTCCATAGTCAGAACGCAGAGGCTACACGTCGTGCGCGCCCGGACCGTGGCCCGAACGGGCGGTCGCACCCTCATGCGAGCCCGCCGCCATCCACCACCAGATATGCTCCCGTGATCCACGCCGACATCTCGCTCGCAAAGAACAGCACGGCATTGGCGACGTCGGTGGGCGTGCCGACTCGGTTGAGTGGGCGGTTGCCCGCTTCTCTCAAGAACTCTTCTAGATCTGCTCCGAGTTGCTGACATTCGCTACTGAGCATGGGAGTATCTATGTCGCCCGGACAGACGCAGTTGACGCGGATGTTGTGGCCACCGTGATCGATTGCCATAGCTCTGGTGAGGTTCAACACGCCACCCTTTGCAGCGCAATAGGACACCGCATTCTCACCGCCGGTCAGAGACCAACCCGAACCGGTATTGATGATGCTGCCGGCGCGGGCGGAAACCATGTGGGGCAACACGTGATGCGAGAGCAGATACGTGCCTTTGAGAGTGACATCCACCGCCAGGTCCCACTCCTCCTCCGCCAGGTCCACCGCGTTCTTTCTGACGGCCACGCCGGCGTTGTTGACCAGGATGTCGATAGCGCCGTACTCTGAGATCGTGCGGTCCACGGCGTCGGCGCAGGCCGAATTGGACGTGACGTCGCAATCGTAGAACCGAGCTTCGAGTCCGTCCCTGACGAGCTTGTTCTCCGCCGCATACCCACGCTCCAGGTCCACGTCCAGCAGCACGACCTTGGCCCCTGCCTCGGCGAGACGTGTCGTCACACCGAGACCGATACCTGATGCGGCTCCGGATATCGCGGCCACCTTGCCGTCGAGGGACACCAGATCGAGGATGGTGTTGCGTGGCTGCATGCTCCGTTTTCTCCTGAGGCCGCAATGGTGAAAGAGGTGCTTGCGAAAGCGGAGGATATCTAGTATAACCGTGCGATCAAAATTCGGGCCTGGTGCCTATCAAGTCCAGGACCAAATGCCGCAGCGTGCTCGCGGCAACCTCCTCCACCGGCTCAAAGATGCGGGAAGACGCATGAACATCCTCGCAATTCAGAACTGTCGAGTTGAGTCATTTGGCCATTACGCGAGTTGCCTGGAGTCTCGCGGCTGCGAGCTCACGATCGTTCAACCGTACGCCGGAGAGCGCCTGCCGCAAATCTATCAGTTCGATGCTGTCCTGATTGGAGGAACGCCGGATTCAGTGCTCGCTTTGGAACAGCACCCTCACCTCCGGACAGAAGCCGAATACCTGAGCACCGCCGTCGCCGCCCAAGTTCCGTGTCTCGGTCTCTGCTGGGGCGCACAACTGCTCGCGCACAAGCTCGGAGCTGACGTGCGAAGGTGTGACCGGATGGAGATCGGGGTCTATGAAGTGCTTCTGACGGACCAAGGGTCGCAAGACCCACTGCTGGCCGGTTTCCCTAGCAGATTTCCCGTCTTTCAGTGGCATGGTGACACCTTCGAAGTTCCGGATCATGGCACTCTGCTGGTCGCGGGGGACAGGGGCCGAAATCAGATATTCCGTTCCGGAAGCGTCGTTGGTGTGCAGTTCCACCTGGAAGTGTCGGCCGCGGAAGCGGCAACCTGGTGCGATGAGTATGCGCCTGAGCTGGATTTGGCAGGCAAGACCAAAGATCAGGTCGTTAGTGAGGCGCGGGCATACGAGGAACGGATGCACAAACTCGCCGAGCGACTCCTGGGCAACTTCCTCTCTTTGGTGCGTTAGCCGAGAAGGCTCAGGGTGGTGTTCCGCCGTTACATTCCCCCTTGGACTGCAGTTCTCTGACTCTTGCTCCGCCCTTGCATTCCCCCTTCGCGGACTGCAGTTACAAAGCGAACTGACGTCCGCTACGGGGGAATGCAAGG
>CAZOJI010000028.1:58695-61796 GCA_964580055.1 uncultured Gemmatimonadaceae bacterium | reverse complement strand
GGTTAGCACGCGTTCTGCGTGTTCCCGTTCCTGGTCCCCATAGTGCGTCCGCTAGATGCGGCTGTGATTCTGATAGTCGCTCGTCCTCTCGTTGCACCAGGCCCTCCAGCCCCATTTCCGCATATGCCAGACATAGGCTCGCTGAGATCGTCGTGCCGTTGCGTTCAAGCGGTTCAACCCCCACATGTTAGTTTGTCCACCATGCAGACATCGCCTGACCCAGAAATCATTCTCCGGGACATCTTCGGATTCGACACTTTCCGCTGCGGGCAGAAAGAGGTCATCGAAGCGGTGCTCGCGGGGCGTGATTGCATAGCGGTGATGCCTACTGGCGCCGGAAAGTCTTTGACATACCAGCTTCCGGCCCGACTCATAGAGGGAACGGTGCTGGTTGTTTCACCGCTCATCAGCCTCATGAAGGACCAAGTGGATGCTCTTCGGGAGTTGGGGTTCAGCGCTGCAGAGATCAACTCCACATTGGACGTTGTGGAACGGGAGGCCCGTCTCGCAGCGTTGCGCCGGGGCGAGTACGAGCTAGTGTACTTGGCCCCGGAAGCCCTTGACGGTCGACTGCGGGGTTTTGTGCAGGGATGTCCAATCGGTATGCTGGTGGTGGACGAAGCGCATTGCATCAGCCAATGGGGACATGACTTTCGCCCCTCATACCGGCGCTTGAGAGGCTTGAAAGACGGGCTCGCGGTACCGGTTCTGGCTCTCACGGCAACGGCCACACGGACGGTTGCTCAGGACATCCTCCGCCAGCTTGGCATGAGGAAGCCCGCGGGATACAAGGGGTCTTTCTTCCGCCCGAATCTGAGCATACGGTGCAGAAAGAAGGGGAAGGGGAACACGCGACAAGAAATCCTAGCCCTCATACGCCGCCGGGCGGGAGAGAGCGGGATTGTCTACTGTCTCAGCCGTCGGGGGGTGGAGCGGACAGCGGCGTTCTTGCGGGCCAACGGCGTCCGGGCATTACCGTACCATGCCGGTCTCCCCGATGGAGAACGCCACGCCGCCCAGGAGGCATTTCAACTCGATGACGCCGATGTCATTGTGGCCACCATCGCCTTCGGCATGGGCATCGACAAATCCAACGTCCGGTTCGTAATCCATCGGGACATGCCCAAGGATTTAGAGTCATGGTACCAGGAGATCGGTCGGGCGGGGCGCGACGAGTTGGAGAGCGACTGCGTGCTCTTCTATTCATGGGCCGACGTGAAGATGCACGAACGCTTCCTCGACGGTATCGAGGATCGGGAACTTCGGCAAACCAAACGCCGGGCCACCGTTTCCCTGTTCAACCTCCTGGAATCGGGGCAATGCCGGCACCAGGCGATCCTTCGTCACTTTGACGAGACGATGAAGCCGTGCGGGGCGTGCTGTGATGTGTGCAGCGGCGTGACGGTGGCCGAGCTGGCGGCCGAAGCGACGATGGGCAAGAGAAAAACGCTCCAACCCCGGCGGACAGACCACCGCCCGTTCACATCGGGTAGTGCTCGCACCGCCGCCGACACCGCTCTGTTCGAATCCTTGCGGTCACTCCGGAAGGAGATGGCCGATGCCCAACGAGTGCCCGCGTACATCGTGTTCAGCGACAAGGTGCTGTTGGAAATGGTAGCTCGGAGGCCCGCCTCGCCGGGCGAAATGCTGCAGGTGCCGGGGGTGGGTCCCGCCAAGCTGAAACGTTACGGACGGGCGTTTCTCCAGCGGTTGGCGGAATTCGGCGTCGCCGAATAGTCGCAGACCATGAACCGGCTTGGCACCGACGATTCCGGTCACGGCAAGGTAACGCTCGTCATACCCGATCCGGACGACGATGAGTTGCCGGCGTCAACTCGAGCAGTGCTGACAGCCTCATTCTACTCGCGTACGTGTTTTCCGTTGGACCGGTCGGCGTGTTCGCCGCGATGACGACCTCGTTTTCGACGCTGGCGGTGGTGAGCGCCTTGGTGTTCAGGCGGGGCAGGTGGAAAGCCAAGGTGGTATGACGCCGCTTACGGCACACGGACTGCCGCTCATGGATCGATGTATAGGCCAAGAGTGAGCTGCCTCATGCGCTCCGCACGAAGCTGACCGATCGGAGCAGGTCCCGACAGAAACTCTGCCGCCAGCCTCAGCGAGCGTCGCCCTTCAATCTCCGGAAGCCGGACGCCGATCTGCATGTTGAGACGCGGCTCCCAAGCGTTGTCCTGATCCCATTCCACGTCCGCGGCGGCGTAGGGTAGGAAGAACTGGCCTTCATCGCGGGTTTCGCCCTGCACACCGGCGTGCACCATCAGGCTGCGAAGTTCTTCGGGATGCATGTTGAAAGCCCAGCTTCCTCCTCCATACAGCCCCAAGCCGGGCGAAACCTGGTAGTAGGCGGTGAGTTCCGCGGCGTCGCGACTGAATGCGTTCTCATAGGAATCGAAGCGAATGATGTATTCATCGCCCAGGTGGGAACTCGTGTGATGGTACCGGAGCTGTACCCACGATCGACCTATGTGTCGCGTGAACGGGACGGCAAAGACCCAGTCGGTGGCTATCAAGTCTCGGGTGATCTTCGTGATCGCGAACCTTCCGAAAACCGCCGCCTCGACTCCCACAACCAGGCCGTCGTCGATGCCGTTGCCGGAAATCAAGTAGAGGGGCAGCGAGGTGCCCAGAGCAGCCAGCCCGACCACGCTGTGATCAAGCTCGCTTGGCGCGTCGCTGTTGAATACGAGTTTTGCGGCAGTTACCGGAGCGCGCGGTGCAGCGATCGGGCGGGCCAGGAGTTCTCGCGCCGGGAGGAATCGTCGCACGCGCTGACAGCTCAACTGCTGCGCAGCGACGGAGGAAACAACCACGACGGCCAGAATCGTAACGCTCAAGAAACGGCTCTTTGGAGCCATGGACGGAATGCTCCCATACTGGTGTAATTGATTGATTCGAGCCGGATCTCACGGAGAGGATGGCTCGAGTGAAAGAAACGCGCCATGAAGCATAGTCCAACGATTGATGTTTCGCAGGGCGGGCGACTGTGTGTGCCAACTCGGATGGAGTCGCGAGCGGCTGCGGCCCTCTCACACGTCTTTATCTCAAGTAACAATGTGCAGTTGCCGAAGCTAATGGACGTGATT
>CAZOJI010000028.1:51302-58595 GCA_964580055.1 uncultured Gemmatimonadaceae bacterium | reverse complement strand
ATTGCGAATGCCAAACGCGTCGGCGCGGGAGAGGGAAGAATGTCTGCCATGGCCAAAGGCCTCCGTCTGAGTTCAATGGCGCACCGTAACCGGGCGTCTCGCCGATTTTGGGTCTATTCCATATTTGGTTTTGCCGCTCCGGCTTTCGCTCATAGTGCAATAAGCGGGGATCCGACGTACACACGTGAGCTCTTGTGGTTGCTGACGCTAGCGCCCGCGTTCTTGATTCCGTTGCACTATGGAATCAAGGGAAGCGTACTCACTCTGATGGCCGGCACGACGGTTTTTCTCGCGGTCCAGTTCTATGCGGCAGCTAACTCAACGTCACTGTCGTGGCCGATAATGGCGCCGATCTATGCTGCCTATGGGGCGGTTACGATAACCGTAGGATGGTTTTCGCAGACACTGGACGCGTATTTTCGTCAGGCGCTCGAAGCCGAACGCATGGTCGCGATCGGTCAGCTAGCGGTTACGATCAATCACCGGGCAAACAACGCTCTCGCCGCCATCGTGGCGGAAAGCGGTTTGCTCTTGGTTGACGGTGACGGGCTCACGGCAAAACAGAGGACCTCGATCGAATCGATAAAGAGGTCAGCGATGCGGATTGCCAAGGACGTGAGAAAGATAGGCAAGCTCCGCGACTCTCCGATTGTCACGTACGCGGGGGAGATCAAGATGATCGATCTCGAGAGAGCGAAGGTAAGGACATCGCCCGTGCTGCCGAGCATTTGAAGCAACGGGCGTCTCCGCCGCCTGCACTGCGTCCTAAGAATCCGCCCCTCTCAACCCTCGTGCCGCCTGTGTATCTTGCCTGGGGCTTTTGAGAAACCCCCTTCTTTTTCGGCCAAGCCGCGGCATCCGATGAGCACGCACACGCCCTCGATTATTAGGCGCCTGCACGAGAGCCTTCGTGAGACCGAACAGGTCTACATGGTGTTGGTGTCGGTTGTGATCGGTTTGCTCGGTGGATTCTGTGCCGTCGGCTTCCGGCTGCTGATCCAGAACCTGAACCGTGTGGCCTGGCACGAGGGTCAATACACACTCGAATACCTCTACGCGCTGCCGTTCTGGTGGAAGGTGCTGGTCCCGGCATTGGGCGGTGTCGTCGTGGGGCTCATTACCTATCGTTTCGCCGGTGAGGCCAAGGGACACGGTGTCCCGGAGGTAATGGAAGCTGTTGCGCTCAGAGGGGGGAGGATTCGCCCTCGAGTCGTGATTGCCAAGATGTTTGCCTCGGGTGTCAGCATCTCCTCAGGAGGATCGGTTGGACGGGAAGGGCCAATCGTGCAGATAGGCTCAGCCATCGGTTCGACGGTCGGCCAGTTGCTCAGGATCGATCAGCAACGATTGAGGACTCTCGTTGGATGTGGTGCGGCCGCCGGTATTGCGGGAACGTTCAATGCCCCGGTAGCAGGGGCGTTGTTTGCGGTCGAGATCATTCTTGGCGATTTCGGTGTGGCGCAATTCTCGCCAATCGTCATCTCCTCAGTGGCCGCAACGGTCGTCAGTCACAGATATCTCGGCGATTTTCCCGCCTTCGAGGTACCGTCTTACAGCCTGGTACACCCCAACGAGTTATTCGCATATGCGGCCCTCGGCATTCTGGCCGGTCTGGTTGCGCTGGCGTTCATAAGGGCTCTTTACGCCACGGAAGATCTCTTCGATGGGTTCCGGGGACATCCTTCCCTGAAAGGCCTTGTCGGCGGTGCGATGGTGGGGATTATCGGCATCTGGTTTCCGCACGTCTTCGGCGTCGGCTACGAGGCCATCAACGAAGCGCTCAACGGAACGATGCTGTGGCACTTCATGCTGCTCTTGGTGGCGTTCAAGATTCTGGCCGTCTCCCTGACGATCGGGTCGGGCGGGTCGGGAGGGATATTCGCACCGTCGTTGTTCATCGGAGCGATGTTGGGAGGCGCGGTAGGGACGGTAGTGCACCTCCTGTGGCCCGCGAGTACCGCCGGACCCGGAGCCTACGCGCTGGTAGGCATGGGTGCTCTGGTGGCGGCGGGTACTCACGCGCCGATAACGGCGATCCTTATCATTTTCGAGTTGACGGGCGAGTACAACGTCATCCTGCCGCTGATGATCAGTTGCATCATCGCGACTCTCCTCGCGACGCGGATGCAGACCTCGTCGATCTACACTCTGAAGCTGTTGCGTCGGGGAATAGACATCTACAAGGGGAGGGCGGTGAACGTGCTGGAGGCGGTATCCGTCAACGAAGTCGTGCGGACAGACATGGTGAAAGTAGCTCCCGAGAACAGGCTGGGTTCACTCGTCACGCAGTTCATCGGTCACTCGGGTACCACATTGTTCGTTACGGACGAGGAAGATCGACTGCTCGGGGTGATCACCGCAGATCAAATCAGACCGCTCATGACCGATGCGTCGGCGCTGGACGCGCTGGTCATCGCCCAGGACGTGATGGTCGAAGGTGAGTTCCCAACGGTTTCGGCGGATGCGTCCCTCGCCGAAGTCATGAAACACCTCGGACACTACAGGGGAGAGGTGCCCGTCCTGGAAGATGGGCGCCTCGTCGGCATTATCTGGCCCAAAGATGTCATCGAGCGCTACAACACCGAGATATTCAAACGCGACATGGCTCGAAGTATGGTTTCCGCCGTGAGTCAGGACCGGACGATGGAAGCCGTACCCACTGCGGAAGACACTGTTGTATCTGAAATCCGCGTACCTGCTTCTTTCGTCGGCAACTCGATCAGAGATCTGGACATTCGGCAGAGCTTCGGAGTCAGCGTGCTCATGATCAAGCGGCCGTCTACTGGCGGCGGCGAACGCCTCGAGGCTACTCCGGACGCCGAGTACGTGTTCAAGGAAGATGATGTAATGCTGGTGATGGGGCCCAACGACAAGCTGCGCAGACTGAGGACGGGAGCGCCGCAGCCGCTATCCGGCTCCGACGCTCTCAGCCTGTGATGTAGCGCCTCGTCTGGCATAGGGCCCGGTTCATGCGCCGCATCGGGTCACAGCATCCTGCGTACTGCTTCTCCCCCGATCAGTAGCGTCTGGTCAGTGGTTCCGAAGAACTCGCTTTCCGCGAACGCTCGCTGTGCGGCAAGCATGTTGAGGTAGTTGTCGTAGGCCATGCCTCCGGCGTCTTCGCTCGGAGCGGCTGGTTGTACCTGCTCCGTTGCCGGCTGGTTCGGCTCGATTGGTTGCGCGTCAGAAAACGCTTCTAGAATCTCCGCCGACTCCACCAGTGCCTTTGCTTCTCTACGCACGCTGCCATGATATAGGGAGTTCGGCGCAGCTGACGCGGACAATAGCGTGAAAGCCATCTGTACCTCCTCCGCTCGGAAGTCGACTGTGTACTGTCTCCGAGTTCATTATCGGCAGCTTGTCCGAAATACTTTAGCCGTGCGACAGCCTGATCTCGAATTTGACGTTAGCTTGTTCCAACCGTGTGTATCCCGATCCGACCGTGAATCGGTCGACGTCTGTGACGAAGCGGAATCGTATGTCTGACATAAGCCGGCCTGTCAAAGATGGGTAGCGAAAAGCCCGCATCTTCGCCGCGGTCTCGCAAGGCGCTCGGGTTGTGGATGTGCACAGCGCTCGTAGTGGGCAACATGGTAGGGTCGGGCGTCTTTCTCCTTCCCGCCTCTCTGGGGGCCTACGGCGGCATCAGCATCGTCGGGTGGCTCATTACGACTTGCGGCGCAATGCTTCTGGCTCTCGTGTTCTCCCGCCTCAGCCGCATGCTGCCCAAGGTCGGAGGGCCCTATGCGTATACCCGCCATGGCCTAGGTGACTTTGCCGGCTTCGTCGTGGCATGGGGATACTGGATTTCCATCTGGACGAGCAACGCCGCAATCGCGATAGCGTTCGTGAGCTATTTGACGGCATTCTGGCCTCTACTTGCCGAGCACAGCCTCCTCGCTGCTCTTGTGGCGGTTGCAAGCATATGGATGCTCAGTGTGGTGAACGCCGCAGGAGTTCGGAGTGCCGGTTGGGTACAGCTCGTGACCACGGTGCTCAAACTCCTGCCATTGGGAGTGATCGCCACCTTCGGACTCTTATACCTCAATCCGGAACACTTCGCGCCCTTCAACGTCAGTGGACAAACGGACTTCTCGGCCGTTACGGCGACCGTCGCACTCACACTTTGGGCATTCCTGGGACTCGAATCAGCCACGATACCGGCAAATGACGTCGAGAATGCTGCACGCACCATTCCCCGCGCCACGATTCTGGGGACCACTGTAGCCGCCTCCGTCTATGTTCTGGGGACGGTGGCGGTAATGGGGATCGTCCCTCCCTCGACCCTGGCGGCGTCCACGGCTCCCTTCGCGGACGCCGCCAGGGAGGTATGGGGTGACTGGGCAGCCTATGCCGTCGCGGCCGGGGCTGCCGTTTCATGTTTTGGGGCGCTCAACGGATGGATAATGTTGCAGGGTCAGATTCCTCTGGCCGTTGCCCAAGACGGCCTGTTCCCGTCTGTCTTTGGACGCCTCTCGCGGCGGAATACCCCGGCCTGCGGGATTTTCGGTTCGAGCGTACTTGTGACGGTGCTCATCGCCATGAACTACACGAAGACGTTCGTCGAGCAGTTCAACCTCATGATCCTTCTTGCGACTGTCCACACGCTGATACCCTATTTGCTGTCTACTATCAGCCAGCTCAAGATATTCGCTGATGAAAAAGCCAAGGGTGGGACCAAGAAGCTGCTCGGGCCGACGCTGATAGCTTTGCTGGCTGCTTTCTACTCGCTCTGGGCCATCATCGGTGTGGGTTGGGTTGTCATATTCTACGGCCTGCTGCTGCTACTTGCCGGCGTACCGGTATATCTGCGGGCTGTGCGTCTCGGTGGTCGCACGTTGCCCGAGTCCAAGAGCGATGTTTGTCGATGATAGGGCAATTTGTCAGGCGGCTGGGCGGACAGTCGCGTCCGAGAAACGGTCATAATTACTCCGTCCTGGGTCAAATAGCCGAGTTTGTGTTCACCGTCGACGTGACCGGCGCAAAACCGGGATTAAAGTATTTCGGAAACCTGCCGATAATCCAAGCAACCGCGTTTTATGTCTCGTGCGGCTGGTTTTTGAATCGACCTAAGGACGGTTTAACATGGGTATTGCGATGGGCGGCATCAATCCGGCACTGGCCGGTATCAAGACCCATTCCAGGGCATTTGAACGAGCGACTCAGAGAGTAACGGAGGCAAGCATGAACAGTGCGTCCGTAAGAGATGGTGAATCAACAACTGGCTGTGACAGTTTTGTGGGGTCGACGGAATCCGGTTGTGATCTGCCGGGAGCGATGGTTGATGTCTTGGTGGCGCAGCGAGCACATTCTGCGTCCATTAGTGCGATGAGGGTTGCACACCAAATGTTGCGCGACGTTGCAGACCTGGGAGCGCCGCTGACGTAATCCTGCTCCCACGAAAGAGGGAGCCGAAGGAAGCACTCCCTCATTGGTCATCGTTAGTGCGCCGAACTCCCTCAGTTGCCGTCCCCTGCCGCGAAGTACCTCAGCGACGCTGTTGCACGATATGTCCTCGCCGACCGGACGGGGCTCTCAATATCTATTACCAATCTGCCGATACCTGAGCATGAAGGCAAAAACGCCTCCACATGGGCGGCCGCCTAAAGCGTTGCACGGGGTGACGTGGAGCCGGCGGTCGGGAGCGAGGTTGACAATGGCACGATTGCTGATAGTCGATGACGAACCTCTAGTGCTGGATGTGCAGCAACAACTGCTGCGGCGCAAATGCCCTGAGTGGGAGACAGTGTGCGCTCCGGGCGGCTCCGAGGCGCTCAACGAACTGGAGAATTCCCAGTTCGATGTCGTGATAGCCGACATGCGTATGCCGGGAATCGACGGTGCCACTTTGCTGGCGAAGGTGCGGGACGAGTACCCCAGCACGGTGAGGATCATCCAGTCAGGTCACAGTGATCGTGATGCCGCAATGAGAGCGGTCACCTCGGCTCACCTGTTCCTGGCCAAACCGACTCAGATCGCTGACCTGCAGGAGCTGTTGCAGCGAGTCGCCACCCTCCAGGATCTGTTGAAGGACCCAAAACTCCAAGAAGTGGCTGGAGGGGTCCACGTTTTACCGAGCGTACCGCGCGTATATCTCGAACTGACAGAATGCCTCGCGAGCGAAGACTCATCGATTCAACAGATATCGGACATACTCCAGACCGACACCGCCATGTGCGCGAAAGTACTTCAAATCGCGCGTTCAGCGTTCTTCGGGCTCCCGCGCGACACTACCAACGTCACAGATGCCGTGAGTTGGCTCGGTGTAAACCTGGTGAAATCTCTTGCGCTCACATCTGGAGTGTTCGAGAGTTTCAGGAACTCCTCTGTCATACCCGGCTTTTCGATAGAAGCAGAGCAGAAGCATGCGTTGCAGGTATCTCATGCGTCCGGAATGATCGTAGGCAGGGACGGCAATGCTGACCATGCGATCATGGCCGGCATGGTGCATGATGTCGGGAGACTGATACTGGCTAGCCGGCTGCCCGAAGTTCTGCAGGAACTGATCGATAGAGCCAAGATGGAGAATCGAGAGTTGCATCAACTGGAAAAGGAGCATTTCGGCGTGACGCATGCGGAATTGGGTGCTTACCTGCTGGGCCTGTGGGGCCTCCCCCATCCGGTCGTAGAGGCCGTCGCTCATCACCATGAGCCGTCACGAGTTCCGACGGGCCGGCTCGACACGGTCGCCGCGGTGCACGTGGCAAATGCTTTGGCCCGGGCCGGGAGCTCGAATCTTGACGAAAGTCCGGTTGCTGGCGGAAGCTTCCTGGATGCCGCCTTCGTGGAAAGGCTCGGCATCGAGAGCCGAATCGAGGAGTGGCGGCAGAAGCTGTCCGGCCTGGACGAAGCAGGTGAGGGGCTCACGTAACTGCGTCACATGTAGACGCCGCTGAACGCAGAGAGGGGCGCAGTGCTTGTTGGCTGCGCCCCTCTGGCGTGTCTCCCCAGCGGAACTTGGAGGCCCGCTTCTCCCAGCGCGCTAAGGCTTTCTCCTGCTACTGGAGGAAGAAGTCGAGGCCGGCTTCCGTGTCCGGCTGCCTGACGATGACCGCACTTTGGAGCCGCTCGTCCGCGCCGGCGAACTCCGCGTTGCACTGGGCCGGCTCGACCTGACCGGCGTACTCCGCGACGATGTCGGACGAGTCGACCTGACCGGCGTACTCCGCGACGACGTCGGACGGCTCGACCTGATCGGTGTGCTCCGCGACGACGTCGGACGGCTCGACCTGATCGGTGTACTCCGCGACGACGTCGGACGGCTCGACCTGATCGGTGTACTCCGCGACGACG
>CAZOJI010000028.1:15423-51202 GCA_964580055.1 uncultured Gemmatimonadaceae bacterium | reverse complement strand
GTCGGCCGAGTCGACCTGACTGGTGTACTCCGCGACGATGTCGGCCGAGTCGACCTGACTGGTGCGCTTCGCGATGTGCTCGGACGGCTACTGGTTGTCATACGACTCGGTGTCGTGCGACGCGTTGACGACGTTACGCGAGATGGTGTCGTGCGCCGAGTAGTAGAAGTGACGCGAGACGGAGCGGCGCGACGCGTCGACGATGTCACACGGGCCGGGGACGCTCTCCGAGTGGGTGTGTCTTCGCCCACAGTGCGCCGCCCTGCGGAGGTGACCGTTCGCACGTCTGTGGAGTTATCCCGCCGAGTAGGCGCCGCCCGCGGACTGTCGACGGTGCGCCGGCCCGAGGCCGCAGTCGCCCTTCTCGGTGTTCTGGTACCCATCCCGTCGTCGGATGCCAAACGTCTCGGCGTAGGCGATAGGCGGCCAGCTGTGCTGGTACGTCTCACGGACGAGCCCAAGGTCCCCGCGTATACGCGCCTGCTACGGGTCGCGGCGTTGGACGGACGCACGCGGGTACGCGTCGTGGTCGTCAGGCGGTTGTCGCCGTAAACAATGACTGTGGGACTGCGGTACCGGTACCCGGAATAGTAGCCCCAATAAGGGGTCCTGTAGCCCCAGCCGTAGCCGTACCCCGATCCATAGTAGAATGGGTCATACCATGGGTCGTAGTAGCTCGAACCCCACGGGCTGTAGCAGCCCCACCGCCAACAGGCATTCGACGCATAGCGATAAGACGGCCAGCCCATGAAGCCGATGCGCCACCAGGGGCGGTACGACCACAAGGGATCATAGTAGCCGCTGCCCACGTGGATGCCGACACTGAACGAGTCGTAGTAGTAGGGCTCAGCATAGAGCGAAAGATCCGCCCGTTGCCTGGCGGCGACTATAGCCTCTCCGACACCATATTGCACGAAGTCGTAGTCGAAATACGCGCCAGAGGCCAGTCTGAGCACCAGGTCGGTGAGCTCGGGCTCCGGTTCGTCGGCAACGTACCATACATCCCGCAGTCCGTAATCCCAATGATCACCACGGACGTATTCCTGGAACACGAACGGGTCGCGAGAAAAGGCCGCGTAGACCGTTCCGACGCCCCCAGAAGTGTAGACGCGCAAAGCGGGGCGGTCGCCCCTTCCGCGGATCTCGAACTCCTCACCGCCCCTCACGAAATTGTCGTGTATGGGGTCAATGGGAAACAAGACTCGCACCCGGCCGTCAGGCTCGGCATGAAGCACCAGCAGGTAACCGTCCGATTCCGTTCGGACGTCGACTCGCACGAGGTCACCCAGCCGAACACGGTCTTTGCTCAGCCAGAGCTTCACGGGAGGGTCGGCCTGCTGAGTGAATGCCTCAGCGGGAGCATCTGCCAGCCCCGCAACCGGCATCATTAGCGAGAACATCAGTACGCTCAGCATGTGTACCTCCAGGTCTCCGTTGGCTTACCACTCTCGACCTTCTCTCAATATGGCGAGATCCCCGGTCGAGGCGCCAGCCAGATAGCATCGTGGCGACAGTATAGAATCACCACAGTTGCCTCACTAGAACGAGTGTTCCGTTCCGTCTAATATCTTTAGCCAGATGCGTGCCACGCCGCAAGTTGTTTTGCGACAATATATTAGCGTTTCCAGCAAGCTACCAACCGTCCCCTGTGTGGGACGGATTATCTCTGTCAGGACAGTCCTCGGCGTTTCGCTGCCGGTGCTACTGTGCTTGCTCGAACTATGCTCTGTGTCCCGAATTTGGTGTTAATATCGTCCACGGCCTCCAGCAGAGGATTCTCGTCGGCCGAATCGAGGGTCTTGTCACTCGGCGGTCCCAGCAGCCAAAGCTGCTCGTCCTCTATTCGGGACTCGTGGAAGTTCGACGCCGCCACACCCATCGGGTCGACGAGCCTGACTACCGCAACGTAGAACGCGTCCGCGTCGGCGTGCAGGATGCGACGTTGGGGCTCGCTAGTTCCTTCCGTCGAGGGCACTTCGCAAATCTCTTGGCAAGATCTCCCAGGCATATCGAATCGGGACGCCCCGTTGTGTGCGAAACGGATCACCGGGAGATGGTGAGCGCACGCTGGCGTAGTGGACACCGATGACCTCGCGCCGCAAGTCGATTAGGGGACCACCGCTTGCGCCCCCCGTAGTTTCGGCGGTGTGGATGACCTCTCGCGGAGTGGTATCGCTCACGTCCCCTTTGAGAATCAGCGGTTGTATGAGCCTGCGCGCGGCCAGCTCAGCGGCAAGGAGACGCGCGTCACGAGTTCCTACCGCCTGCAGAATCCTTTCTCGCTGGGCCCTGCTCTCCCGATACAACAGATTGTGGAGGCCGGTTGGGTAGCCTATCAAGACGAGCTGTTCCCCAGGGCCGGTGGTTACGTCCGCTCCGGCCAGAGTCAATGCTGTTCTTCTGGGTGCAGATCCCACGATCTCCACCACCGCGACATCCGCCAAATTGGAAACGCTCTCTACTACCAAGGGGTACGACTGACCACCCGGCGGGAAGTATGCCCTGAGATCGATGAACCGGCCTTCCACGTTCTGGCCGCGAGACCGCAGGAAGGAAAGGTACTCGTCGCTGGCCCACGGCTCAGCAATATGCCTGTTGGTGAGAAGTACACCGGTAGTGTCAATGAGGAAGCCGGTGGCGGTTCCCTGGTGTTGAACCGGGTCGCCCGAGCCGCCGAAGGAGAGCCTTGGCGCCGGCCGGCCGCCGGGTCCCATCTCGAATTGGAGTTCTCCCTGCTGATTCACATCGTACCGAAGCAACCGCTCGCCGTCCACTTCGGCATAGCCGTAAGTGAATACGAGCAATGCCACGCCTCGCGACAGCTCCCTGATCGCATCCGTGTCGATCCGAGGATCGCCGGCGACCCTTCTCTGTTCGTCTGCAAGCAGCGCCTGGAGGGAATCCGCCCTGCTCTGGAATTCCGCGATGTCGGCCTGCAGCGAGGATCGCGAGTCCCTCTCGTAGGCCAAGGTCTCCGAGAGCTCAGCGAGTGCCTGTTCCAGCTCGGCGGTGTTTCGCTGCTGTAGATGGAAGGCCGCGGCAATGCCTGCAACCGTGACCGCGGCCACGAGCAGCAGAGCGCGACGGTTCAGCTTCCCACGTTTGACCGCAAACGCAACCAGATCTCTGGTCGTGGACACTTCGCGTTTCTCGTCGTGCGTTTTCGGGGATTGGCGTTGTCTGGTTTCAGCAAAAACCTTGGATGCGCGGGCCAGTTCCTTCTGGTCCAGAGTGGGCATCGGTCTATTCTCGTCTCCGACCATGAACCGGGCGCCCGGGCCACCAGCGCCGAACTGGACCAGGTCGCCGTGCCGCAGGACTCGTTCTTCGACGATCCTCTCCCCGTTAACGAAGGTGCCGTTTCTGCTGCCTGTGTCCCTGATTACGTAGCTGCCATCCTGGAGCTTTATCGTGGCGTGTTCAGCCGACACCAGAACCTCGTTGGGCGAGAATGCTATTGCGCAAGCAGGGTTTCGGCCGATGCCCATCTCAGCGTCTTGCAGGTCCGCCGCCGTGCCTGCTCGACTACCCGTGAGGAAGGTCAGCCGTGCGCTCATCTCGGTCTCCGCAGTAGGTTGTGCATGCCCATGAGACCTAATCCTTGACGAGCGTGAGTGTCAAGCTCAGCGGCAACGCAATTTGTGAAACTGTATTCCGCGCTGATTCGTAGAGATTCTTGCAACCCTCTCTTGTATTTGCAGGGAGAATTACCATGACGCCGCTTCGCAGGTTTTTCGTGTTTGTCGGTGCGCCGCTGATTCTGATAGTCGGAGTTGCCGGCGCAGTTGGAATCAACAAAGGTTCAGAGTTCGTCAGAAAGTTGGAGATGTGGGGAGACAGCCTGGAGCACAGCCCCGGGCCCGTGGAGCTCGCTATCGGTGGAGTTCCCATTCTCTCGAATTTCTACGTAGACGGCGACAAGGTCGGCAGTTACCACAAGATCGTGGTTCTTCGGCACGAACCCGGCGGGGTCGACAGCCTGAGGGTCGTAGTGGAGGTTCCCAATTCCGGGCATCTCGCTCACCTCAGCGATTGTTACCTGCAGGCAGATCCTGAGGCGCTCGATGGTGGATTCCCAGGTGGACTAAAGCATTTCATGCACTGTGTGAGCGAACCGAAGGGTCTGGTTCCGTTCGGAAGTGTGGTCTTTCACGGCACAGATCGGACTACCACGCTCGTGGTTGAACCTGAGCTGGTGCCTTGCGAAGCTGGGGGAACCCGTGGGGACTGCATGGACATGCGCGAGTTTCGGGAGGATATGAAACGGTTGGGAGAAGAGATCCGCAGGGAAGTTTCGGAGGAGCACGAGTAAAATTCGAGATCGAACAAAATGACCGATCAATTGCTGCCCCCCCCCCCGCTGCTTCACGGTCGCCGTCCTTCTCGATTGTGAGGATCAGCCGGGACAGGGCTTTCATTGCAGTCCCCACTCCCCAATCGACGCCGTGTTTACCTTACTCCTCATCACATCGCATCCCAGGCGGATATACGGCACTCACCACTCACGACCCACCACTCACTACTCACCACTCACTACTCACCCTACAACCTCCTCAAATACGTGACCTTCACGACTGCGCCCCTGTTTTCGAAGGCCCACAAAGAGTCCTCGTCGCCGCGCCGCTCGTTGAATACCACGAACAGGTCGCTTCCCGGAGTGTGTATGAAGTTGAGGCGTATGTTTGCCGACACCGAGTTGTCCAGATCGTTGTATTGCAGCAGTGCGTTTGTAAAGAGCCGGGTGGAAAACGCGTACGAGAGGCGGACGGAAACCACATTGGCCGTAAAGGCTCCGTTCGGCACGTCGACGATGTTGTGATTGTACCGGGTTGTTACCCCTACGTTCGCATTCGGCTTGATGGTGAGCGTGCCGTTGAGAGAAACCATGTGACCGCCGAACGTGCCCTGCACGAAGCTCTCGGTCCCCAAGACCACTGGCCTGTGGCTGCTGGTATTCGCGAAGAGAAACGCCTGCCAGAGGTCGTAATCTCCGGCCGGTACTTCGACATCGTTGCCAAGCTCGAAACTCTCGTCGATCCGGTTGAAGCCCATGCCACCATAGAGCGTCACACTCTCCCCGGAGTTCCAGTCGGGGTTCAAGGCGGCCCCCCAGGACCAATCCTGCAGCACACCGTCCAGACGCGTGAGCACCTGCAAATTGGAAAAGACGTTGAGCCGCCGCAGTCCGAGAATTCCCGGGCGAGGCGAGAACCGAACATTTCCCTCGGTGCGTCGTATGTCGGTGCGCGTAATGAACCCCATATCGGCTGTCGTCTCCGGACCGACCATCAAGTGCTGGATGCTTCCGCCGAATCGATCGGTGTTGAAGTCGACGTTGACGCGGTATGAATAGTCATCGCCGCCGGGACCTGAGGTTGCGGTTCTTGCCCCGTAACCCTGCACGTTCACCGTTCCGGTAGGCCAGAAAGACCAGTCAAAACCGCCGGCCGTGTTCCATCCCGAGTGATCGCGCCGGTCGGTCAGCATGGCACCGATGTAGTTTCGGTCGCCTATGTCCCTCTTCACTCGAGCCACGGCGAAGTTGGTGCGCGCTCGATCGAAGGCGGAATCGGTCACCACGTTCAGGAGCCCGACGGTCTGGCCTCCTACCCGGCCTGTCAATCGCAAGCCGCCGAGCAACGGTACCTCACCGTCTTCCGCGATGCCGATCTGGCGCGAAAAAAACAGTAGAAAAGGTGGCGGCTCAAACGCGCTCCGGACTCCGAATTCGAATATGCCGGAGTTCTCGAGAAAGAACTCTCGCTTCTCGGGGAAGAAGAGCGAAAACCTCGTCAGATTGACCTGTTCGTCGTCTGCCTCGACCTGTGCGAAGTCGGTGTTCGCGGTCATGTCGAGTACCAGGCCCGGCTGTATCTCGTATTTCGCATCCACTCCCACGTCGAGACGCGGATCGGTGTCGATGCTGGTTTCCTCTAGTTCCTGGATGCCGCCGCTCAACAGGTACGGTTTCACCTCCAGGTTCATGCTCGATCGAGGCAACTCGTCCAGGCCTTCCAGGTGACCTGCTGCACTCACACGGTTGAAACCGCCTGTGGAACGCGACCATCCACTCCAGAGCACTTCCTCGTTCTTGCGGCGGATGACCCTGAACACGTTGAAGCCCCAGGATTGATTGGCGTCGCCGGCAGGATACCTGAGCGACCGAAATGGAATCGAGAACTCTGCGGACCATCCGTTCTGAATGCGGCGAGCTTTCACCTCCCATACGGCTCGCCAGTCGATGTTGAACTCTCGTCCCTCGTCCGTGATGAGCGCCTCCAACTCCGCGCCATTTGGGTTGGTTGCGAATATCATCGCGTTCCGGTGGTCGTGGAAAGGATCGAAGAGAATCGCTATCGCGTCATCACCTCCGAATACGGGCGTTCCCGAAAACTCGTCCATGCTCAGCAACTCGTCACGCTGAAGGATCCGGGAGACGATGGCGTTTGGATCGTCGTCTAGAGCAGACACCCCGACGTAAATGTGGGTCTCGTCGTAGAGAACGCGTACTTCCGTCTTCTCTGTCGCCGGAGCCCCTTCTCTTGGCTCGCGCTGGCGCAGTCCTGATGCGGGTGGTGCTGTCTTCCAGACCGGCTCATTGAGCAAACCGTCCAAGACCACGAGTGTCGAATCGCCGTGCATCCTGACTGCCGAGATCGCTGGCCTCGGTGATTCTTGTGCCATGAGGGGCGAGCACAACAGGATCGCAGCGAGCCCGCACGAGTATGCTCCGGTTTTGCGACCGGCCGACGAAGAGATCATTGAGTTCTTGGAGCGAATGTGTGTCTGTGAGCGTTCTGGGCGATCGCACAGCATCGCTAATGATCTGCCGCAGATCAAGTGCTCTCGCCCGAACCTCGACGTCTTAGTACCATGTTACCTCGTCCTCTGAGGAGCACACGGATTGAAGAACAACATTAATGACGGCACCGAGGGGAGCACCGCCCGGATAGCGGCCCTTCAAGTGAGCGCTGGAGCGTTGCTGATCAGTTTCTCGCCCGTGTTCGTGAAAGTCGCGGATGTGGGGCCGGCCGCGATCGCATTCTACCGCATTCTTTTTGGGGGCCTGGTACTCCTTGCGGTAGCCTTTTTGACTGGTCGTATCGTGCAGGTGGACCGCAAGAAGTTCCTTTTGGCACTGTTCTGCGGACTCATTCTGGCGGTAGACCTCTCCGTATGGCACACGAGCATCAAACTGATAGGCCCCGGCCTCGCCACGATCCTGGGGAATCACCAGGTCTTCGTGCTGGCGGGATTCGGGATCCTGTTCTTGGGGGAACGCCTCACCATCCGTCTGGCGGCGGCTATTCTCCTGGCGGTAGCCGGCCTGTTCTTGATCTTCGGGCTCGAGTGGGGTGAGTTCGACGCAGCCTTTCGTCTCGGCACATTTTTCGGAGGGCTGACCGCGCTTCTCTACGGGGCCTTTCTATTGCTGCTTCGATACGTTCAAACCGGCCCCAGAGCACCGGACTCGTTCCTGACGGTCGGGACCCTGTCCATCGTGGGCGCCGCCGTATTGGGTGTGTATATATGGATGGGGAGCGAAAGCTTCGCAGTTGCAGATGCGCGCGGCTGGGCTGTGCTTGCCGCGTATGCACTGGTTAGCCACGTATTCGGTTGGGTCTTGATCTCCAGAGGCTTGCCGGGCCTGCAAGCTTCCCGTGCGGGCCTGCTTCTGCTGCTGCAGCCGGCATTGGCGTTTATCTGGGATGTAGTGTTTTTCGGCAGGCCGACCGCCGCTATCGAGGTGCTCGGCGCCGTCATCGCGTTAGTAGCGATCTACCTCGGAGCGGCCGGGAGAAAGGGAGCGTAGAACACGCGGCAACCGACATTGATGCATGCCGTCCCTGCCCTTAGTTCGACCTTCGACGTCCTGGCCTCTGTTCCACGTTGGTCATTGGTCATTGGACATTGGAAATCCCCCCTACCGTCCCAGCCAGTAGTTCACCTTCACTAGGAACGTGTTGGCCGCTTCGGCTCCCAGCAGGTCGCCGATGCCTGACCCGAGGTTGAAGTCTCCCCTGTCGTGGTGTTCCGAACGGCCGTGCTGCCAGACGAAGAAGATCGTTGAACCCGGGGAGTACTCCCACCGCATGACCGCGTTGGACCTCAGCGACAGATAGGTGAAATCGGGATTTCCCAGATCGATATCACTGGCGCCATCCCTGTCCAAATCGATGGCGACATCGCCGTCAATCGAGGCCACCTGATCATTTCCGAATGTGACGAGGCGGTCCGCCCATTGGTCTCCTCTTGGATCATCGACGCGGCTGAAGCTCGAATAAGAGCCGGTGGCAATGAAGGGCTGCATGTAGAACTGCAATGAGAGTGCGGGAGCAAACGTCCAGTTCCCTCTGAAAGTCATACTGGTCGTGGTCCGCACCAGCTCGCCGAACAAGTGCTGAGTTTCGCCGAGCGCATCCTCGGTTTTGAGGTACTGCCACGTGTCGAGCTCTCGATTGAAGCGCGGTGCCGCCGTGAAGTTGAGGTTGCCCGCAACGCGCCAAGAGAGGTGCTGGCCCACACTCCAGGACCAGCTACCGCTTTCGGGTTGACGCCAGATGTGCCCGTGGACACCACTGCGGATCGGCTTTCTGTTGTCCGAGTTGAAGTTGAACCAGACGTTCCAATTGCCGGGAGTCAAGAGACTGGGCCCACCTCGCAAAGCCACCGTTGAGATCCCGTCGAACTCCTTGTTGAATCCGAAGCCGCCGTTCCAGTAGTTGAGCAGTGTAAAATGCAGGTTGACGTTCCCGCCCGAGGCCAAGCGGTCCCAACCATAGTTGAACGCCGACCACTGGTTGAAGTTGATGAAGAAGTTGCGAAACACTTTGCCGGGTTGCTGCCAACGTCGTTGCACCCAGCTCCACTGGATGGTCCGGTCGGCGTCGCGCATGAACCCCAGGTCGTTGGCCTCGAACCCCGGCGAGCGCGTGTCGAAACCTCCGGAAAAGCGCCAGTCGCCGGCGATCTTGCCGAAGGCCACCTGCGATGCAAACCCCGACAGCGAGGTTCGCGTCGGATCGAGAGTCACATAGTCGTTGTCGGGCCGCTGGAACAAGTGCGCCGCGGACCGCTGGGTTCGTTCGATCGCTTCCGCTGATCCGCCGACTCGGCTGCCAACGATGCGGCCGCTGAACGAGTAGGTGTCGTTCGAGAACCTGTGGTTCCAGTTGGCTCCGAAGGTGAAGGCCGAACTGCGCAGATCATTCAGGTTTTCAGGCAGATGGCGCCTGACGGCCGTTCCGAAGAGCCCGATCTGCGTGAGGCCGCCGCGGAAATCGCGAGCGATCCGTCCTACCATGTACTCCGACCGAGGCTCGACCACTTCCTGAAATCGGTTGCCGTCTGCATCCACCCCCTGGGCAGCTTCCTCCGCCGTGGACGCCGTCAATAGACCGACGGTCCACCCGCCCGGTGTGCGACCAGACACCTTCGCCGCTCCATATATCGTGGTATGTGCCGGCTGGTCGGTGTATCCCCCGCGCGAGTCGACCTCACCTTGCGGTGCGCGGCCGATGCGCCGAGTGTAGAAGAGGCTCTCGTTCTGCATATCACCGTCGCCCAACCCGATCGAGAACCGGAAGATGTCTATACCCTCACTGAAGAACGGCCGCCGCTCCGGAAAGAAGGTCTCGAACGCCGTGAGATTGACAACCGCCGGGTCGGCTTCAACCTGACCGAAGTCGGGGTTGAACGTGGCATCCAAGGTGATGTTCGAGGTGAGTCCGAATTTCAAGTCGCCACCCAAAGCAGCACCGGCATTGGTTCCGTCACGGAATGGGTTTCCTCGCTCCGCAGGTTCGCTGGTACCAGTGAGAACGGAGTAAGGCAGGATCTCTATGCGCTGTGGAGGTTGGATTCCCTCGATACCGACGAGGTCTCCGAAGCGAGACACGAAACCAGGCTCGGCCTTGGGCGGCACCTTCCAGAAAAGCTCCTCGTTGAGCCTGTTGATCCTGCGGTACACGTTGAACCCGAAGCGATGTTCCTCGGCATTGGGGAATCTCAACTGACTGAATGGTATCTTGAATTCGGCCGTCCATCCCGTCTCGTCCTGCATGGTACCGACATCCCATACAGCGTCCCATGAATCGTCTTCACTGCCGTCATCGAAGAAATAGACGTCACGCTTTACGCCGGCAGGGTTGACCATGAAGGCGAATGCGGTGCGCCGATCATGATAGGAATCGATCGCCACTCCCACCCAGTCCGAAGGCGATTCCAAGTCCCGCCTCGTGAGCTGCGCGGCGATTTGTTCGGGGTTCGAGTCCCAAGCTCGGATCGCTACATATAGCGCAGCATCCGTGTAGAGGACGCGTACTTCGGTCTCCTCTGTGGGAGGCGCGCCCTCGATGGGTTCGAGTTGGGTGAAATCGCTGAAAGAGGCCGCCGACTGCCACACGGCGTCGTCCAACTTCCCGTCGATCGTCGGTGCTGACGGAACAGCGCGACTCGCCAAGGCAAACGGAGATGACGGCTCTTCCTCGCTGGACGCCGAATGGCCTTGCGCTGCCAGCGAGGACATTGGATGAATTTGCATGAACAAAAGGATTGTCCCGAACAGGGCGATCCTAGTATGAGCACTTGTAATCGATATGTACGGCGACATTGGCAACGGTCCCTCCCACCGTCGTCGTTGGTTTACGTTGCTTCCGACAGAAACCGTACGTAAGTCAGCTTACAACAGTTTCCGATGTGTCAACTTTGATACGAGTTGGGTAGGGATCGATGCAAGCGACGGCGATGATCCGAGATCAGTCGAATAGAGTCTTGCCCGTCATCTCGGACGGCTGCAGGAGCTCGAGCAGCTCCAGGATCGTGGGTGCAATATCCGCCAGGCTGCCTGGACGCAAACGCACGGCGTCGCTATTGGGACCAACGTAGGTGATGTCCACCGGGTTCGACGTATGGGCCGTATGTGGTTGACCGTCTTCGGCAATCATACATTCTGCGTTGCCGTGGTCCGACGTTATCAGAGTTGACCCACCGACCTCCTCGGCGGCCTCGAGCACTCGACCCACGGACTGGTCGACGGCCTCCACCGCTTTCACCGCGGCTTCAGCGACCCCGGTGTGGCCCACCATGTCGCAGTTCGCGAAGTTGACTACGTAGAACCGGTGGGATCGGGCTCTCAATTGCTCCGTCAGTTTGTCCGTGATCCCATGTGCGCTCATTTCTGGCTGTAGGTCGTACGTCGCCACTTGCGGAGATGGAATCAACAGTCGGTCTTCGCCGGTCACCGGCGGTTCGACACCGCCGTTGAAGAAGTAGGTGACATGCGGGTACTTCTCGGTCTCCGAGATTCGATACTGCGTGATTCCGGCGTCTGCCAATACGTGGGCCAGGATGTTCTCGAGCTTCACCTGCTCGAAGGCGACGGGGAGTTGCAGTGTCTTATCGTATTCCGTCATACAGGCAAACTGGATCTCGGGCTGGAGCCGGCGTTCGAAGCCGGAGAACTCTTCGCTGACCAACGCCTTGGCGATCTCTCGCGCCCTGTCTCCGCGGAAGTTGAAGAAGATGACTGCATCTCCGTCGCGGACAGTCGACTCGGCTTCTGTCGTCTCGTTCCTTATCAAGGTCGGCGGCAGAAATTCATCCGTCTCTCCCGCGTCGTACCATTCTCTTATCGCGTCCTCGGCGTTCTGCCTGACGGTACCATCACCGTAGACGAGTGCGGCATACGCCTTTTCGACACGTTCCCAACGGTTGTCGCGATCCATTGCATAGTATCTGCCTGTTACCGACGCCACGCGCCCTACGCCGATTTCCGCACACTTCTCCTCGACGTTATGTACATAACCGGCTCCCGACTTGGGGGGGGTGTCGCGGCCGTCTGTGATGCAATGGATCAGAACGCTGTCGAGATCGTTCCTCTTGGCCATGTCCAGTAGCGCGAACAAGTGCGTCTCGTGACTATGGACTCCGCCGTCGGAACAAAGCCCGATCAAGTGCAGAGAAGTACCGTTCTCTTTCGCGTGCTGCATCGTGGCAACCAGTACCTCGTTGGTGAAGAAATCGCCGTCGTCGATCGACCGCGTGATTCTCACCAGCTCCTGGTGGACAGTCCTGCCGGCCCCGATGTTCAGGTGGCCGACCTCGGAATTGCCCATCTGGCCCGGCGGGAGCCCGACCTCCTTTCCCGAGCAATGCAGCAGGCTTCTCGGGTACCGTTCCATCAGGCGATCGTGAACGGGCGTTTCCGCGAGCGAGATGGCGCTGCGCTGCTTCTCGATAGTGGCTGGAGGATTGGGGTTGTGTCCCCAACCGTCGCGGATGATCAGGACGACGGGCGAAACCGGCCCGTTCGTAAAACGAGGCATATCGAACTCCAGACTATATGCTGGCTCTGACAGGAGCGTCCGTGTCGGCGCCAGTGTTGTCGCTATTGCCTGATCGTAACGAAACTCAGGTCAGCGGATGACCTTCTGTAGAAACTGTAATCAAATATCTAATGGCAACACTCATTAAAATGCACATGCTGTCGATACTGATGCCAGGCGCGCACTTCATCAGGCATCTGCATTGGTCGCCAGAACCAGTTATCTTTCCTAGTCTTTGCGCCAGATGCGTAGGGACAAACAGCACAATGACGAATGCGACAGGTATTGCCGTGAAGATATTCAGGACAATCTGCACTGTTTTCGCTTTTCCCGCGATGCTCTGCGCGCAAGATGTGGATGCCACGGCTCACACACGGTCGGGCGCGGAATCATACTCCCGGGGAATCCCCGGTGCCGTAAAGGCAGTGAGGGTGCAGTCAACCCCCCCCAGCATTGACGGACGGCTGCACGACGACGCTTGGAAGCTCGCGCCGCCGGTGACGGAATTCTTGCAGACCAATCCGGTCGAAGGTGCTGTGCCGAGTGAGTCCACCGAGGTCCGGTTCGTGTACACCGACAGGGCATTGTACGTCGGTTTCCGCGGCTACGACCGAGATCCCGGGCTCGTCTATGGGCGACTGATGCGCCGGGACCAGAGGGCGTCGGCTGACGGGTTTTCCGTAATTATCGACTCCTACTACGATCGTCGGACCGCGTTCGAGATCAGCGTGAATCCTTCGGGGGCGCGCCGCGACGTATTCATTTACAATGACGGACGCAATGAAGACGACTCGTGGGATCCAGTGTATGACTGGGCGACGAGACGAGATTCGTTGGGCTGGACCGCTGAGCTTCGCATTCCGTTCTCGCAACTCAGGTTTCCACCTCGGGATTCCGTTGTTTTTGGCGTACGCCTCACCCGCCAGATCAATCGCCGCAACGAGGAAGCCAATTGGCCTTTCTTTCCCCGCGACCAGGCCGGCGAGGTATCCAACTACGCCGATCTGATCGGTATAGAAAAGCTGCCTGCCCCGCGACGGATAGAGTTGCTTCCCTATACCGCCAGTAGCGCGACCTTCGAACCGGCGGAGGCGGGGAACCCGTTCGCCACGGGCAGAAGTGCGACCTTGAGAGCGGGAGGAGATCTCAAGGTCGGTGTCACCAGCGGTCTCACACTCGACCTCACGGCAAACCCCGATTTCGGTCAGGTGGAAGCTGACGCCGCCGAGGTCAACCTCAGCGCCTTCGAGTCGTTCTTCCAAGAAAAGCGTCCCTTCTTCGTTGAAGGAACCAATCTCTTTCAGTTCGGGTTGAACCCGACGTCCGGTGGCCGCGGGGGCTCGGAAGGCTTGGTCTATACACGTCGGATCGGACGTTCGCCACAGGTGAGTCCCAGCACCGATGGCGGCTATGCCGACGAGGTCGATCAAACCACCATCCTCGGGGCGAGCAAGCTGACGGGACAGCTGGGTGGAGGCTGGGCCCTGGGACTGATGCAGGCGGTCACCGCGAAAGAACAGGCTCGCACCGTCGACTCCGTCGGTGCAGACGGCCGTTCACCGGTCGAGCCGCTCACCAGCTATAGCGCCGTTAGGGTCGAGCGCAACGCCATGGCCGGGCGGTTGGCCTACGGTGCCATGGGCACGGCAACCGCGCGACGAATGGACGAACCGGGGTTCGACATCCTGCACCGGCAGGCTTTCTCCGGTGGAGCGGATCTCAACCTCAGGTTCGGTTCCGACCAGTATGAATTAGGTACTGCGCTCCTGGGGTCGCGCGTGGAGGGCTCTCCAGAGGCGATCTTGAGCACACAGACGAACTCCAGGCATTACTACCAGCGCCCTGACCAGACGAAGGTTTCGGTGGACTCGGCGCTCACCGCGCTGGACGGATATGCGGCCTTTCTCCGGGTTGCCAAGGTAGTCGGGATCGTAACCTGGGATGCCCGTGCGAGCACACGAAGCCCCGGTTTCGAGGTGAATGATTTCGGATACATGCGGAGGTCAGGATACCACTCCCAGCGCCTCGAGCTGAGTGTGCGCCAGCTCAAGCCGGGTCGCATCTTTCGGCAGTTCACCTGGAACGTTCAGGAGGATGCTGAATTCTCATACAATTGGGAGCGAACCGAAACGAAGCTCGAATCTTCCGTCAGCGGGGATTTCCACAACTACTGGAACCTGAGAATCAGTGGCGAACGTACTTTTCCTGCTCTCTCGACCACCGCCCTGCGTGGAGGCCCGGCGTTGCTCGAGCCGGCAAAGTGGCGAGGATCTTTGCGCGGGCGGACGGATTGGCGGCGTCCCTACTGGCTGAGCTGGGGTGCAAACCACACGGTCGAAGATGATTCCCGCGCCAAGTCCACCTCTGTGGACGGCTCGGTGAATCTCAGGCCACCGGGAAGCTTCTCCGCGAGCCTCCGTGGCCGCATCAACTGGTCCACGTCGGACCGCCAATATCTGAGCGGCTCAGTGGTGGGCGACTCGACGTATTTCTTGCTCGGGCGTGTTGACCGGCGCGAGCTCTCCGCCACCGTACGGTTCGATCTGGCGCTCACGTCGAGGATGTCTTTCGAGTTGTACGGACAGCCATTTCTGTCTGCCGGCAGCTACGATTCTTTCCGTCTCGTAGCGGATCCCAAGGCGGAGATCTATTCGGATCGGTTTGACCCACTGGAAACGGACCGCCTCGCTCGCTCCGGCGTAGGTGAAGCGGTCGAGATAGACGTCGATCGAGACGATGATGTCGATTTCTCCCTGGAAGAGCCGGACTTTCGTGTCGTTTCACTAAGGACCAATGCGGTGTTGCGCTGGGAATTCAACCCTGGCTCCACGCTCTTCGTGGTCTGGCAGCAGAGCAGGCGCGATCACATCAACAACGGCGCCCTCAATTTCGCGAACGCTTTCGGAGATGTGCTCGCCGCTGCAGGCACCAACGTCCTGGCGATGAAGGTGGCTTACTGGGTGGGTAGCTGAAACGCGCCGGCGTTAGCGCCCGCCACCGAGCTGGCGCGGCTCACATCTCACCTGAAGCAGCCGATTGGAGTGCCCGGCGGGGCGGGCAAGGCTTCGCTTCGCCCCGCACTGTCGTACTCCCTGTCCATGAAGCGGCGTATCTCCTCTCTCGCGAGCGTATGATGGGCCTCTTCCGCCGGCAGCAAGGCCGTCCGGCTCCTGATTACATCTGCGATTCTGTGCAGGCCCCATTCGGCTGCTGCGCGGACATCCACCGTGGATTCCTCGTTTGCGGCGAGGTCGATTAGCTCGTCGACTACCACACGTTGAACTACTCGCCTGAGAGCCGCGTGGTCGCCGCCGGGTAACGATCCCCACGTCCTTTCGATGATCCGCTGAATCACCTCCTCGGGAGATGGAGAGTCGCTGTTGCGGGCATTGAAGGCCACCAACCTCGCGATCCGCCGTGGTGCCAGAAGGTTTTCAACCACCATGGTGGAGAGAGTTCTGGCAGCTCCTATCTGATCGAATGCGGGCGCGGCGCTGGTGCCGAAGAATCGGTCGGTCGTTCTGTACCCGTATGCCCGCGGCGCCATGAGATCCAGAATCCTGTCCGGTATTGCCAATGCGTTGGGCTCAATCGCGTCCAATACCTGCTCCAGGGCTCGCCGCTGCCGCCCTGGTGAGATGATTCGCGTCGGTGGCAACGGGTCGCCGCGTACCGCGTAGCGGAACTCCATTCCACCGACGGCCTTGATGGCCGCTTCGAGCGCGAACCGGTGGTGCAGGTAAACCGGCACGAAACGCTGATTCAACCAGACCATGGGCTCGCCGGTGCGGATAGCGGTCTCGTCGAAGCGTTCTATGAGCGCCCTGCGCACGTCCATCACACGCGATAGCTCCGAGACAGCCTCGGTGCCGTTGGTCCAGGTAGTGGCTTCGGGATACGAACTCCAGCTCGCATTGTCCCCGTCGGCGTTGAACTTGATCCCGTTTGCCATAGCTTCATCGACGATTGCCTTCAGCCCGGCCTCTTCTTCATGCTCGGCGAACTCGGTGTAGGCGTATCGAATCGCCACTGAATCGTACGCGCCCGGTCCGTTGCGGTATGCGTCCGAGAGATCTATCTCACCGTTCACCAGCTTGATCAGTGGAGCAGGGTAGTCCATTACCGAGGCCCGCCCGTAGCTGGCGGCGACGAAGTTGTGCGCCAGCCCCAGCGTGTGACCGACCTCGTGCGCCGCATGTTGTCTCCGCCTCGCCATGGTGAAGTCCTCGGCGCTGACACTTTCGTCCTGCGAGGCCAACCATTCCGATATGTCTAGCTGCGGTGGAGCCTCGATGGGAAGCGCTCCAGCGTAGATGTTGAAATCAACCAAGGATCGATACGAGTCCATACGCACGGCCGCCTTGATGATCTCCCCGGTTCTCGGATCCACCAGCGTCGGCCCGATCGACGATCCAGGCTCGGTACGATGCACCCACTGGATTACGTTATAGCGCGCATCCATCGGATCCATGTCCTCGGGCATGTCCAGTACACTAAACGCATTCCCGAAGCCGGCCGCCTCGAAGACGTCATTCCACCACATGACACCTTCGCGAAACGCGGTTCGATAGGGCTCGGGAACGCCGCGATCCAAATAGTACACGATTGGCTGTATCGGCTCTGAGTGCGCGGCCGTCGGGTCCTGCTTCTCGAGACGGTGCCTCGCTATGTAACGTCCCTCGTAGGCGGAGTCGTAAGGCCGAGCGAAGTCATAGAACGAGATTCCGAAATGCCCCAGTCGAGGATCGCCTCTGCGTGGCCGGTAACCGTCATCGGGGAGCCGTACGAGGGAGTGATGCTGTCTGAGTGTGATCGCCCTGCCGTCGGGCGCGTGGGTGCGGACTATGGTGCCGGGATTGCGGCTGACAAATGTCAGCGAAACCTCGATCTCGGTGTTGGTGGGAAAGGCTCTGGTTCGTTCGAGATACACTTTGGAACGCTCACGGTCCAGAGAGAAATCGCCTTGATCGGCGCGACGCAACCGCTCCGCGACGCCGACATGATCGCTGAGGAAATGACCGGTTACGTCGACGAGAATCCCGCCCTCGGCGTCGCGGTCTACATCTTCCTCCGCGAGCACGTCGAATGCGGCGATCGTAGAGACCGGGAACGATTCGTCGACCGATCGAATTAGCGCCTGGTTGTCGCTACCGACGGCGCGAAACCTGGGGTTGGAGAGCACGAGCATTGCCCGGTTACCGTGACGCTCGAATCGCGCTACCGCCTCGTCCGTGATCATGCCGCGGTCCAGCCCCAACCGGCTACTACCCAACCCCGTAGCGAGCGATGTGAGGTAGAGGAACTCTTCATTCAACTCGCGCACCTCCAGGAGAAGGCGTTGCTCCTCCGTGTCCCAGTACAGAGGGAAATACCCGTCACGCTTCTCAAAATCCCGCGTGTACCTCTCGATGGATCGTTGACCGAATGTCGAGGCAGGCAACATCAGCACCACGCTCAACGCCACAATGAATAAACTGCGCATACTTCCCTCCAGGACGGTTTCTGCTTTGGGCACAGATGAGGGATATGAGATTGTGGGTGCTGTGTCTAGGGGCGCGAAGCGATATATGCTGACGCCGTATCAACTGGACCAGTGTTGCCTAGTCGGCCACTCCACGATCCGACATCCCAATCGCGAGCCATGCGATTCGGAGACCAACCGCGCATCTGTCGCGCGGCTAGCCTTTTCCAGTTCCATTGAGAGCGTACCGCGTTGATTCTGCGGTGTTCCCTCCCCAGTAACCGGCGGGAGCATTGTGTTTCCCAAATCACTATTGCGCATACGCAATCAATGTGATATCATTGCAATATCAATCCACAGGAGACGTCGATGATACGCGAAAAGGAATTAAGAGCTGCGGCTGGACTGCCGATGGTATTTATCCTTCTCATTGCTCACGCTGCGCTGACTGTTTGGGGGGTGGCTGCGATCGCCTCCGGAAGCGTGTTGGGGATCATTGTCTCATGGACTCTGTGGAGTCTGCTGTTCGTACTCTGGGCCGGCTTATTCGTCGTGAATCCCAACGAAGCGCGGGTGCTGCAGCTGTTCGGGAGCTACTCGGGCACCGTCAGGAATCCCGGCCTGCGGTGGGCGAATCCCTTTTACGGCAAAGAGAAGATATCTCTCAGGGTGCGCAACTTCGAGACCGGCAAACTCAAGGTGAACGACGCCAACGGCAACCCGATCGAGATAGGCACGGTCGTTGTTTGGAAGGTCACCGACACGGCGGAGGCGATGTTCGAGGTGGACGACTTCGTGAATTTCGTCCAAGTGCAGAGCGAGGCTGCGTTGCGGAATCTGGCGACCGACTATCCCTATGACTCGCACGGGCATGACGACATCGCTCTCAGCAGCCACACGAATCAGATTTCTGAGCTGCTGAAGGGCGAGGTACAGGCCCGGCTCGACAAGGCCGGGGTGGACGTGATCGAGGCTCGGATCAGTCACCTCGCCTACTCGCCGGAGATCGCACATGCCATGTTGCAGCGGCAGCAGGCTACCGCCGTCATCGCGGCTCGCACCAAGATCGTGGAGGGGGCGGTGGGCATGGTAGAGATGGCGCTCGACTTTCTATCCAAGCAGAAGATCGTCGAGTTGGACGAGGAGCGAAGAGCGGCCATGGTGAGCAACCTGCTGGTTGTACTCTGTTCCGATCGTGGAACTCAGCCGGTAGTGAACACGGGAACGATCTACCAGTAGGTCGTGGTGGCGGAACGTAAAGCATTCCTGTTGCGCATTGACCGGGAAGTCCTCGATGCAGTTCAACGGTGGGCGAATGACGACCTGCGCAGCATGAACGGACAGATCGAGTTCTTGCTGCGCCAGGCCCTCAAGCAAGCGGGGAGAAAGCCGAAGGCAGAAAAGAATGCGGAGGGAAACAGGGAATGAGTCCGACCCGGAATCAGATCGTTTTCGAGCCCATGTCCCCTGACCTGATTCCGCCGAGCCGTGAAACGAGCGGCTCGGCGGGGTATGACGTTCGCGCCTACCTGATGGGTAGATACGTCAAGGTACGGAACGGTGGCACCGGCGAGATGGGTGAGGTACACGCCGAATCAGGCAGGCTCTCGCTCGAGCCGGGGGATATCGCCCTGATTCCCACCGGCTTCAAGGCGCAGGTACCACGTGGTTTCGAAGCCCAAGTCCGCATCCGATCCTCGATGGCGTTCAGGCGCGGGTTGATTCTCCCCAACTCCCCGGGGACGATCGACGCTGACTATCCGGACGAGTGGCTCATAATGGTCAAGAACGACTCCGTCCAAACGGTGACGCTCGAACATGGTGAACGGATTGCCCAGGTGATCTTGAAGCGATACGAGGTGTTACCGTGGGTGAAAGGCAATGTCGGAATCACCACGGAGCGCGAGGGAGGTTTGGGGAGTACGGGAAGTGCCTGATCTAAACTCGGAGATCTGTCGGTGAACGCACTCTCCTTGGTGTTGCTGTCAATCGTCTTGATTCTGCTGCTCGTCGTGCTGGTGCTGTTGTTCAGGGGTGCCGGCCGCGTCGATCTCGGACCGTTCCAGCAACAACTCGTCGAATTGCGTCAACGCCTGGATTCCGTCGTCAGGGCTCAAGAACAGGTGCCGAGGACGCTCGCCGAAGGTGCCGCCGAGCACCAAAGGTCGCTTTCCGACGTCCGGGAAGAACTCGTACGGCTGTCCGAAGCCACGGTGAGACTGGAAAAGGTGGGTCAGAGCGTCGCCCAGGTACGGGATCTCCTCAAGGTACCGAGACTTCGGGGCACACTCGGCGAGCTCTGGCTGGAGGAACTGCTCCGCCAGGTATTTCCTTCCGGACACTACGAACTGCAATACGGCTTCCGAACAGGGGAACGCGTAGACGCCGTGATACGGATCGGAGACCGCTTGGTGCCGGTTGATTCCAAGTTTCCCTTGGAGGCCTGCCAGCGGATGCTGCAGTCGGAAGGCGAGATCGCCGAGCGGGAACGCCGAGCTTTTCGGCGCACGCTCAGAGCCAGGGTGGATGAGATAGCGGACAAGTACATCAGGCCGGACGAGGGTACCTATGATTTCGCGCTGATGTACGTACCCGCGGAAAACATCTACTACGAAGCCATGATTCGCGACGAGTTGCCTGAAGCCGACACCAGCGTGGTGGGATACTCGCTGAACCGCAAGGTGATCCCGGTCTCACCGAACACGTTCTATGCCTACCTGGCGGCGATTCTGCACGGGCTTCGAGGGCTGGAGGTGGAACGTAGTGCTCGCGAAATCCTCGACGCGCTGGGGGGGCTGCAACAGCACTTCGGCAGGCTCGAGCGTTCCTATGAGTTGGTCGGAAAACACTTGAGCAATGCCTTCAAACAATACGAGGAGACCGAACGTCGCTTCGGAACGGTTCGCGAACAGATCAACGGGATCGTCACTATCGGAACCGGTCGAGACGGCTTATCCGAGTCGGATGTGAGCGGGCTTGGTTCGGAGGAGTAGCGCACGCGTTGTGTACCGCAGCAACGCGCAACGAGGGAGATTGGATGAGCGGGTGCGCTCAACACGCAGTGACCAACATGCTGTAACAACCGAAGGCACTGGCGCATATCGCTGTCCCTCATCATCTTGTCTGCTCGACATCAGGAGGAAGCATGCCGGACGATGAGATAATTGTTGGGAGTTTTCCGAAGAACAACCGCGAGGAAGTGAGGGTCACACTCTCGAAGTTCAAGGGTTATGACTTGGTGGGAGTGCGCCAGTGGTTCCGCAACGAGAATGACGAGCCAAGACCGTCCAAGAGCGGTGTGACCATTCGTGTCGATCTGCTTCCCGAACTGTTGGATCTCATTCAACAGGCACGGGACATAGCGTTGGAGAAGGGGATACTGGAGTTGGAGGAGGAGTGAGAGCGACTGAGCTCCCGGCCGTCACCAGCCGGCATGGCTTGGGGTGGCGACTGCCGGAAGCTCGTTTCCGATAGCTGCTTACCGATCCTGAATCAATCCTCTCATTGAGATCTTCCCGTCAACCGTGTGCGCCCGCAGCGTCGGTCCGCCGCCGTTCAACGTGCCCCGGGCGCCATGACTATGCAGCCGTCCAGCGGCGAGAGTGAAACCGGATCCCAAGTCGATCGATTCACCGCTGAAGTCCAAGTCCGCCCGCAGGGATTCATCGGCATAGATGGTGATGTCGCCATCGCCCGTACCCAGGAGTCAGGTCGCCGGCCCGATCAATCTGCACGCGAATGTCGTGGCTAATTGTCGAACAGGAACTCAACCGGGTGCAGCAGATCCTCGAATTGGTCGGAAACCTGTTCAGATAGGTCGATGAGTTCCTCCAGAGCCTGGATTTCTTCCTGAGTCAACGGTTCACCCTCGCCGTTGACCACGGTGACCGAGGTACCGTCAATCGTGATAGTGGCGAACAGCACGCCGTCGCCGCGAACCTCCAGCGTCCCGGCCTCGTCCTCGATCGTGCCGGCTATCGTGACGGTTTCGGTTCCGTCGGAGAAGGACTCGTCCACGGTGATGGTTGTGCCCTGATCGTTCGTCGTGACGATCTCCAGCAACAGATCCATGCTGAAATCGCCAACTGAGACGTCATAGTCGATCGTGATCGTGACGCCTGCGATGTTCACCTCGTACGAATGGGCGAGCGTGAAGTCGGCCTGCTGGGTGCCGTCACTCAAAAAGCCCTCAATCGTGAATGTCGGCGCCACGATCGTGCCCGTCAGTGTCACGGTATAGTCCAGGTAGGTGACGCCTCCGGATACGACGGTCAAGCCGATAGCGGCGGAGGTCTCGGTGCCTTGATCCGTCAGATCGGCGTAACCTATCTCCGTCAGCGGCTCGGACACCTCGCCCGTCACCGGATTGACGGCGTAGAGAATGAATCGGATGCCGTTGGCTGGTGCGTCCGTGAGTGTCGTATCGACGGCGTACCCGGACTCGGACGTATAGGTCAAGGTGAGCCCGCGGTAGTCTTCGGGAATGAGTATCGCAGCTGGCGCGGCCGATGTTGCCAGAATCCGACTACCCGCCTCACTGATACGCTCCGCGAAATCGGGCGAAGACGGTTGCGTTGCCGCCACGAGGAAGTCGGCTGCCATGGAGGGGGAGGCCGCCGGTATCGCGAACTCGTCTCCCATGGCTTGGAGGCTCATGAAGGCATCGGTCTCGAACGCGCCCTCCACGGTAGATAGACCGGCCTCGGTCGCCTCCGCGTCGAAGCTCGCATCTTCACCGTCGGGTCCAGTAGTGTCGGACCCGCAGCCCCAAATGCCGAATGCCAACGCCACGCTCAATGTCTTCACAAGGTTGTTACGCAAGGACATATGTCCTCCATATGTGTGGTTTGAAGGTCCTATTCATCGGTTGGGCCGGGGTGTGGCCCCGGTTTCTGAGCCAACCTAATCGGTCGGCATGGATTGCGATGTGACGGCGAACACGAGAAACGTGTGGCAGATGGCCACGTGCCCTCGGCACTATGCGGTCGAACCGAATACGTCATAGTGTGAGTTTGTCTCTGCAAGTACGACTCACGCAATTACCTTCCGATACCAGATCGTTCGAGATTATCGGCAGGATGCAAGGCGGGCTGTAGTGTCCCCGTGTGTTGCCGTCCAAGCGGAGCAGTCACCCGCGCAACGAAGGGTGATCCGGCCGATCGCGCGGGAGTCTGTCTGGGGGAGCTTTAACAGCTAATCGGCTCGCTTTTTGTCCTTGAACTCGTTATCCAATCGCTCGGCTTCTGCGGAGCGCCGCCTGGCTTCCTCCTCGTCGATCTCTGCAGACGACCAGGATGGTGTTTCAGCTTTGTCCAACCTTATCGACAGCACACTACCGGTTTTCACACCCTTCGGAAGGCGGGCTAGAGGAAGCGCCACGTTCCTTCCCTCATCGTCAGCGAGAACAGCTATCTGACCGTTTATTCGGTCGACGGCATAATAGCGCGTGGATGCCATGAAGTAGTAGACCCGTTTCGTTGGATGGGAGTCGCCGGAGTTCGGCAGCCTCCCCGTTATGGTCCTGTCGCAAGCTTATAAGCTAACGGTGCGATCTGCGCGTATCCAAGGGTGAGTCCGGCGTCACTCCGATGGGCCGTCGTGGTTGAACAGCGGAAACATCCCGCGGGCGGGGACGTTCGAGAATCAACGGACCTCTTGCGGTGCATTTCGGGAAAGTGAATGTTGTAATGTTTGAATAGTCAGTGAAAGCTCCGCGATCGCTGCAACAGGAGTAGCCCGGAAATGTCGCAGTCTTCCAGATTACCGGAACAGGGGCCCATGCCTAGTCCGTCGAGCCCGGACGAAGCGCGGCTGGCTATGAAGGATGCAGCGTTTGAATCCCCGGATTTGCAGAATGTCAGGCTCGTCACCTCCGAGTTTACGTCGCTATGCCCTCGTACCGGGCAGCCCGATCACGGATCGGTCAGTATAGAATACACGCCTGCCGGCCTGTGTTTGGAATCCAAGTCCTTGAAGTACTATCTATGGTCTTACCGAAACGAGGGGGAGTTCTGCGAGGGGATCGCCGCACGCATCGCGGATCATATAGTCTTTGCTATAAACCCGCGTCACGTGCAGGTGGAAGTCACGCAGAATGTCCGCGGTGGAATCGCTATATTGGCCCGTGCGGTGCGTGGTGCATCGGGCGGGTAGCCAAAGGAACCCTTTCTCGATTACTGGGAATCCCAGATGACTGTGAAACGACGTGCGGTGGTGCTTCTGAGTGGCGGCCTAGATTCGACTACCACTCTCGCAATCGCCAGGTTGCGCGGATTCCTTCTCCATGTTCTCACGTTCAGTTACGGGCAGCGCCACGATATCGAGGTGGTGGCGGCCCGTCGCATCGCAGAGCGTTATGAGGTCGAGGAGCATCTGGTCATCCCCATAGACCTTGGAGTCTTTGGCGGCTCCGCACTCACCGGTGACATTCCGGTTCCTAAGGATCGTGAAGACCGCCATGCTGGTATTCCGTCGACCTACGTGCCGGCTCGCAACACGATATTCCTGTCTTACGCCCTTGCCTGGGCGGAGGTTCTCGAAGCGTCGGACATCTTCATCGGCGTCAATGCGGTGGATTACAGTGGGTATCCTGATTGTCGTCCCGAGTTCGTCGAAGCTTTCCAGATGATGGCCCGTCTCGCTACCCGTGCGGGTGTCGAAGGGGGTAAGTGCATCTCGATTCATAGTCCGCTCATAGACTGGCCCAAGGCCGAAATCATCACGAGAGGACTGGAGCTCGGAGTGGACTTTGGTTTGACCGTCAGTTGCTACGATCCGTCGGATACCGGTGTCGCATGCGGTAGGTGCGACGCTTGTCGCCTCCGGATCGAGGGTTTCGAACGAGCCGGCGCAAAGGACCCGATAGAGTATCAGTCGCGCTCGGTGTCGTGACCTACGCGGTTAAGGAGATCTTCCACTCGCTACAGGGTGAAGGCGCGAACGCCGGTCGGGCAGCGGTTCTGCTGCGGTTCTCGGGATGCAACCTCTGGTCTGGGCGGGAGACGGACAGAGCGACCGCCGTTTGCCGCTTCTGCGACACCGAGATCCTCGGCACCAACGGCCCCGGGGGTGGCAAGTACCGAAGCTCCGCCGAACTCGCCGACGCAGTTATTTCCACAGGGCCGACTCGCGCTGCAGCTTCCGGTCACAGGCTCGTCGTCTGTACCGGAGGAGAACCGTTGTTGCAGCTCGATGAGGCGCTCATTGCGGACCTGCACTCCAGGGGATTCACGGTGGCGCTGGAAACCAACGGCACCATTGCCGCGCCCGAGGGCATCGACTGGATCTGCGTTAGTCCCAAGGCCGGGGCCGATCTGGTGCAGACATGGGGCAACGAACTCAAGCTGGTCCATCCCCAAGAAGGGCTGGTTCCTGATCAACTCGAGCACCTCGCCTTCGAGCACTTCTTCCTCCAGCCCTTGGACGGTCCGGATAGGGGCGAGAATACCAGGTTGGCAGTGGAATACTGTTTAAATCATCCGCGTTGGAGGCTCGGCCTACAGCTTCACAAGCTGCTGGGAATCCGCTGAGGTTGGAATGTCCAATATCCAACACGGAATGTCCAATTTCCAACTGATGCGTTAGGGCACCTCCACCTGGCCATTGGATATTCCAGTGTTGGACATTGGACATTCTACATTGGACATTCCGTGACCAAGCGGTGTTTTTGAGATCGAACAACCGGGCGGAAGTTCAGGCTCAGGAGAAGACGGAGGTGTCCTGAGCTGAAGACTACTCGAGACTTTGAGGAGCGGATAGAAGCTGCGGGGGCAAACACGAAATGAAGCCGGCGGTGCAGCACCTCGGCGTCGCTTGGGCTTTCAGGATCTTTGTTACTCTGAGCAACCTGTGTCTCGCGCTACATCGACACGCTGGGATGCATCCAAGGTATCGTGAACGATATCGCTTGAGCGCCGGGAGTGCCGAAGACCAACGGAACAGGTGTCGTTGCTGGCTGTGCTCGGGTCTCTGCTGCTCAGATCAGGATGCCGGTCTCCCAGCCCAACCGTATGAGATCGATATTGTTCGGATCTGCGTTTCCTAGCCGGTATTCCGTGTCTGCCAGAGCTATGTGGTGTGCAGTGGGTTGAAGTGGTCGGTCCTCGCCGAACGCCAGCCTGCGTTTCTGCTGGATTATTCGCAGGCCCGTGCTGTCGGCCGCTACAGGGTCGGTGCTGACGATCAACCCGTTGTAGTCCCACACGTAGCTCTCGTCGAAATGGTGCGGACCGACGTTGTGGAACTGCGGCGTGAGCATCACTAGTACGTTGAGGCGGGTCTTGCCTCGCGTTACCGGCAACGCCCACAACTCGGCAAGACTCGCGCACGCGTCATCATGGTAGTCTGGCGGACGCGGTACGAACGTGATGTAGTTCTTGATCAGGCTTCCTACGCCCGACCATGCATGCGTGCGCATCGGCCGCGTATTCACCAACGCCGTACTTCGCTGGAATGTCTCGTTGTTTACCAAACCGCGATCGGCAATCGCCACGTTGTCTTCCGCCACGCCGGTTTCGAGCACGCGGGTTCGGATGGCCTGATTCACTGCCTCCGGCGTTGGCAGGTGTTGCCAGACATTCGTCTTTATTCCGACGACATCATCGGGGTGAATGATCTGGCGCCAGCATTCTCCTGCACTCGGTCGATCGAACAGGGCCGTCACGGCATCGTCCAACATCTCTTGAACGATTGGGGCGTCGATCGAGCCATCTTCCGCAACTACAGCTTCGTTGCGGATGAGCACCACGCGAGATCTCGTTGGCCTGGCGTGCTGCGCCGCGTCGGCGTTGCAAGACAGAGCGGGGAGTCCGGCCGCAATGCCCAATGCGGCGCTGCCCGCACCCTTCATGAAATCACGCCTGGTGAGTGACGTCCTCGCCGAATCTTGTGTCATGTTGCAGTTCCTCAGGTTGATGATTCTGCAATTGACTCCACCGAAGCTTCGAGCAGCGCGTTGGTGGCCGATTCCGACTCGGCGTCGAGGACCACCACGGCATGCCGTCCGATTTGCCGGCACGACACGTATTTGCCGTTTTCCGTCATGACCGTCTCTTCCGTGCCGGCGTCGGGCATGTAGCCGGCCTTGAAGGAGGCTACTGCGCCGGCGGCATCTTCCCCGGTCTCATACCTGACGATGACCAGATAGCTGGATCCCGGTCGGTAGCGGGCGATGACCACGTCGGTGTCCGGGCCGAGGTTGAGCAGGTTTTCTCGAGCGAGGTAGTAGTGATAGTTCAGCGATTGATGCAGGTGGAAGAACCGATCGCTGAAGGGAACGCGACCGCTAGACGGAAGCAACCCAACCAGGCTTGGGCGGGTTGACCCTGCCGGTAGGTGTTCTGAAACCGCTGTTGCGACCCCGGTCAAGTCGACGCCGGAGTCCTGTGTCGGGTCGTCGAGAGCGAGGCACAGGTAGTAGCGGTCCTGCCAGAAACAGAGCACGTCACCTTTGTGCTCGTAGCCCCCACCGATGCCTTCCTCCTCCGTTTCCCTCCCATAGCTGAAAACCCCGTATGCGTCGTTCGGGTTACCCATGTCGAACAGCTCAATCAGTATGTCCGAATGTCCGGGATTCGAGTAACGCGCAACCGCGACATCGCTGAAATCGTACGAGCGATAGACTTCACCCGCACCGTTGATGTAGTCGAAGATCGTTTCGCGGTCATAGATGTCGACGGAATCACGACGTGACCACTCGCCGATCTCGAGTGGAAGAAGGTTCGTCAAATCAGCGGTCTCACTCGTGCCGCCGCTGCCACCGCATCCGCTGACAGCGGGCAACAGCATCGACAACGCCGCCAGCATTCTGGAGAGCACGGCGTTCGGAAACGCACGTTCTCTTCCCATTCGGTCAGTCTCGCTGCCGTATCGTCTGAATCAACAGGTACACGAATCCACCCCAGACCCCACCGAGCACCAATATCATCATGATCCATCCGCTGATACTCATCTCACTTGCCCTCCTTGGTAGCGCCTACTCTGTTAGCCCACCAGCGGTTGAGCAGCAGTAGGATCGCGATCACGATACCCCATTGTAGCAGCGTAGTGCCGACGCTGTACCTATGGAACGGGTGCCACCAGCCTTCGGGGTCGAACTCGGTGATCATTTTGTAGAACCACCACACCATGAGTGCCAGGAACTCCAAGGGAATGACGTATTTGATCACCGGTACGAACCACCGGCCCACCGGGTGCCTCTCCTCGGGTGTGTTGATGACCTCATCGCGGAACCTGTCGGCCCCGAACTTGATCACCGCTATCGAGATGAAAAAGCCCGACACCATCAGTCCTAGTCCCCAGACCCAGTCCTGATTCTGGAACAACCCTAGTTTCCACGCCGAGGGGATGCCCATCACGAAGGCCACCACTCCCACCAAGGGCACTGCCTTGGACCTTTCCAGGCCAAGATCGACTCCGATGCGGGTGGCCATCTCGATCATGGCGATCACCGAAGAAATCGCGGCGAAGCTCAGTGCCAGGAAGAACAACGGCAGGAAGATGTTCCCGGCCGGAATCCGCTCGAAGAGCTGCGGCAGCCAGATGAAGGTGAGACCTTCGTTGCCGGCTCCAAGCGCCGCCCGGGCATCAACCACGGGCAACACTGAGAACACCGTACACAAGATGGCGATTCCCGCCAGCAGCGAGGCCGAGTAGTCGCCAAAGGCCGTCGCGTAGGTGGTGAGAACGAAGTCGTCCTTCTGCTTCAGGTAGACGCCGTACGTCATCACCAGACCCCAGGCGGCACCGACGCTCCATGCGGATTGCGCCAAACCCTCGAGCCAGACCTTGTGGGACAGCAGCTCGGACCACACGGGAGTGAACAGGAATCCCAGCCCCTCGATCGCTCCGGGCAGGGTCACCGCGCGGATTGCCGCGACCACCAGCAGGATGAAGAGCAGGGGAATCAAAATCCTGTTGGTGCGCTCGATACCCTTCACCACACCGCGTGAGATGATGTAGCAGCCGGCCACCAAGACGAGCATGTGGAACAGGATCGGCTGGACGTTTCCAGTGGTTAGCGCCGACCAGTAAGCCTGTTGATCGCCTCCGGGTACGCCCGAACCGAGGGACACGAAAAAGTACTTGATGCACCATCCCGCCACCACCGAATAGTAGAACATGATGAAGCAGGTACAGATTCCGACGAAGGCGCCCAGCCAGTTGTACTTGGCCCCAAGCAGATGACCGATTGCGCCAGCGGGGCCCTTACGCGTGCGCTTCCCCAAGGCGAATTCCGACAACACAAGGGGGATCGACCACGCGAACATGAACACCAGCCAGGTGATCAGGAGTGCTCCGCCGCCGTTCGCCGCCGCTATCCGCGGGAACCTCCATATGTTTCCCGTACCGACCGCCATACCGATGGCGGCGAGCAAGATCCCCCAGCGCGTTGCAAACTGTTCGTTTTTTTCCGACATCTGATCCCCGGTAGAGAGCGACACTGATTATTCGTTGGCTTGGCCGGTGATATTAGCCGGAAGTACGCAAAATGGGAACATATCGCGGCTCGCTCGTTTCGCTCGAAGGCGGCTCGCTCACGGAATGTTGAGCGGTGCTGCGTGCGGTGCGTTGTGACGATCTGGTACGCGCGCTATGATACACTTCGATCGTTCGCCCGTCCTCCGCCTGAACCAGGGAACACTGCGGAACCGACCTCTTTCGAGACGGAGCGTATCCATGGGAGCCCATGCAGAACTCGACCGCATCGCCATCTCCGTAAAGTCGCACAAGCGCCTGAAAGCTCTGCTGAAAGAGAACCCCAAGCTCGAACAGGTCATGCGTTACGCCAAGAACGAGACGGAAGCGCTCGTCGGCGTGCGGAACTGGGTGCTCGAGATGCTGGAGGCGAAGCCGGACGCGCTCGCGCTCTACGAGGCCGAACACCCTACGCGAGAGATGTTCGAGGCGCTCGACTGGAGTGACTACGCGGCTATTCGGATTCTCGACTATGTAGACAACGCCGGGCGTGAATTCGTCGACCTCAACCTCCGCGGCGAGATCGCCGTCAGTAACCCGATACAGCTCATCTGGCTTGCCGTAAACCACGGCACCGGCGGAGCGAAGCCGGCTTTCTTCGAAGATATGGTTCAGCTGTTCCGGCAGCTTACCGGTAGAGATACGCGCGAGCTTCCCAGCAGGTCTCTGGTGTTGGAGTGGATGGAGCGGTATCCGTCGGGACTGGATCCCAGGATAGTGGCGCTGCGGGAGGAAAACCGAGACAGGATACTCGGCATCATCATAGACCGCATGGACACCGGCGAGATAAAGAGCCCCAAATTCAAGTTCGAGGAAGAACAGAGCAGGGAGGACAAGCTGCTGCAGGCCCGGGAATGGTGGAATGACATGCAGTTCCATTTGCGTTTCGCGGTTCGCTCCCCCGACCTGCTCAACGAGATGCTGGGACACTCGCTGGATCCGGACACGATGAAGATTCTCTATGAGGCGCGCGACAAGGGTATCCCGTTCTTCGTGAACCCGTATTACCTGTCGCTGCTTCACGTTCGCGTGCCGTATTTTGCGATCGGCGCCGACCTGGCGATACGACATTACGTCGTGTACTCGACGCAGCTCGTCGAGGAGTTCGGGCACATAGTCGCGTGGGAGAAGGAGGATCAGATTCGCCCCGGCGAACCTAACGCCGCCGGTTGGTTGCTCCCTTCGTACGACAACGTACACAGGCGTTATCCCGACGTCGCGATCCTGATTCCCGACACCGTGGGCCGTGCGTGCGGAGGCCTCTGCAGCTCCTGCCAGAGGATGTACGACTTCCAGCGCGGCCGTCTCAACTTCAATCTCGACGAGCTCGAGCCCGAACCCAGGTGGTCGGACAAACTCTCGGAGCTGATGAAGTACTTCGAGGAGGACTCCCAGCTCAGAGACATACTGATCACCGGCGGCGATGGTCTGATGAGCTCGGACCACTCTCTGGAACAGGTATTGGATGCAGTTTACGAGATGGCGGCCGCCAAGAAGGAGGCCAACCGGCACAGGCGGGACGGCGAGAAGTTCGCGGAGATCACCAGGGTGCGGATCGGCACGCGGCTGCCTGTCTACTTGCCCCAGCGTATCACTTCGACGCTTGCGGACATACTCTCCAGGTTCAAAGCCAAGGCAGCGCGGATCGGTGTCGAGCAGTTCGTCATCCAGACCCACTTCGAGTCGCCGATGGAAATCACTCCAGAAGCGCACGACGCTGTGGCTGAGCTGGAGTCCGCCGGTTGGGTAGTGACCAACCAGCTCGTCTTCACCGCCGCCGCCTCACGGAGGGGCCATACCGCCAAACTGCGGCAAACCCTGAACGACATCGGCGTCTTGCCCTACTACACGTTCGTTGTGAAGGGGTACATGGAGAACAACCACAACTACGCGCCGATTGCACGCGCCGTACAAGAGGAGCTGGAGGAAAAGATCGTTGGGAGAGTACCCGAGGAGCATTACGATACCGTCCGCAGCTTTGCGAATGAAGCCGAGTCTTTGATCGAGCGAATCGATGAGCTGCGCAAGACGGCCGGGCTTCCCTTTCTCGCCACCGATAGAAGCGTCTTGAATCTCCCGGCAGTGGGCAAGAGCCTGACATTCCGAGTGATCGGTGTCACGCGCTACGGCCGCAGGATAATCGAGTTCGACCACGATCGCACCCGCGCGCACAGCCCCATCATCGACACAATGGGCAAGGTGGTCATAATCGAGTCGAAGTCGATTGGGGAATACCTAGCCCAGTTGAACGACATGGGCGAAGACGTAACTGATTTGGAAGGACTCTACGGCTACTCGCTCGGCCAGACCGAGCACAGAATGCCGGTGTTCGAGTATCCAGAGTACCAGTTCGGCGTGACGGACGAACTCACCAACCTGGAATTGCAGAAGCGGTAGCGTTCATTTGCGGTGCCGCGCCTCCACTCACAACTCACAACTCACAACTCTCCCCTCAACCCCTCCACCTCCTCCACCGTCTTCGGCTTCGGCGGTCCCAGCCTCCGCGCGCCGTCAGTCGTGATCACGTAGTCCTCTTCATTGCGGATGCCGCCGAAGTCTCGCCACTTGTCCAACTCGTCGAAGTCGATGAACTCGGTGTTGTGCTTCTGCGACCGCCACAGGTCCATGAGCTGCGGTATGAAGTAGATGCCCGGTTCAACGGTCAAGACGAAACCCGGCTCCAACTCCCGTGCCAGGCGCAACGATTTGAGTCCGAACTGGGCGCTCTTTGGCTCACCTTTGTGGCCGACGCGGAACTCGCCGAGGTTTTCCATGTCGTGGATGTCGAGCCCCATCATGTGACCGATACCGTGAGGGTACACCAAAGCGTGAGCGCCGGCAGCCAGGGCCTCCTCGGTATCGCCCTTGAATACGCCAAGACTCTTCAAGCCGTCGAAAATCACTCGTGAGGCAGCGAAGTGCGTTTCCCGGTTCGGAACTCCCGGAGCTAGTGCGGCAACAGCGGCGTCGTAGGAAGCTATCACCAACTCGTAGATCATCTTCTGGCGGTCGGTGAACGTCTTGCTCACGGGGAAAGTCGATGTGAGATCGCCGCCGTAGCCCATCGACGTCTCCGCGCCGGCGTCGAGCAGGAACAGGTCTCCGTCGGACATGATGTTGCTGTGGTCGTGGTTGTGCAGCGTCTCGCCGTGGATCGTGGCGATCACCGGGAAGGCCAGTCGCCCACCTGCGGCGACGGCCAAACGCTCGACCTCGGCAGTGATCTCGTCCTCGAACAGTCCGGGCCTCGCCATACGGATTGCGGCCGTATGCATCGCCACTGAGGTTTCCACCGCCTCGTCGAGCTCGGCGATTTCCTCATCCGACTTGTAGATCCTCTGATTGATGACCGCCCAGATGAGCTCCTCGGAGGCTTGCTTGGCTAACTGCCACGGCGCGATACCCAACAGTTCCGATAGCTGGAGCGTAGTTTCCGCTCGGTAGGGCGGCAGGAAACGAACCAGCCTGCCGGCTTCTCGACGGGCCCTTACCCCGTCGGCGAGCGCGGCCAGCGGTTTCGTGTCCGTCACACCGACCTTCTCCGCTCGTGCCGCGATCGTGGGCAGATCTCCCATCCAGACTACGTCGTCGATGGTTAGCTCCTCGCCGAAGATCGTAACCTCACCCGAATCGACATCGATCACGGCGGCCAGGTCCGGCTGGCTCAGCCCGAAGTAGTAGAGGAAACTGCTGTCCTGGCGAAACGGGTAGCAGTTGTCAGCGTAGTTCATCGGGCTCTCGCTGTTTCCCGGGAACAGCAGGATGCCGTTATCGAACTTGGAAGCCAGTGCGGTTCGACGGTCTACATATGTCTCGCGAGAGAACATCGATTCGGCCTTTCGCTCAGAGAGAAGACGGTTGACGACGATGAATTATAGTAAGGTCGGTAGGTCGGTGCGGACGGTGGCATCTCCACATCTCGGGACTCGGTACGTTCTGTGGGCGCAGTGTTGTGCCACTATCGGTCATCTCGCATCACGCTGTATTCATTTTCCTGCTGCTTGCCACTCGTCAGTGCAGCCGTTTGGGCGTCTGAAGGATTGTTCGTATGTCGTGCCGTCAAGAACGCGAGACAGAGATTCTTGCGGATTCCGCCGCGCAACATTGGCCGTTCCCGGCCCTCAACCCATTAGGTTTTCAACGTTTGTGATTTCCCAATCTCAGGAGTATCCGTGAGGCAGCTTTTGAAGTGCCGGCCGTCGCCCGCGGTTACAGTGGCGCGGGCCGGCTGCTCGGCAGTTGTGTTGGCGGTGGTTTCGGCGGCACCCGCACTGGCGCAAGACGCGCTAGATGTTCAACCGGGGGTGTATCCGGTGGATCCGTATTCCGAACCGCGTCTCAGTCTTCGGGCACTGGCCATCGAAGAAGAGATCGAGATCGACGGTCGACTCGACGAGGCGGCTTGGAGCCGCGCCGACTCTACGTCCGGCGAATTCATACAGATCCAGCCCAATCCGGGCTACCCGATGACCGAGCGCACGGTCATCCGAATCATGTATGACGAGAACAACCTCTACATCGGTGCACTGCTTTACGACTCGGAGCCCGATCAACTGAGCATTCCCGGTCTCGAGCAGGACTACCAGACACACGACTCCGATATCTTCGGGATAGCCATCGACTCGTACTACGACAGGCAGAGTTCGTTTCTGTTCGCGGTGAACCCCGGCGGCGCCATCTTCGACGCGCAGACCTTCAACGACAGCAGATATGTGAATCGCGCCTGGGAGGGAGTCATCCACGTCGAGACGACGATTCACGAGCGGGGATGGACCGCCGAGATTGCGATACCGGTCAACACCCTCAGGTTCTCGTCGAGCGATGGGGAGATGACCTGGGGGCTCAATTTCTCGCGCCGCATCCGCCGCAAGAGCGAGGAGGGAAATTGGGCGCCGATGCCCAGGCAGTTCCGACTCTACAAGATGTCGATGGCCGGTAGGCTCACGGGCATCCGGAACCTCAATCGCGGTAGAAACCTCTGGATCAAACCCTACGTAAGCGCGGCGCGCCGGGACGGTGAGGAGTTGGTTGCCGACCCCGGAAATGACTTCGATGCGGGATTCGACGTGAAGTACGGTGTGACCTCGCGGCTGACTCTCGACCTCACCGCGTTCACGGATTTCTCCCAGGTCGAGGTCGATCAGGAGCAGGTGAACCTCACCAGGTTCTCGCTGTTCTTTCCCGAGAAGCGGGACTTCTTTCTGGAGAATGACGGCGTGTTCTCGTTCTCCGACATCGCTATTCGCAATTACCGAACCGGTTCGTCCCCACAGAAGTTCAAGCTGTTCCACTCGCGCCGCATCGGACTGAACGAGGATCGTCAGCCGCAGCCGATCGCGGCGGGAGGGCGGCTGACGGGGCAGGCGGGCATATTCGACGTCGGACTATTGAACGTGCAGACCAGGGCCGACAGAGACGTTCCGGCAGAGAACTTCGCGGTCGTGCGCTTGAAAGGCGATGTTGTCGGCAACTCGGACGTCGGAGTGATATTCGTGAATCGACAGGGCACCAGCTCCGAGGTGTCCGGAGACTACAACCGGGCATTCGGTGTGGACGGCAACTTCAGGCTGCTCCGCAACATGGTGGTTAACTCCTACCTCGCCGCTACCGACGACCCCGATGTCTCGGGCAACAGGTACGCCGGCATGTTCCAGGTTGCCTGGCGGGATCCCGTCTGGGACGTGTCGACGTTGGTGAAACACGTGGGCGACGGGTTCGATCCGGAAGTGGGATTCGTCGATCGCAGGGGGGTGCGACAGTTGTATGCGACTGTCGGAGCGCATCCCGAGCCGGATATCCCTCACGTGTTGAGGATCAATCCCCACGCCGACGTGCACTATTACTCCGGCATGGATTGGACGCTGGAGACGCGCAAGCTCAATGGTGAATTGGGCGTCACCTTCATGGACGGAAGCGTGCTGACGCTGGGTTATGAGGACAGCTTCGAGCGACTGGTAGGTGTCACGAGCATCGCCAGTGTCGACGTAGCCGCCGGTGATTACGGATTCGGCACCAAGACGGTGAGTTACACCGCCAGCGGCGAGCGGGCACTTTCCGGAAACGTGCGGTTCAGCAACGGCGGCTTTTACGACGGCGACCGCACCTCGATAGGCGGCAACCTGCAGTTCAGGCCCAGCCATCACCTGGCATTCGATTTCGGGGTGCAGCACAACGACCTCAACCTCGCCGGCAGCGAGTTCACCGCCGACTTGTTCAGCGGCCGGTTCAGGTACGCCTACAACACCAAGTTGTTTCTCATGGGCTTCGTGCAGTTCAACGAGTCCACCGACGAGCTGGTGAGCTATCTCAGGCTCAACGTCATCCACGCACCTCTGAGTGACATCTTCCTGGTCTTCTCGGAGCGGCGCAATGTGGCGGCCGGAGTGGTTGACGGGGCGACGGTGCTGGACCGGATGGTAACGGCCAAGGTGACGCGGTTGGTGGGTTTTTAAAGAGGCGTGCGGCACGGCCGGGCGGATCCGTGTACTGAGCCCAAAACAGTAGCTGGAAATACCAC
>CAZOJI010000028.1:0-15323 GCA_964580055.1 uncultured Gemmatimonadaceae bacterium | reverse complement strand
GGCACGGCCGGGCGGATCCGTGTACTGAGCCCAAAACAGTAGCTGGAAATACCACGCTCTTGCGGTTCGGGAACGTAAGTCCTTATATGGCAGTCATTTGTGTTGCTGAATCTCATGTGACTTCAGCCTAGAATGCTCGAATTCCAGCCCATCCCGAACTCAAAATCGTCGATTTGAAAAAAAAAGGAGCCGTTTCCAAAGATTTGGAGCCGGCATCGAATTCGATTCCATCGATTCGAAAGTTTTTCAATCGATCCCGAATTCGAAATCGGTGTTCGACAATTCAGATTAGCGATTTGAAATACAGATCGATCGATTAAAAAGAAAAATCGACGATTCGGAATCCATTCTCGGCGTCGCGCAATTCAAAATGCCGGGTCGAAATTTTTTCCCGGCCGTTCGAAAGATTTCTTGGCTATTCGAAATATTTTTCGGCCGTTCGAAAGATTTCTTGGCTATTCGAAATATTTTTCGGCCGTTCGAAATCTCGGCCGGCAATCCAAAATACCCCGCCGGTTGTTCGAGAATCCCGGTGGCCATTCGAAAAACCCGCCGGCCGTTTGGAATCTGTTTTTCGAGTCGCGGGCCTCGAGTAGGCGTTCTCTGTCCCGTCATTCCATCCAGTCGTCCGGATCGGTCGGCAGGTTGTTCCAAATTCGCTGGGATATCTTCCACAATGGTGAGCATTTCACCGTAGCATGCCCAGCAGCCGGGTGCGGATTCCATGTAGGCGTGCGTGGGGCCGTCCAATTCTGGGAACTGCCCAACGCATCCATTGCAAATGATAATTCGCGTTATCTCTAGCCGCTTCGGTAGTGCGGCCTTACACGGCCGCGGCTAAGGTGCGAGTGGACGTTCACCTGATGGATGCGCACATTGGCTTCCACTCGTCGCCCATTGCTCACAAATGAACCGCTTCAAGCGTGTTCGACAGCCTCGTGCGCTCATTAGAAGGTGTCGACGGCTCCGCCCTTCCCGGGTGATTTGCCAACCAGGTCAATCGGATCGCGCCAGATACTCGCTCGATAGCATCGACATCACGATCAGCGACTCGTAGCGATCTCCAACCTTGTAGCACTCGCGGAGTCGACCTTCGATCTGAAACCCGAGGGACTCGTAGAGGTTGCGAGCTCGAACATTATCGTCAATCACATCGAGCCAAAGCCGGTGAGCCCCACGGGCTTTGAAAGCAAGTTCCATCACCGCCTCCATAGTGGCCCGACCGTACCCCTTGCCCTTACTAGCAATCAGGATTCTGCGGAGCTCGATCGAATCGTGCGTTCCAGCCAGTCCCGCCAGGATCCCGAACCCGACAGGCACTTTCCCAACCTCAGCCACTAGGTGTTCAATGTCCGCATCAGCAACGGCGCTCAGATGGCGCTGCTTCTCCCAAGATTCGACAAACGGAGAGTTGTCCGGATCTCTCTCCCAACCGACAATCATGTCGATGTCTGTGTCCACCGTGTGGCGGAGGGTCAACGTCTTCATTCAGCTTACCCGCCTATCGCTGACAGCTCTGCGTATTTGCCACAAGCGTAAGCTTCTGGGCCGCCAGAAACGATTCGATTTCCTTGAGGTCGCGTTGCCAACCAACCGTTTGTATTCGCGGCTTTCGACTGCCTCACCTGTTTGCTGGCAAGCGCCCATCAGTCCCAGAAGATGCCGGTGGGATCTGCCTCCATTTCGCCGAGCGCATGCCCAGCGCTGCCGATACGGCGGCCAACGCAACCACGGTGTCTATCTATCCCTATTTCTCGTGCTCTTCGCTCTCCGCAGTCCAACTGTCGAGGTGTTCGGGGAACAGTTCCTCGTCGAAGAGGATGAGGTCCATTCCGTCGCCGGGCGACAGCAGGGTTCTTCCGGCTGGGTCGAGTACGAAGATGTGAGGGAAAGTGAGAATCTCAGGGAACTGCGACAAGAATTGCTCGTTCTGGTTGAACGGCCCGTAGTTCACCTTCAATACAACGAAATTGCGGATCAGCCGCTCGCGTATCGCTTCGGTTTCGGCCCAGAAGCGGGCCACCCTGATGCACGGTAGGCACCAGTTCCCACCAACCACCAAGATGATGCGCTTGTCTTCGGCTTGCGCCACCCTCACTGCCGCGTCGAGATCCTCGAACGGGTCGCGGTCGGGATCGTACCTCTTCACGAAGAACACGTCCGAATCCGCCGGCTCTACCGTATCATCGATGCGACGATTCGGTTCGTCCCATATGCTGTCAATGACGACGTAGGGGCGTGGGTCGTCCGCACACGAGCATCCATTGATCAAGGCCAAGACCGTTACAGCAAGAACAGGAAGACTTGCCTTTGAGAAGTGGTTAGTGCCTTGCAGTCCATCGACGTTGCGGAAAAGTATCAGTCGAACTCCCTTCCAGCTTCTAGATGCATTGAGAATCACAGACGGTGCTGTGCGCGCGAACCGATTGCCCTCCCAGCTCTTGGCAGCTACGATTGCCTGTCAAGTTCAGCCGCGAATTGCGCTGCCACCCTTCTGGTAATGAACGCGACATATTCTGGGCTTTCGGAGTCTACGAATCGTACTATGCGCCAGGGTGTTCCAGCCACTATGTCCTCCATCCTCGCGTCGCGAAACCAACAGCCAGTCAAACCACGGAGTGCAATAGCTACCATAGCGTACACGAACTCGGATCTGGCCTCCGGCACGATCGCGGCCTTTGTTCATAGGGTGGTAGCGGCGATGTACTTTGTCGGGTGTGTCATAAGGGTCAACGCACCCCGCAACGATACGTGCCGCCGCGGACGTCATGCTAGCGAAACGCCGCAACATCCAACGAGCACGCCTGGGATTCGCCATCACACCGAAGTTGTTGCCAAGCATCAAGATCGTGCCGAACTTGCCGAGCCTCGCACTCACCCTGGTCACCGCCATCCTCGAGCGTCGCGGACTCCTCGCAACCGCGCTGTCTCAATGGCTAGCGGTGAGATGTCGATGCCAACCACTATCACCCTCGACGATTTCAAACGCAGCAATACCTTGAAGGAGATCGTACACCACTCGGCCATGAGGGTGTTGTTGAGGCTTCACCGGCAGTGCCCTCCTCGTGGCAGTCTAACAATCGCTCTCATAGAACGGCTCTGCGCTTAGGACGCAGACGCACCCCTTTCAGCTTTGTGAATCCCTCGCTCATCTGTGGCCTCTCGTTGCGCTCGTATCAGTTACCCGTTCGGTTCTGTACAAGGCAACGGAATCCTGAGGACCCGTAAACGGCGGATAGGGTCTGACGTCGTAGGGGGTTGCCATCACCGCCGACGAAACTTGGGTGGATGGTCCGCCCCTGTCCGAAGCAAGACTGAACAAGCATCGGCAGCCAGTCGACGAAGTTGCCCTCAGGATCAATTACTATGAGTCGACCGTTCTGACCAGCGACAAGTAATTTCCGACGGCGAGAAATGACTGTCGTTGATCAATCACTCCCGTTTCCATCGCCTGCGCTGACGTAGAGCCTCCCAGCAGCCCCTCGGATCTACTATTCGCAGCGGGGCCTGTGCCGCTATGTCGAGTAGATCGCGATCACCGGTCACTAGCAAGTCAGCATCTACGGCCACAGCCGACGCCAACACCCATGCGTCAGCGGGATCACGAATCTCAATATCGAGCCGTTTCCGTGGCTTTGGCACAACCGTCTGATCGCGTAACAACTCTTCAATCGAATCAACAGTAGCCTTCGGAACCCGGAGTTTCGTCTTCAGCACTCGCCGAAGTTCGGTCAGGTTCACCTCACCAGTGAGAAGCTCATGTTCGGCCAGCAGATGCCGGACCAGATCCGCACATATGCCACGTGTCGCAAACGCACTCACGAGCACGTTCGTGTCGAGAAATACCCTCACGACACGTTGTTGATGACGTCTTCGTCCGTCAGGTATCCGCGGGCCTCGGCAAAGGGAAGCACGTCGCGACGCAATTGCTCGAACTGAACAAGAGATACCTGGCGTTTGATTGCGTCACGGACGACATCGCTGCGAGTACGGCCAGAGCGATCACAGACCTGGTCCAGGCGGCGCTGGAGTTCTTCATCGAGTCGAATTGTGATGACGTTGTTCATGTAATACAGTGTAATACGATGACTCGGGTAGCGCTAGCTAGCGACTCGCCGATAATCTGCGGGCGCCGAAGGCGACCGTCAGCTTCATCGGCTTGGGCGGCCCACGGCAAACATTATCTCCGCGAGTTTGCGAGCGAGAGGGTCGACTGGAGCGATCCCGTCGTCACGGGCTTTCGCGTTCGCGAGGACGGCGATCGTGAGCCGATAGTCTGGGAAGTGGTAGAGATTCGCGGAGAAACCGGTGATGCCGCCGCCGTGGGTAACCAGGCGGCGTTCTTGGTTACTGCTCCTCCAGTAAGATCCGCTCACTGAAATGACGCCTCTGGTGGCGCACCGTCAGAACAAACAGACGCTTCTCTTCGAGACGATAGACGACTCGGTACTTGCCGTAGAGAACCTCACGAATCTCAGAACGGCCAACCTCGGGAACCATACGGCCATTGTCGGGAAACGCACTCAGTTTCGCCACGGCATCGAACAGTCCATCAATCCACTTCGCAGCTGCGGCTGGCCGGTCTGCCGCAATGAATCGCGCCGCTTCCTCCGCACGATCGAGCGCAAGCGGAGCCCAGGCTACTCTCATGACTTGAGACGACGCTTGAGATCGGCTTTGGCACTCGTATTCGATACACCCTTTCCTGCCGCCAACTGTTCCTCAGCCGTGCGGATGTCGCGGAGCAGATCGACCTCATCCAGTAGGGCTTCGTAATCAGAGACGCCTAGCAACACAGCTGTGCTGCGGCCGTGCTCGGTCAAAACTACAGGACGTCCTGTGTCGCGGAGTTGGTTTATGGTAGCAGCCATGTTGGCTCGGAACTCACTCAGCGGGACGATGTCTTCGCTCGGTTTGAGTTTGACCATTGAGACTCCTTGTACCGTACGTCATTATGTGCTATTTAACGTACTTAATAGTCTTCCCGCCAGCAACACTAACCACCCAGCATGATCTCACCCTCGCCGCTGTATAACGGATCGCATTTGACCTGCGCGGCACGGGACACTGCCCTGCTGCGGGCGCGGCCCGACCAAGAAATCTTCCGTAGCACAATCTAAGGCCCGATCACCGATCCCGCCCGCGGCAGGTCCTGGAGAACCTGCAACACGCGAAGCCTTTCGATGATCAGCGGGCGATCTTGCAAGGTGCGTGCGTGAAAAACGGACCGAAGCTGATCAAGGTAATACTTGAGGCCTCCAGTCTCGCGGTCGAGGAATAGATCGGTCTCAATAGCGGGCATGCCGAACTGCCACGCAAGGTACCGCGCGAGGTTGCTCTTCCCTACACCATCGACCCCGTCTACCGCGACGATGAAGCGACGCCAGGAGCCGATTGCTGCTCGGATCGCATCTCGGATCTCTCGATGCTGCTCGGTCTCAACAAACGTTGGCCAGGTGCTCCCCATGATCTCGTTTCGGTGCGAGCGCCGTCCTAACAATCGCTCTCATAGAACGACCCTGCGAATAAGCTGCAGGCGAGTACCTGCCAGAGGCGAGAAACTGGCGGTCATCTTTGGTCTCGCATTGCGCTCATACCAACTGCTCCTACCGCGCATGGCAGCTTCACAATTTGCCCATAGGTATGCGCTTGTTAGACGGCACGCCTCTGCACTACCTTAGGCATCGGGAGGTAGTCATGACCTGGACTGACCATATACATGCCGATCCCGGCGTGTTGGGTGGCAAGCCCGTCATCAAGGGAACGCGCCTGGCTGTCGATTTCGTGCTCGGCCTACTCGCTGAAGGCTGGTCACAAGATCAACTCCAGAGCAACTATCCCCAGCTGAACGATGACGTGCTGCGCGCCGTGTTCGCTTACGCTGCTGAAACTCTGCATAACCAAACTCTGATCCCACTCCGACCAGGCGCCGCTTGATGCGGCTCCTCGCCGACGAGAACATTCCGCTTGCCGCTTGACACAGTCCGTGCTCTGCGTGACGCGGGGCACGACGTTTACTCTGCAACAGAGAGTGGACCAGGTGCCCCGGACATCGCTCACATCGAAAGAGCGATCAGCGAGGACAGGTTGATTCTCACCTTCGATCGCGGCTTTGGCGAACTCGCAGTGCGGGGTCCTAACAAGCCTAGAGCCGGTGTTCTGCTTCTCCGAATCATTCCAAAGGATGTGGCGGCAGTCACAACACTTGTGCTTGAGCTCTTCGCCCGCACCGATGTTGAGTGGCGCGGTCGTATCAGCGTTGTTGACGATGTACACGTGCGCCAGAGGCGGATTTGATCCGTCGCCTCCACTAGTGGTGTGCCGTCCAACTATCCAATTCTCCTGACCAGCCTATCGAGGTATTGCAGGTGTGGTTGCTTCGTGTAGAGATAGACAGCAGAGGTGTGTCCTAATCAAGTGCATGGCGAACCTCATGATGGCTCACATGACATCGGCGACACTGTGCAGTTAGCCTGCGAGTATTGAGTCCGATAATACGCTTCAGTGCAGGCGCCCGCCAGAGCGTTATTGAGGGATCGCATGTCGATTCTGGGACATTCATCGGCGAATTGGTGACAACTGCTATCACCGCCTGACCTCGACTTCGACAGCAGCAAAAGATGAAACTAGGTATATGGGATATATATAGACAGGAAGCGTGAAGCCATCTTACCACTTATCTCTCCCCCCCGCACTCGTTGACGGGATAGGAAGAGAGGGCAGAGCAAACTTCACCCTGTAGCGTGCATATGCATATGTGATATAGTTAGTTCAATATGAAATACTATCAGTATTGACCGGCATCCGACTCAACTCTGGATGCCGTGTTGTTGCTGATATCACCTCCACCGCCCAGCCTGAGTCTGAGGCGGGGGTTGGAGTGAACGGTGACATCGGCAACGAATGTCCCAAAAACAACATACGATGCCCCAAAAACGCTCTTGTGGAGTCGCGGCTGTTGGTGAATGTTTGCTTCTGGCCATGGTTTGGAATACGGAACTCTGGACAAACGTGGAGAGGATCATGACTACATCCTTAGACGAGATCATCATACCAACAGACCAAAACACTTTCAGGACTGTATTCCTATACGTGGGACAAGGTGATTCAACTCTCCATGTCGTACCAAATGGGAATGGGGGGTTCAAGTACGTGCTGGTCGACATCAACCGGAGTGAGACACTGCGGAGTGTTGATGTTGTGGCGTTGCTAGAGGATGTCCTTCCGCAGGAAGACGGCAAGCCCGTGCTGGATGTGTTCGTGAACACCCATCCACACAACGACCATCTCGGTGGGATCGACGAACTAAGAACCAGAGTGCGAGTGAAGGAGGTTTGGCATACAGGGTTCCAGCCGAGTAGCGAGCATGACGACGCATACAAGAAACTTCAGAAATTGATCCAAGAGGTTGAATCAGACGGTGGTGAAACCAGAGAGTATCGCGGAACCAGGGAGGCGGCTTCGATTGGGACTGTCTCGTACAACATCCTATCGCCTGCGGAGCACGCCAAGGATGAGATAGACGCCTTGGAAGGTGAGGCGCGTTACAACCGCATCCATGACTTTAGCGGCGTGCTCCGTTTCGGATACGGTTCTCCTGCGAGGTATGTGATGGACACCGGAGACGCTAGCAAAAATGCATGGAAGGATTACATACTCGGCGGTGAAGAGTATCACGCTGAACGTCTTCCGTGCTCAGCCCTTGGTGCCAGCCATCATGGCTCACGTAGCTTCTTCAAAGATGATGAAGATGACGACGATCCATACACCCGCCACCTTGAGCTGATGGATCCCGAGTGGGTTATCATCTCGTCGCCAGCCCAAAAGGATAGTCCGCACGGACACCCACATGATGACGCTATTGACTTGTATGCGAAGCAGGTAGGTGAAGAAAATGTGCGTGTCCTTGGAGAACGACCAGAGAGCATCATATACGATATCACCATTGATGGTGACCGCCTTCTCGACAGCGATGACGGTGAGCTGACAGACCACTACCCGACTGGTGGTGACGATCACGAAGATAGCGGATCGCAGATAGCCGCACCTACAGTTATCACATCGAAATTGGATAGTGGACGACCTATGGGAACGAGCTGATACTGTGACAAGCTGGATAACGCTCTACCCACACCATTACATCGCTGAGCGCCAAGCTTTTTCGGAGCGGTACCCGGATTTCCGAGCAAGTGAGACTGAATTAGCCCGCGAAAATCTCTGTTTCGTAGGCGAGATCGTCTTTGGTCTGAACGGTGAAATCTTGCGGCACCCCGTGGTACTCGATTACCCCACGGACACGCCGTTCAAGTCCCCGTCACTGACTCCTGTCAAGGCAGTACCGGATTCGACAGACTGGCAAGCAGTTGATGCCTTGTCACCTGGAAACATACTCCGAATGCCACCTGATTACCGACGTCACCAAATGCCCGACGGATCACTTTGCCTGGTAGAGGCAGATTCACACTTAGAGGCAGATGTAATCTCTGGTATTGATGTCATAAGGCGAGCCAAAGCGGTGTTCAAGGCGATAGCTGTCGGCAAGCCCTTCCCTTATCGAGATTCCGAACAGTCAGAACTTGAGGCGCATTTCAACCGTATTGGCGATATCGTACTCCCGCCTGCCTTCTACGATGACAAACTCCAGGGACGCGGGAGGTTCTTTGCATTTCCCCATATTGACCATATCCCGATCAAGCCTGGCTACGTCCACCAGAGTGGCTTCAAGCGCTCACTGCTCGTAGGCACTAATATCTCCGAGTCGACGGCGTCAGGTGTTGAGACCAATGCACTGGACTCGATTGCACCCGCAACTGCCCGTGCATTTACTTGGCTGTCTGATGAGCGTTTGACGTTTGACGGTATGTCTTTGGACAAAGAGTTGAGGGAAGCTGCATTCGATGGTTTCTGGTTTGATCTTCCGGCGGAACCGGCTCCATGTCAGGTTGGGCATGAACTTGAGCAGGTGCTCGCCGATGCAGGATTGGCTGACGCAGACGCAGCCCTTGAGCGTCTTTTGGAAGAACCAGAGCGGCCCGCATTAATCGGCTTACGATATCCGGCTCGGGACGGAGGGAAGGAGTGGTTGGTGCTCAGGTTGCGTCCAGGTGACGAAATCAAAACGACTGATTTCGCTGCGGCTGTGAAGGATGACCGACGTGTAATTCGAGACGTCGCTAAAGCGGCGGACGTACAAGCACTGCGAGTGCACCCATTGACGAAACCCAAGCTGGAGGTGAGGAACTCAACAACCTTACCCAGCGATCTTCAGAAGAAGACGGTTGTCCTATTCGGCGTCGGAGCGCTTGGTGGAGACGTCGCTGACGTATTGGCCAAGGCCGGTGTTGGACATCTCATCCTGGTTGACAACGATGAGATGCGGCTTGGAAACGTGATCCGGCATGTCTCAGGGATTCCTTCGATAGGTCTGAAAAAGGTTGACGCAGTTAGGCACTCATTGTGGCAGCACAACCCTTTTCTTAACGTGCGTCCAGTCTTTCACCGGATAGGATCGGACCACTCAATACTTGAGGATGTGCTGAAGGAGGCGGACATCGCAGTCGCGACTGTTGCTGATGAAAACGTTGAGATGGTCATCAACGAAGCTGCAGTTCGGTTAGGAAAGACGGTTGTGTACGGAAGGGCTCTACGAGGTGGTGCAGCAGCGAGGGTGTTCCGAGTTCGCCCAACCGTTGATGCATGCAAGGCATGCTTGGTGAAATACCGCGCCCGCTCCAGCGATGTACCACCTGAGATGCACGATATCTGGATCGATCTCCCCCAACTTGAAGGTGAGGTAGTCGAAAGGGAGTGTGGCAGGCCTGTACTTGCTGGAAGTGCAGTAGACCTTCGTTTCGCCTCTGACTTTACAGCTCGGGCAGCTATTGATGAGATGAGTGAAAATCAGGAATGGAATCATTTGATCTGGTCGCGAGATGCATTACAAGAGATCTCACCAGAAATGTCGGAGCCGTACACACTTGTCCGTCAGCGATTCCCTCCTCTTCAATCCTGTTGTGTTTGTCGATTACCGCAAACCGAAGTGATCCGAATCTCCGGTGGAGCATACGAGAAGATGGTACAACTCGTTGAGAAGATGCCTGATGTTGAAACAGGCGGGGTACTTATCGGGTTTCGTGACGAAGACGGAGTGGTTCACGTACTCGAAGCAACTGACGCAGGACCGAATGCCGTCGAGGAACGGACCCGGTTCGAGCGCGACCACGAATATTGCCAGGAGTGCGTCAACATTGCTGCAGCCAAACTCAGGACCAGAGGGCAGTACATAGGAGAATGGCATTCTCATTGCGAGTCCAAGCCAATGCCGTCAGCACGGGATATAGAATCCTTGACAGGTATCGCAGGGGCAGCAAACTACCTCACCAAGGAACCAGTGATGCTGATTGCCGGATTGAACCCAGAATCAGGAAAGGTCTCGACGATTCACGGTTCATGCTTCCCATTCGGCATGCGGTGCGTCGAAAGGAAGTTGATTGTCGAGTCTGATCCTCCATCTAACGACGGCGGTTCACCTTTTCAACTGGATACGCCATGAACCTTGATCGGTACACATTCAGTGCTCGCCTGATCCCAGTCTACACGGTGTTGATTCCAGTTGGGATTGCGTTTGCCGTGATTTATCCAGGCTCTTCACTCCTACAATTAGGAGGTGCAATTACAATATTCCCAGCAGCGCTTGCAACGCTGGCTTCCCAGCTAGGTAGAGACAAAGGATCACTAAAGCAACCCTCGCTGTGGGAAAGTTGGGGAGGGCCGCCGACAACGCAGCTTCTGCGCCACGGCAATGCTCGGGTCGGCGCAGAGGTTCGCCAGCGATACCACAACATAATGAGCCAACTTCGACCTGATCTTCAGTTGCCAACTCCGGAACAAGAGGTAAGAGATCCAAGCGGTGCTGATCATGTCTATGAGGAGTGCACACGTTTCTTGATCAACGAGACCAGAGACACCAAGGCATTCCCTCTCGTATTCAAAGAAAATGTGAACTACGGATACCGCCGCAATATGTGGGGGCTGAAACCTATTGGCATTCTTGCGTCTCTGACAGGAGTCATGACAGTTGCGGCAAAGATGGTGTCGTATTGGCCATCCTTAGCTACAGCGCCTGCTGAATTGACGGTGGGTGGCGGATTATCCCTTGCGATGCTCCTTGTGTGGTGCTTTTGGGTGACACCTCCCTGGGTGCGGATCGCGGCACAAGCATATGCTGATCGCCTATATGAAGCGTCTGAGACGCTCTTGCGAATGAAAAAAGCCAAGGTTTAGGTGCGAGAAAATCAGGATCATGGCGCGAACACAACTGCAAATGCATTATGTTTGCACAGCTATGGCTTTGGAATCTCTGCAGTAACCGAGGCCGGTAATTGAAGAGTTAGCTGAAGAAGTAACTGAGGGAGTAATCGAGGCGGATTCCGGCGGTCCGATTGAGCCATGCAGTCCGGATTCGAGGTGAATGAAGGCTTCAACCGTCATGAATACTCGGCTCACTGTGAAGGATCTTCCACAGCATTCCAGGACAAGCCTTGCGAGGTTACAGCCCGAAAAGCCCTTCACGCCGTCCAAGATCCCGGTAACCCAGGCAGGACGCGGTGGCGGACACGATACGGTGGTGCGAGTGGCAAGCGGCCGACCCGTGTTGTACGACGGACCGACCGCTAACCTCCCGCAGAGTTGTTGAACGCTTCTTCACCGAATCATATCCCGAGTTCTCCAAGCAGCGGTGAATCGAGTAGAGCTTCAGCATCACGCACAGCATCCGGTCGGGCATTCTTGGATCTTACCACTCGCTGCGCTTCCTTCTTCAGTGCACGCACAATTCTGCCAAGCCTTCTCAACCTTGGTCGGGAAGGCGAGTTCCTATAAGCCTTGATTGTCCGAGGTGAGACTCCAAGAACCTTTGCCAATCTCTCGGCAGGAACGCACCTGAGGAACGGCACGAAATCGGTAAACCAGGGATCAAGTTTCGGATCGTCGTAGGTGTTCCTGACTTCATCCACATTCTTGACCATCCCGTGAATCGCTTCTCCTAGCCGATTGGATTCCTTCCCGATGTATTTGATTCTACCGAACTGGACAACGCGCCTCCGGAGAAGACCAACCGTGTCACGTTTGCAGGCCTGGCCGATTGCGTCTGCCGACTTGGCCTCCGGATGGACTACAAACCGCTGCAGCATGTCGCCGATGGACACAACGGCTGCCTTATGAGGCGGTGGCACGTTGTCAATGCAGATCGGGAATCGCTCTCCAGTGTACTTGTTGATCCACTCCGTTTTTAGCCACTCGTCGGAATCCTGATTGAATCCGGCGATTAGGTGGAAATTCTCTGGATCCGCACCGTCTGGATGTCCGAATGCTGCGGTGGGTACGGAGAGGACGAAGTTCATCGGCTTTACACTTCGCTCGTAAGATGAATCCGGGTGCGCGATCTTGAAGGAACGGTGTATGTCTGGAGAGCTAACAGTGATACGCGATACCGCAGGTTTGCTGAACCACGGCTGACCTTTCGCGCCATCGTCGCCAACTCGGTCAAGGGTCCATTTCCAGACTTTGCCGATCCACATAGGCCACGTCCGATGCCAACCTTCTTCCATCTCAGGTTCATCGAGACTGACTGGCCCTCTGTGGGTCGGATCCAAGAGGTGGCCGAGGCCATGTTCCGATGGCTTCTCAATGACCGCCGCACCGCTCCTACCCCGAGTGTACATCACATACCGCTTGGCTGATATGGCATAGATCAAGAGCTGATGACGCCGTCCTTGCTCGTCAAAGTTCTCATCTTCGATTTCCAGAATGGACCCTGGCACTTTTGACCTATCATATGGGTTTATCGCTGCAAACTTGTCTATGATTCCCGCGACCTGTTCCCAGGACAGAGCACGAATTGCCTCGGTGCCATCGCGTTTCAAACGATCACCGCCATTGCACGGAACCAAGCCGCCCCTCTTGGTGGCGACTATAGCCATGCTGTCGGTATCGCAGAACGCGTATTGACCGCCGCAGTCACTTACACATCGTTCCAATAGCGCAAGCATTAACCGAGCGCCTGAGGTGATCAGAGCCGCCATCGGTGGAAAGCAATAGCGCCCAAGCAATTCGGGCGCCGATGTCCGGCAGTTGAACTGTCCGTCCAATCCATATGCTTTGATGGCCTTGGGTTGATCCTTGGGAAGCTCTCGGCGATTCATCTCTGCCATCACTCCGTATCCACCGGCATTGGCAATCACCTTCAGTGCTCCCTTCAACCATTCGGCGTCGTGGTCGGATAGGTTTGCCAGTTGATTCAGGCTCTTGCGTATCTCAACAAGGCGTTTGAAAAAGTCTTCGTGGCGTGGGTCGATCACGACTCCGCACATCGACACTGGAGCAAGGTTTTCCTGCTTGCCTTTCGAGACGATGCGGAACGCCTTCCGCACTTGTGGGACTTTGCCGGATAGGAGCTTGGACGCTACGAGGTCAGGCCCTGCATACCAGATACCGCGTCTGGATGTGACGCGATTGACGCCAATACTCGGCACCTTTGTGGCCTGATCATATTGAGCACGGTGAGGGAGGATATCATCGTTTGGAGTGATGTAAGCGAAGAACGTCAGTTTCTTCCAGAAGTCCATCTGGAAGCAATCCTCAAGTGTCACATCCTCAAGGAGATTCTGTATCTCATCTTTAACGTCAACGACCTCGACGTTCTCGGCGGTGAACATATTCCACAGACCCATCAGGACGTTCACGGTGGGATACATTGAGGCAAAATCACAGTAGACTACCGGCACTTCGGTCTTTCGGATTCTGACCTCTGACCGGCCACCGTAATACGTTGCCATCACTCTACCGAACAGCTTGTGACCAACCGAGAATTTTTGAGCTGGGGGCTCAACTCCCATTGCCCCCAAGTACGCCTTTGCGATTGATGCTGGAGAGTACGCATATTCCGGGGCAAGGGTTACCGGATGTTTGTCATATTCTTCTCTCAGCTTCTCAAGCAGCTCGGCGGTGGCAAGAACATCGCGACGGTTGTACTCGATGCTCTCTTCGCTGATGACTCCGTGCTCTTCGACGCTTATCTTGGGATGGTCAATCTGGAATCGTTCACCTGCTGTCCTTAGCGACATCCCGGATGCGGTCAAGGCAAAGGTTAATGTGCGTAGGTCAAGAAACCGCCCGTGGCGGTGCTTCGCCTCCAGCTTTTCAGGCTTCGGGAGTCTTGTTTGGGTTGTGAGACCCATGAAGGCGCGTTTGCTGTCGAGCAGCTTCAGTAAGAGCCTCGGGCGATACGGGTTTTCCTTCCACTCTCCCGTTTTCTTGTCACGGTACTGCCAGAGGGTCAGGGAAAAACCTCCGTAGTACATCGGACCCTGAGCCTCTCCACACCCAACGGCAAGACGTGTGAAATCAAACGGTAGGTTGAATCCAACTATGAGACTCGACGCCTGGAGTACCTTCCAGAGCCTCTTGTCAACAAAATCACGGCGGGACATGAAGCGGATTCTCTTACGTTGCCCTTCCACAACATCGGCGTCGTGCGTTTCGGCGAAGCGCTTGAGTGTCTCGTATCCAGTTGGATCACGCTCCGGAAGGTCGTCACCGTAGAAGATCCCTTCTTCAACGCATTCGAGCAGGCCGTGTGAGTTCCAGCGATGGTACCGATAACTCCCAAACAGTAGACGCTGGGTTTCGTCCGTTGTCGTCTCGGTATCGAAAACGAGTACCGAGTCTCCCCAACGATCTTCGAGATCCACTTCACACTCATGGTCTTCGAGGTCTTCAATCTTGGTCGTTCTCTTCTTTCGGAGCTTTCCAGGAGCGGCAAACGCTCGGATTGCTACCGGCAGTTTGTCCTTCTTCATTTTGCCGCCTCCATTTCATCCCAACCAGGGTAGCTCTCAGTGAGCGACAGGATGAAGTAGTAAAGCTTCTCAGCGAGCTTTAGCAGAAACTCACCGAGCAGCTGAAAGAACGCACCAAGTGCACGGAGCACGGTCAGCAGATGCTCCAACAGGTTGGCGGGCTTCGTCATCGAAGCGCCGCCACGCCTGTTGAGTTCTGTAAGCTTTGCGTGGCAGTTCCTGCAGACCGGCACCTTCAAAGATGAGTCGTGCTTCTCACCGATGACGTGGTGCCCCTCGATCATCGACCAAGACACTTCTTCGAGCCCTTCAGGGCAATCAAACTGACACAAGACGCATACTGGTTTGGGACCGAACCTCTGTTTCCAAGCCCGCTTCCGCACGTCGTTTTGGATCGGGTCGTCTTCTGGCTGATCAGCGACAACTATTCTTCGTCATCAGCGACGAATAGAAACCGCCACAGGC
>CAZOJI010000027.1:41655-64911 GCA_964580055.1 uncultured Gemmatimonadaceae bacterium | reverse complement strand
AGGCTAGATCTGTCTTTGAGACTACTGGTGTGATGGCAATCAGAGTCGCATCTTAGCCGATCATGAGCGACTTCTGAAAGCACCGTCCGCCGCACTCGTCCGGCTAGTCTGCCTGCTCGGCTGGCTGGCGGCAGTTCCGTGTATGAGGACGCAGGGTGGCCAACGGCCGTAAGTCACCTTGATTGCCAACTGCGCTCACCATGCATGACTCGATGTAAAACCGAGAAAACGGGCGGCCGGACGCAATCTCACTCAATCTAACTGCTTGTATTAGAACAACTTGAGCGTTTTTGTGATCCAGCCCCTTACGAAGCTCCGTACCTTGGTGTACATTCGCGTCAACCCGTGGAGGTAGCGACCATGGCATCTGACAAGCACCATCTTTTGCAGAGGCTCGGAACCCTCGACAGGAACGAGGTAGGGCATCAAGTAGCGACTCTTGCCCCGAACGCGGCCATAATCGTCGTCATCGCTTTCATAATCGCCTTCATTTGCGTTGGCGGATTCTGAGGCGGCTCAGACCTCCAAGTCTGATGCCGCTCAGCAGGGAGAACCACCGCGCCTCTATAGATGACTGAGACGTGCGAGGTTCAACCTGTCTCCCCTTTGTCCGATACTCGAAGCTGGACTGAAACAACGGGTGACAGGATTCTCGACATTACAGCCAAGTTCTTAACCGCCCTGTTGCTGTGCGCTGCGGTGGCGGCGCCATGTCTGTCTCAAGATGCCAACGCGCTACGAGGCCTTTCGTCGCTTTCCGTCGATTTTCTCCTGGACGACGATATCGAGGGGATCGTCAGCGATGCGGAATGGCGCGAAATGGTGGAGGGTGAATTGCGGCGTGTGGGCTTGTCGGTGGTCGCACCGGACTCCGAAGACGCGCGCGCCTATCTGGTAATTGCGGTGACGGCGCTGCCCACAACCTCACTAGGTCTGGCCTACCATTTGCAGCTCTCGGTGCGGGACGTCGTGACGCGTGTCGACGATGAGTCGAATCGCGCTTTCTACGGTTACACCTGGCAGAATGGGGGCATTGCGACTGTATCCAGGGCCGAGGCCGAGACTCATCTCACCTCGTTCATGATAGAGTTTTTGGATGAATTCCTGAATTCGTACCTTATGGTGAACGCGGGGACCTAAACGGTGGTCATTGTTGGACAGTGCGGTGGAAGCCACCCGCGGCCTTCGTTTCAGGAGAAGGGATGAAGCTGCCGGCTGGGGCGTGTTGAACACCCGAGAATTTGTGACGCGCGTACCAGAACTCGCGCGTGCTGGCATTTAAGGTTGACCGATGGAAACCACGCGCCGATAACAACAGATATGCTCTACGTTTGTCGATCGGTTAAATGAGTAGGAGAAGTCAGATGCACACCACCGAAACCGGATCAGTCCTGCAAGTGACTGCGAATTATGGCCTTGAAGACTGGGACGAGGATTCTTATCAGCTCTTTGTGGAGAGGAAGGATCCTGAGCCCTGTCCGATTTGCGGCCGCACGGGATTCTACGGGCCCAGGGCCGCAGATCCGGGAGTGAAATTCCGTAGCTGCCGTTTCTGCGGATTCAATCAGATTGTAGACGAGGAACCGGTCCAATTCCTGCCGCTGGTCCATTCATGCGATGTCTGGCCTAGTTGCGCGAAAGCTCCCTACGTGTGGTGGGTTCAACCCGGCCAGCAACAGTTCACATGTCCCTTTTGCGGGCGGCGGTCGGAGGTCAGGGGCCGAAACGTGTTCAAACCGGGCGTTTTGGTTGTGAGCCCAGCGGAGGCCGAAGATCATCCCTGGCACAAGGTGCCGCAGCACCGGTCGTATGCGTACTACCAGAGGTTCTGGGAGAACTGGGAATTCACCAAGGGAAGGATCATACTCTAGGTTCTTACCGGGTACCGCCGGACCCTGGGTGATGACATTAGATGAATGATCATAAGCATAGCAATGACAATTCATAAGGATCGACTGACGAAGTATTTTGTCAATTCAGGTTTACAATGATGTCACTGCTCGTTGATCGGTATGTTCTGGGTCATTTGGCAGGTCTGGGTCGAGTGATGTTGAAATTTGGAAAAGCTCCAATACTGACTCGCGGTAGTAGGAAATCTACAGGTATACTGCGGGTGTCCCAATGAGAGGTTCAGGCGTGGACGAAAGGACAACCAGGGGATGGGGCAGCGGAACCGGGGGCTCAGGTCCCGAGAGCCGTTACGTGCCTCGCAACCCAACGGTGGTGCCACGGCCGCCGGATTCTCGGGAAGAGCCGGACAACTCTGTTGCGGCCACGACACAGTCAGGCTATCAGCCGGATATCGTCTTCATAGTGAAGCGTGACGGATCGATACTGTTCGTGAATCGGTCCGATCCGGGCTCGGCTGAAGCTAGTGCTCTGGGCCGGTCGATGTTCGAGTATATCGCAACCGAGTTTGAAACCACTGTCAGACAGGTGCTGGAGGGAGTGTTCGAAGGCGGTGAGCCGGGCGCTTTCGTGTGCTATGGCAGCCCACCGTTGGCAACCGGAGCATGGTATCACTGCCGTGTGGCCCCTAACCGTCGGGATTCGGGAGTTGTCTCTGCAACGGTAATAGCTCGCGATATCACGCGGTGGAAGCGGAACGAAGACGAGTTCAGAGCGGATATCGAGGAACTGAAGGCCGAGATCGCCAAGGTGTCGGCGGAGAAGGATGAGCTGGCGACTCTCCTGGCCGATCACGAGCGTCGCGAGCAGGAACTGACCCGATTCCGCAGGATCATGGACCAGGCGGGGGAGGCGATTTTCATCACTGATCCCTCCACTGGGCAGTTCGTTGATGTGAACGACACCGCATGCCGATGGCTCGGCCAGAGTCGCGAAAAGCTGCTCAAGATGGGAGTCAACGACCTTGATCTGGATTTCCCGCTCGAGAGCTCTGATGGCATTTCTGACCATGTGACCAACACTCGAGATGCGAACAGGCCGAGCGTCTACGATTCTGGATCCCACCGCAGGCGAAACGGTACCTCATTTCCGGTGGAGGTGGCGCTAACGCGGCGCAGGTTCGGAGAACGAGAATACATGTTGGTGGTAGCGCGCGACGTGAAGAAGCGTCGCAGTACCGAACAAGCTCTGCGAGAGAGCGAGGACAAGTACCGAAGCTTGTTCGACCTTTCACGCGACGCAATCTACTGCTCCGCGCGTGACGGCACTGTGGCTGATGTCAACGACAGTGCAATCGATCTCTTCGGCTATACGAGGGCCGAATTTGTCGGGATGGAAGCCCGGAGACTCTACACGAGAGCGGAGGATATTCGCGCATTCCAGCGGGACGTGGAGGCCAACGGCTCGACCAGAGACCTGACGGTCGAGTTTCAGACCAAATCGGGCCGGACGTTTCACGGTCTTTTGGCGGCAACCCTGCGAACCGACGGTGACGGCAATGTTCAGGGGTATCAATGTATCATCTCTCCGGTCGGGGAGGGTGTCTCGAGATCGGAGCCGCACGAACTCTCCGGGGTGGGTCTTCAGTTGCCCGCCGCGAACAGGGTAGTAGTGATGGGACATGACAAGTGGATTCTGGACGACGCTCGAACGGTGCTCGAACGCGCCGGTATCGAAGCGTTGTGCGCAAGAACAGCGGCTGCTGCTGTAGAGATCCTGAGGTCGCAGTACGAAGACATAGGTGCGGTCCTGCTCGACCTAAATGCAGACGATCCCGAGCTTCAGCACACGGTGGATAGAATCAGGGAGATCAACCCGGCGGTCCGTATTATCCTGTTCCAAGAGGGGGACGGCAACGGGGAGGTGACTGTCTGGGCGGATGCCGTGGTGCGTAAACCTCTGCACCCCCTGGCTCTTGCACAGCAGGTGCGTGAGTCCCTCGCCGCTAGCAGGGGAAACCAGCAGCTTTCTTAGCCGGAAGCCTCGAAACCGGGGTTTGCCCGGTGTCGTAATGTGCGTGTGAACCGCGACCAGATCCTGGAAAACGTACCCCGGATCACCGAATCCGGTATTACCTGGGAAAAGCCGACCGCGATCAAGAAGCGGCGTCCACTCCTCGTGCGCATGCTGCTGCTGGTATCGAGTCTGGTCGTCTTGATAGTGCTTCCATTTGCGGTCCTCGTCCGCGTATCTGTATATCTGTATACCGAGCACGCGGCCATGACTTGGCTCGCCCTGGCGGGCGGTGTGGTAGCCACGGCTCTGGTGCTGACCGTCTACTCGGCCGTTTTGTCCAAGAGACTCACAGGCAAGGCCAGAATCAGGGTACTTGCCAAACGCGTGGCTCTGCCTCTCGTGTTGGCTTATTGTGCATACACGTTGCTCTACCTTTCGAGCGTGAACGCCAAGAGCGCCGCCGTGCGCGACTATTATCGGTCCCTGCATCCAATGCTCAGAATTGCGGTGAGCACGGTGATCCTGGTTGACAAGGACATCGTCATCACCGACTTGCAGCGAACTCCTGAGGATTATGCTGCGATGGGGCTGCCGCCGCAGCAGGAATCGCTCCACTATCGGCAGCGCGACGGATTGGTGCACGCAATGGACCTGCGCACTGTTGGCAGACCAGATTGGAGGAACTCGGCGGTGGAGCTTTATTTTCGCCTCGCCGGTTTCCATACACTGCGACATGTGGGCACCGCCGACCATCTACATGTAGCCCTGCCGCCGCGCTGAATCACCGTAGGTCGCGGAAATCCATTGCTGGTCGACTTATCTTTCCCTTGACGCCGCCACGGGGATCGTGGCGCACGGCCCCTGAATCCGGCAGGCAGTCGGGCGCTCCAGTTAGCCGTTCTGGGAACTAGCGCGGGTAGCAAGGAGTCGCGAGCTTGCCGGAAAGTGCAGTACTGACTTAGGTTTGGCGGCGCCATCGCAGACAAAACCCCTGATTTGCTGCGACCCCGTATCCGGCGGTGGCGGCACTAACGAAGAGGGTACCGTGAGATCATCGGTCAAGGTTACAAGCCTGGAACGAGTGCGAACCCCGCTCCTGGCGGTGGTCGTTGGAGAGTCACTCGAAGGCAAGCTCCCCGAATCCTTGCAGCCTCTGGACTCAGTAGTGAATGGAGAGCTCACCCGAGTAGTGGCGGCAAGCGACTTCTCCGGCAAATTGGACCAGACGGCGATCGTCTATCCGGACAAAGGGCCCAAGCGAATACTGCTCGTCGGCGCTGGGAAACCTGAAGAGATGTCCCGCGCCACGGTGCGCCGCTGTGCCGCCGTCGCGGCGAGACGCGCTCTGACGCTGAAAGCCTCCGCAATCGCTGTGCACATCACCGAGGACACCGCAGGAGGCGTGACCCATACCGACATAGGCCACGTAGTGGTGGAAGGCGCCGTTCAAGGTGGATGGAAGTTCTCCGACTTCCAGGGAACTGACGAGGAGGAATCCTCCCTGGACCAGGTCGAGATCATAGTCGGGAAAGACAGAAGGTCGGAAACCGAACGAGGGCGAAAGATCGGTGCGGCCACGGCAGCGGGTCAGAAGTTGGCTCGCGAGCTCCAGGCCTCCCCTGGGAACGTTTGCACCCCGTCGCACCTTGCGAGCGTTGCGCGAAGGCTGGGCTCTGACTACGGCTTCAGCGTATCAGTGCTTGGGCCGTCACAGATCAGCCGGCAAGGTATGCGGACACTCCAAGCGGTTGCAGCGGGCTCGCTGGAGGAATCCCGATTCATAACCCTGAAGTACAATGGAGCAGGGAAGTCTCCGCCAATCTGCTTTGTGGGCAAAGGAATCACGTTCGATTCGGGTGGGATATCGATCAAACCCGCCGCGAGCATGGAGGACATGAAGTACGACATGTCGGGTGCGGCGGCGGTCCTGGGCTTGTTCGAGGTGATCGGTAAGCTGAAACCGAGGCTCAACGTGGTGGGCTTGGTCCCCGCAACTGAAAATCTGCCCTCGGGCACCGCCGCAAAGCCCGGAGACATCATTCGCAGCCATTTTGGCAAGTACATCGAGATAGTGAACACAGACGCCGAAGGGCGGCTCATACTCTGTGACGCACTCTCATACGCTCGCAGATTCAAGCCAGCGTGCGTCGTGGACATAGCAACGCTGACCGGTGCGGCAATCATTGGCCTGGGCCATCACGCAACTGGTCTCCTGGGAAACGACGATTCCCTGCTGGAGGAGGTGCGGCGTGCAGGCGACCTCGCCGGCGAGAGGTGCTGGCCGCTGCCGCTTTGGGCGGACTACCGCGAACAGATAAAATCCGATGTGGCGGACGTGAAGAACAGCGGCGGCCGCGCGGCTGGTACCATAACCGCAGGTTGGTTCCTGAGGGAATTCGTCGAGGATTTTCCCTGGGCACATCTCGATATCGCGGGAACGGCTTACACTGACTCGGACCGTCCAGACCTGGCGAAGGGACCGACCGGCGTCGGCGTCAGATTGTTCTCACAATTCCTGCTTGGACGTTTGAAGGGGTGAATCGGTTTTGGCGCGTTTTTCGGGCAGCGCTTCTCGGTTGCGGCGCGCTGCTCGGATTCGCGGACGCGGTGGTCGCCCAGGACACCGCGGCGGTTGTGTTGGATTCCACCATGCTGCAAGAAGACACTCTTGCAGCCGCGACGGATAGCGCGGTCGTAGACACTGTCTCACCCGTGGATTCGGTGGCTTGGCTTCCCGTTCCCCAACCGGCCGTTCCTCCCGGGCCAATGCCGCCTGGAACCCGCTATACATTCACTCCGGACTCGCTCCGATGGATCGGTGGAGTGACTTTGGCGGACCTGCTCGGCGCGATTCCCGGAGTGTACGTGGCACGTACAGGGTTTCTGGGTCAACCGGAATACGTGATGTACGCTGGTCGCGGGGCGGCCGCTCTCGAAGTCTACTGGGACGGTCTGCCGATGGTACCTCTGGGTCGAGATTCGATACACATCGACGCCGGCAGGGTGAATCTCACTTATCTCCAGCGTGTTGACGTCCATGTACTCCCGTCCAAACTTAGGGTCTACCTCGTGTCGTCTAATCATGCGGCGACGGAGCCACGCTCCTCCCTGCGTGTGATGGCTGGTGACTTCTCGGCGGGTGCATACGCTGGGCTTTTTCAGAAGCGCATGCCCGGTGGATTCGGGCTGAATCTCGCTGCCGACTTCGTCGGTACCGAGGGTGCGGGAAGCGCGGGACGCAGCGTTCAGACTTTCGACGTATGGGGTCGTCTCGACTGGCTACCATCGGAGAAGATTGGGGCAAGCTACCAGCTGAGGCGCCAGTCTCACAAACGTGACGGCCTCGGTTCGCCTCCGTTGTTCGCCGTTTCGAGACGCTTTGGAGCGCGAACGGATTACATCTTCGAGGCTCACGCAGGCTCGCAGCCCGGCGGCCTTGGTCTTCGCGCGGAGTCGGGCGTTGCGTCGAGTGTCTGGGCGGCAGATTCTCTGGATCCGTCAGTTCCCGGACAGACGGTGAGACAGGGCTTCTTTGCCCTGCGTTACATGCGCCCCAACTGGAACCTGGATTTCGAAGGGCGCCTTGGCGACTCGCGCACGACTTCGCAGATCTCCGGCCGACTGGGGTGGGTGCCGCTTCCCGGTATCGTGATGGCGGGAGACGCCCGGTGGTCTAGACATTATGCGGACAGAGTATCCCTGGTTGCGAACGGCACACTCGGATTTTACGGCGGGCCCTTTTCGCTCGTGGGCACCGCCCAATACGGCGATGCTGTGCAGGCACCATCGCTCGCTGGTGACTCGGCTCAGCAGACCTTGGACCAGTCAATTCGCTTTGGCATGCGTACCCAACCATTGTCGGGACACGTAGCGATTGTCTGGAGGGATCCCTATCTGCCCCTGCCGTTTCCCGATGTCAACGTGTTGTCAGCGTTCGACAGTACCCAGACCACCACGTATCTCGTTGTCGACGCAAGACTCGCGACCTCACGAGCGCTGGCGTTCGAAGGCTGGTATTCATCGCCCCTCGAAGGCGAACCAGGCAACCTACAGCCTCCCGAGCACGCGAGGGTCCAAGTTACCTTCCGCTCGAAATTCTGGCGCACCTTTCGCAGTGGCGCGTTCGACTTGAAAATCCAGTTGTCATTGGAGTCGTGGAGTTCGGGCGCAGGCGGTTTCGATGAGTCGGGGAACCCCATCGAGCTGCCGGGTGCAACGTTCACCGAGGGACTAATTCAATTCCAACTCGTCGATTTCATAGGCTTCTGGAATTTCCGCAATATGAACAACTCGCAGGAGAGCTACTTTCCCGGATTGGACTACACCGGCAGGGGGGTGCAGCTCTATGGAGTCAAATGGGAGTTCTCCAGTTGATCGCAGGAGGCTCGGGTCTTCTACGCTCAACAGCTTACTCGAGAACACCGGTGGTAAATATGCATTCGCCCTTTTATCTTAAAGTGCTTTACGCGTTTCCCCGAGGAAGTACTACGTGCCCAAATCTATGACCGGATACGGCCTGGCGACCGGGAGCGTGAGTGGCGGAAAGCTTCAGGTCGAGATCCGTACAGTCAACCACCGGCATTTCACCGCGACTTTCAAATTTGCCGCAAAGCTTCAGTCTCTGGAGGGCCCCGCCCGGGAGTTGGTGCGCGAGCATATTCACCGCGGGCATGCAACTGTGAATGTAAAGTGGCTCGAGGACCCCGAGCGGGCAACGGCTCCCAAGCTGAACCTGAAGCGGGCAGAATCCGTCGTTCAGGAGCTGCGAGACCTAAAAACTGCGCTACAGCTCCCCGGTGAGGTGGATCTTGCACTGGTTGCACGCCAACCCGAGGTATTTAACGGGTCGGCGGAAGACGTCCCGGAGGTGGATGTCGAGACGGCTATGAGTGTAGCCAGGGTCGCGTTGGAGGCGCTGTTGGAAAGCCGGCAGCGGGAGGGCGAGAGCCTCGCCAACGAATTGACAGGCCAGCTAGATGGGTTGGCGGGTCGTTTGGCCGATGTGGAGGAGCGTGCTCCCGAACGAATCGTGCGAGAGAGGGGTCGGCTTCGCGGTGCGGTTGAGGAATTGCTCGATGGACGTACAGTCGATGAAAACCGCCTGAGCACGGAATTGGCATTGCTGGCGGACAAACTGGACCTCACTGAGGAGACCGTGCGCCTTCGCACTCACATCGACGCGTGTCGTGAGGTTCTTGAAAAGAGTAGCCCCATAGGTCGGGAGTTGGCATTCTTGGGCCAAGAAATGCTGCGAGAAGCCAACACGATTGGATCGAAAGCAAACGACTCAGTGATCGCGCAGGCCGTGATCGATATCAAATGCGTGCTCGAAAAGATCCGCGAACAGGTGGAAAACCTCGAATGAACCCTTTCATATTGGTGCTCTCGTCACCGTCCGGGGGTGGCAAGACCACTATTGCCAAAGCGCTGCTGACGGCGCGAGAGAACCTCGGATTCAGCATCTCCGCGACGACGCGTGCCCCGCGTCCGGGAGAAAGGGATGGCGTCGACTACCATTTCCTTTCCGTCGAGAGCTTCGTGGAGCGTCGCGAGCAAAGTGAGTTCTTGGAGTGGGCAGAGTATTCAGGGCACCTGTACGGAACCTTGGAGGCTGAGGTGGATCATGTGCTGAATGAAGGCCGGTTGCCGGTCTTGGACATTGAAATCGAAGGTGCCAAGCAGGTCAGAGAGCGCCGCTCCGATGTCGTGAGTATCTTTGTGCTTCCTCCATCTGCCGAGCTCTTGGTCGATCGTCTGCTTGGAAGAGACAAGGGAACGGCCGACGCCAAGGTGATCGCCCGCCTGAGGCGAGCACTCGAGGAGGTGGAGGCTGCAAGGGAATATGACTACGTAGTCGTCAACGACGAGCGCACCGAGGTAGTTTCCGAGGTCGCGGCGATCATCGACTCAGAATCGCGTCGGCCGAGTAGGATCGACGACCTGGAGCAGAACCTGGCGGACCTGAGAACGGATATCGGAGCAATAATCGAAAGACTGGAACAGTAGGAGAGACATAGATGAAGATCATCACACCCATCGACGTAGCCGAAAAGGCAGGTAACAAGTATCTCGGCGTCTTGATAGCCGCAAAATTCACACGCTATGTCAATGACTTTCCGCGGGATCGTTCCGTTCCCCTGAAGAAGAAACTGACGACCCAAGCATTGGAACAGCTCGTCTCGGGTGATCTGACCTACCGGCTCGTGCGCAGGAGACGCCAAGAAACGTGATCCCGGGCCGGCGCGTCCTCGTAGGCGTGGCGGGCGGCATTGCGATATACAAGACCTGCGATGTCGTCCGACAGTTGACCGAGATGGGTGCGGCGGTAGATGTAGTTATGACGGCCTCGGCAACCGAGTTCGTTGGGCCGGTCACCTTTGAAGCGCTCTCCAGGAGATCGGTGTTCACCTCGCTATGGCATCGCGACCAGGCACTTTCCCACATCAACCTCGGTCAACAAGCCGATCTCGTTCTGCTGGCGCCGGCAACTGCCAACTTGATTGCCAAAGCGGCGAACGGCATAGCGGACGACCTTCTGACCACCATCCTGCTCGCATGTGAGGCACCCATTCTGGTTGCCCCGGCAATGAATGACAGAATGTGGGCCAACCCGGTGACGGTCCGAAATGTCCGGCTTCTATCGGAGCGAGGCTGGGTTTTCGTTGGACCGGCGGTAGGGGACCTGGCCGAAGGGCCGAGTGAGAGACCGGGCCGTATGCTGGAATCCGCGGAAATCGTGACTCACGCTGTTCGGATGCTCCGTTCTTCGACCAGTAAACTGAACGGGAAGTCAGTACTGGTGACGGCGGGGCCGACACGAGAACAAATCGATCCTGTCCGCTTGGTATCCAACCCTTCCAGCGGGCGGATGGGATATTCCATTGCCGCTGCCGCCTTTGCCCGGGGAGCATCCGTCCGGCTGTTGAGCGGTCCCAGTCAACTCGACGCGCCGTACGGCGTGGACGTGAGCCGGGTCGAGACTACAAGGGAACTCCGCGATGCCGTAGCCAGATCTATCGGCTCCGCCGATGTCGTGGTAATGGCAGCAGCACCTTCTGATTACAGACCGAGCACTAGGAGCGACCACAAGCTGCAGAAGACCGCCGGCGGCATGTCGATCGTGCTGGAACCCACCGTCGACGTGCTGCTGGATACGGTGAATCAGCGAAACCCCGATGCGGTGGTGGTGGGATTCGCACTGGAATCCGAGGATGGTGTGAACCGTGCCCGGGAAAAACTGGTCCGCAAGCAACTCGACCTCATTGTCCTCAACATGGCAGGCGAGGAGGGTTCGGCGTTCGAAACCAAATCCAATCGAGTTTCCCTCGTGACAAAAGAAAGGGTCGACGAACTCCCTCTGCTGGCCAAGACCGAGGTCGCAGAACAGCTACTGGATCGAATTGAGGAACTCCTGTGAGCGACGCGTATCAGTTGCTCCGACGATATCTCGAACAGCGCGAAGAGATAGGAGAGGGGCCGCTGGTGTTGGAGCCGAGTGATCGGAGGGCTCTTTCCGCACCAACAAAGCGCGAAGACGAGAACCTTTCCAGTAAACGAAGTGAGTCGAAGGCAACTGAAGCTTCGGAACTCCGACCGCCTGGTGGTATCGTCGTCAATGCACCGTCAACGGATCTGTTCACGGAAGACGAACTGGGATCGCAGGGCCTCGACGGAATTGCAGCCACCGTCGCCGTTTGCGAGCGGTGCGCGCTATCCAACTCCCGCACGCACGCAGTGCCTGGTGAAGGCGCCGAGGATGCCGCGCTCGTCGTGGTGGGTGAGGGGCCGGGCGCTCGAGAGGATGAAACAGGTAGACCTTTCGTGGGACGGGCCGGGGAGCTTCTCACGAGCATTCTGAGGGCGATTGACCTGGAGAGGGAGGATGTGTTCATCTGCAACATAGTGAAGTGTCGACCGCCCTCGAACCGGACGCCGAGGCAGGAAGAGATCGAGGCGTGTGTGCCTTATCTGTATCGGCAACTCGATATTGTGCGTCCCAAGGTCATACTTGCGATGGGAAGCACTGCTATTTCGACGCTTTTACAGAGAAAGCAGTCGCTTGGTGCCTTCAGGGGGAAAGTGCACTACTTCAGGGAAATACCCCTTGTTGCCACATACCACCCGGCAGCCCTGCTCAGAAACCCAAATTGGAAAAGGCCCACCTGGGATGACGTCCGCATTGCCCGCCGACTCCTCGACGAATAGCGCCACTCCATTCCCTAGTCGCCAAGCGCCATGGAGCGCTGAGGCCGAGCAGGCGGTTATCGCGGCCATGTTGATGGACCCGGACGCCGTGTTGAAAGCGGCTGAACTGCTGAATGACACGGCGTTTTACAAAGAGGCGAATCGGCGCCTGTTTCGCGCCATGGTGCGACTGGCCGAACGCGGAGATGTGGTAGATCCACTCACTCTGCGGAACGAGCTCGAACGCAGTGGCGATCTCGATGCGGCGGGGGGAACGGACTACATAGCCGAACTGATCGATGCCGTACCGACAGCGGCAAACATCGAATACCACTGTCGAATAGTGCGCGACAAGGCGCTACTGCGTCGGCTGATCGATGTGGGTACGGGGATCGTTCAGAGGGCGCTGGAGGGCCGTGACGATGTCGGTTCCGCGTTGGACCAGGCCGAGCAGCAGATCTTCGAGGTTTCCCAACAGCGGGGTACCCAGGACGTAATCAGGATCAAGGAGCTGATGTGGGAGACCATGGAGCGCATAGAAGCGCGCCAGCATGGGGACGAATCGGTACGTGGTGTCAGCACTGGATTCACAGATTTGGACAGCAAGACAAACGGATTCCAGAAGAGCGATCTGATAATCGTTGCAGCGCGACCGTCAATGGGAAAAACATCCTTTTGCTTGAACGTAGCCGCCAACGCGGCCCTGGAGGGGAAAGTCCCCACTGCGATATTCTCCTTGGAGATGTCTCGAGATCAGGTGGTGGAACGGCTATTGGCGGCTGAGAGCTTCGTGGATCTGTATCGGTTGCGGAGCGGCAAGCTCCGGGACGACGATTTCCCGAAGATGTCGCGTGCCGCGGGTTTGCTGGGCACCGCCGGAATCTGGATCGACGATACGCCGGCGCTGACTCTGTTGGAGATGAGGTCGAAAGCCCGAAGAATGAAGGCTGAACACGACATTGGGCTGGTGATAGTCGACTACATGCAGCTGATACGCGGTGGCCGCCACGACAGCAGACAGGAAGAGATGAGTTTCATATCGAGATCCCTCAAGGCTCTCGCCCGGGAGCTTCAGACACCCGTAGTCGCTCTGTCGCAGCTTTCGCGCGCTCCGGAGCAGCGGGGCGGGGACCGGCGGCCGATGCTATCAGACCTGCGTGACTCGGGTGCCATTGAGCAGGACGCCGATCTCGTGATGTTCATCTACCGAGCGAAGGTATACCAGCGAGGCGCGGAATCCGAAGAAGCCGCGGACGACGCGGCGGCCGAATTGATGCTCGCAAAACACCGCAACGGCCCTACCGGCACCATCAAGCTCGCTTTCCACGAACAGTACACTCGCTTCGACAACTACTCACAGCGCAACCCTCCGGATGCTCATGGCCCGTAGGGTCCGTTCCACCTTTCGTTGCAGCGAATGTGGTTTCGAGCATCCCAAATGGGCTGGCCGTTGCGATTCGTGTGGTGTTTGGAATACGCTGGTAGAGGAGCTGGCATCTCCTTCACGGGATGCCAGGTCAGGCGGGCACAAGCCCGATGGAGAGGCGGCCGCCGTGAGGTTGTCGGATCTGCGACCCGACGACACGCCCAGAATCGTTATCGGGTTGACTGAGCTCGACCAAGTTCTTGGTGGCGGCATCGTGAGAGGCTCTCTCACGGTAGTCGGCGGTGAGCCGGGCATCGGCAAATCCACCCTTCTGCTACAATGTGCCGCCCTCTTGGAGTCGCAGCGGGTGCCCGTTTTGTATGCGTCTGGAGAGGAATCGGTAGAACAGACACGAATGCGAGCCGACCGCCTTGATGAGGATGCCGCGGCCGTTCACGTTCTGCCCGAGGTGAGAGTCGAGGCGATTGTCGCTGCGGCGGAGTCGATGGGGGCGAAGGTGTTGATCGTGGACTCCATCCAGACTGCCTACACGGACGATTTGGAGGGTGCTCCCGGGAACGTGGGCCAGGTTCGCGAAAGTGCAGCCAAGCTGATGCGGTACGCGAAACGTTCGGGAACAGCAGTATTCCTCGTCGGTCACGTGACCAGGGGAGGTGCTATTGCCGGCCCCAAGACACTGGAGCATGTGGTTGACACGGTGCTCTACTTCGAGGGAGAGACCGGCAACGAGTACCGCGTTCTCAGGGCGGTGAAGAACCGGTTCGGCTCGGTGGATGAAGTCGGGATCTTCGAAATGACCGCGAGCGGCCTCAAGCCGGTAGACAATCCATCCGCGGCATTTCTATCGGGCCGAAACCCAGAAGCCGCGGGTTCAGCGGTATCAGCACTCATCGAGGGAAGCAGACCATTGTTGGTGGAGATCCAGGCCCTTACATCTCGGTCGGCCTATGGCACTGCGCAGAGAGTCGCCACAGGCTTGGACAACCGTCGGCTAGCGGTACTCCTTGCTGTCCTCGAAAGGAGAGCAGGGGTCCCGTTTCCGGATCTGGACGTCTTTGTAAACGTCACGGGTGGGGCCCGACTCGTCGAGCCTGCTTCAGACCTGGCGGTAGTTGCGGCCCTCTGGTCTTCGGTCAGGAACACCGCGCTACCCGAGGACGCCGTGTTTCTGGGTGAGGTTGGACTTGGCGGCGAAGTGAGGCCGGTTACCTCGATAGACCGTAGGCTCGCGGAGGCTGAGAGACAGGGCTTCAGCCGCGGGTTTGTCTCGAACAGAGCCAGAGTTTCCGGGACGCGAGCCGTTCCTGTTGCGAACGTAGGAGATCTAATCGGTGAAATTGCCGGTTGACGTGGGAGTCTTGATCCCGGCCGCCGGTAGGGGAGTGCGCGCCGGAGGCTCCGAACCCAAGCAATTCCGGTCGATTGCAGGGGTTCCGATGCTGCTGCGCGCGATCAGACCGTTCCGCTCGCACCCTAGGGTGTGTCAGATAGTAGTAGCGCTTCCGCAAGAGAGCTGTAAGGAGCCGCCGCAATGGCTAGAGGCGGAAAATGCAGAACTATTGCGAATCGTGTCGGGAGGAGCGACTCGCGCTGATTCTGTTGAAGCTGCACTGGACGCACTGGACCCCCGGTGTCGCATCGTCCTCGTTCACGACGCCGCTCGACCCTTCGTGTCGCTGACAACGATCGACGCGGTGATAGCGGTTGCCGCCGAGCATGGCGCTCTGGCGGCCGTACCGGTTTCCGACACGGTGAAGAGGGTTGACGAGACAACGCGGTTGGTTACGGAAACCCTGGATAGAAGAGGGTTGTGGAGGGCTCAGACGCCCCAAGGTTGCCCCCGTGAAATGCTGCAGAACGCTTACAGTATCGCCGGACCCACGGGGGTTGCGCAGTACACCGACGAGTCCGCGCTTCTCGAGGCTGCCGGCTACCAGGTCGAGTTGGTGCCTGATTCCCCTGAGAATATCAAGGTTACCACGGAGAGCGATTTTTCCACCGCGGAGGTACTGGTCAGTTTATGACCGTGTTGCCCTTCCAATCTAGCGGCGATGTCGATTCTGCGTTGCCTGTGGTGGCGGCACATCTCGAGCGTGGTGGACTCATGGCCTATCCCACGGAGACTGTCTACGGCCTGGGGTCCAAACTCGAATCGAATTGTCTGAAGTCATTGACCGACATGACCCGGCGCCCCGCCGGCAAGCCATACCTAGTCCTGGTAGCTGGCAAACGTATGGCTGTTGAATACGGCCTGAGCTTCAATCGGGCCGCAGAGATACTGGCCGCGCGTTTCTGGCCCGGGCCACTCACGCTGGTCTTGCCCGCTCAGCGGTCTAAACTGCCGAAACAGGTCATGGGAGCGGAGGGTGGCGTCGCGGTGCGAAGGTCATCACATTCGGAGACGAGCAAGCTGATCGAACGCCTGGGGATTCCCGTGAGTTCAACGTCGGCGAACTACTCCGGCGAGATTCCATTGACGACTGTTGCGGACATCCGGGCGGAGTTCGCCGGGCACGTGCGCTCAGGCGACCTGATACTACTGGACGGAGGTACCTTGCCCAAGGCGCCGTCATCAACGCTCGTGGATTGCACGGGAATTGAGCCAAGGATATTGCGGGAAGGAGCGGTAGATGCCCGCGCACTGGAGGAGTGTCTGCGGGAGGCACTGGGTTGATGCGCGTGCTCATGGTATGCACAGGCAATATGTGTAGGAGTCCGCTGGCCGCGGCCATCCTGAAAGCTGAACTGACTGATCGAGGAGCCGAGGGCTTCGAAGTATCGTCGGCTGGAACTGGGGCGTGGGAGGGCCGTCCAGCCTCGGACAGCGCGCTCCTTGTGGGTATGGAGCACGGCCTCGACATTTCGGCGCATCGCTCCAGGCATCTTTCCAGGCAAATGGTGAAAGATGCCGACATCATCTTCACCATGTCGCGACCACACAGTGAACGAGTCAAGAAACTCGGCGGGGACGGGCGGGTGTTCCTGCTTGGAGAGTATGCCGGAAAGAAACGCGCGAAGGCCGAGGTAGCCGACCCTTACGGCGAACCGCTGGACGTCTATCGTGAAACGTTTGAACAGCTCTCGGCTTTTTGCCGCAAGGCGGCGGAACGGCTGATATTGGAGAATGATGGCGAGGATCACAGCGACTAGCCGGTCAATCGTGCTGATTGGCGATCCCGTTTCCCACTCGTTGTCGCCAGCCATGTACAACGCCGCGATTGCCGCGCTCGGTCTTGACGCCGCATATATCGCCCTGCGAACCGAGAAATCGGCGTTACCGCACGTGATTCGCGCATTGGAGGCAGTCGGACTGGCCGGCAACGTGGGGGTGCCCTACAATGCCCCGGTAGCTCAACTGCTCATTCGCGTTACTTCAATCGCAAAGGATCTCGGCGCCGTGAACACCTTCTGGCCGGAGGGTGGTCGTCTGGTTGGTGATAACACGGACGTGAGGGGGCTTCTGGACGCGGTTGAACCTCTCGATCCTGCAGGCCCCTGGTTGGTGAGTGGTACGGGGGGGGCGGCACGTGCGGTGGCTGCTGCCGCGCGGGAGTTGGGTGTCGGCCTTCTGGTTCAGTCCCGAGACAGGGATCGAGCTGCACAGTTCGTTGCGTGGGCCCGTGATTTGGGCGTCGACTGTCGTGCTGACGATGGCACGCGGGTATGTACCGCACTGAATGCCACTCCGGTGGGATTGAAGTCGGCAGATGGCCTGCCATTCTCGGAAGAGCGGTTGGAAGGATGCCGCGCCGCGCTCGATCTGTCACATGCCAAAGGGGGGACGAGATGGATCCGCTGGTGCAGGGATCGCGGGATCAACGCGGTAGACGGTAGCACCGTCTTCGTTGCCCAGGGGGGACATGCCTTCCAACGCTTCTTCCCCGGCGAGTCCGCGCCCGCGGAAGTAATGAAGGCGGCTGTGAATCGAGAGGTTGGACCGTGATCGTCGAGGCGTTGCAGACCTTCGAACGGTTCTTGTTGCCGAACTCGTGCGTGGTTTGTAGCAGATTGGTAGAAGATGCCGTACCAGACTCGCTCGTGTGCGGGCCTTGCAGATCGCGGTTGCGGCCGCTGCCACCGGGCTGCGAGCGTTGCCAGCAGCCCATGCCCCCTGTTGGCCCTTGTCGCTTCTGCGCTGAGTGGCCTGACGGTTTTGGCAGTGCGATGAGCGCCGTCTGGCTGGATGAAGAAGCACGCGAGATCGTGCACTTCCTCAAATACAAAGGCTTTACGAAACTCGCGGAACTGGTAGCTTACACAGTTGCGAGACATATCGCTCGCCCACCGCAAAACGCCGTGCTGGTGCCGATTCCACTGGGGCCTAGAAGGCGACTGGAACGCGGATACAACCAGGCTGCGGAGATCGCCCGAGCGCTCGGCAACCGATGGTCGATGCAAGCGGAGGAGGGCATAATACGGCGCCGCCTAGAGACCAAGACACAGACTGCGCTGACGCCCGAAGAAAGAGCGAAAAACATTCGTGGTGTTTTCAAAGCCGTTCGTCCTGCTCGCTTCAATGAGGGAGGTGCTTTCGCAGTTGTTCCGACTTCGGGCTCTTCGGCAGGCGACGAGGCTGTCGTTGCTCCTTCACTTGTTGCCATTTTGGTTGACGATGTGCTCACTACCGGTGCAACTCTGGCTTCGGCAGCGGCCGCACTGCTCGACGCTGGATGGGAAGAAGTGAGAGCCGTGACTTTTGCCAGGGCCCTGCCGTTTGCTGTTCGTGTAGAAATGCGGAAATGAAGGTCGGCCATCCGTACCTGATGGACGGCATTGAATTAGAAAACCAAATCAACCTGGTATTCCCGAGTAGAGGTCAAAATGACGACGAAGATAGGGATCAATGGTTTTGGCCGTATCGGACGGCTCGTCCTGCGTGCCATGGCCGAGAAGGAGACCAAACTCGAGGTCGTGGCGGTAAACGACCTGACCGATTCGGACACGCTTGCACATCTGCTCAAGTACGACTCCATACAGGGTCGATTCCCGGGATCGGTCGAACGAGGCGAAAACGCAATAATAGTGGACGGGAAGACGATTCGAGTAACCGCCGAGGCAGATCCGGCCAAACTCCCCTGGAGAGACATGGGTGTCGACGTCGTACTGGAATCGACCGGTCGTTTCAGAACTCGTGAAGCGGCAGGGGTGCACCTGAATGCCGGTGCCAAGAAGGTCGTTATAAGCGCTCCAGGAAAGAACGTAGACGCGACATTCGTAATGGGAGTGAATCACGAGGAATACGATCCGTCTGAACACGACGTCGTTTCGAATGCGTCGTGCACCACGAATTGTCTGGCTCCAGTTGTGAAAGTCTTGTTGGACTCGTTTGGATTCGAGCGAGGCTTCATGACAACGGTCCACAGCTACACGAACGATCAGCGAATACTCGATTTCCCGCATTCCGATTTGAGAAGGGCCCGGGCGGCCGCTCTCAGCATAATCCCTACTACGACCGGGGCGGCGAAGGCCACCGCTCTGGTGATCCCGGCGGTCAAAGGCCGGATAGACGGCGTTTCGCTGCGTGTGCCGACGCCCACGGGGTCAATCGTGGATTTGACATGTATGGTGGAGAAGGACACTACAGCGGAAGAAGTGAACGATACGTTTCGAGCCGCCGCCAATGGTGCGATGAAGGGAGTGCTCGAGGTGTCCGACGAGCCCCTGGTGTCGTGCGACTATGTGGGGAATCCCGCTTCCAGTACGCTCGACGCAATGAGCACATATGTAATCGATGACAGGCTCGTACACGTGTCATCCTGGTACGACAACGAGGCAGGCTACTCGATGCGGTGTGTTGATCTGATGGAGTTTATGGCGGAGAGGCTGTAGATGAAGAAACGTATCCTTGACTCGCTAGAAAACGAGCCGCTTGCGGGCGAACGCGCTCTGGTGAGGGTTGACTTCAATGTGTCGTTGCACGCCAGAGGTGCCAGAGCAAGCCACCGCGTGCGCCGCACAATGCCCACCATCAGATGGCTTTCAGAAAGAGGGTGCCGGGTGGTGTTGATGTCCCATTTCGGACGTCCCGGTGGGAGGCGTGTGAAGGATCTGTCCTTGCGGCCGTTTGCACCTCAGATCCAGCAGGAATTTGGTGCGCCGGTACGCTTTTTCGACAATCTGTTGGGGCCGATCCAACGCGAAATCAAGCACATGGACGAGGGTGAGGTGGTGTTGTTAGAGAACGTGCGGTTCTTGCCGCGAGAGGATCAAAATGACCCTGTGGTGGCTGCGGCGCTGGCGCGTTTCGGAGATTTCTTCGTCAACGACGCTTTCGGTGCTGCGCACAGGGCTCACTCTTCCACATCGGCGATTGCTCACCTGCTCAAACCTGCTGTGGCCGGATTTTTGATGGCGGAAGAGTATAGGTACCTGAGTGACACCCTGGCGGATCCGGACCGTCCGTTCATAGCCGTCGTCGGTGGCGCAAAGATCTCCAGCAAGATAAGAGAGGTAGAAACGCTCTTGTCGAAGGTGGACAAGATTCTGATTGGTGGCGCGATGGCCAACACCTTCTTTTTGGCCATGGGCCTGGACGTTGGTATGTCGCTCGTGGAGCACGAGAAGGTGGATGTGGCAACCCGGATACTCGACGCGTTTGGGGACAGGGTGCTGCTGCCCACTGATGTGGTTGCTGCGCAAGACCTTTACCACGCCACCGAATTCCGCAACGTACCGCGAGACTCGGTTCCAGTGGGTTGGAGTATCTACGACCTGGGGACTGAGAGTCGCAGCCGGTACGCGGAGGCCGTGGCCGAGGCCAAAACGGTGGTCTGGAACGGGCCATTGGGCGTATTCGAGTCACCCCCGTTTGACGGCGGCACCGTCGCAATGGCCAAAGCGCTCGCGATAGCGACTGAGAACGGAGCAACTACGATCGTGGGCGGAGGCGATTCGGCCGCCGCTGTCGCGAGAGCGGGTCTGGAAGAGAAGATGACACATGTTTCCACCGGTGGCGGAGCATCCCTCGAACTCCTCGCTGGTAAGGAACTACCTGGAATCGTCGCACTGGATGATGCATGAGCAGATTGATATTCGCAGCGAACTGGAAGATGCACTTGGGACCACGGGATGCATCGGGCTTCTTGGATGAGTTTTTGGCGCTCAACCGCCCACATGACGATCGAGAGATCTGGTTTTTTCCTTCGGCTATCTCCGTAGGGGCTGTGAGGTCCAAGTTAGACGGTCGTGCAGACATAAAGTTGGGGGTCCAGAACGTTCACTGGGAGCCGAAAGGAGCATTCACGGGCGAGTTGAGCGTTCCCATGGCCAAAGAGGCGGGAGCTTTTGCAGCATTGGTGGGCCACTCGGAACGGCGTCACGTTTTTGGGGAGACTGACGAAGAAACCGCTCGGAAGGTAGAGGCTCTGTTGGAATCAGAACTGACTCCGTTGCTCTGTGTCGGCGAAAAGCTGGAGGAGCGAGAAGCTGGTGCCACGATGTCAGTGGTGAGGAGGCAACTGGATGCGCTCTCGGGGCTGGACGCACGATCATTGGAGAGAATCCCAGTCGCTTATGAGCCGGTCTGGGCGATCGGAACCGGTCGCACGGCTACGCCGGCAGACGCGGCTGAAGTCCATAGCGCCATCCGCAGCTGGTTCGTAGAGCGTGGAATAGAGGCCGGCGTCGTGAGGATCCTCTACGGAGGCAGCGTGAAGGTCGAAAACGTTCGCTCCCTATTGAGCGAGCCGGAGATCGACGGCGTGTTGGTTGGAGGCGCGTCTCTCGATCCGGTAAAATGGGTCGAGATAGTATCGGTGGAGACCAATTGACTTCGAGTGCATTCGCTCGGTATCTTCAGCGCCGACTTATACTTTGCTGACATGTATTCATTACTGATAATAATACTGGTGCTGGACTCGCTGCTCCTCGGAGCCGTGGTGTTGCTGCAAGCGGGGAAGGGTGGTGGGCTCGCCGCTCTGGGAGGCGGCGCGTCCACTGACTCGTTCTTTGGTGGCAGGCAGGCCACAACGATCCTGACAAAGATGTCGTGGTGGTGCGGCGGAATTTTTCTCGGGCTTTCGCTGGTCTTGGCGGGAATGAGTACCCTAGGTACGACGCCCAGGTCGGTTCTCGAAGAGGCACCCGGGCCACCCGCCCCGGTTGTACCGACGAACGCCCCGCCCATAGACCTGGAGCCATCCGGCGAAGAACAACCTCCTCCGGAAGAAGGTGGGCGCAACTAGGTGGTAGCGAATACGCGAATATCAGCCTACGTCCTCTTGGATGACGGCGCGTGGTTCTCCGGAACAACGCGCCGTCCTTTTTTGCCCAGGTGCGGTGAGGTTGTGTTTACTACCAATCTCTCCGGCTACCAGGAGGTATTTACCGATCCGTCGTACGAGGGGCAGATCGTCACAATGACGGCACCCATGATCGGGAACTACGGCGTGAACCATGAGGATATGGAATCCCCAGGGCCCCGCGTGTCGGGAGTCGTAGTCCGGGAAATGTCCGGCACCTACTCCAACTGGCGGGCTAGCGGGTCGCTCGACGAATGGCTTGGTGGCCGCGGCGTCCCGGTTCTGGAGGGCATTGATACGCGCAGGCTCACTCGGCACATTCGCTCCAGCGGTGCGATGCGGGGCGTCCTGGCTATCGGCGAATCACCGTCGGAAGAAGTTCGCCACCTACTTGCCGCCAGTCCTCATATGGAGGGGCTCGACTTGGCGTGCCGGGTAACGTGTGGTGAAGAGCGTGTTGAAGGCTGCGGCATGCGCTATCACGTGGTGGCGTTCGATTTCGGGATGAAGGCGAACATTTTACGCATTCTGACTGGCCTCGATTGCCAAGTGACCGTCGTGCCGGCCAACACGAAGGCGGGTCGCGTGTTGGAACTCGAGCCCGACGGCGTATTCCTCTCCAACGGTCCCGGCGACCCCGCGGCAGTAGAGTATGCGCTGCCGGAAATCCGTTCACTGGCGGAAGCCGGGGTTCCTGTTTTTGGTGTTTGTTTGGGTCACCAGTTGCTTTCGCTCGCGTTCGGTGCGGAGACGGAAAAACTCCCGTACGGGCATCGTGGCGGCAATCATCCGGTGCGTGAGTTGGCTTCTGGTCGCGTGTTGATTACTAGTCAAAACCACGGATTTGCAGTCAGGGGAACGAGTAAGGTGGTCTCAGGTGTCAAATCACTTGAGGTGACGCATCGTAACCTCAATGATGACACTGTAGAAGGTGTTAGGCACCTAGAACTGCCAGCGTTCGGAGTACAGTACCATCCAGAAGCCTCGCCCGGCCCTCACGATGCCCGCAGTCACTTTGCGGAATTCTCCAAACTCTTGACAGTCAACAGGTAAGCCGATATTAATGGCAGCCCGGAGTCGGCAGATTGGGCTCCGACGTTTCCCAATCCTTGCCCAAATGAGGAGAGGGTCCATGACCAAGGCGGATCTAGTCGAACGAGTCACGGCGACTATTGCTCGGACGGCCGGTCCCATGATCTCGAAGAAGGACTGTGCGCGAGTCATTGACGCGTTTCTGGATGCAGTGAAGGACGCGCTGGCCGAGCAGAACAACATAGAGGTCCGTGGCTTCGGGACATTTAAGATCCGGCGACGCAAGACGCGCATGGCGCGCAATCCTCGCACGGGAGATCCTGTGGAGGTGGCGGCCAGGCCAGTACCGGTGTTCAAGCCGTCCAAGGAGCTGAGAGCAAAGGTAGCGGAAGGCACCGAGGACGAATCGGAGTCCGCGGACCAATACTCTCCTTCGGAATTCATGATTTGATGTTTCTTGTTACGTAGAGATCGATCGCGGGGCGGTAGCACGTATTCAGTTGCCGCCCCAACTGTCTTTATGAGGCTTCTGCGTATGAGGCTTCTGCG
>CAZOJI010000027.1:0-41555 GCA_964580055.1 uncultured Gemmatimonadaceae bacterium | reverse complement strand
TATGAGGCTTCTGCGTATGAGGCTTCTGCGGTCGAAAGGCCGTCAATCTCCGGAGTACTCGACGCAGCTTCTAGGAGTTTCCCATAGAACCAGTCTTGCGAGGCGGCCGGGAAGATGTCCGTCGAGTAGTTTCCAGATGGCCAATATCAAGTTCTCCGCGGTCGGATTGAGTTCCTGAAATTCTGGCAGGTCCAGATTGAGGTTCTTGTGGTCCAGGTAACTCACTACGCGTTCCTCGACTATCCTTTTGACCACCCTCATGTCGGCCACGTAGCCGGTTTCAGGGTCGATTTCACCCTCGACGGTCACATCGAGCTCGTAATTGTGCCCGTGATAGTTGGGGTTGCTGCAGCGGCCGAAGACTTCGAGGTTAAGCTGTTCCGACCAAGCTGGATTGAAGAGCCGGTGCGCCGCATTGAAGTGCACTCGCCTAGTGACCATCACTCTGCCCATGAGCGGTAGCTAGCGTGCGTCGCTCCCAAGGTCAAGCTCTGTTCCGTGTTGGGCACTGTCAACGAGCGCGTTGACCGCCTGCTATTTTGTTGCTACGTTTGCATTTACGTGCTGTGATCCTTGCCAAGCCGAGCAGAATTCTGGCCCTCGCCGCCGCAATGTCAGTGGCCATTCCGTCTCCTGGAGATGCTCAAGAGACGATAGTCGAATTCAGTTATGGGGCGTGGTGGAACGACTCAAACTCGGCGACCTATTCTTTTGCGTTTCAGAAGAGGCTGTTGGGCCCCTTCGACTACGGATTGGGCGTATTTCACCTGAGCCCAGATGGCGGCCCAGAACAGAGTCTCTCGAGTGGAGGTGAGTTCTCGCTGGGTTGGTCGAGGTACCGCCCGGGACCGTACCTGGTAGCCGCCGTGGGTTTGGGAATGAGGCATTCCAGCGGCGATTTCGATGCTCATTGGAGTGCGGGGGCGGGGTATTCGGTGCTGCCGTTGAAATTCCTTTCGCTCAGTCTCGAGGCCAGGTATCGTGTCGAGGATGGCGCTTCTCGGGGTTTTTGGCGTCTGCAGCCTGAAGATGCGAGGGGAGTAGCCTTGCAGGCAGGCGTGAGTCTGCGGTTTGGGCGGTCCGGTGGGAGGACTGATGGAACCGTCGCTGTACGTCCCCAAGAAACTTGGGCAGCGGATGACACGCCGTCTACCACAGCGCCTGCCCACTACGGAGACTCACCACGGGAGGTGGTGGAGCTGAGAGATGCCGTGGTCGCGACGGCGCTCGACGTAATGGGTACTCCGTACCGCTGGGGAGGGGATGGTGAATCGGGCTTCGACTGTTCCGGTCTCATCCAGTATGCCTATAGGGAGCACGGCCTGTTGCTACCGAGAACGAGTCGGGATCAGGCCAGGATGGGACTTCGAGTTGGCCGCTCCGTGCCGGACTTGAGGCCGGGCGACATCCTCGGTTTTTCCGAGGGTGGTGGGAGGATTACTCATGTGGGCTTATATGTGGGCGACGGAATGTTCATACACAGTGCCTCCTCCGGGGTGAAGCTGTCCAGCCTCGTGTCGGCTGAGGGTGACGGGCGGTGGTGGCAACAGCGCTGGGTGTCGGCGCGCAGAGTGATCAACTGAGGGACGGACAGGACAGTGCTGAAAGCGGCTCACATTCCGGTGGGATTCCCTCACGAATCGATCTCTAATGTACCACGACTTGACAATATGGAGTGGTTGGCTAGTTTTCCCCCATCGTACGATTAGCACTCGCCTTATCTGAGTGCTAACGATTTCCAGGTGCAATAAATCCAATATGTTACGGTGATGGAGGAAACGCTCATGGCACCAGCCGGAAAGAGCAAATCCAAGTCCAAGGTCAACATCCAACCGCTGGCTGACCGGGTTGTCGTTCGCCCGCTTGAGGAAACCGAAGAGATGCGCGGCGGTTTGTACATCCCAGACACAGCCAAAGAGAAACCCCAGCAGGGTGAGATCGTGGCCGTTGGCGTTGGACGCATGGAGAAAGGTGAACGAGTTCCAATGGAACTCGAGGTGGGTCAGAAGGTCCTGTATGGCAAGTACAGCGGCACAGAGGTCACTCTTGACGATGAGCAGTTCTTGATCGTCAAGGAATCGGACGTACTCGCGGTCGTCGGTTGATCGAGAGCTAGAGCGAAATCAAGGAGATACTGATATGGCGAATGCAAAAGAACTGCATTTCGACGTTGAGGCCCGCACCGCGCTCAAGAAGGGCGTTGACAAGTTGGCCGAGGCGGTCCGAGTGACCCTTGGTCCCAAAGGCCGCAACGTTGTAATCGACAAGAAGTTTGGGTCGCCTACCGTCACCAAAGACGGTGTGACGGTGGCAAAGGAAGTGGAACTGCCTGACGCGCTCGAGAACATGGGTGCTCAGATGGTGAAGGAAGTTGCTACAAAGACGTCGGATGTGGCCGGTGACGGTACGACGACGGCTACAGTACTGGCACAGGCGATCTACCGCGACGGATTGAAGAGCGTGACGGCTGGCGTCAATCCAATGGCGCTCAAGCGCGGCATCGAGACTGCTGTGGATTGCGTGGTCAAGGATCTGGAGAAGCTGTCTGTGCCGACGCGCGGCAAGACTGAGATCGCTCAGGTCGCATCGATTTCTGCCAACAGCGACCCGGAGATCGGAGATCTCATCGCTGACGCAATGGAGAAGGTCGGAAAAGACGGCGTGATCACGGTGGAGGAAGCCAAGGGTTTGGCGACTGAGCTCGAGACGGTTGACGGCATGCAGTTCGACCGCGGGTATCTGTCGCCCTATTTCGTGACGGATCCTGAGAAGATGGAAGCGATCCTCGAGGACGCTCACATTCTCATCCACGACAAGAAGATTTCCGCCATGAAGGATCTTCTGCCGGTTCTGGAGAAGGTGGCTCAGACGGGCAAGCCCCTGTTGATAATCGCCGAGGACGTAGAAGGTGAGGCACTGGCTACGCTCGTGGTCAACAAGCTGCGTGGCACGCTCAAGGTATGCGCCGTCAAGGCACCTGGTTTCGGCGATCGTCGCAAGGCGATGCTCCAGGATATCGCCATCCTGACAGGCGGAAACGTCATCAGCGAGGAAGTCGGCTTCAAGCTGGAGAACGCCGTGTTGAGCGACCTCGGGAGCGCCAAACGGATCGTGATCGACAAGGACAATAGCACTATCGTCGATGGTGCCGGTTCTGATAAGGATATTCAGGGCAGGATTGCCGAAATCAGAGCTGCGATCGAGAAGAGCACGTCGGATTATGATCGCGAGAAACTGCAAGAGCGTCTGGCCAAGCTGGCGGGCGGAGTTGCAGTGATCAATGTTGGCGCAGCGACCGAGACGGAGATGAAGGAGAAGAAGGCGCGCGTCGAGGATGCATTGCACGCTACTCGCGCTGCAGTTGAGGAAGGCATCGTGCCGGGTGGCGGAGTGGCGCTGATTCGGTCCCAGGCTTCTGTCAAGAAGCTCGAGTTCGATGACACTGAGGAGAAGATTGGTGCCGATATCGTAGCACGCGCGCTGGAAGAGCCCATGCGCTGCATCGCTGAGAACGCCGGCGTGGAAGGCTCGATCGTGATCGAAAACGTGCGCAAGTCCAAGCAGAAGAACTACGGTTACAATGCGCAGACCGAGGAGTACGAAGACCTGGTGAAGTCGGGTGTCATTGACCCAACCAAGGTGACTCGAACGGCCCTGCAAAATGCGGCCTCGGTGGCTGGACTACTGCTCACTACAGAGTGTGTTGTGGTAGAGAGGAAGGAAGAAGAGCCGCCAGCGCCTGCCATGCCCCCTGGTGGCGGCATGGGTGGAATGTATTAAACCCGTACATTTCGAGACGGAGCAGAGCACACCGGGCGCCTCGGGGGAAACCTCGAGGCGCTTCTGGTTGTAACAAGTGCATAGGGAGTTTGTGTTGACGAAACGTTCGGATCGCTGTGGCGCTGCCTTACCGGCACTCGGACCAAGATTCCCTCATGTTGGCGAGGGCGTGGCGCTTGGTTCGGGCGAACCTTAACTTATTGTGATGAGAGAACCTATGAAGATATTGGCCGTTATCTATGCTCTGCTTCCCGTCGCGCTCGTGGCGCAGCAAGAAACGCCGGATCTCACGGGCGTCTGGCAAGCCGATACGCCGGAAGGGCCGCAGACGATAGTTGTCCGCGACGACTCGACAGTGAGCTTCGGCGAGGAGACCGTGCGTGTGCGGGTTGAAGCGGACACTATTCTGGTCCAGTTCGGTGAAGAGTGGGTCGGTTACAATTACGAACTGAACGGAGACAGCCTGACCCTTTCCGGAGGGGACCTCTTGGATCCGGTCACCCTGAGTAGGAGGGTGGGGCCTGCGTCGTTTCGGCGGAGCGATACCGGGGTTACCTTTTCCTCGATGCGTCCCGAAGCAATCCCAGCGGAATGGAGTTAGGTGACTGAAGAGGCCAGCGCAACGCATGGTGGGCCGGCCGGCCGGGCTGCTCTTTCGAGCGATCTAGCGGATGTATTGATCGAGCTGTCGATCGCTTTGCACAAGCACGCTATGTATCCGGACGGTCACCCGTCTCTCGGACCAGCTTGCGAGAGGGTGGCTCAACGTCTTGATCCACTTCTAGCAGAACATGGTTCTCTGTCTTTGGGTATCGCGCGCGATCAGTTGGTGATCGAAGGGGTCGCAACCGATCCGAAGAACCCGGTGTTGCAGGATCTGGCGGGTCGGCTTCATCGCCACCAACTGGGTGCAATCACCTTTCGCCGCGGAGCCGATGCCTTCGAGGTAGGAGACCTGCTCAGCATCCTGGCGGTGGAAGCGGACCGGAGTGAACGCCCGATCGGTTTGCAGCCGCCGTCGACACTCTCGTCCTGGCCCAACATCACGCTGCACTCGCTTTCATATGATGCCCTCGAACTGGTGGATGAGGAGCAGGAAGACGCTGAGGGCAATCAGGAGGGCCGAACCAGAGCGGCTCAGCTGTGGATCGGTTTGGCACGTGCGGCAATGGCCTCCGAAGAATCGGGTGAAGACGTGCGCGAGCAACACGACGTCGAGACCGATCCCGCAGCGGTTGCCAGGGCAATCGACGGTCACGAGAGTGAGGCCGCGTACGATCAGGTGATCGTCGGTTACTTGTTGAAGATCGCAGACGAGCTGCGCACGAGTCAGGGCAGCGAGGCGACGGCACTCAAGAAACGTATGTCCAAGCTCGTATCATCGCTCAGTTCGGGAACGGTCGAGCGCCTCTTGGAAATGGGCGGTGACCGGGCACAACGCCGCCGCTTCCTGCTCAATGCCGCCGAAGGGATGACGGTGGATGCGGTATTGGAGCTGGTACAGGCGGCGAGTGAGTCTCACGAACAAGGCATTTCGCATTCGCTGCTTCGAATGCTGCAAAAACTCACGCACCATGCCGAAACGGGACATGGCGAGCGACGCACAGCGGCGGAAGGAGCCGCTCGCGAACAGATCTCACAGTTGATCCGCGGTTGGTCGCTCAAAGACCCGAACCCGGGGGCATACGGTGCAGCTCTGGAGTCTCTGGCATCTTCCGGACCGATGTATTCCGTATCGCCGGACGCCAAGTTCAGACCGGAACCCATGCGCATGTTCCAGATGGCACTGGAGGTCGATGCATTTGGTGAACCGGTCCAGAGGGCAGTTGAAGAACTCGTTCAGGGCGGCAGCATCAGGTGGGTCGTGAACACTCTGTCCGAGGCTGACTCGGCCGATACGAGCAACGCCATCTGGGACTACTTGTGTTCTCCAAAGAGGTTGGATGAGGTGCTTGGTTCAGAGCCTATCGACGCTGAGGTACTGGACTCGATGCTTGCCAGATTGGGCGAGCGAGCCATAGAACCGATGCTCGATGTCCTTGGCGAATCTGAGTCTCAGCAGACGCGGCGAGTGCTTCTGGACAGAATCGTGAAGTTAGGTCCGGCGGTTGGGCCGCTCGCGATGAAACGACTCGAAGATCCGCGCTGGTTCGTGCAGCGCAACGCTCTCGCGATCCTGGGAGAATTGCCGGAACCGCCACCCGAATTCGATTCTTCCATGTTCCTTCAAAACTCCGACGCCCGAGTGCGCAGGGAGTCCGTGAGGATAAGCTTGCGCATGGACCAGGGGCGCGACCGTGCAGTGTGTGCCGCGCTGGCAGATGCGGACCCTCGAACCGTTCGCATGGGCCTCGCAGCCGCGATTGAGTCATGCCCAAAGGCGGCGGTGCCGCTGCTGGTTCAGAGGGCGACGTCAAAGATACCTGACGAGATTCGGGTGGCCGCAGTCAATGCCCTGGGAGCGTGTGGTCATCCCTCGGCGCTCGAGGCGCTTCTTCAGATAGCAGCTCCTCGAAAGACTCTTCTGGGCTTGAAGATGCCCCCGAAGAGCAAAGTGCTACTTGCCGCACTAGCAGCGCTGCGGAAATACCAGAAAGACGATCGTGCCATGCAGGTCATTGCGGCGGCCAAGCAAGCCCGCGACCCGGAACTGGTCAATGCGGCGACTGGTGGCAAAGGAAGTGGAGACTAGATGTCAAGCGCAGTGGATTTTTTGTCGGCCTTCGCTCAATCTCTCTCTGCGTTGTCCCTGTACCCGGAAGGCCACGTTTCCAGGGAACGCGCACTCGACGCGACCTACGGGAAGCTGTCCGACCTTCTGAGCGAAGACAACCATCCATTTTATTCGTTTCTGGAAGACGAGGTCATCTATAGAAACACGCCACTCAGAGAACTGCGAAACTGGGAGTGGAGTGGACGGTTTGCCGGAATAGGGATGCAGCGCCTCGAGTTCACGCCGGAGGTTACGCGTGGAGAGCTCGAGCGGTTCATTGAGGAAACTATCGGTCGCCTATCGTATGGCGGTATCGACACGACTGAATTGAGCTTCATGCGCCAGTCGGGCATCAAGTGGGGTGAGCTGGGCATTCGAGGTGAAGAAGATGGTTACGGCGGAAAGGTCGAGACTGCCGGTATGGCGTTGACATTGGGTGAGGAGGCTGATGCCGTCCGCTGGTTGCACCGCGAGGTTACTGACGGAAAGAATCTGCCGCTCATTGAGGCGGAGGCCGTCGTGCGCGGACTGTCCGTGGCCATGCATGGAGACCAACAGGCAATCCTCCCACTGTTACAGCTCCGTGAGTTCGACGAATATACGACCACTCACTCGCTCAACGTGAGCGTGCTGACGATGGCGTTGGCAGAACATCTCGGACTCGGAGGTAAGGATGTCAGGGCATTCGGCACCGCCGGTTTGCTGCACGATCTGGGAAAGGTGAGGATTCCACTCGAAGTGCTGAACAAGGCCGGCAAGCTGGATCCCCAGGAACGCGCAGTAATGAATGCTCACCCGGTCGAGGGAGCGCGCATCATCATAACCTCAGAACCTGATCTCGACATGGCTGCGGTAGTGGCGTATGAGCACCACATCATGTTGAACGGAGGTGGCTATCCCGGGTTTTCGTATCAGAGGGATTGCCACCGGGCCTCCAAACTGGTGCATGTGTGCGATGTCTATGACGCGTTGAGAACGAAGCGCCCCTATCGCGATGCTTGGCCCTCGGAGAAGGTCCTTTCGTACATCGAAGAGCGTTCCGGAACGGAGTTCGACGGGAGCACGGCACACGAGTTCGCTGAAATGGTCCGTTCGAGGGAGTCGCAGATGATGACCCTCACGGATCGAGATATGGACAACAGCGAGTAGCTACCCTGAGTCCCCGCCGACCATCCCGGGCCCGGTTACATCGATATGCGGGAGCGGTAGGCTCTGCTGCGCCACCAATAGCTGCCCCTGGAAGCCAGAATTCGCGATAGCCGTCCTGACCGCTTCCTCGGCCAACTGCGGCTGGTTGTTACTTTCACTCAGGTGAGCGAGTATCACGGTTTCCAACCTCGCGTGACAGAGTCCCGCGATGAGGGTACCTGCTTCACGGTTTGACAGATGTCCCCCGACGCCTGAGATACGGTTGCGCAGCATCGCTGGGTAGGGGCCAGTGCGCAGCATCGTCTCATCGTGGTTGGCTTCAACTATGAGACAGTTGCAATTCCTGAGCAGGTATCGAACCGCCGAAGATGCGCGTCCCAGATCGTAAGCGACTCCGAGCTTGGCTCCTCCGCTTGCCGGGCATTCCAGGGTAAAGGCAAAAGACTCTGACGCGTCGTGACTCGTGAGACAGGCGGTCACCACGAACGGGGGAATCTCGTAGGCCCGGTGTGTCCTGATCGCTTGTACTCTGGTGCCGTCCAGCTTCGGCTCGAGCGCCGCAAGCGTGCCGGCAGAACCGTATATCGGGCAGTCGAAGGATCTCGCCAATTTCAGAGCTTCGCTGGTATGATCCGTGTGCTCATGCGTTAGCAGGATCGCTACCAACGAATCGATGCGGAGTCCGGCAATGCCCGCGCGGCGTTTCACCGCTCGTGGGCCGAATCCTGCGTCTATCAACAGAGTCTTACCTTGGGCAGAGACGGCCACGGAGTTTCCGCGGCTTCCCGAACCCAGGACCGCCACTTTCATGTAGTTGTCGCGTAGTCGTAGATCGCTTCCAACATGGATCTGACCTCGTCAGTGACTTCCACCTGTCTGCGAGGCATGACTCGTTCCGCCACCTTGATGAATCCATCCCGTTGCATTCTGGTGTTGCCTTCTCCCCACGCGAAGTTGGGCACGTGTTTCGGCGCGGACGTGTACCCGAACACGTTGGCACCTACTCCTACTGTCGCGCCGGTGCCGAGCATGGTCCCGATGGCCGTCTTGGCGTGATCACCGAATAGGGTACCGACGAACTGCCGTCCGGTTTCTATCTGGTCTCCACCCGCTTCGAGGCGGATCTCGCCGTATGTGTTTTTCAGGTTCGAGGTGGTGGTTCCGGCGCCAAGGTTAACCCATCGGCCCACGATGGAATGGCCGAGGAAACCGTCGTGGGCCTTGTTGCCGTATCCGAGGAACGCCGAATCGGAGATTTCGCCGCGCACCTTGCAGCGCGGGCCGATCGCTGAGGCGTGGATGCTTCCACCCAACACTTCCGTTCCCGGTCCAACGTAGACCGGACCCTCGAGGCGTGTACCTGCCTTCACGTACGCGCTCTGTTCGATGACGACGACGCCTCGTCGTGCATCGAACGTCACCCCCGGCTCCACGAATGCCCCCAGAATCACCACGTCGCCGGGATCGCCAATGACCATACTCCCCGCCGGCAACTCGTCTCCTGCTTCCTGCGTGAAGTCCATCGTGTCAGGTGCCAGCAGATGCTCCAGCGCGGTCAGCAGGTCGTATGCTCCGTGGAGGACCACACCCTCGACCTCGACCGTGGGCCAGTCGGGTTCCCCTTCTTGTTCCCACGAAGATCCCTCAGGTATCGCCCAGCCGACTGTTGTTTGATCGTTCATCAACCTGACTGGCTCACTGGGCAGGTCGACGTCGTCCCCGGCAGGCGCGAAATCGGAGCGAGCGATTACTGCGGGACCGGAAACCTTGGCCAGCGGCCTCACCTCTGGAACGTTGTCTTCCACAAATCCGTGAAGGTGCTGTGGCCCAAAGATCGCGCGTGATTCACCACCCGCCACTGCCTCCCAGCGTTCACGTATCAACCAAATACCAGCTCGGAGTTCACAGACTGGACGGCAATACCCGAATGGGAACCACGCAGGAGCGGGTTCAGGTTCAAGCAAGAAGAGGTCTGGCATCAAGCAAGGCTCCGTATCCCGGATGGGAGTGCATTCAAGAGTTCTTTGAGTGAGGCGCAGCGACTCTTGGTCGTGACGAGCGTCGTACCATTCGCCTGGACGACAACAAGATCCGAAACGCCGTCGACTACGATAGCACCATCCTCAGCCCAAACGACGTTACCGGCTGCTTCGCGTGCAAAGGTCTTGCCCACGAGAACGTTGTCGGCTTCGTCCGTCGAGCGCACCCGACTCAACGCAGCCCACGTGCCGACATCGTCCCATGGAAACCGGCCGGGGATGCAGGCGACCCTCCTACTACGCTCGAAGTGCGACAGGTCGACGGCAATCGGTGTGACATGCTCGAAGAACCCGACTACGTCGCCTCGATCGAGCAGTCCGACATATGGCGCGACCTCCGGGGCATGAGCAGCCGTCTCGGCCAAGAATCGCTCGGCCGTCCACGCGAACAAGCCGCTATTCCATAGAGCGCCACGCTCGATCAATTGGCGCGCGCTTTCGGCATCGGGCTTTTCGACGAACCTCTGGACCCGACTTCCCGCTTCGGTCAGGGATTCGCCGGGTTGAATGTACCCATATCCCGTGTCAGGCCTGGTGGGCACTATTCCTACGGTTACCAACATATCGAACGACACGGCTAAGTCCATGGCTCGTGACGCCGTTTCTCTGAATAGGGCATCGTCACCGACATGCCAGTCGGCATGTAGGGACAATACAGCTGCCGACGGATCACGGCTCCTGGCAGTGTGGGTGGCCCAAACAAGCGCTGGTGCCGTCGATGCGGCGCGAGGTTCTGCGAGGATGTTCTCGTCGGGAAGGTGCGGAATCAGCCGGCGAGTCTCGTCGACAAGGGACTGCCCCGTGAGTATCAGCACTTGTTCGGGAGGGATTAGTCCTTCCAGGCGTTCAACGGTGGAAACGAGCAGCGATTCGTTGCCTGAGAGGCTCAGCATCTGCTTGGGTTTCGACGGAGTCGACAACGGCCAGAACCGTGTACCAGACCCTCCGGCGAGGATTGCGGCCCAACTACTCATCAAATGATTGCTCCAAGCCTGCTTTTCGGGTAAGAAATACTTCGTCCCTCATGCGCGGGCCGATGCACCCATAATGTGGCACATCGAAAGGGCAGAAGGACTCATTCGAGCCTCGCAGCTTCTCAGAGCAGCTCGGCGATGGCCGGGCGGTGCCTTCTCAAGTCGTAGAGAAGGCCGCCCACGTTGGTTCCCGGTTTGACTAAGACCGCAAGCAGCGTCTCATGTGTGATCTGTGCAACTATGGCAATTCCACCGGTGTATTCAATGACACCCGTAGTGAACAGATCACGACCCGACTCGGTTCCGACTCGATTGCAACCGTCAATTACCGAGGGGACCAAGGCCGAAACGCTGTCGGAGTCGAGGTCTTCGGAAACGATACTATCAATCGTGAGGCCGTCGCGACCAAGCAAGATGACCGCATCAACGCCCTCACGCTCGCCCAACGCCTGCACCACGTCGCGGATGTTTGGCATGCGCGCCAAGCTAGGTAGGGCATCGAGGGAAGTCAAGCGGACGTTTGGGTTGACCGATATTCTGGGGGCGGCTAATCTTCAGCCGACTATGATAATACGTATCTCCAAGAGCTGCATTGGGTTGCTCGCGGCGCTGGGCTTGTTGGTGACAGCGACTGCATGCTCGGACACTTATGGTCTGCCACCGGCAACCGTGGCCAATACGGTGGATACGGTCACCCTGTACGCATTACGCGGTACGGCGATATCCGCCCCGAGCGCCTACAGCATTGCCGACGGCTTGCCTTCGAGGACTGACAGAGGCGACGTCTTCGATTTTGCCTTTGACATCGACCTTTCCGGAGTCGCGAAGATCTATCCAGCGGGCGCCCTGGGCTTGCCGGCTGAGCCGGGCCTGCAATTCAGCGACAAGACATTCGATGCGATCGAGAGAGCACCTCACGAAGACTATGTGGTTGACTCGGTCCTGACCGTGTCGGTAGGAGACGTCTTCATAGGGCGGTCGCGCAACACGGCCGGTTTCTGTCTGTATCTCGGAGCGTTGCCCCGCTACGGCAAATTCCATATTGTAGCGTTGGACCCGCAGGAAAAGACGGCGACTGTCGAGGCCCTCGTAAACGTGAACTGCGGGTATCGGGGGCTGGAGCCCGGATTCCCCTCTTCCTGACCAATGATCAACATAAAGAGACTACGCGAGTCGCCTGACGTCGTGCGGGCGGCTCTGGTTCGTCGTGATCCTTCCATCGGCGCGGACCTGGAACGCTTGCTGCAGCTTGACGAGACTCGCCGGGAGTTCCTCGCCAAGGTCGAAAGGCTCAAGGCGGATCGTAACAGGTCCTCCGAGGAGGTAGCCAGACTCAAGAAGGAAAAGGCGGATGCTTCGGCTCTGCTCGCCGAACTCCGTGAACTCAGCGCGGAGATCAAGCGCATTGATCAGGAAGTGCGTTCTGTCGACCAGGAGTTGCGGCAGTCTGCACTACAGATTCCCAATTGTCCGCTCGAAGATCTCCCTGACGGCGGTGCCGAAGACTTCGAAATTGTCAGGGGTTGGGGAGTTCCCGAGACTCCAGGCTCTGCAGCCAAACCGCACTGGGAAGTCGGTGAGGACCTGGGAATCATCGATCTACCGAGAGGTGCCTCGGTGACTGGTAGCGGGTTTCCCCTCTTCGTCGGTATGGGGGCGAGGTTGGGGCGGGCTCTCATCAACATGATGTTGGATGTGCACGTTAGAGAGCACGGCTACGTCGAGATCGCTCCGCCCTTTCTGGTAAACGAGGACTCCGCGCTCGGCACGGGCCAGTTGCCGGATCTCGAAGAAAACATGTACGTAACCAGCGACGGCCTCTACTTGGTGCCGACAGCTGAGGTCCCGGTCACGAATCTTCACCGGAACGAGATACTCTCGGCAGATATGCTACCTCGAGCGTTTGTCGCTTATACTCCGTGCTTTAGGCGCGAAGCAGGTGCACACGGGGCGGATACACGGGGAATCATTCGCGTGCACCAGTTCGACAAAGTGGAATTGGTACGTCTTTGCCGACCCGAGGACTCCCCCGCCCAGCTCGAATTGCTCCTCGGGCATGCCGAGAGAATCCTGCAACTCTTGGAGCTGCCGTATCGAGTCATCCTTCTGGCCGCTGGAGACATTGGTTTTGCCAGTGCCAAAACCTACGACATAGAAGTGTGGGCCGCCGGTGTGGGTAAGTGGCTCGAAGTATCCAGCGTTAGCACTTTCACCGATTTTCAGGCACGGCGTGCAAACATTCGGTACAGACCAGAACGGCACGCGAAGCCAGATTTCTTGCATACCTTGAACGGATCGGCGCTTGCTTTGCCTCGGACTATCATTCCGCTCCTCGAAAACAATCAGCGTACGGATGGCTCGGTTTCGGTACCGGCGGCGCTCGTACCGTACCTAGGGACCGACCGGCTGTAGCCAGATGGTGCCGCGTAGGGTCAGAAGAGCGCTCAAAGGGCAGGGCAAGGTTTTCGCGCTATCCTTGGCGGCTGTCTTTGGAGCACTCTCCATCTGGCAAGCATGGGACGTCGCCACGCATCTGCAGAGGCAGGCGCGCGAGACCGCTCAGATCTACGGAGAGATAATCTCAGCACTGAACGATCCCGGTAACGAGGGAGCGGCGATCTTTGAGTTGGCCGAGATCATCACACAGACCGGCATTCCTATCGTGCTGACAGGCCCGGCCGGTGAGACGTACTACGCCGCCAATCTCCCCGAATCCTTCAGATCCGGAGGTGTGGCACCGTCGTCATACATCGAAGACACACCGCAGCTTCGGGAGTACGTCGAGGAACTCGATCGACGGCACCCTCCTCTGCGCAAGGCAGAATACGCAATTCACTTCGGCCAGTTGCCGGTGACACGCCGGTTCACGATCCTCGGCTACTTGCAGATCGGCGTCCTGCTCACAGCCATAGTTGTTGGGATTTGGGCGTATCGGACTTCGGTGGACCGTCACCGCGACCGCCTCTGGGTGGCGATGGCTCGAGAGTCAGCGCATCAGCTGGGCACTCCCCTGATGAGCGCGGACGCTTGGGTCGACAGATTGACAGATCTCTCCGACGAAAAGGCTCATGAGATTGCGGCGCACCTCACGGCGGACCTGGAGCGCTTGCGTCGTGTCGCCAAACGATTCGAGAGAATCGGCCGGCCGGCCCGTGTGGACAGAGTTGGGTTAGGGGTGCTCGCGGAACGAGTGGCCGCCTACTTCGAGCCCCGTCTTCCGAGGCACGTCAACAGAATCCGTTTGAGCGTCGAGGCACCCGAATCAGGACCAACTGTGAATGCCGACCCGGTGCTGATCGAGTGGGCGCTCGAAGCTCTGGTCCGCAATTCCGTCGATGCGCTGAGTGGCAGAGGCGGTAATGTGTGGGTCATCGTGGAAGCTGAGTCAAACAGGGCGCGGATAATCGTCAAGGACGACGGACCCGGAGTGCCGATACAGGTTCGCGACAGACTATTCGAGCCGGGAGTGTCGACGAAATCGGGTGGGTGGGGAATCGGTTTGGCACTGGCCCGGCGGATAGTCGAGGAAGTTCATGGAGGGCGGCTGGAACTCGCCTCCACGGATCGTGGGGCCAAGTTTATAGCGACGGTTCCGTCGGCAGGAGATGTGAATCTCAGTGAGTGAACTGATATTGAACGCCGCTCAGCGCGACGCCGTCGAGTACAGCGGCGGCCCATTGCTGGTTCTGGCTGGTGCAGGTTCAGGCAAGACTCGAGTCCTGACGAGTAGAATTGCTCATCTGGTCGAACGTCGTAACGTACCTCCGCACCGGATCCTGGCCGTCACATTCACGAATCGCGCAGCTGGCCAAATGCGGGAGCGCGTAGCGAATATGCTGGGCCGCGATCCGGCCGGTCTCTGGATCGGGACATTTCACTCCGTTTGTGCCCGCCTGCTGAGACGGGAAGCGCCGCTACTGGGTTTCACCTCACAGTTCACGATCTACGACGAAGGCGACAGGATGGCGCTCATCAAGCGACTGTTGGAGAAGCTCGGTCATTCGCATCGCACTTTCGCTCCCCGGAAGATCCTGTCCATAATATCCGCCGCCAAGAACCGCATGGTACCGGCTGACGAACTCGCGGGAAATGCAGAAGACCGAGTTGCACGCGTAGCAGCTGCCGTCTACCAGGAGCTCACAGTTGCGCTCAGGGCTTCCAATGCGATGGATTTCGACGATCTGCTGCTGCACCCGCTAGCGGTATTCGATGGCTACCCGGACCGCCGCGAATACTACGGGCGTCGTTTCGACGCCGTACTAGTTGACGAGTTCCAGGATACCAATAGGGCCCAATACCTGTTCGTGAAAAACCTCAGTGAGAGCCACCGCGATATCTGCGTGGTGGGTGACGACGATCAGTCCATCTATTCCTGGCGCGGCGCCGACGTGCGCAATATGCTCGACTTCCAGGCCGACTTCCCAGACACGACCGTTGTCCGTTTGGAAGAGAACTACAGATCGACTCAAGCGATACTGGATGCGGCCAACGGAGTCATCGAAGAGAACCGGCAGAGGCTCGGGAAGACTCTATTCACGTCGCGTATCGGCGGTGATCCGGTGATCGTGACCACATCGGTGAACGAGCGCGACGAGGCAGAGTGGATCGTACGCGAGTTGCGTGAGCGAAACGCCAGCGACAGCTACCGCTATCGGGACATGGCCGTTCTGTACCGCACCAACGCGCAGTCGCGCGCTGTTGAGGAAGCTTTCCGGCGCGCCAGCGTACCGTACCGGATTTTTGGGGCAGCCAGCTTCTATCAACGACGCGAGGTCAAAGATCTCATTGCCTATCTTCGCCTCCTGGTAAACCCTGCCGACAACGATGCATTCTTGCGAGCAGTCAAGGTCCCGAAACGAGGCATAGGGCCGTCGACTCTGGCGGTACTGGAAGAAGCCGCCGTCAACTGGTCGAAATCGCTTCTGGAAACGGCCGCCATCGCTGACCGTGTGGTCGATCTCCGGCCCCACGCTAAGGCTGCGCTGACGGAATTCGCAAGCATGTTCGAGAACTTGCGCCCGCAGCTGGCGCAAATGCCTCCGGTAGAGGTTCTGGATTCTGTTATCGAGTCGATCGACTACGAGTCGTATCTCACCGCTCAGGGGCTCGAGGGTGTCGAGCGTCTGGAAAACGTCCGGGAACTGGTCGCTGGCGCTGCGGAATGGTCAGAGGAGTCCGAAACCGAGGATCCGGAAACCCCATTGGAGTTGTTCCTGGCAAACGCAGCACTGATAGGCCCCAGTGACAACTTCGGAGGCGATCCCGAGGGTGTGAACCTCATGACGGTACACACCGCAAAGGGGCTGGAATGGCCCATAGTGGTTGTTGCGGGTCTCGAGGAGGGCCTGTTTCCACTCGGCCGTGCTTTGGAAACCGAACAGGGCGGAGAAGAGGAACGCCGCCTCGCCTACGTTGCGATCACTCGTGCCCAGGATCGCACTTACCTGACTTGGGCCCGAACGAGACGCCGCGGCGGTCAACTGATGCCTGGCAGGCGCTCGCACTTCCTGGAGGCCCTTCCACCTGGTGTGATCGAAGAAAGGCGCTCCAGTGGGATGTTTGGAGGTGAGTTCTACAACAAGAGATCCAAGCCTTCAACATGGATCCGGTTCGGTGAATTCGAGCCGGAGGAGACATCCCAGGACATGCCTCGATACGTAAAGGGTGAACGGGTGTGGCACAGACGCTTTGGGGCGGGGACCATTAAGGAGTTGTCTGGGCATGGCCGCGACCTCAAGGTTGTCATCTGCTTCGATGACGATGAAGCCGGTACGAAGAAGCTGCTTGCGGCTTACGCAGGGTTAGAGCGCGACTTCGAATCTGCCTGATTCAGCGGTACTTACTCATTCTGCGCGAACGCCCGCAGCTTCCGCAAAACGCTGGGTCCTTCAGAACCGAACCCTTCCTCGAGGCGAGGGCGCCGAGCCTGAGAGATATCCCAGAACGGTACTTTCCAGTCAGGAAGGCCGAAGCTCTCCTCCGCGATCCTCTTGAGCGATCTTTGATTACTGGGTATACGATTGCGCATTGCATCGAGACGTGTCTTCTTTGCCAGGTGAAGTGAGGATTCTCCAGATGGATCCAGCCGCTTGGCAATACCATCCCGGTCAGACAAAACCTCCATCACAAGCTGGAAAGCGGCGGCCATGTGGCGTTCGACTACCTGGTCTTCCAGATCCCAACGGCTAGTTCCGGCCAGGACCCGGAACGCGTGGTGCCAACTCTGCGTCTCGATCACTCCAACCATGCCCCGAAATAGACGGCGGCCGGTACGCACGGAGAAGATGGTCGGTGCGAGAATCCGATCCAGGTGAGCGTTGGCACTGGAATTGTCCATCCTGACCACGTCCATAGCTGCAGTTGAGTAGGATTCTCCAAGGTGCGCCTCGAAACGGCTCTCCCAATAGGAATGTCCCAAGGCAATGGTTCTGGAGGTAACAACCAGTTGGCGGGGAACGAAGAAGTTGTGAGCCACAACGTCCGCCGCCAGGTGGGACATGTATCCCAGTGCGAATGATCGCAGTCGTTCGCTGTCGGCTGAATCGTGGATCTCCTTCGCCACTGTCCAGGAATGGCAGTGTCGTCCCACCGGCGCGTACTTTTTAGCTATCGAGGTATCTGCCGCTATGTTTCCGTACAAATAGTCATAGGGGAACGCCCGAATCAGATCCGCCACCAGCGATGGCAGCTGCATGAGGTTGGCCAGGACCGTGTCTGCGATGAATATATGAGTGCCCGGAGTCCACGCAGCGGCACCTGACGGTAAGGCAACCAGTAGCACGATCGCGATCAAGGGTGCCGCCACGAAGCGGCTTCTAGACACCTACTTCCCCCGCCTCCGTCCGCGACGCATGAGTGCTCGCTGCATACGTTTCAGCAACTTGCCGCCTCGCCTCGTGGTCCGCAGCGCGGCTGCAATATCCAGAGCGGTGTCTTCGACCTCCTCCTGAATCACATCCGCTAATGCTTCGATGTCCCTCAGCCTGTCGTCGAGAGAAGCGGCGACGCGCTCGGTTCTCTTGCGGATCACACTCGATGTCTCCGCAAGACCGTCGACCTCTGTTTTGACGGTGCTCAGGACTCCCGAAGCATCGCCCACCAGTGAGCGGAGCGACTCGATGGCCGGCTTACCATCCCGTTCCAGAGTCTTTGTCAAATTGCTCAGATCGGTCAGCAACACCCGAAGATTTCGAAGCAGGAGCAGCAATGCGACACACGCAGCGCCAAGAAACACCGCTATGAAAGCGGTCGACAAAGCCGTTACAGTCTCAGCCCATCCCATATGACTAACTCTCCTTCCGAGAACCCGAGACGACGATACTCACCCGCGATTCGTATCCGCCGGACGATAGCGTTGGTCAGGTTGTTGTGATCAGTCGGACCCCAATTCCGAAGCCAGACCAATGGCTCGATTTACCGGCACCGTAAACAAGATACCGGTGCCAGGATCATTCAGGTCGCCGCATTTGTCCCGAATCATCTCGATGGCAGCCTCGAGTTTCTCCCGCGCCTCGATCACGGAGAACACGATGCTGTTTTGAGGACGAGAGCGTGCAAGCAATTCTCGCAGTCCCGAAAACACGGGTGTGGCATCGGAATCCTCCGAGAGCTGGCGTGCCATACCTCGACTCTCGATCACCGTCGCACCGGTGACGCCGATCTCCAAGAACCCCGCCAGAATCGAGTCGAGCCTCTCACCACGATCTATCACCAACACCAAAAGTTCCATGCTTTAGTTCGTGACTTGTGCAAAATAAAGAATGCGGTTCTGGAACGCTGTACCAAGCAACATTCGTCACCTCTGACGCGCTGTCAAGCGAATCAGCTTGCGCATTGCGTAGATGCGCCATATGGTTTGCCGCACTATGAGCACAGTTCGACAGAGTTTCCATGTCACTGGTGGAAGACCAGTGAGAGGCGTGGTGAAGCCGTCAGGCAACAAGAACGCTGCGTTGCCCATGCTGGCCGCTTCTATCCTGGCTGATGGTCCCTGTGAGATCGTGAACGTTCCTCGCATCAGCGATGTCTTGGCATTTCTGGACCTGCTCTCGTTTCTCGGTGCGTCAGTGGCCTGGACTGCGTCAGACACTGTAACTGTCGATCCGACGGGCTTGGAAGACGCACGTTTGGATCCGGCGCTGTGTGCCCAGATTCGGGCCTCCATCCTCCTCGCAGGGCCGCTCTTGGCCAGATTCGGTCATGTGATACTTCCGCCCCCGGGAGGCGATGTGATCGGGCGACGCCGTCTCGACACACATTTTCAGGCATTGGATGCTCTGGGTGCGGATGTGACCATTGGAGGGGACTTCAGGCTCGAGACCAAGGGGTTGCAAGGTGCAGACGTGTTCTTGGACGAGCCAAGCGTCACGGGCACTGAGAACGCTCTGATGGCAGCATGTATGGCTCGAGGTCGAACGGTGTTGCGAAACGCCGCGACCGAACCACACGTTCAGGATCTTGCCAGAGCGCTTTCGTCTATGGGTGCAGTAATCGAGGGCATCGGAACCGGTACACTGACAGTGGAAGGTGTGCAGAGTCTTCGCGGAGCGCGGTTGGAGGTGGGCCCGGACCATGTGGAGGTCGGCAGCTTCATCGGCCTAGCGGCAGTCACAAACGGTGAACTTCAGATCGAAGGGGTCAGGTCGGAAGACCTCCGCAACATCATAATGACGTTCAATCGGCTCGGTGTTAGTCCTTCTCTCGACAACGACCGGTTGCTGATCCGGCCTTCACAGGAGCGGCGCGTTCGCCCGGATTCAGGCGGCCATGTGCCGAAGATCGAGGATGGACCCTGGCCAGCATTCCCGCCAGATCTGACCTCGATAGCCGTGGTCGTGGCTACACAATGCGAAGGCATGGTGTTGATTTTCGAAAAGATGTTCGAGTCGCGGTTGTTCTTCGTTGACAAGCTGGTCGGCCTCGGTGCCAGGCTGGTGCTGTGCGATCCGCACCGCGTCGTCATTTCAGGCCCCTCTCGTCTCAGAGGTGGTGTAGTGGAGAGCCCCGACATTCGAGCGGGAATGGCCATGCTCTTGGCTGCACTCGCCGCGGAGGGTGACAGCGTGATTCACAACGTCGGGCAGATAGATCGGGGCTACCAGGAAATCGATTCACGACTGCGCGCTCTTGGGGCTCAGATCGAGCGAGTTAGCGGATAGGGTGTCGCGTGAAGGGCCGTGATCCCCCCCCCCTCGAGCGTCGTTCCACCGGCATCGAGTTGCCGAGACTCGATATTGAGGAGTGGCGAGAGGAATACGGCGTGATTGCCGGCATAACAGGCTCGGACGGCGGGTTCGACCTTGCTCTCTGGGGTGGTGACTGCTCAGGCGAAGTCTTGCGGCGATGGCAGGTCTTCATGAAGTCGTTCGAGCCGAATTTCCGCCAAGCCGTAGTGGGCCACCAATACCACGGCACCAATGTGGAGGTATGCGCAGGCCTGGAGCGGGGACTACTCGTCAAATGGGGTGTTGATGGTCACGTCACCAACTCGGCCGGTTTGCTGCTGAGCGTGTTGGTAGCCGACTGCGTGCCGGTTTACTTGTTGCATCCTGAAACAATGACCATAGGTCTTTTGCATGCCGGGTGGAGGGGAACTGCAGCCGGTATACTGGAGTCGGGAGTGCGGCGCCTGGAATCACTGGGTGTCACCAGACGTTCCGAGATTCTAATGCATTGTGGTGTGAGCATTTGTGGTGATTGCTACGAGGTCGGTCCCGAGGTATTCGAGTCAGTGAGCGGCATGAAGACCGATGAGAGGGGGACGCTCGACCTGCGTGAGGTACTGGTTCAACAGGGGAAATCGCTGGGACTCGAGATGGTGAGTGCGAGCAGTTGGTGTACCGTCCACGATGCAGGCCTGTTTCACTCCCACCGATCGCTGGGAGAAAGGGCAGGCAGAATGGCCGCATATCTAGGCGTGCCATTGGGTTGACCACTCCGAGGCGTACGGTATATTACCATGGCTGAGGCGCGGGCGTAGTGGGCCCGCTTTTTTATTGGGGCGAATGAGATGAAATGTGCGCCTGACGACCTTGTCAATGCGGTCGGCATGCGAGTGGCGGGACTTGGCTTCGAGCTAGTGGATTTGAGAAGCCGAGTGTCGCGAGGGCGTACTGTGCTCCAGGTGAGGGTAGACATAGAAGACTCTGGTCCTGAAAACGGAATTACGGCCGATGACTGTGCCAGCGTCAGCCGTGCCCTCGAGGGGTGGTTCGACGATTCGGGCATTCTGGGTGAAAGATATGTGCTGGAAGTTTCTTCTCCCGGGATCGAACGGCCGATAAGGTTCCCCAAACATTGGGAGCGTTTTGTTGGGAGTGACGTCCGGGTCAGGGTTTCGGGGCGGCGCCACGCCAGGGCAACGATCGTGAGGGTTCCCGACGAGGGCACGGTTGTACTTCGGTTTGCCGAGGACGGTGTTGAGCGGGCCATACCGTTGAATGAAGTGAGAGACGCCACATTGGTGGTGGATTGGTCGAATTTAGACCGGTCGCTGACAAGGACCGTTAGCAAGGAGAGCCAATGACGAGTTCCGCCCAACTTCTGGCGGCACTCCAGGAGGTGGCAAACATTAAGCAGCTCAACAGGTCGGAGCTGCTCGATCTTCTCCGTGACGGGATACACGCGGCGCTCTCGAGGAGGTATGGGCCTTCGGTGAGAGAGGAAATCGAGATCGACGATTTGAAGGGTGCGATCACGGTAACGCTTCTCAAGAGCGTTGTTGAACAGGTGGAGGATCCCGCATCTCAGGTTTCGTTAGAGGAAGCAAAATATGAGGATCCCGAATTTGAGGTAGGCGACATTCTCGAGGAAGAAATCCCGTTTGAGAGTCTGGGACGTAATGCCGCTCAGGCTGCCAAACAGCGCATTATCCAGCGCGTGCGGGAAGGTGAGCGGACACGCATCCGGGGGGAATTCGGGGAGAAGGTCGGCGAGTTGGTGTCCGGTGAGATCCAACAGATCGAACGCGGTCGGTTAGTTGTACTGGTGAGTCGTTTTCGTGAAGCCGAAGCGATCATCCCGTACCGTGAGCAGAATCCGCGTGAGCGTTTCCATCAGGGTGACACGATCAGGGCGGTGCTCAAGCGTCTCGAGGAAACGCCAAGAGGCCCGAGGTTGATTCTCTCTCGTGCTGACCCAGCATTCGTGATAGCGTTGTTCCAGATCGAAGTACCGGAGATCCAGCAGGGAATAGTCGAAATCAAGGAAGCGGCTCGAGAGGTAGGTGGCCGCACAAAGATCGCGGTAGTGAGCCGTGACGATGGGGTCGATCCGGTCGGCGCCTGTGTCGGACTCAAAGGAAACCGTGTGCAGGCGGTGGTTAACGAATTGGGTGGCGAGCGCATCGACATCGTGCCCTGGTCCCCTGATCCGGAACGATTCGTGAAACTCGCGTTGGCGCCCGCGCGCGTTTCGCGCGTCTTCTCGGATTCCGAGAACCAGACGATCCAAGCGGTTGTGGACGAAGATCAACTTTCGCTTGCAATAGGACGCAACGGGCAGAATGTGAGATTGGCGTCGGAGCTGACCGGCTGGAAGATCGACCTCTATTCGAGCCGCGAATGGCTGGAACGCGGAGGTGAGGGGCCGTTGTTTTCCACTGTGCCACCGGATGAGGCGCTGGTTGTGGACGTGATGTTGGAAGAACTCAAGGGCATTCCTTCGGATGTTGTAGAACTTTTGGAAGGTGCGGGAATGAAGACGCTCCGGGACATACTCGATCTCGAGATGGACGACGTCTTGAAGATCGATGGCATTACCCGGGAACACGCCGATATGTTGCTGGCATTTCTATCGGAATTGACCGAGGAATCTGACGATGCCGTTGACGTCAGCGAAAGCGAAAGCGAAAGCGAAAGCGAAAGTGGACGAGGAGACGACGATACAGAGACCGGCGGCGACACCATGGAGGTCCAGCAACCGGCCGAATGAACGAACGGGATTTGCGATTGATCGGGCTTGGCGCACGAGCGGGATCGGTGTTGGTGGGCACGTCCAGAGTGCGCGAGGGACTGAAGACCGGTACTGTCCGGCTGGTCGTATTGGCCAGCGACCGCGGAGACCGCACGGAGCAAAAAGTGGCGCGGTTGGCGAGGGGTAGGGGAGTGACGATACTGGAAGGGCCTGGCTCGGCTGAATTAGGGCGCAAATTGGGCCGGGAAGAGGTTCAGGCAGTGGGGTTGCTCGATCCCCATCTGTCCATTGAAATGTGTCGTTCGAGCGAGCAGAGAGCGACTAGGAGGATTTAGTGGGCAAGACTCGGATCCACGATCTTGCAGCGGAATTTGGAATTGAAAGCGGACAGCTGATCTCGCTTCTCGCCGATATGGGCATTCACGTGCGCAGCCATTTGTCCAGCTTGGCAGCTGATCAGGTGGCCCTGGTCAGGGCTCGGTGGGAACGCGAGAAGCGGCGAGCCGCGGTGCCGGAAAAGAAGAAGACCCGCCGTCGCAGTCCTAAGAAAGCTGCGGAAGAGGCGGAAGCGCCGGCTTCGGCAAAGCGCCCGGTGCGCCGCCGCCGCTCAGCGGCCGAGATCGCCGCCCGTGAGGCAGCCGAAGGGACGCCAACGCCAACGCTGGCGCCGGATGCTGCGGACGAGGGACGCGAGTCTGTACCTGTGGAGGAGGCCGAACCACTGGTGCGGGGCGACACCCCGACAGAACTTTCTGCTGCCCAGGCTCCTGAGGAACCGATTGAGGCTGAGGTGCTCAGCTCGGTCGAAGCGGCGCAGGAGCAAGAGGTGGAAGCGAAAGATGAACTCGGCACGCTAGAAACGACGGACGTGGAGGGGGTGGAGGCCGGGAAGGCAGATGTTGTGGAGGGTGCCGGAGCACCGGAAGAGGAGGCAGCAGAAGGGTTTGCGGCAGAGGCTGCCGAGGCGAAGCCTGCGGCGGTACCGGAGGAGACCGAGCCGGCGCGAATGGCTGATGTAACAGAGGCGGAGGAGGAAGAGGAGGCCGGTGTTGAGTTCCGTGCAGTAGAGGAGGAGGAGGAGGAGGAGGAGGAGGAAGGCGTCGAAATGGCCGAAGAGCCATCACTGCCTGCCGCAGAAGAGGAAGAGGTGAGGCGTGCAGAGACTGCGGCTGAGGAACCTGCCACGACGGAGGACGTCGAGAAACCCGCGGCTCCTGTGATTCCCAAGCCAGTGCCTCGTGTGCCGACCCCGGAACCACCACCTCAAAAGCAACGACCCGCGGCGGCATCGACGGGACCGCGGCCAGTTGCCTCTGCAACGCCCGGCGAGGTCGCGGAAGAACGCCGCCGAGACAGAAAACGGCGCAAGCGTAGCAAGCGCAGTCAGGTAGACAAGGATGCGGTGCAGGCCAATATCAGCCGGACGCTTGCTTCGATGAAGGGGGCACCCAAACGCACGAGCAAGCGCCGCATGGATGCCGCAAGCTTGCGTGAAGCGGAGCAGCAACGCATCGCGGAAGAGAAGGAACGTGATCGTACGACAATCCGCGTCAACGAGTTCATCACGGTGACCGAGCTCGCGTCGATGTTGGATGTGAGCCCTACCGAGATTGTCACGTTCTGCTTCAAGGAATTGGGCTTGATGGTAACGGTCAACCAGAGGCTCGATTTTGATCAGATCGACTTGATAGCGGGTGAGTTCGGATACAACGCGATGCGTGACGAAGAATACGCTCCCGCCGCAGTCTTGGAGTCTGCTGAGGACCAGGAGGAAGACCTTGAGCCCCGCTCTCCCGTCGTCACGGTCATGGGGCATGTGGATCACGGAAAGACTTCGCTGCTCGATTTCATGAGAAAGACTAACGTCATAGGCGGCGAGGCCGGCGGAATCACGCAGCACATTGGAGCCCACCACCTCGACTTGCCGGGTGGAAAGATGATCACCTTCCTCGACACGCCGGGACACGAGGCTTTCACCGCCATGCGAGCTCGCGGTGCACAGGTGACCGATATCGTGGTTCTGGTAGTTGCGGCGGACGACCGTGTCATGCCTCAGACCGTGGAGGCAATCAGCCATGCGAAGAGCGCCGGGGTCCCCATGGTTGTGGCAATCAACAAGATCGACCTACCCGGGGTCGATCCAGGCCGCGTCCGGCAGGACCTTCTAAAGCATGAGGTCTTACTCGAAGAATTCGGTGGCGACACAATGTGCGCCGAAGTATCGGCGAAGAGCGGCCAGGGCGTGGACGACCTTCTGGATAAGATCTTGCTGCAGGCCGACTTGCTCGACATTGCCGCGAACCCGAAACGCCTCGCAACCGGTATCGTGATCGAAGGAACACTGGACTCGGGCAAGGGGCCAGTGGCGACCGTGCTGGTGAAGAACGGGACTCTGAGAGTCGGTGACAACTTCATTTGCGGAAATCTCGCCGGCCGGGTGCGCGCGATGATCGATGAAACGGGCAAACGGGTAGACGAAGCGGGCCCGTCTTTGCCGGTACAGGTGCTCGGTTTCAGCGGTGTGCCGCATGCGGGGGACACGTTCTCGGCGGTTCGAGAGGCGGTAGAAGCCAGAGAGATTGCGCAGAAGCGTCAGAGACTGGATCGCGAGGCGGAGCACCGGCGAACCTCGCGTGCTGTCTCGCTCGAGGATCTGTCGAAACAGATAGAATCCGGTCAGGCGGAAGCACTGAAGATCATAATCAAGGCGGATCAGGGTGGTCCCGCAGAGGCGCTTGCGGACGCATTCGCACAGTTGTCCACCGACGAGGTGGCGGTCGAAATCGTTCACCGCGGCGTGGGCGCGATTACCGAGGGTGACGTGCTTTTGGCCAAGGCGTCCGGTGCCATAGTGGTGGGATTCCACGTGAGGCCCGACGCCAACGCACGGTCTGCAGCTGAACGGGAAAAGGTGGACATCAGAACATATCGCGTAATTTACGAAGCGGTGGAAGATGTGAGATCGGCGTTGGAGGGCATGCTCTCGCCCGAGGAGAAGGAAACGGTACTGGGCGAGGTGGAAGTACGCGACACCTTCAAGATCTCTGGCGTCGGCACGATCGCCGGTTGTTACGTGAGAAGTGGCATAGTAAGGCGTGGACTGAGGATCCGAGTCATCAGGGACTCTGTCGAGATATACGACGGCGGCATAGCGAGCCTCAAGCGTTTCAAGGACGATGTGAAGGAGGTCAGGGAAGGTCTCGAATGCGGTATTGCGGTTGAGAACTTCAACGACATAAAGGTGGGTGACGTGCTAGAGGCGTACAAGGTTGAACAGGTTTCCCGCACGCTCGAATCCACTGGAGCTTTCAAGGTCGACTAGTGATAGTCGGATTGATTAGCTGGGAGTTGCATCTGAACGGCTGCCGGTCGCTCAAGGACAAACGACGCATTCTGAAGAGTCTGAAGGATCGCCTGCACGGCCAATTCAATGTGTCTGTTGCGGAGACCGCCTACCAGGAAACCTGGCAGCGGGCGGAGCTCACTTGTTCCGTCGTGGCCACCGATCGGCGGCACGCGGAATCTGTGCTCGGTTCCGCCGACAGGCTCGTGCAGGCCGACGGTTTCGCTCGATTGGTCGATTCGTCTACGAGCTATCTGTGAAAAGAGTCGAGCGGCACCGGCCTGAGCGGATTTCCGAGCTAGTGAGGCAGGCTATCTCCACGGCACTGGCCACCGAGTTGAAGGATCCACGTGTAGGGTTCGTGACAGTGACCAGAGTGACGGTGTCCCCTGATATATCTCACGCGAATGTCTATGTGAGTGTAATGGGGTCCGACGAAGAGAAGGCGAGAGCTATGGAAGGCCTCGAAAACGCTACTGGATTTCTGCGCACTTACGTTGCCCGGCAGCTCCACGTTGGAACCGCTCCAGAGCTGCATATGGAACTCGACCGTGGCCTCGAGCATGCGACTCACATTGACGAGATCCTTCAGAAGCTAGACCACGAACGCGAGCGCTAACCCTGAAGGACGGTTTTCTGCTCATCGACAAACCGGCGGGCCTTACCGCACATGATGTGGTTGATGCTGTTCGTTTCAAGCTGGGGACGCGACGTGTGGGACACACAGGGACACTCGATCCGTTTGCGACCGGTCTCCTCGTGATCCTGCTCGGACGAGCGACCCGGCTTTCTCAGTTCTTGGTGGGGCTGCGTAAGCGATACGAGGGGACTCTGAGGCTTGGAGTTGCAACCGACACACACGACTTGACTGGTCAGGTCACGTATGACACAGAATCCTGGCGGGAGTTGTCCCGAGATACTGTCGAGGAAAGAATGAGTACGTTGGTTGGGCTTCAAGAGCAGAAGCCTCCACAACATTCTGCCAAGAAAGTGAACGGTCATCGTGCGTACCGACTGGCTAGGAGCGGAGAGGTGGTGGACCTGCCGGCCCGACCAATCGAGGTTTTCGAGTTCACTGCCAAACAGTTTTCGGGTGCAGATGTGGATTTCGAGTGCTGCGTGAGCAGCGGAGTGTATGTGAGGGCGATGGCCCGTGACCTCGGCGATTCTTTGGGTTGCGGTGCACATTTGAGGGCGTTGAGACGCGTTGCGGTGGGGCAATTCGAAATAGGTCGTGCGCAGCAATTGCCGCAGCTTTCGCAGAAGAACGCGCAGATCGGTTCACCGGCGGACGCGGTGAATTTTCTGCCTCGATTCTACATCGGTGACGCTGAGTTGAGGCGCAAAGTAGTGCATGGCCAGCCGATCCCGGCACAGGAGGGTGAGGAGTTTCACGTAGCCTTGATGAGTGACGAGAAACTGGTCGCGATAGCCGAGAGGCGCAACAACACTCTAAAGCCCAGGGTGGTGCTGGAAGGATAGGACAATGCCGCCTGGTGCAAGAACAAACGGTACGGTCATCACCGTAGGCACCTTCGACGGGGTGCATCTCGGCCATCAACGGGTTCTCGAAGAGATAGCCGAGCGTGCTCGCCTAGCTGGCCGCCGCAGCGTCCTGATTACGTTTGAGCCGCACCCGCTCGAAATCGTGAATCCCCAAGCCGCTCCACAGCTGCTGACAGTTGGAAGCGAGCGCCGCGAGATTCTGGCTCAAAGCGAGCTGGACGCCGTTGCTTTCATAGCGTTCGACAAAGCGCTGTCGAAGTGTCCGCCGGAGCAGTTCGTCAGGCTGCTCGTAAAGAGATTCCATGTGAAGGAACTCGTCATTGGTTACGACCATGGTTTCGGAAAGGGTAGGGCGGGCAATGTGGAGCTTTTGCGATCGCTTGGTGAAAAAATGGGGTTCGCCGTAGACGTAGTGGCAGAGGTCGACTACGATTCGCGTCCGGTGTCATCGACACGTGTGCGTCGTGCGGTGGCAGGCGGCGACCTGGAGACGGCGACGCAACTACTGGGGCGCAACTACTCGATGACGGCCCACGTCGTGCCTGGAGCGGGAAGGGGACGTCACCTGGGTTTCAGGACGATCAATCTGAATGTGGGCTCGCCGCAGAAGCTGTTGCCGCCCAACGGCGTGTACGCGGTGTTCGTTGAATGGTTGGGCGGAGCATCCGTGGGGATGATGCATCAAGGTCCGCGCCCGACTTTCGGCGAGTCCGAGCGCTCCCTGGAAATCCATCTTCTGGATGCTGACACAGAACTCTATGGTTGCGACGTCAAGGTCAGTTGGGTGCAGCGCCTCCGCGATGTCACGACGTTCGATTCACCGGACGAACTCGCCATCCAGCTCGACAAGGATTTGGAAGCAGCAAGAGATGCGTTGACAGGTTGGAACGGCTACGGTAACCATTAAGTCTTTGCTAATTCAGATGATGCCATGTTATCAAGCATAAGAAATCGCCTATTGTTGATCGCAGGGCTGGTAGCCCTCAGCGTCTTCTTCCTGATTCCCCGGAACGTCACTCAGAGAGTGCGTACGGAGGAAGGGATCATGAAGGACACTGTGGTTCGCCGCGTTCCGATCAAACGTGGCCTTGACCTTCAAGGCGGCATCTACCTCGCGCTCGAGATAGACGAAAGCCAGGGACGAGTGCAAAATCCAGAGGATGCCATTGATCGCGCTCTCACGGTGATCAGGACTCGCATCGATGAATTCGGTGTCACCGAACCGCTGATCCAAAAGGTGGGCAACAACAGAATCGTGGTTCAGTTGGCCGGCATCGACGATCCGGGTCGGGCCAAGCAGATCGTGCAGCGGTCCGCCTTCTTGGAATGGCGTATCACAGACATGCAACAGAGATTCCGGGACGCGCTGCCGTCGATCGATCGAGCGCTTGCCCGAGCAGGAGTAAGGGCGGCCCCGGGAGCGGAGGCGGCGGCACCTTCCGCAGTGGAGCAGTTGTTGGGAACGGATACGGATTCTGCTACTGCAGACACGGCTACGACGGATACTACAGTCGCGGAGGGGGATACCTCCGATGCGTTTTTCGACGGGCCGGGACCGCTCAGCTCCTACCTCTTCAACGGGAACACTCCCGGCGAGTTTCTGGTCGAAGAGGAACACTACCTGCGGGTGGATTCGATTCTGCAGCTCGATGTCACGCAACGGGCGATTCCGCGCGGGATCGAGCTTTTCTGGGGGCAGGAAACCGTTTCCCAGGGCTCCCGACCTTACCGGCCGCTCTATGCCGTGGAGGATGATGCTGTCATAACCGGCGAGTACTTGACGGACGCAACGGCAACCATAGACCCCACCACCAGAAGTGCGCTGGTCCGGTTCGAGTTGACACGTAGAGGTGGGCGGATATTTGGACGTGAAACAGCCGAGCACGTCGACGACTACATGGCAATCATCCTCGACGGCCGCGTACACCGCCAGCCACCGATAATCCGGTCGCGCATCGGTCGCAGCGGCCAGATAGAGTTGGGCAGCGTCCCGTTGCAGGAGGCCCAGGACCTCGCACTGGTGCTCAGGGCCGGCGCGCTACCGGCGCGACTGGACATCGTGGAGGAACGGGCGGTGGGCCCGAGCCTCGGGCAGGATTCGATCGCGCAGGGCAGTCGTGCCGCCGTAGTGGCTGCGGTAATGGTGCTCGTGATCATGGCCGTCTACTACCGCAAAGCGGGACTGGTGGCAATTGGGGCATTGTTCTTCTACGTGCTTCTCACGCTGGGCGGACTTGCGAGTTTTGGGGCCACACTGACCCTCCCGGGACTCGCCGGTTTCGTGCTCTCGCTGGGTCTGGCGGTCGATGCCAATGTCCTGATCTTCGAGCGAATACGTGAAGAACTCGGAATGGACCGAACTCCGCGCACTGCGGTGGATGCCGGCTTCCAGAATGCGATGCCCGCAATCATCGATGCCAACGTCACAACGGTGATCACGGCCGCGTTTCTGTTCCAGTTCGGCACCGGCCCCGTCAAAGGATTCGCGGTCACCCTGATAATCGGTATCGTGGCGTCGCTCATCACCGCCGTATTCGTTACACGAACCTTCTTCCTGATCTGGCTCCAACGCCGCAAGGTCACACAGGAGCTATCCATCTGATGTATCGGCTCTTCGACAACGCCAACTTCGAGATACTCTCCCGATGGAGAATTGCCGCTACCGCGGCCGTCTTGTTCATGCTACCTGGTTTGGTGCTGCTGGTGTTCCGCGGGCTCAATACCAGCATCGAGTTCACCGGCGGTGCACTCATACAATTGACCGCAGACTCCACCATAGGGACTGCCGATATTCGTGCGGCGCTGGCGCCTACGGAGCTGAGCGGGTCGGAGATCCAGACGTTTGGAGCACCGGATGAATTCGTTGTGCGTGCCAGATTGGATCCCGATGTTGAACAGACAGATGCGTCGACTCAAAGTGTCGGGGCGGTATTGGACAGCGTTCTCACTGCCACTTTCGGGGCCGAAGCCTACGAGATACAACGGACCGAGGCAGTTGGACCTAAGGTCGGCGGCGAGTTGAGGGCGCGAGCGCAACAGGCCTTGGTGCTGGCATTCGGTGCGATCTTTATCGTCATTTGGTTCCGGTACGAGTGGAGGTTCGGTCTCGCCGCCGTCGCTGCAACCTTGCACGACATCTTGATTACGGTGGCGTTTATTTCGTTGATCGATCTGGAGGTCTCGTTGGTTGTTGTTGCTGGCCTGCTCACGATCATCGGGTATTCGCTCAATGATACGATTGTCACCTTCGACCGTGTCAGGGAGAATTTGAAGCGGTTCAAGCGCAAGAGCATCTATGAGATCCTGAACAGGAGCATCAACGAAACGCTGCCGCGAACGGTGCTTACTTCTGGGACAACGCTGGTGGCAACTCTGGCTCTGCTATTTTTGGCGGGACGCGTAATCAGCGGGTTTGCGATAGTGATGACTTTCGGGGTGCTAACGGGAACCTTCTCGTCGATCTTCATTGCTTCGCCCATCCTGCTGGCGATCGAGCGCCGCTGGCCAGGCGAAGATGTGCGTGGGGCCAAGACGATCTCTCAGGCCGCCGGCGCCACGGTTGTGACCTGAGTCGAGGCGTCCGGCACCGACGTGCTGGTAGATACGCACTGCCACCTGGGTGACGCGCGCTTCCACGCCGACCGTGCGGCCGTGGTAGAACGCGCCGTTGCCGCTGGCGTCGGGCATTGCATCGTTATCGCGGATTCGGCGTCCGCCACAGAGCAGGCAATTTCGCTCGCATCCCGGTTCGGCTTGTCGGCATCGGCTGGAATACATCCCCACGAGGCGTCCTCATGGACACCGGGGATAGCGGATTTTCTGGAAGAATCACTCAATAATCCGGCCGTCGTTGCACTTGGGGAGACCGGCCTGGATTACCATTACGACTTCTCTCCACGTGAGACTCAGCGAGAGGTGTTCTCCCATCAACTGGAAATTGCGGAGCGGCACGGACTGCCCGCCGTGGTTCACTCGAGGAATGCTGACCGGGACGCTATCGCGATCATCCGCGACAGCGCGGCAACGGTCATACTGCATTCGTTCTGCTCGGGACCGGATTTGCTCGCTCTAGCTCTGGAACGAGGCGACTACGTCTCATTCAGCGGAATGGTCACGTTCAACTCTTGGAATGACAGGGATGCAGTTCGAGAGGTGCCGGAAGAGCGAATACTCGTAGAGACCGATGCTCCGTACCTTGCCCCAGTGCCGCATCGGGGCAAGCGGAACGAGCCATCCTACGTAACACTAGTCGCCGCCAAACTGGCGGAATTGCGCAAAGTGAGCTTGGAACGTATCGAGCGAGAAACCACGGAGAACGCTATTCGTTGTTTCGGCGAGAGAGTTGATCCGGCACGTTGATAGATTCAAGTTGTGCTCAGCCCGACGGTGTGGGTACGGGGCAGTGGACAGCGTGCGAAGGCATGGACAACTAGCGGTGGATAGCGGGACAACAATCAGAGGAGCTAACGAGATGGATATCGTTGCCACCAACAACGCGCCTCAGGCAATCGGTCCCTACAGTCAAGCGGCCGTCCTCGGCGATTGGGTGTTTACCTCGGGGCAGATTGCATTGGATCCGTCTAGAATGGAAATTGTCGACGGAGACGTTGCAGCGCAGACCGAACGAGTTCTGCAGAATGTGGAAGCTGTTCTGGAGGCCGCCGGCAGCAATCTGGGCAACGTTCTGAAGACCACCGTCTACCTGACCGACATGGCGGATTTCAAGGCGATGAACGAGGTTTACGCGAGGCATTTCGGAGATCACAAACCCGCGCGTACCACGATCCAGGTCGCGGGACTGCCCATGAACGCACGCGTTGAGGTTGACACGATTGCGCAAAGAGCCTGACAAGGGTACATCGGGGGCGGATCGGGTCTGGTGGCCCGTGCGGTCTTCAAAACCGTTGGGAGACGCCATGGGCGGCTCTGGTGGGTTCGATTCCCACACGCTCCCGCCAACATGGTCTCGTGCAGGCAGACGGAAGGCACGCACTCGAGCGGCCTGAGTTGATCAATCCCTCGCAGAGCCCTGGGATTGCACAATCCCGAACGCAGGAACAGAAGCGAGCGCTTTTCCTCATCAATCCCGAAGCCGGCAATGGGCGCGCCAGAAGGATGGCAAGAAGGCTGCCCGAGGCGGCGGTTGCTCTTGGCTGGTCAGTAGATGTGAGGGAGACACGGAGAACTGGACACGAAGTAGAGCTTGCTGCGGACGCTGCTACGGAGGGTTGGCCGGTTTTGATCGTTGTGGGCGGAGATGGCACTGTCCACGGCTCGGTGAATGGGTTATTCAAGAGAGGAGCTTCCGATACGGTAGTCGCCCACGTGCCGATAGGTACCGGCAACGATTTTGCCAAGATGATAGGGCTCCGCAAATCAGATTCCCCTGAGAAGAACCTGCGCTTGATCTTGGAGGGCACCTGCCGGCGTTTCGACGTCGGCCGCGCGGTTGTCGGCCGAACAGTTGACGAATACTTCGTGAACACCATTGGTGTGGGCTTCGCTGCAGAGGCCGCGAAGAACCTCTTGAAGTACAAGGCACTCGGTGGGTTTGCCTCCTACGTGGTGGCGGTATACCGTACGTTCTTTGCTTACGATGCTCGTCAACTTGCAGTTCGCAGTTCCGGTTTCTATGAACGCGGCCGGATTCTGATGGTAGAAGTAACCATCGGTAAGACTACCGGCGGAGGCTTCATGGTGACACCTGAAGCGGACCCTTGCGACGGGCTTCTCGATGTGTGTTTGATTCGAGAGGTCAACGCATTGAACTTCGTGCGGCATGTGCCGAGTGTGATTCGGGGCACGCACGTTGGGCTTCCGTTCGTCGAGGTTTTCACTTCGGAGCGTGTTGTGGTTGAGATGTGCGAAGGGGCAGACATAGTGCATTTGGATGGTGAGGTACGCTTCACGGATTCCACGCACGTTGTCGTAGACGTGATCCCCGACAGACTTTCGGTGTTATGCGCTGGTTGAGTGCGTCTTCTCTGGTCGTCCTGTCCTTGGCCATTGCCGGCTCGCTCTCTGCACAGGTCGTCCAGCCTCCACCAACCCAACAACAGGAGCGTCCGGACCCTGCCGACACAATCCCGGTACCTCCGTTCCGTTTCAAGCCTCCGGTGTCTCCCCTTGCCGCGCTGGGTCAGTCGATGTTGTTGCCGGGTTGGGGCCAGGCCGTGTTGGGGCAGAGAGGGCCCGGAACGTTCTTCGTGTTCTGGGAGGGTTTGAGTCTCACGATGACTGTGAAGTCGCTGCGTCAGCTGAGTTATCAGAAGAAGATCGGTGTCGACCCTGATTCGCTGGACAACAAGCGCGCCGAGTTTCAGGATTGGTTGGTGGTGTTGATCTTCAATCACCTTGTTGCGGGGGCGGAAGCGTTCGTATCTGCGCACCTCTGGGACTTCCCTGCCGATCTGGCGGCTACCTCACTACCCGGCGGTGCAATCGGAGTAGGTGTCAGTCTTCGTCTGAGATCGAAGTCCCGGATTACGCCTGGTATTGTCGAAGTTCCGGGCCTTCGGAAGTGACTACTGCGTAGCGATACTGTTCCACCCAGGCACCGGGATTCAAATACCAACGATTGGAACCGATGGATTCGAGGGCATGGCGATGCGTGTGTCCCAGCACCACCAAGTCCAGGGTATCCCGATCCCGCAATAGCTGCCGCGCGAACTCCGCCTGGGCAGTTGCGGCCCGTGCAATGATTGCATCACCGCGATGCCGGCGCGCAAGCCGCCGGGACAGCAGGCGCACCATCCAGAAGGCCATGTCCGGGTGAACGAGGCTGAATGCTCGTGCCGTAATCGGTTTGGCGGTCAAACCGTGCATCCACCGCCCAGTTCTGTCCAGCTCGACGATTCCGTGGCCATGACCCACCCAGGCTGACCAGCCGGCAAGGTGCATTTCCGTCGGCTTGGCGAAATACTCGGCTTCCAGTTCGTTTTCCCAAAAACCACCTCCCCACTGGTCGTGGTTGCCGCCAAATACGGTCAGACGGACTCCAGCCTGCCTCAGTTTCGCTAGCGCCGCAAGCGTGGAGAAAGCGGAACGCGGGATAACAGAGCTGTAGGTGAACCAGAACTCGAATAGATCGCCATTGATCAGGAGGTGGTCACAACTGTCCGGTAAGGTTTCCAGAAAGCTGTGAAACGCCGCCGATGTTTCGTCTCTAGGGCTGCTCAGATGGGCATCCGATATGACCGTGACGGTTGTCGAACTGGGCACGGCGCAGTATACGGGCGCCAACTGGAGCCCGCAACCTCTTGTGGTGTTTGACTTTCGGATCGGGAGCCTCTTATCTTGCTCGCGCTGACCCACCCCGTGCTCCCATTGTGCTCCCATCTGGAGGGGAAGAATAGGTGTTGCCAGAAGATGCTTTGGGGTTTATCGAGACCAGGGGCCTCGCAGGCACCATGGAGGCGGCAGATACCGTGGTCAAGGGAGCACCGGCGAATCTGGTCGGGAAGGAGAAAGTGGGGAGCGGGTTCGTCCCCGTGATGATGCGAGATGACGTAGGGGCGGTGAAAGCCGCGAGCGAAGCCGGCGGGGGGCGTCGATGAAACGCGCATATGGCGTTAAGAGGACAAGATGACCAAGCACCTCTTCAGCGCCGTAGATGTACGCCGCTACGTCCTATCTCTCAAGACTCGCGGCTGGCCAAAGAGTCGACACAACTCTGGGTTCGAGAGATCGCCGCTGTACTCTCCTCGACGTATTGGTGCGGGCTGGGGAGAAACACACTACTGAATTGCATATAGGTAACGGACGAGGCCCACGCGTTTGGCGTCACAGACGGGGAAGCGGCATGCATAACTTGCCGCAGGCGTGACCTCGACGCTGGGCAAGCGGCAACGAGGTCCCGGCGGCCAAGGACCGGGCCAAATATCGCTCGGAGTATGGCGAAAAGGAACATGATTCAAGGAGGCGTAGGTTCCACTGAGATTCGCGTGCGTTACGCGGAGACAGACCAGATGGGTATCGCACACCACTCAAACTATCTGGTGTGGTGCGAGCAGGCGCGCACTGACTTCATGCGCGAGATAGGGATCGGATACCGCGAACTGGAAGAGAATGGCCTGCTACTCCCAGTAGTAGATGCGCGGCTGCGCTACAGATCTATCGCACGTTACGACGACGTGCTCGCAGTGAGCTGTTGGGTGCGTGAGGTGCTGAGTCGTAGAGTTGTCTTCGGTTACGCAGTGGAGCGGCCGGCAGACTCGCAGCTAGTGGCCACCGCGCAAACGTCCCTGATGGCATTGGATTCCAACCATGAACGCACCACGATTCCACAAACCGTTCGAGAAGCACTCATCGTGGTTCCGGATCCTGTGCGCATTTAGTCTCGGCGCGGTACCAGCGAGCCAATCTACCAGTGTTGCCCAGGATCAGGCGGTTGTAGACGCGGTTGCAAGCGTGCTGGAAATAGAGGACGCTCGCGTGTTTGATGAGGCGTTACTGGCCGTGGCGGCTCGCCGTCCCGAGCCTATGGTGCGTCGCAGAGCTGCGCTTGCTATTGGAAGGATTGGGGACGTTCGCGGTATTAGGATACTCTTCGCCCTTCTCGAAGACCCGGTGCCGGCGGTGCGGCAAGATGCAGCATTCGCTTTCGGGTTGATTGGCGACAGGAACGTCGTTGCGTCGCTGCGTGAGTTGGTATTGGCCACTCCACCCAGCGAGCAAGATGCAACACACGTTGAAATCGTCGCTGCTATCGCACGAATTGGTGGCGATGAAGCGGCTCTGTTCTTTGAGCAGTTGCTTGTGCGCTGGGTTGGACGGGCAATTGCTGGTGACGGGCTGCCCGCTACTGTTATCCGGGCTCTTGGTGAGGCGTGGAGACTAGAGGAGGCGGCTCCGGCGGAACGTCTGGTGCAGTACGCCGAGTCCAGGTCCGGTTCTGCTCGGTCAGCGGCACTCTACTCTCTGGCGAAGTTGAGGGCCGTGGTAGGGGCCAATGCCCTCATTAGGGGCCTGGATGACACTGATCCCCAGATTCGTGCCATCGCGGCGCGGTCGCTCACGGCTCCCTTTGCAGATTCGGCCGGGATCGATCGCGGCGGGATCTCGCGACGACTCGCACCGCTGACGGAGGATGACGATCCTCGTGTCAGGATCAACGCTCTGCGTTCGCTTGGCTCCTACGACACACAATCCTTGGTGCCCGCTGTCGCAAACGGACTATCGGACATCAATCCCAACACGCGTATCCAGGCACTGGCTGCATTGGGATCGTTGGGTGGTATTGAAGCCGAGAGGTTGCTGGTCGATTACCTGGCGAGTGGCACATTCGCGGAAAGACGACAGGCTCTCATAGGCCTGGCCAGGGTTGCGAGAGATGTTGCGCTGGTACGTTGCGCTGGTTGGATAATCAGCAACGATTGGCTCCTTCGGTCCGCAGGGATAGAAGCGCTCGCAATCATCGGAGGGGACACGGCGCTGACTTGGCTCCAGAACCTCGTGAGTGATGCCGATCCTCGCGTGGTGAGCGGTGCCTTCAGTGCGATAGTCGAGGTCGACTCTGTCTTTGGAGACCAAGTTGCTCGCGATCTCGTCCTGCATTCAGATGCCGTGGTGTCGGCGTTAGCCGCAGGTCGCATCGCCAAGAATCCGAATGCTGCCGACGTGGAACTGCTTGTCGAGGCTTATGAGCGAAGCCTCCGCTACAACGGCAGTCAAGTGCGCGTCGAAGTGGTTGAGGCACTCGGGGCGGCACGTGCTCTCGGATTGGTGGATAGCACTACGATCAAAGAAGAGTTCCTTCAACGGTTCCCAGACAGTGACGACTACCTTGTCCGACGCGCAGCGGCCGACACATTGCCGGCAGCAGCAGCCGGTTGGGGCCCGATCGCACCTATCGATACCAAACGCAACCCGGAGGACTACCGGGACATCGCGAGCCGTTTGGTTCTTCCCGCCGAACAGCGCGGCGAGTACCCCGAGGTCGTCATCGAGACGGAGCGCGGGGAGGTTATCATCAGGCTGTTCTCAGCCGAGGCGCCTATCACCGTGGACGCAATGCTCCAACTAGCCGACAGGCATTACTTTGACGGGGGAATTTGGCACCGCGTGGTGCCGAACTTCATCGCGCAAACTGGAAATCCGCGCGGAGACGGGTGGGGAGGACCGGGATTTTACCTGAGAGACGAGACTAGCCGAAGACGCTATGTTCGAGGCACGGTGGGTATGGCATCTTCAGGCCCGGATACCGGAGGTAGCCAGTTCTTCGTAACGTATAGCCCGCAGCCACATCTGGATGGAACATTCACGGTGATCGGGCGGGTAGACCACGGTATGGATGTGGTTGATCGCATTACTCAGGGTGAGCGAATACGAACCATAAGGAGGCGCTGACGCGTCCCTGAGCGGGACGCAGGATGAAGCGCATGAGAGAATAAATGGGTATCGCAGAACACCGTGCCGGCCGTTACCGGCACGCTAATCCAATTCAATTGATAGTGGCGCTTCTTGCCATGATAACAGCAGTCGGGTGCATGCCTCGAATGGAAACAGTTGGTCCGGAGAGGATGGATCGGGTGAGCATGGACTCCGTTCGCGAATGGATGGAGAGTCTGGTTCCAGCCGGACCTGTTCGGTACGATTTGCGCTGGACTTATCAGACGCAACGAGGAGCGATGCGGGGGCAAGCGGCACTTCGAATTCAACCTCCTGACTCGCTGAGATTCGACTACCGCGCTCCGTTTGGCCGATCGGGGGCCATGTTCCTCGTCGACGAGGATGTTGTATGGGCCGAACCGGAAGAAGACTTGAGCGCGATGGTGCAGGCGGTTCCGCTTTTCTGGGCTGCACTCGGCATACCTAGAGAGCCGCCAGCAGACACGGAAGTATACGGTACGGCGAGTGGCGGCAGCCGTCGGTGGCTCTACGGTGTCGATGGCGACACCCTCCGGTACTACGTTGGTATGACTCCGCCTCTCAGGTTTCTTGCGTCGTTGAGCCATTTCGGCGACCTTGTTGGATTGGCGGAGGTACAATACGATGAGCAGACTCGTCAACCGACAAGAGCGACCATGAGGTTTCCACAATCTGCGTCCGCGTTCGTTTTCGACGTGTCGAGCATCGACTCGACCGTGTCCTTTACATCCGATGTTTGGGAACGCCCGTAGCTTTTTTTTCGCGGCGGTCGCGTGTTTTGCGGCTGGTGGTTGCCTTTACGGATTCGCAGGCGGCGGCCTACCAGGACACATACGTACGGTGGCCATTCTCCCCTTCGACAATCAGACTCCGGAGCCGACACTGACCCAGGAAGCCTCAGAGGCAATACGTGAGGCCATGGAGCAACGCCTCGGCTTGCGTGCGGCCGCCGAAGCGACTGCGGATGCTGTGGTGAGAGGTACGATAAGCCGATACACGGCCGACATCCCGCTTTCATTCCAGGGGAGGCAATCCGGCAACGTCTCAGTCACACGGCGCCGAATTCAGATCTCGCTGAGTGTGGAGATATACGATCTTCGCGAAGACAGGGTGTTGTGGGAAAAGTCAAACATTCAAGTAGACGGGGAGTACCGCCCCCCGGATCAGGAACGTGGGCGTCGATTGGCCTGGGAAAAACTGGTTGCCGACATCGTTGATGGAGTGCAGTCGCAGTGGTGAACCAGCCATGTGCCGCGCTGCGCAACAGGAATGGGAAAGTCCGTTTGGGCTGCCTGTTCTCAATCCTGCTAGTAGCTGCAATAGGCTATTATGGCTTTGACGCCGGAACGGTTTTTCTGAAGCGGTGGCAGCTCAAAGATGAGATGAACGTGCAAGCTGGGTTCGCGCCGAGTATCGATGACGCGGCCATAAGGAGGCGCCTGAACCGGAAGATCGAGAGCCTCGAACTACCGGACGGTGCTCGAAGCAACCTGAGAATCCGGCGGACACTCCGTCCCAGGGAGATCATGATCAGCACTGCATACGAAGTGACATTCTTGTTGCCGTTCACGACCAGGACCGACACACTCAGGATCGAGGTCAGAAGCCCGCTCTGACTATCAGAGTGCGTACCTGGACCTCGTTTGTTTTTCTGTTCTCTTCCTTCATTATTGCTTCTGATGCTATCGAGGTGATAGACGACTATGGCACGCCCTGACGGCAGACGCGAAGATGAAATGCGGCCGGTTGTCCTCGAGCGGGGAGCGAGTCCGTACGCTGAAGGCTCGTGCCTCTCAACCATGGGCAACACTATAGTGCTCTGCACAGTTAGTGTCGCGGATGGTGTCCCGAACTGGCGGCGGGGGAGTGGACTAGGTTGGATGACAGCAGAATACGCGATGCTGCCCCGGTCTACGACGGAACGCACGTCCAGAGAGCGACGAGGACCAGGCGGTCGGACGGCCGAGATACAGCGGTTGATAGGCAGGAGCCTTCGAGCTGCGCTGCGCGATTTTGAGTTCGGCGAACGCACGCTGCATGTTGACTGCGACGTGCTTCAAGCCGACGGCGGCACGAGAACGGCCGCCATAACGGGGAGCGCCGTGGCCGCTGCAGACGCATGCGCATGGATGGAGCGAGAATTGGGTTTGACCAACCCCTTCAGGAACCTCGTTGCCGCGATCTCAGTCGGAATCGTAGACGGGGAAGTCAGGCTCGATCTTTCGTATGCGGAGGATAGCTCTGCTCAAGTAGACGCAAATATCGTAATGGCAGAGCCCGATTTGTTCGTTGAAATACAAGGTACCGCCGAAGGGCGCCCATTCTCGCGGGAAGAATGGGATCTGGCTCTCGATCTCGCAGCAACCGGTGCCAGAGGATTGTTTGCAGAACAACGGAGAGTACTCGGATGGTGAAACCTCCACTGCTAGTCGCCACCAGAAGCAGGGGCAAGCAACCTGAAATCCGCGCCATTCTAGCGAATATTCCCTACAGGTGTGTCTTCCCCGACGAGGTCGGGATCCCGGAGCTCGCGCTCGAGGAACAGCTGGAAGATGCCGGCACGTTCGATGGCAACGCGTTCCGGAAGGCAGAGTACTTTGCTCACAAGGCGAAACTTCCTACCGTGGCTGACGACTCCGGTCTGGAAGTGTTCTTGCTTGGCGGCCAGCCCGGCGTGAAATCCAAGCGCTTCGCCATCGCTTCGTCAGACCAAGACAAGGCAAACAACGAAGAGCTCTTGCGTCGTCTCGCGGGAGCGCCGAGGGAGCGGCGCAAAGCTCGCTACCGGTGCTGTGTCGCGTTCCTCAAGACACCTGACGCGCTACCAAAGACTTTCGAGGGCACCTGCAACGGTTACATCCTGGAGGAACCCAGGGGCACCAACGGATTCGGCTACGACCCCATCTTCTGGTCGGACGATCTCGAGAAGAGCTTCGGCGAAGCCGATCCCGAGGAGAAACACGCGGTGAGCCATCGCGGGAGAGCATTCCGCGCATTTGCTGAATGGCTCGAGCAGCAGGAGTGACTCGATAGAAAGCTAGCTGCTCACCTGTTTCCACCGCGCCGAGGCCGGACCGCGCTTCTCCGATATCCGCTCGAAGATCACCGTTTCAGGGATCTGCCTTTGCGCTGTGGTGTGTGCAACGGGCTCCGCAGCTTTCGCAGGGTATTTGAGGTTGGTGCGGTCAGTCAAACGCTCCGCGTACTGGCTCGTCGTTGATCCAGGCTGGACGGCTGTCAGTGCGAGCATTGAAACGCTGGCCATAGTAGGGATCGAGAAGAACCACATTTGAGAACCTCTCTTTGGCCCAGGGAAATAGTCGCCACCGGAGTCGGCCATTTCGTTGATGATCAGCACCTTTGGAGCGAGGAGTGAGCGGAAGCGAGATGCTGGATTAGGCATTGGGGGTTTGGACGGGAATATGCGCCGCGCCCATGGCGACGCGACCTGAGACCGTTTATGTTGTTGCTCGAACGGTACATCGGGGCGTAGCGCAGCCCGGTAGCGCGCCTGGTTTGGGACCAGGAGGTCCCGGGTTCAAATCCCGGCGCCCCGATTGAGCTTTCCCTTCACCAGCCGTGCATGCAGGTACTCAGGAGCACGGAATGGCCTTTGTTCCAACCGCCTCATATGTACGTAGTCGCCGGACGTCTTCGGGGGCGCAGGAACTCGCCAGAGAATTCGAGTGTTTGATCGCTAACTCTCAAGAGGAGCACCCACGCGTTACTCAGGGTGACGTTCAGTAGGCGCTGCAGGTTGTCCGGTCTAG
>CAZOJI010000026.1:0-64939 GCA_964580055.1 uncultured Gemmatimonadaceae bacterium | reverse complement strand
GCCACTCCCGCAACTCCCTCCGCGAAGAACCGATCGTACAGAGGACCCGTGGATGTCAGCACGCGCGCACCTACACTCAAAGCCGCCATCGCTGATGTGCGCCGTCCCGTGATTCCGTCGACGAATGGGGCCAGAACCAACTTCGTCCGAGCCAAGAGCCGCAGCGCCGCTTCCGCTGACATGCGCCCTTTGTAGTCCCAGTCTTCGTTCGCATACCTGCTCACCGCGGGGTGCGTGGCGGTGATCGCGCGGTCGCTGCCTATGATTGTCAGACCGGCTCCGATTGCCTCCACCGCGCCGACGATCCAATCCCATCTCAGGCCCGCGGCGAAAGGCGAGAACACAACGGGGCTGTCGAGAGGAGGATAGAATTCGATCTCCTCGGGCGGCTCGCCCAGGGTGCTTCCCACATAGACGGTCTTCGTTCTCGTCCCGAACTTCTTGGCCCACGCGGGAACCGCCGTGACGACCGCATCCGATACCGAAGTGAGTCGTCGAAGCTGTCGCTTGTGGAGTGGAGACAGTACCAACCAGGGCAGCCGGGTGGGCGGTACCCACGGTTCGTGTACGAACGTCGTGACCCTGATCCCTAGCGCCTGGCAACTGCTGGCCAGGCTCACCGGCAGTTTCGAGAGGCCTCGCCGGCCATACAGAAATGGTACGTATTGAATCAAGAGCGCAGCAGTGCTCCGGGCCTCGATCTCTTTCGCGAGGGTGCTGACCGGCAAGGAGACATCACCCAATACGCGAGCTTCGACACCGCTGAGCGACCAGTTTCTCGATAGACGCGCGGTGTGATCGGTTACGCCACCGGGCGAATCGGGATAGCCGGGCGAGAGGATAGCAACGCTACTCACTGAGTTACCAGCGTGTCTGACATCAATGGCAAGTAGCCTCAATCGTTGTTGCGCCTGTTGACAAGTCGGTTCCCAACAACTGAGTATCTTAGGGACCCAGGCATAAGGAGCGGAAGGCCCTTGGGCTCATATCTCGTAGTGCTGGTTGTCGCCGGCACCTTCGCGTTCGTGCTGATGCCGCTTCTCATGTCGGTAGCGGCGAGAGCCGGCGCAATTGACGACACGCAGTCTCCACCGGTGCCACGGGTGGGGGGATGGGCGCTCGCACTTGGCACCGCGGTTTCGCTTCTCGTCGTCGGCGTGATCTTCACACCGGCCGGGGCCACCCTCCTTGGCACGGCCGAATCGCTGCGTGCCGTCTCGATTGGCGCATTCGCGATTCTCTTGCTCGGCAGCGTCGATGACGTGAGGCCGCTCTCCGCATGGGTGAAGCTGGCCGTGCAGATCCTCATAGCGCTGGCGGTGTTCGCATTAGGGGTTCGCATACAAATCGTTTCGTTCCCTCTCACCAACCTGGAACTGGGTGTTGTAGGCAGTTGCGTGGTAACGGTTATCTGGCTCTTGGGCATCAGCAACGCGTTCAATCTGCTCGACGGCGCCGACGGGGTCGCCGCGGGATCGGCCTTCTTCGCGGCCACCGCCATCTTCATCATGTCGGTCACTCTGGGCCATCCGGCGATCGGACTAGTCACGGCCGCACTGGCTGGCTCTCTACTTGGATTCCTACCATTCAACTTTCCTCCCGCTAGAGCCTACCTCGGTGACTCTGGGAGCCTTCTGGTGGGTTTTCTGCTTGCCGGCCTGGCCGTGGAGGGCTCGACCAAAGGGCCGACCCTGGTCGTTATCGGCGTGCCCATTCTCGCGTTTGGAGTACCCGTGCTCGATACGGGTATCACGCTGATTCGCAGGGTGGTGCGGGGCCAGCCCTTGTTTCAGAGAGATCACGACCACGTGCACCACCATCTCGCGCGCGCCGGTCTGTCGGCGCGGCAGGTCGCGGGCATGGTGTACGCCGCCAGCATGGCGTTCGCACTCGGTGCAATGCTGTTCCTGGATACGGGTGTGCGCTCCCACGCCGTGGCGATGATCGCCATCGGAGCGGGAGTGTGGATCATCGCCCGGCACCTGCGACTGCATGAGATCAACGAACTCGCTCGCCTCGCCAGACGGGGAGTTCTCCAGGCGAAGGTCGTTGCCGCGAACGTGCAGGTAAGGCGTGCTATCGAACGGTTGATGAACGCGGAGAACATGGACGATCTCCAAGCAGGACTGTCAGTTCTGCTCACCGAGTCCGAATTCGACGCCGTGGTTCTCACCGCCGGCCTGGCGGAGGAGCGCCGCGGGAATACGAAGGCCTGGACCCTCGCCAACGGTTACTTCGTCGAGGGACGCCCGGAACGGGGCTCGGACGAGTGGGAGGTAGTGTGCCCTTTCGAGGGAGCCGGCTGGGTTGGCGAACTGCGCCTCAGAAGACGTTTGGGTAGGAGGGCTCTGGTTCTCGATCTCAACCTTCTGCTGGATCTCGTTCAACCCGCACTCTCGCGAGCCGGCGGCAGAATAGCGGCGAAGTCGATCTTCCAGACGTGAAAATCCTGCACCTCAGCAAGTTCTATCCCCCTGACCCCGGGGGACTCGAGTATGTCGTGGCGGCCTTGGCTCAGGGAGCGGCGAAGCGCGGGCACGAGGTGAGCGTTGTCTGTGCCATGGGGTCCAGTTGGGCGGGCAAGTGGTGCGGCAACGAGCCCAAGATCGACGAGAAAGGCGTCGAGATACACCGGCTGTGCACATACGGTATGCTTTGGTCTCAGCCGTTGGCGCCGGGCTACCTCAAGGCTGCTGGGCGAAAGGCCGACGTGGTGTACACTCACAGGCCTCATCCCCTGGCGGACCTCGCTTTACTCCTGCATCCGCGGCAACGGATCTTGGTCTTTCACCATTCCGACGTACAGCGACAGCGGATTGCCGGATCGTTGCTGCGGCCGCTGGCACGCGCCGTCGCGCGCAGATCCGCTGCAACGGTGATGGCCACCGAGTCACATCGCCTGCAGTCGGCCGACCTTGGCGAAGCGGGGCGTCAGAAGGCTCGCATCATACCGTTCGGAATCGATGAGACGGTCTTTTCTCCCTCTGCGGTACCCGACCCTCCCAGGCCTCCGTCTTTTCCCGATCTCTCCTTTGGCCCCGTAGGGCTCTTCGTGGGGCGTCTGGTTTCCTACAAGGGGCTGGACGTGTTGCTGCAGGCGGTAGAGGGAACCAGCCTCAATGTCGTTGTCGCTGGAGATGGGCCTCTGCGCCAATTACTGAGCACGGAGATCTCGCGACGCAACCTCGGCAGACAGGTGGTTCTGGTGGGGAGAGTAAGCACCGCAGAGTTGCCCGACTATTACCGCGCGGCCGACTACTTCGTGTTGCCGAGCACCACACCGGCCGAGATGTTCGGCATCTCGCTGATCGAATCCATGGGATGTGGCACGCCGGTGATAACGACCGCGCTCGAATCGGGTGTGAGGGAGGTGAACGCAGCAGGTGTAACCGGTCTCGAGGTCCCTCCAGGCGATGCCGGTGCCCTCCGCAACGCGATGCAGCAAATGGCGGGTGACCCCGAGATGCGCGCCAAGATGGGACGGGCGGGAAGACAGCGGGCCGAAGAGCGGTTCACGCTCGATCGGATGGTCGAGGCGCACCTGGAGTTGTGCGAGGAGGTGGTGGGGCAGTAGGTCGGTAGGGTGGGAGGCGAACCGGCGACCATCGGGCTCGGCGTAACTCGGGTCATTTGCAGAAAGTCGAGACCTGAACTGACGGTGTCCGTAGCGGCGTCGTCCTCGGTGTCAGTTGTGTTCGCGGGGGTGCAGGGGTTGTTGTGCGTGAGCCTGCTGATGCGGCGAGCAGCCCTCCCGCCACAACACCCACGCGTCCGGCGTTCACATTGTCGCAGTTTTGACCGCGAACTGGCGCGACGGATTGGGTCGCCAAGACGGCGATTGCCATTGCCAGCTTGAATTGTTTTCCAGGCATCGGCATATTCCTCGCTTCGGAGGGCCCTTAGCTCAGTGGTTAGAGCAGCGGACTCATAATCCGTCGGTCGTAGGTTCAAATCCTACAGGGCCCATATCGCAAGCGTCTGAACCGTACGGTTTTGCAGTTTAGCCTTCCCTAAAAATTCTCTCATGTGGTCGCCATCTGCATATTTTGTACGACGGAATGGGCAACCTGCTCTGGTCTGACACTCCGCGCCACTTCCGTACATGGTACCACAAGGATGGCATCGGACGGGACACGTTGGTTCTAATTCCGATCGATGCGTCCCATCGGAAGAGTGAACGTGTCTTCGATGACATCATGTCCAACATCGCGCGAGGAGTGGGACGCGGCTCTGGCGGAACTAGAGCGGTGACTTCGGAAACTCAAGCAGTGCGTCGTCGTGATGCGACAAGCGCATCGACAAACTTGAGAACCGCGCTGATCTGACTGCGGCAGTTTCTCGACCTGCTGGAGTCGTTTCAGGAGCCTCGCTGATTTCGTTGAGGCTTTTGGCTTGGTGGGTTTGATACCGAGCAGCTCGTTGTTGCTGATTTGAAGTGCCTTTGCCAGGTCTACGAGCGCTCCGGGCGGCTGCGCCTCGTGGCTCTCTTAGCAGGCAATGACAAGCTGTGAGGCGTCTCCCTTTGTGCCAAATCCTTCCTGGGTGAGTCCTCGGCTCAATCATCTCTTGGCCAGAAGAGGGTCACATACTGCGAGCGTTAGCTCCTCGGGCTATGGGACGCGCGGACTCGCCGCAGAAGGCCGTCGGACAGTAAATCGATGTTAGTGAGTACCCCAACGTCAGGTGCTCGTGGAAATGGAGATGTGAGTATGTCGGAAATCGTTTTCGTTGTCGAGGAATCCGATGAAGGCGGCTTCACCGCCGTTGCGGTGGGTCAGTCGATAGTGACGGAGGCAGAGTCCATCAGTGAGTTGCGGGAAAACGTTAGAGACGCTGTACACTGTCATTACGATGATGAAGAAGTTCCGAAGCTGATTCGCCTCCACTTTGTTCGCGATGAAGTGATCGCCGCGTGAGGGTACCACGACATCTTTCTGGGCGTGATTTGGCCCGGCGGCTGCACCGGTATGGCTACGAGGTCACGCGCCAGACCGGCAGTCACATACGGCTCACGACGAAGCAAGGTGGCGTGCACGTCGGCGATTTTGAGTACATATTGCGGTCAGAATCGGAGAGAGGCTCGCCGCTAAAGAGAAGAAGCACAACGGATTGCGCTGTCGTGGTCATACCCGTTTGTGTCGATCAGGACACATACGCGAGAAGATCCGATCGGGCTCGCCGGAGGGCTTAACTCAGCTTTGGCCGGATCTTCCGCTAGCTCTCGCGCCGAGACCAGCTTCTTCAGCTCACCGACAATTCCCAAAGCTTCTTGCACTACAGCCGGAGACCCCTCCTCGCACCAGTCATCGTCGTCGTAAGCCGAAGGAGGAAATACGGATTACTCCGTATACTCCTCTGTGCATACCAACGTGGGCCAAATCAACCGTTTTGTCGAAAACGCGAATTGGTGAAGTTAGTCTTCTTTCTTGGCTTGATTTGTCAGAAAAACTATATATATTTTCTAACAGATATTAACTGGATAAAATCATGCAAAGTATTGGAAAACAAATACTTAAGCGGATCTGTGGCAAAGGTCGTGGTTCTGTATTTATACCGAAAGATTTTCTTGACCTGGGTAGCCGTGCTGCTGTAGATCAAGCGCTCTCGCGACTCGTTCGGGATGATAAGATTCGGCGCGTAGCTCGGGGTGTCTACGACTACCCGCGGGTGAGTCCACGACTAGGACGACTGTCGCCAGCACCTGATGCGGTTGCCGATGCAATTGCCAAGAACACCGATAGCCGGATACAGGTTTCGGGTGCGCATGCCGCAAACCTGCTGGGATTGTCAACTCAGGTACCTGCAAGGCTGGTCTATTTGACTGACGGCGCGTCTCGTAGGGTGCGACTCGGCAATCAGGTGATCGAGTTCAGGCATGCCGCACCACGGTGGCTTGTTGGCTGCGGAAAGGTATGGGGTGTGGTATTACAAGCACTGCGATATTTGGGAACGCACGGCGTAGATGACGACGTGGCGCAAAAGCTCTCGCGCACGCTGTCCGCCAAGGACAAGGACGATCTCAAACTGAACATTGCCCATTTTACGGATTGGATGACACCACTAATCCACCGCATCGCACACGCGACCTAGGTGACAAATGGACACCGTAGCATCACTAAGCGGGACAGACTTGGAAGAATTGTTCGCGGAGGCGGCTGCTCGCATGGGCGTCCCGGACACCATAGTGGAAAAAGACTTCTGGGTCTGCTGGAGCCTGAAACGGCTGCTTGCATTGCCCGGACACTGGCCTGACATAGTGTTCAAAGGTGGTACTTCTCTGTCAAAAGTGTTCAAAGCTATACAACGCTTCTCCGAGGACATAGATCTTGTGCTCGACCGGAAGTACTTCGGATGCGAAGGCGATAGGGAACCCTTAAACGCTCCCAGCGTTTCGAAGATGAACAGGCTTATCGATGCACTGAAGGACTCATGCAAGGGGCACATCGCGGAAGTCGTGCTACCCGCTCTACGCAACGACTTCGCCAGCATCCTGCATTCGGGGAACGATGGTAATGGCTGGCAGCTCGAACTAGCCAGCGAGGACGAAGACCCCGACTTGCAGACAATCAACTTTCATTATCCGAAGAGCCTCAGAGAAAAGTCGTACTCAGGTGCTGACTACATCCGTCCTGCAGTGAAGTTGGAGTTTGGCTGCCGTGGGGACCTTTCACCAGCGATCAAAGCGACTGTCAGACCCTACGCGGCTGAAGTACTTCCAGATCAGTTCTTTGAACCCTCTTGCGATGTTACAGCGCTCGACGCGATGCGGACGTTTTGGGAGAAGGCCACTCTGCTCCACGTAGATTCCGAAAGACCGGCAAACAAACCATACCACGGCAGGAATCACCCTTCACGCCACTACTACGACGTGGTCATGCTGGCAAGGTCTCAGATTGGCCAGGGAGCAGTATCCAGAATCGACCTACTCAACCAGGTTGTCGCCCCACAAGCAAGTGTTCTTTCGTTCGCGGTGGGCCAAGTACGAGACAGCAGTACCTGGGAGTTTTCGTCTGACTCCGCACGAGCGATGGCTGCGCACCATACGATCCGACTATGAGAAGATGCAAATAATGCTCTTCCCCGATGCGCCCAGATTGTCCTTCAAGGATTTGCTAACGGAGCTAAGGATGCTTGAACAACGGATCAACCTTGTCGAACAAGACAAACCGACCGTTGCCGGTTGAGGCTCACTCGGCACTTGGCTGCGTGTACCACCCCAAAATTCCAAGAGTTCACGAATCCATTTTAGGCGAACCAAATTGCAGTTTCTTTTTCTATGACAGCAACATCCACTCATAGTTTTTCCAATGAGGGCGGGAACTTGGCAGGGTTTCGTCGGAATGCGAAGGGCCCTGCGTCTCCCCGACGCCAATAACGGGCACGCGTCACCCGGTCCACTCAGCGATCCGCTGGTTCTCCGGCGCCCGCGGCTGCTCTGCATCTCCCACTCAACGCGGCTGCTCTGGTTCTCCCGCCAACGTCGCTAAACATCCGCGGGAATCGATATTGCCGAAGCTGCACATACGGGATGGAATACCTCGTGGGATGCCCGCCACTCGGCGGTTCTCATCGAATTGTAGCTTCGCCTAAGGTCTGGGCCCCGAGTTGTCGATAACTACAGCCATGAACCCCGCATCACCTGGACTCGTGGGCTGCGCGCGCTCCAGAACTGGCCGCGGGATCGCTTGGAGGACCGTGAGATGACACGCATCGCTGCGGTGATTGCGTTCTTGCTCGGCGTAGCCGCGGATTTGAGCGCGCAAAGCCACGAGCTGCGGTTCCAGCATTTGCAGATCGAGGACGGGCTTTCGCAGACGACTGTTCGGAGCGTGCTCCAGGACAGCAGAGGGTTCATATGGCTGGGCACGCAGAACGGACTGAATAGGTACGACGGACACAACATCAGGGTTCTCAAGCCGGACCATCATTTTCTGGGCGGGCTGAGCAACGCCGACATCTACGCTCTTCTGGAGGATCACGAAGGATACCTTTGGATCGGCACCGCGGACGGACTGAACAGGTACGACCCCGCGACAGAGCAATTCACGGTGTTCTTGCACGATCCCTCTGATGCCCGCACCATGAGCCACGGACACGTCACGGCTCTGTTCGAAGACAGTGAGGGCACTCTCTGGGTCGGAACCGGGGGCGCGGGCATAAATTCGTTCAATCGCCATGATGAGACTTTCACGAGGTATCCGCACGGCAGCCGGGATCCTCATAGCCTCAGCAACGGCGAAGTGCATAGCATTTACGAGGATTCGGACGGACGGCTGCGGATCGGCGTCGATGGCGGTGTGGACGCACTCGACCGGGCGGCAGGGCGATTCATACACCACATTTCCGTCGAGGCTGAAGTCGACAGCCTGAGTCGAAACTCAGTGCTCGCAATCCACGAGGATGTCGAAGGCGTGATGTGGTTTGGCACCACGGGGTCAGGGCTTTTTGCGATCGACCCGCGAACCCAACGTCGCACCACATACAGTCACAATCCGCGGGACCCATCGAGCCTCAGCCACAACACGGTTTCCTCGATCTACGAGGACGCACAAGGAACCTTGTGGGTCGGGACCGACGGTGGCGGATTGAACCGTTTCGATCGCGAGACCGGTGAATTCACGCGCTACCGGCGCGATCCTAGCGATCCTGATGGTCTCGCAGACGATCGCGTCCTCGCCGTGGTCGGAGATCGATCAGGGGTGATCTGGGTCGGTACCTACGGCCGCGGCGTTGACAGGTTCGACACGCGGAGGCCCAAATTCACCGCCACATCCAGCGTTTCTGAAAACTCGGGCCGCGCGTCGGACTTTGTGAGGGCGTTTCTGGTGGACCGAGGCGGTGTCTTGTGGATTGGACGTGAAGAAAGCGGTTTGAGCACGATAGACCGTCAATCCGGCACGATCACTGTCTATCGACATGACCCTGCCGATCCCAAGAGCTTGAGCAACGACCGGGTGTTCTCCCTTTTGGAGGATCAAAACGGGGCGATCTGGGTTGGAACGGCGGGAGGTTTTCTCAATCGATTCGAACCCGGTAGCGGCACCTTTACTCGATTCCGGCTGAGTTCCACCGACTCCGCAAGGTCAGGGGCCAGCGTCCGGGTGTTGCGAGCCAATCGGGACGAGAGGATCTGGGCCGGCACCGACGGTGACGGTTTGCATCTCTTCGATCCGGCGACTGGTGGATCCGTGCACTACACGCACGATCCCAACGATCCCAAGAGCCTCAGCAGCGACAGAGTGTTTGCCCTCCACCAGACCGAGGCCGGTGTACTGTGGGCCGGCACCTTTGGCGGAGGACTCAATCGTCTTGGCGCAGGACTCGCTGGATTTTCCCACTACATAACGGTACGCGGAGATTCAAACAGCCTCGCCAACGACCACGTGCTCACTATTTACGAGGATGCGTCGGGCGTGCTTTGGTTGGGCAGCAACGGCGGGGGGGTGGGCAGGTTCGATCCGGGCACCGGCGTGTTCTCAAACTACTCTGAGCGCGACGGTCTACCGAACGGCTCTATCTACGGGATCGTAGGGGACGCCTATGGCCGGTTGTGGCTCAGCCATAACAAAGGGCTATCAAGGTTCGATCCGGAGAGCGAGACCTTCAAGAACTACGAGACGAACGACGGGCTCCAGAGCAACGAGTTCAATGGTGGAGCATACTACCGGAGCAACGATGGAGAGATCTTCTTCGGGGGAATAAACGGTTACAACTCGTTCTATCCTGACAGCGTCAGAGACGATCCACGTGTGCCGGTGGTTGTCATCACCGATCTCCAGCTCAACACCCAATCGGTCCCGGTGGGGGAAAATGCCGAAGGCCGCACGATACTGACCCGCGCGATTTCAGATACCGATCAGCTTACCCTTTCACATGGGGACCGGGTAATCTCGTTCGAGTACGCGGGGCTGTTGTACTGGTCCACTGACGAGGTCGAGTACGCCTACATGTTGGAAGGACTCGACGACGACTGGGTCTACGCGGGATCGCGACGCTTCGCGACCTATACGCACGTCCCCCCCGGACGATACGTCTTCAAAGTGAAGGCAGCCAACGGAGACGGCGTCTGGAACGAATCTGCAGCGGCCATCAGGTTGAGAGTGACTCCGCCGATTTGGAAGACGCCATGGTTTGCGGCATTGCTCCTTCTCGCCCTGGTGGCAACGGTTTGGGCACTTCATCAGAACCGCACGCGAATGATTCGTGTCAGGGCGCGAATCCTGGAGCAAAATGTGCACTCGCGAACCGCAGAACTCGAGCGGGAAATCGCGGAACGCAAGGAGGTCGAGCAGCAACTGGCACAAGCCCACGACGCCGCGCTTCAGGCAACCAAATCGAAATCCGAGTTCCTTGCCACGATGAGCCACGAGATCCGCACGCCGATGAACGGTGTGTTGGGCGTAGTCCAGCTCCTCATGGACACGGATCTGGATGCCGAGCAACTCGACTACGCTCGCACCATCCAAGCTTCCGGCGACACGCTGCTCGGCATCATCAACGACATACTCGACTTCTCCAAGGTCGAGGCCGGCAAGTTGGACATCGAACCGATTCCCTTCGATCTACAGATAGCGGCTGCCGAGGTCACCGACCTGCTTACCCCCAAAGCGGTCGAGAAGGGCATCGAGATAGTGTTGCTGTACCATCCGGACGCCCCCCGGTACCTGATTGGAGATGCCGGTAGAGTCAGGCAGATCATCCTCAACCTTGCCAGCAACGCCGTGAAATTCACCGAAAAAGGTCATGCGCTCATTGAGGTTGAAGGGATTGGAGGAGACGAGAATGAGGCGGAAATCAAGATCTCGATTCATGACACGGGGATTGGAATCGACGAGGAAGAAAAGGCGCGCCTGTTCCAATCCTTCAGCCAGGCGGATGCGTCTACGACGCGAAGGTTCGGGGGGACGGGTTTGGGACTCGCGATCTGCAAGCGCCTTGTGGAATTGATGGGTGGGGATGTCGGGGTCGAGAGCGAGCCGGGACAGGGCTCGGTGTTCTGGTTCACGCTGCGGTTGGCACGCGCCGAAGAGCCGACCGCTGGCGAACCTCAGGACGTGGACTTGATTGACCTCAGAGTCTTGGTTGTAGATGACCTCGAAGTGAACCGCAAAACTCTGTGTGCGCAGCTCGTGGCATTGGGCATGCGACCGCACGAAGCTGCATCCGGTCCCGAGGCGCTGGAGTCCCTGAGAGAGGGTGTGGAGGAAGGCGATCCTTACGTCATCTGCATTCTGGACTTCCAAATGCCGGGTATGGACGGCGAGCAACTGGGCCGTGCCATCAAGGAAGATCCGTCGATTGCCAACACATCTTTGGTCCTGTTGACGAGCGCCGGCCGCAAGGGCGACGCGCGACGCCTGCAGGAAGCGGGATTCGCCGGATACCTGACCAAGACGACATGTCGCGACACGATAAGAGATGTTGTTGCCACGGTGGCGTCCGGAATGCAAAATGGCGGCTCCGTGCAGTTCGTGACCCGCCACACTGTCGCGGAGGCGCAAGCCCGTTCATCGGGTCCGGTGTCGGTCAGCGAGGCGATCGTGCAACGCCGCGTGCTGCTGGCCGAAGACAACATCGTCAACCAAAAGGTGGCCAAGCGGATGCTGGAGAAGCTCGGCTGCAACGTTGACGTTGCGTCTGACGGCAAAGAAGCGGTCGAGATGTGGTCGCAGCAACCCTACGAAATCGTGTTCATGGATTGTCAGATGCCCGAACTCGACGGCTATGCCGCTACCCGGGCTATTCGCGAGCGTGAGACTGACGATTATCGAACGCCGATCGTTGCCATGACGGCCAACGCGATGGAAGGTGACAGGGAGCGCTGCCTCGAAGCCGGAATGGACGACTACATCGCCAAGCCGGTTCGCACCGAAATGTGTCGCGAAGCCTTGGAGCGCTGGGGACTGCGCAGGAAACGCGCCAGTCAGGCTAGACACAAGGTCGCGTGAACACAAGCTCGGCCTAGGACCCGCTGTGCACGCATAGGAACTGGCACCACGGCTCTTCGTTCGCTATCCTCCGATCGTCGTTTTGCATTTAGCCTCACGGCGTTGGCCAGACATTCAACCAACACCGGCTTTTGTGTTCAGGAGGAGCTTGATGGTCGACATGTTCACCCCCGGGTATCTCGGGAATCTCAGACTGGAAAACCGGATAATGCGGTCCGCCGTGTGGGAGGCGATGGCCGATGAAAACGGATTCGTGACGGACTCGCTGGTGGATTGTGCCAGGTTGCTCGCCGAGGGCGGGGTCGGATTGATCATTCTGGGCTACAGCTACATTCAGCCGAATGGCAGGCAGCAACCCGGCCAAACGGCGATCTACAACGACGACTACGTCGCGGGCATGAGCAAGGTCGCCGAGGCGGTGCACGATGCGGGAGGAAAGGTCAGCACTCAGATCGTGCATGTTGGACCACAGACGACGCCGGACATGATCGGCGGCCAGACCCCTGTGGCGCCGAGCGCTGTCGATCACCGCAAATTCGGTATGCCGCGTGCTCTCTCCACGGACGAGGTCTGGAAGATCGTCGAAGACTTCGGTCAAGCGGCGCGCCGCACGGTGGAGGCAGGGTTCGACGCCGTGCAGATTCATGGCGCACACGGTTACTTGGTCAGCCAGTTCATCTCGCCGTTGTGGAACCGGCGTTCCGACGAGTTCGGCGGCTCGCTGGACAGAAGAATGCGGTTAGCCCTCGAGGTATACACTGCGGTTCGCGAGAATGCCGGCGACATCCCGGTGTTCATCAAGCTCAATATCGACGACTTCGTCGAAGGGTCCACCACTCCGGACCACGCACTTCCACTTGCGGTCAAGCTCTCCGAGTTGGGCATCGACGGCATCGAGGTGAGTGCCGGTGGAGCGCTGTCGGGAGGAAAAGGGCCGGCGCGAACCAAGATCAAGAAGCCGGAGGACGAGGGCTACCTGATGGACCTCGCTCGCATGGTGCGGCGCGAGGTGGATTGTACGGTGATCGGCATGGGTGGCTTCCGCTCACCCGAGGTTGTCAACTATACTTTGGCTTCGGGGGACGTCGACTTCATCGCCATTGCGCGCCCGCTGATAAGAGAGCCGGGGCTCGTGAATCGCTGGCGCTCGGGAGACAGTTCGAAGGCGTTATGCGAGTCCTGCAACGGCTGCTTCAAAACGCTCCCGTACGGCAAGGGCATACAGTGCCTCGTGGAACTCAAGGCGAGGGAGCGCCATAGGGCCTGCTGAGCTACCGACGCCGCCCGTGTGCGCGCCCGTTCCGGGTGTTCGACGCGACCACTGTCACTCGGTCGCAGCGGTAACTCAGATTGAGCGCGAAGCTGCCGATAATGAGTTGGTTCGCGTTCCGAAAGTCTCCGGCAATCCACGTGAGTTCGCATCCACAGCCGGCGGAAACGCGAGGGAAGGCTGAATGAGTAGCAACGCTGACAACCAGCTCCTCGAACTCCAGGAAGCGGTCACGGACCGGTATGCCGTCGAACACCGGCTCGGCAAAGGCGGCATGGGCGTTGTTTACCTGGCCTGGGACCTCGTTCTGGATCGGCCTGTCGCACTCAAGGTGCTTCCCTCGGACAAGGCCGCCGATTCTGAATTGCGTGAGCGGCTATTGCGAGAGGCACGCACTGCCGCGAGGCTGGCGCATCCCAACATAGTGCCGATACACGCCATCGAGGAGCACGACAACTTCGTCTTCTTCGCCATGTCATACGTGCCCGGAGAAACGCTCAGACAGGTGGTGAAGGAATGCGGGCCGCTGCCGGTTCCGGAGGCCGTCAGGGTCCTGAGTGAGATTGCCAGTGCGCTCGGCTATGCCCACGTGAACGGAGTGGTGCACCGCGACATCAAGGCGGACAACGTGTTGCTCGACGGCATGAGCGGGAGGGCTGTGGTCACTGATTTCGGTATTGCGCGGGCAGCGGGCGCCCGGACGATAACCGGTATCGGTGAGATAATGGGTACCGCGCAGTACATGAGCCCAGAACAGATGGCGGGCGACGCAGTGGATTCCCGCACGGACCTTTACTCGCTTGGAGTCACGGCGTTCTACGCCCTAACGGGCGAACTGCCGTTCGATGCTCCCACCGTTCCCGAACTCCTGGTGAAGCACCTTCTCGAGCCTTCCCCCAGCGTTGCAACTATACGGCCGGATCTCCCGGAACGTATGGTACAAGCGGTCGACCGCTGTCTGGCCAAAGAGCGCACCGATCGCTTCGATACGGCCGAGGACTTCATTTCGGCTCTATCCGCGGATCCAGAGGCCGTGCGTTTCTCCACGGCGTCGGAGCCCTCTCCCTGGGCGGTGAGACTCGATGCGGTGCGGAACCGGCGCGGGGAAGGCTCACCGGCTGCAACGATGGCGGACGGCGACGCGGCCGAATCTGGAAAACACTCGGTTGTGGACGTGTTTCAGACGCTCACCTCCGACCAGAAAGCACATCTGCACGAGGCCCGGCAGGTCATACGCGCTCTGGAGCAGACGATCCGCAATCTGAGAAAACGGGCGAACGTCCTCGACAGGACGCTTGCCGAGGCTGGAAGTGGAGCCACGGAAGAAGAGCAACAGAGACTCGAAGAAATGCGGGAAGACCCTGAAATGCGGCGCGAAGCCGCAATGTTGGAGCGGCGTTTGGTGGCCGTCGCGCAGATCGAGTCGGAACGAAACAGGGTACGAAACCGCATGTCGTCAGCGAGTGCCGCGCTCGAGAACATTCGAATCGACCTACTGAGACTGCGCTCGGATGTCGGCAATCTCGATGAAGTGGAGGCAGGGTTGCGCGCGGCGAGCGAGATATGTGCTGAAGCGGACGTGTTGCTCTCAGGGAGCACCGACATTCGCCGCCGCACCGCCTCGATCGAGGACGAGATCTACCGCTACTGACCGCTGTCTGGAAAACTTCGCTACCTGCAGGGCTGCCTTTCGATACCACAATTCACCGGTTAATATGGTTAAGTTCGGAGCACAACAAGCTGAAGTGAACGGAGCCATTCCCGGGGCGGTTAGCTCAGTAGGTTAGAGCGCCGGTCTCACATACCGGAGGTCACTGGTTCGACTCCAGTACCGCCCATCCATAAACCAAGGCCCTGCAATGTCTTACGGTGTTGCAGGGCCTTGTGGTAACAAAACGCACCGGAGTGCGGTAACGTAAGCGGTGACAAGGTTGGGAGATTGTGCGATCTCAGCCGTTTAGCCTTGTTACCTCGTTTCGTGATCTCACTGAGTAGTTGGATGGCCGGCTGCTTGCTTTGCCGGAGTACCCTTTGCGGGTTTTTCTGATCATAACTGCGTAATTGGGGTTGGACTTCCCGCGCCTATTCGGACAGACTTCTGAACCATGGTCACAAGACGAATAAGCCTTTCGATCCGGAGCATTGACCGGGGCTCATGACATTTATAGACCGTGCCAGAATACGGGTGGCGGCCGGGACCGGCGGTTCGGGTTGCAGGTCCTTTCGTCGCGAGAAGTTCGTTCCCATGGGTGGTCCGGATGGTGGCGACGGGGGACGCGGTGGCAGTGTGTACGTGCGTGCCGACGCGCAGTTGCGCACGCTCCTGGACTACAGTTACAAGACTCACTGGAAGGCGGAGCGCGGCGCTCACGGCCGGGGGGCTAACAAGACCGGGAAATCAGGTGCGGATCAGTGGCTCGAGGTGCCTCCTGGTACCGAGGTGCACGACCTCGACTCCGGGGAATTCCTCGGTGAACTGACGGATTCGGGTCAGGAAATGTGCCTTGCCAAAGGCGGGAGGGGTGGCCGGGGCAATGCGGCGTTTGCGTCTGCGACTCACCAGGCCCCCCGCGAATGGGAGCCGGGTGAGGAGGGAGGGAGCAGGCACATCGAGCTGGTGCTCAAGCTCATAGCAGATGTAGGCTTGCTGGGTGAGCCCAATGCCGGAAAGAGCACACTCCTTTCCGTGCTCTCCGCGGCGCGGCCGAAGATTGCAGACTATCCCTTCACGACCCTGGAGCCCAATCTGGGTGTGGTTGGGCTATCGGACAGCCGCTCATTCGTGATAGCGGACATACCGGGCATCATCGAAGGCGCCCACGCCGGTAAAGGGCTCGGCGATCGGTTTCTGCAGCACGTGGAACGTACCAATGTGTTGGTCTATCTGGTGCCGCTCGACGCGCCGGACCCTCAATCCGCTTACGAAATGCTGCGCTCCGAAGCGAGTGAGTACGACCCTGAGCTGGCAACCAAACAGCACCTCGTGGCGCTTACGAAGAGCGATCTGCTCCCTCCCGGCGAAGACCCGCCCCGTATCGTCGCACCCCACGCGAATTCCGTCCTGCACATCTCGGCGGCGGCCAACCGGGGATTGGAACAGCTCAAGGAGCGGCTGTGGCAAATGTTGATTCAGTTGGATGACACTACTTCGCCGGGAGATTCGCTCTGGTGAGCCAGGTGGATCTTCCCTACATCACCTTGGCTCTGGTTTCGGGCATTGGAAGGGCCCGACTCGAAATGCTGTTGGCAACCTTCGGGACCGCCGAAGCGGTGTTGGGGGCTTCTCAAAGCGACCTGGAGGAAGTCACAGGAATTTCACGAGCCGCCGCGACTGCGATCACCGAGGCGGATATCGCGGCAGGCAGGAGGGTTTTGGCTCGAGCGGAGGATATGGGTGCGACCGTTTTGACGCCAAACGCCGATGATTTCCCTGCGACGCTGCTCGATATCCCCGATGCGCCAATCCTGCTCTTTGCACTCGGTCGCCTGGATCTGCTGCATTTGGAAGCTGTGGGGATCGTCGGCAGCCGTACGCACAGCAGATACGGTGCGGGAGCGTGCCGCCTCTTCGCGGGAGGGGTGGCACAGGCGGGACTGGTGGTGGTGAGCGGTATGGCGAGAGGTCTCGATCGCGTTGCTCACGAGAGTGCGCTGGAGCAGGGAGGCGGCACGGTCGGTGTGCTCGGCAACGGTCTTGGTGTGGTCTATCCCGCCGCGAACCGAGCGCTATACGAGCGTGTCGCGAATGAAGGATGTCTGCTCACAGAGTTTCCACCGGGCGAGCGTCCGCATGCCGGCAGTTTCCCTCGACGAAACCGCCTCATCAGTGGGTTGTCGAGGGTCACCATCGTCGTTGAGGCGCGAGAGAAGTCCGGGGCACTCATCACGGCGGATTGTGCCCTGGCGCAGGGTAGAGAAGTGCTCGCGGTGCCGGGCGCGATCACCAGCCCGTTGTCGCTGGGATGCAATCGCCTCATACAGCTCGGGGCAAAGCCGGCTCTGGGACTCAGAGATGTGCTCGAGGAGTACGATATCAACGCCGGCGATGCTCCTGGCGCCCGCATTCCCAACAACCTGACCGAGGGAGAGCGCCAAGTGCTCGATATCCTCTCGCTTGGCATAGAGCAGGTGGACGAAGTCGCCGCCAGATTGGGGCGTGCCGTCGCTGACGCGCTTGCACTGCTCACTTCCTTGGAGCTACGCGGATTGGTGGTTCAGGAGCCGGGAAAACTGTTCCGGCCGGCGATCGGGCCGGCACGCGGAACCGCGGAACCGTGAAACACATCTACATCCACGTACCCTTTTGTGCCCGTAGATGCGTGTACTGCGACTTCGCCATCGCGGTCAGGAGACAGATCCCCGCCGCCGGTTACGTGAAGGCGGTCTTGGAGGAGTATGATTTCAGGAGATCTTCGGGCCGATGGGACGAAGCGGCTCTTGAAACGATCTACCTCGGAGGCGGCACTCCTTCTCTGCTGCCGGCGGAACAGCTCAGCGAATTGATCGATCATCTCCGGGATGCGGAGGCAAGTGGCGCTTCTCTTCGTGAGATAACCCTCGAGGCCAATCCCGAAAACGTGAACGAAACCGCCGCACGTGCTTGGGTCGATGCGGGCGTCAATCGGGTATCGCTGGGCGCGCAGAGCTTCGACGATCGGATACTCGACTGGATGCATAGAACGCACGATTCAGGTCAGACCAGAAGTGCGGTGCGGGCGCTGCGAGTCGCAGGCGTGGATTCTGTTTCGCTGGACTTGATCATAGCGCTGCCGTTTGAGCTGAGACACAATGTTGCAGGAGATCTCAGACAAACGCTCGACCTCGAACCGGATCACCTGAGCGTCTATGGATTGACGGTAGAGCCACGTACGGCGCTGGCTCGGTGGGTATCCAGAAGTGCGGTGATTCCTGCAGCCGATGCCGACTACGAGCGTGACTTTCTGGTTGCCGACGAGATCCTCACCGGCGCGGGCTACGAGCACTATGAGGTCTCGAATTACGCGAAACCCGGCCGCCGATCGCTGCACAACTCCGCTTACTGGAACGGCAGCAAGTACGCCGGCTTGGGGCCGTCCGCGCACTCTTTCGATGGGATGGAACGGCGATGGAATGTCGCGCCGTGGGCTCGATACGAGCGCGAAATGAATGAAACCGGCAACCCTGTCGAGGGCATGGAGACTCTGAGTTCGAGCCAGGCGTCTCTGGAGCGCCTCTATCTCGGATTGCGTGTCCGCGACGGCATACCGAGAAAGGAAATCGGAGCACTCGACCGGAATCTCGTGTCTAGAGCTGAAGACGCGGGCTGGGCGGTTTCGACGGGCAGCCACTGGCGCCTGACAGTTAGCGGCTGGCTTCGGCTGGATGAGATAGTAGCCGCCTTGACCGCCTCGCCGAAAGGTGGGTAAATTGTTGTCCACTCATGACTTGGGACAAACCTGCAGACGCACTGACGAGGCGCGAAGAGCAAGTGCTGGAGGCGGTGATCCATTGCTATGTGGAAACCGCTGAGCCGGCAGGGTCGCGCACGATCGCGAAACGATTCAACCTCGGTGTTTCGGCCGCGACCATCCGGAACACCATGAGCGATCTGGAGGACAAGGGATTCCTGTTTCATCCCCACACCTCGGCGGGTCGAATACCAACCGATTTGGCATACCGGGTATATGTGGACGGGTTGATGATGCGCTCGAATCTCACCGAGCAGGAACAGTACGTTTTGCGGCGCGAGTTCCACAACGAGCGCTACGCAATTGACGACATTCTCCAGAAGGCCGCACAGGTGCTCGGGGTACTCACGCAGGAACTCGGTGTGGCGGTGGCTCCGTCGTTTGATAGCGCGATACTCGAACGCTTGGAGTTGATGGCGGCCTCGGAAGGCCGGTTGTTGATGGTCTTGATACTGAGCGGCGGTTCCGCCAAGACCATCTTCGTCGAGGTCAAGAGTGCCTTCCCGCGCCAGGCGCTCAACACGCTCACGAGCGTGCTGAATGAGAGACTGAGCGGATTCAGCCTGCAGGAAATCAGGAGTACACTGCGCCTGCGCCTGCGCGACGTTTCTGTTGAACCGGACGGGAATGAGTTGCTCAACATCTTCGTCGAAGAGGCCGACGCTATCTTTCAGACTTCGGACGCGGTAGACAGTTCAGTGGTATTGAGCAGCGCCACTATGCTCGCCGAGCAACCCGAATTCGCGTCCAACGACAGAATGCGCAGCCTGCTGGAGCTCACGGAAAGACGAGAGGTTTTGAAGCAGGCACTCCAAGAGAGACATGAGCCTGGAATCACGATAACGATTGGTGGTGAGAACCTCGAGCCGAAGCTCAGCAGTTTCACGCTGGTGACCTCAACGTACGTCGCGGGATCGCTTTCGGGCGTCTTGGGCGTCATGGGACCGACTCGAATGCCGTACCAGAAGGTCGTTGCATTGGTTGGACATACGAGCAGGTTGATGAGCGAACTTGCTCGATGACCTTGCGCGCCTGATTATCATAATCCATGCCCGGCGATTTTTACGAGACACTCGGTGTACCGCGCGAAGCATCTCCCGATGAGGTGAAAAAGGCCTATCGGAAGCTCGCCATGAAGTACCATCCGGACCGCAACACAGGTGAACAGGACGCTGAGGAGAAGTTCAAAGAAGTAAGCGAAGCCTACGACGTCCTGAACGATCCCCAGAAGCGCTCACTTTACGATCAGTACGGCATGGCGGGCCTCAAGGGCGGGACCGGCGGTTTCGGTGGTTTCCAAGCGTTCGATTTGTCCGAGGCTCTGAACATGTTCATGCGTGACTTCGGAGGCATGGGCGGCTTCGACGCGTTCTTCGGGGGCGGACAGCGAGAGCGCCGTTCACGGCGCCGCGGGCAGGACATCCGAGTTCCACTCGATTTGTCGCTCGAAGACGTCGCTCACGGGACGACTAGAAAGATCAAGCTGAAGACGCTTCACGCGTGCGAAACCTGTGGTGGGTCCGGAGCTCGACCGGGAAGCGAATCGGGACCGTGTGAGACCTGCGGGGGAAGGGGAGAAGTGCGGCGTGCGCAGCAGTCGATATTCGGGCAACTCGTATCTGTGGGCACCTGCCCGACCTGCAACGGTGAGGGTACCGTAGTTGCGGATCCGTGTGAAGAGTGCCGGGGAGACGGTCGCGTGCGCCGCGACACGGTTGTCGACATCGAAGTGCCGCCCGGAGTGAGCGGCGACAACTACCTGACGATGCGCGGAAAAGGAGCGGCGGGTCCGCGGAACGGTCCTCCCGGAGATCTGATCGTCCAACTGAATGTGTTGGAGGACGATCGCTACGAACGGCGTGGCGATGATCTGATCTACGATCTGCCCGTGTCCTTCAGCCAGGCAGCTCTCGGTCACGAGTTCGTGATACCGACTCCGTATGGAGACGAGACGGTCGAGATTCCGGCGGGCACGCAGTCTGGCACGATCGTTACCGTACGAGGGAGGGGATTGCCCAACCTCAATGACGGACGTCGTGGTGCATTGCACGTGCGGGTCCAGGTTTGGACACCTACGAAGTTGACGCAGGAGATGAGTGACCTTTTCGAGCAGGTCGCCGAACTCGAAGGCGATCCGCCGAACGAGGATGGATTGGGCCGGAGGATCTGGAACCGGATGAGAGAAGCTTTCGGAGCGTAACGATGACAGAATGCATGTTCTGCAAAATCGCGGCAGGGAACATGGCCGCCGACATTGTCTCCTCGGACGATCGTTTCGTCGCGTTCCGGGACATCGCCCCCCAGGCGCCTACTCACATACTGGCCATACCTCGAGCGCACATAGCATCCCTGAACGAAGCGGACGACCCGAATCTCATTGGTGGTTTATTGCTCTTCGCGAGGGGAATCGCGAAGCGGGAAGACCTCGCCGAGAACGGTTATCGGATCGTCGTCAACACCAATGCCGATGCCGGTCAGACGGTGTTCCACCTTCATGCTCACGTGCTGGGCGGAAGGATCATGGGTTGGCCACCGGGATGAGTCCTTGAGATCCAAGCGGTTGGTCAATATCTTGACTAGTCTATAGATAAACCAGATTACACATTGTTTGGGGGTGCACGCCTAATGGCGGAAGTTGTCATTTTTGCGGACGAGAGTTTTGAGCGCGCTTTGAGGCGCTTCAAGAAGAAGTGTGAGAAAGCGGGCATTCTCTCGGATCTCCGCAAACACCGTCACTACGAGAAGCCGAGTGAGCGGCGCAAGCGCAAGTTGAATGCCGCCCGACGCAAGAGACGCCGGCCTCCGCGGTGACAGGAGGTGTACTCCGGGAGTAATGAAGCGTATTTCTTCGCCTTGTCCCGCTGCTTGTTTCGTAGGTTTTCCATCAAACACGACACAGTCGAATTGTCTGCACCGGTTTTACCGGTGTAGTCTGACTCGCGTGGCATTTGCTCGTTGGCAATGAAGAGCGGGCCACTATCAACGGTCGATTCCCTGGAAGGGGTGCGGGCGACAGAAGTCGCAAGCGCCCCTTCCTCTCTTTCGGCTGTCGCGTCGCCCGAGGCATTGCTGCAACTGGAGTTCGCGGCGGCGCTGGACGCCGTGGCGCAGCACGCTGTCTCGCGGCTGGGCGGCGATTCCGTGAGGGGGCGGTTACCGTCCAGCGGCGAAGACTGGATTCGCAATGAACTCGCCGCGATCGCCGAGCTGGACCGGGTCCTTGGCGAAGGTGAGGAGATCCGGCCGGAACCGATTGACGACATTTCTGCGGCCATCGAGGCTCTGGCCGTTCCGGGTAGCGTGCTCGAGCCGCCCGAGCTGAATCTGGCAGGTGCCGCGCTATCGGCCATGCATTCGGTCCGCCAGAGTCTGCAGCGCATCGAGGTCGATGCACCACTCGTCGCTTCCCTTGCTACCGAGATTCCTCCCGAGTACTTGGCGCAGAGCATTGACCGCGCTCTCGAGCCCGACGGTAACGTGCGAGACGAGGCATCCTCGCAACTGGCAACGGCGCGGCGGCGGCTGCGCGACACGCGCTCGCGGTTGAGGGAACTGTTGGAGAAGACGCTCAAGAGCGTCGGTTCTGACGCTCAGGGCGAGGTAACGGTGCGCGGAGGACGCTACGTGATACCGCTGAGACGGGATGCCCGCTCGGATGTCAACGGTATCGTCCATGGAGAGTCGGGATCGGGCGCTACCCTTTTCGTCGAGCCCGCGCAAGCGGTTGAACTCGGAAACGAACTCAACGGCTGGGAGGCCGAAGAGAGCAGGGCCGTGCTCGCGGTGCTGCGCGACCTCACTGAAAAGCTGCGGCCGCACGCGGGGTTGTTGCAGGCGGGCATGGAGATGTGTGTTGCGGTCGACGATCTGTATGCTCGAGTCAGGTACGCCCAGTCGGTTGCCGGACATGTGCCCGCGGTGGGATCGGACGGTTCTCCAATCGGTATCGTTTCCGGGAGACACCCGCTGCTGTTTTCCGAGACGGGTGATCCGGTGCCTTTTTCGTTGGGATTTGCGGATGAAGAGTTCACGGTGTTGGTCAGCGGGCCCAATGCCGGGGGCAAGACTGTTTTGCTCAAGGCCGTGGGGCTGGTAGCGGCCCTCACGCAGTCGGGAGTCGTCCCCCCGGTGGGTAAGGGGACGAGCCTACCGGTCTTCGATCACATTTTCGTGGACATCGGAGACCACCAGTCCATAGCCGCAAATCTGTCTACCTTCAGCGCGCACCTGGCGACACTGAAGGACATACTCGCTCTCGCGGATGACAGATCGCTCGTTTTGCTCGATGAGATGGGAAGTGGCACTGATCCTTCTGAAGGAGAGGCCCTTGCCGGCGCGGTGTTGGCGTCGCTCAACGATCGGCGCTGCGTCACCATTGCCACCACCCACTTGGGCGGTCTCAAGGAGTTCGCCGCCCGTACTCCTGGGATGGCAAACGCCTCTTTCCATTTCGACGTTGACACGTTGGCTCCAACCTATCGCTTCATCAAGGACGTGCCGGGCAGATCCTACGGACTGGCGATCGCGCACAGGTTGGGGCTACCGGAGGATGTTCTGGCCGCCGCCAATGTCCTGCTTCCCGAGGCGGCTCGATCGATCGACTCCATTCTAGCCGATTTGGAAGCCCGTGAGGAGCATCTCGCGAAACGGGAAACGGCAGCGACGGAAGAGGCCGCTCGCCTGGAAAGCGAACGGCAGAGCGCGAACCGAATGTCTGCCTCTTTGGATCGGCGAGAGAAAGAAATCGCCGATCGCGAGATCGAGTTGGAGCGTGATGGCCGGCGGAAGGCACGCCTGTATTTGTTGGACGCGCGGCAGCGCGTCGAGGACGCGCTCGGCATTGCTCAAAAAACCGTGACCGAGGCTACCGCGAAGCAGGCGCGCAAGCTCGTAGAAGACGGTGTCGCCGAGGAGGGTGATGCGCTCAAGATGCTGGAAGAGCGTGCGAAGGAATTGGGTTGGCGCGTGAGGGGGAGCGGGGAACGGGAAGTGGGGCCGGACGGATTGAGTTTGCACGCCACGCGCACCGGCCACGATCGGGAAGGTGACCGGACGACTTCCGGCTCTGCTCCCAGCTCTTCGCGCCCCAGCGTCGACTCATTCGACCTCGCGACCGAGAGCGCCTCCGCCGACATTGATCTCCGCGGCAAGACCGGTGACGAGGCGGAGGCGGAACTCGTCCTGGCGCTGGATGGTGCGGATGCCGGAGATCTTCCCTGGCTGCGCATAATCCATGGTAAGGGGACGGGAGCGCTGCGAGCCCGAGTGGCCGAGGTTCTAAAGCTCGATCGTCGAGTCAAGAGTTTCAAGCTGGCGCCCCCCGCCCAAGGCGGAAGTGGCGTCACCATTGCCGAGTTCGGCAAGTGAGCGGGATCCCAGAGGAAATCATCGAACAGGTCCGGGACGCGGCCGACATCGTGGAAATCATTGGCGAGTCCGTCGAATTGAAGCGCACGGGCTCAGATTACCGCGGACCCTGCCCGTTTCACTCTGGTAAACACCGCAACATGGCGGTCATTCCCAAGAAGCAGATGTTCTACTGCTTCGTTTGTCACGAAGGTGGAGACGTCTTCAGCTTCCTGATGAAACATCTCGGCATGGAGTATCCCAACGCGGTTCGTGAGGTCGCGCGCCGGGTGGGGATCGCGATCCCGGACAGGCCAACGGGCGGTCCCGATCCACGCGAGCCCCTGTTCTCGGCAGTCGCGATTGCTGCCGAATGGTATGTCAGGCGGCTCTGTGAAGCCGCCGACGCCGAGCCGGCCCGCAAGTATCTCGCGAGCAGAGGGATCGATCAGGAGAAGTTCGGACCGCTGGGACTGGGCTACGCACCGAGGGGAATGGAGTTTCTGGAAGCCATGGAGGCCCTTGGAATCGAGCGGCGTGTTCTCGAGGAAGCGGGGCTCTTGACGGCTCGGGAGGACGAAACCGTTCGTCCACGTTTCTGGAACCGCTTGGTCTTCCCGATACGTGACACCCGGGGGCGCGCCGTTGGGTTCGGTGGACGTGTGCTGGGTGACGGTGAACCCAAATATCTGAACTCCCCGGAGTCGCAGATATTTCACAAGCGGCAACTCCTGTACAATCTGGACTCGGCGCGACACGCAATCCGTAAAGCGGCGAGCGTGGTTTTCGTGGAGGGTTACTTCGACGTGATTCGTTTGGTGGACGTCGGGATCGAAAACGTGGTTGCGCCTTTGGGAACGGCCCTTACCGATGAACAGGCGCGGCTAGTGAAACGCTATTGTAAGGACGTCGTGCTGCTCTACGATAGCGATACGGCCGGCATGAGGGCGAGCTTCAGATCTGCGGATGAATTGCTGCGCACGGGAATGAGAGTCTCGATTGCGACCCTCCCCCCGGGAGAAGACCCCGATACCGTGGCGGCCTCGGGAGGTGCGAGCGCGGTGAATGAGTTGCTCGACGACGGCATCGACGTGTTGGAGCGGAAACTGCAACTGTTGGAGCGCAAGGGTTGGTTCGGCACGTTGGCGGGTCGCCGCCGAGCCCTCGACAGACTAGTCCCGACAATATGCGCGGCTGTTGATCCGGTAACACGCGACCTCTACGTGAGTCGAACCGCAGAATCGCTCGGCGTGTCGGCCGATTCCGTGAGGCGTGAGGTCGAAGGGCGGTCGTACTCGAGTTTTCACCATGCCCGGCGAGAAGAACGAGTCGGTGCTAATGCCCCCAGAGCATCGGTGGGCCCCGAGCGCCTGCTGGTTCGGGTGATGCTGCACGCGCCCGAGTTCAGGGCGAGAGTCAAAGAGCTGTTGCCGGACTCTGCGGACCTGCAAGGCCCCGAGGGAGAGTTGGTGCGGTTCCTGTCGCTGGCGGACGAAACAATGGTGCCGGGCGACTTCCTCCTCCAGGTCGATGAGCCTGAGCGTACCACCCTTTCGGAGTTGATTGATCAAGGACTCGGTGAGCAACAAGTCGACGCGATGGTTGAAGGCGCGCTCAAGCATATCCTGAGCAGGCCGCTGGAGCGTGAGAAGAGAGAGATTGACGATCGGATTCGCTTCGTCCCTGAGGAGGAGAAGGGTGAGTTGCTGAAGCGAAAGACTGAACTGGGCAGTGAATTGAGGCAACTAAAGATGAACAAATGGAGACTTGATTCCTCGAGGAGGTGATTCGGTGCGGGTTGACCTGCAAGCTTTGTTGGAGTTACAAGAGAAGGACAGCGCGATCACAGCCGTCGAGAAGAAGCTTCTTGCCCTCGAACCGGAGATTGAAGCTCTCGACGCCGATCTCGTGGAGGTTCGAGGACAGCTCGAAGAGGCGCGCAAGGCCGCCGAAGAAGCTGACAAGCGTCGCGCTGATCTAGAAGCACGCATTGAGAGCTATCGGCTGATGCAGGAGCGACGGCGGCAACGCCTGGAATGGGTGCGCGGTGCCAAGGAAGCTTCGGCGATCATGGCCGAGCTGGATATGGCGCGTGGAGTCCTCGCAAGGGAAGAAGCCGAGTGGATACGTTCCGCTGACGAGTTACAGAAAGCCGAGGAAATCGTGGCCGAGGCCGAGGCTCGCGTCAAGGAATTGGAAGAGGCGCAAAGGCCGCAACGCGACGAGATTGCATCCAAGGCCGAGGCGTTTCGAGAAAACCTCGATGCCGCGCGGGAGGAGCGGGAAGAGGCCACGAAGGGCTTGAACGCAAGGGTCTTGCATTACTACGACCGCATAAACAGTGGTCGTGCACCCAATGTGCTCTACCCGCTCGTGAGTGGTGCGTGCAGTCATTGTCATACGGCGGTGCCCCTCCACAGGCGTCAACAAATCGTCAGTGGAGAGGTCGTGGAGCCTTGCGAGGCCTGCGGTGTGCTCGTGTACAAAGATCCGGACGAATGACACTCGCGAGTGCTCGCTGGAGGTTGGTGCCCGAGGCGGAACCGGAGGCGGTGCGTGTGCTTGCGGCGGACCTCAATGTTCCGGCGACACTTGCGCGGATCCTGGTTCAGCGAGGCTTTGCATCGCCGGAGGACGCCAAACGGTTCCTGAGGCCCTCTTTGGAGGACCTGTCTGACCCGTTCTCGTTGAAAGACATGGACAAGGCGGTAGAAGCGATCGCGAGGGCCGTGCGTGCCGGCGAAACCATCGTGGTGCACGGAGACTACGATGTGGACGGGCAGTGTGCCGCCGTTTTGCTTACGCGCCTGATTCGTTTGGCGGGGGGAAACGTCGTACCGTTCGTTCCCCACCGTATGCGTGACGGGTACGACTTCGGTACGGCAGGGCTGGAAGTGGCGCTGGAGCACAATGCCTCACTGGTGATCACGTGCGACTGCGGGATAACCGCCATGGACACGGTTGCCGATGCCAAGGCGGCTGGAGTCGGTGTGGTTATCACTGATCATCATTTGCCTAGAGATCTGCCGCCGGCAGATGCTGTGGTAGACCCGCAGCGCTTGGACTGCGACTCTCGGTGCAAAGAACTCTGCGGCGCGGGAGTGGCCTTCAAGGTCGCGCAAGCGCTGTGTCCCGAACTCGGATTGGAAGACGCGACTGCTCTGCGCTTTCTCGACCTCGTGGCTCTGGCCACGGTTGCGGATATCGTTCCCCTCACAGGCGAGAATCGGATCCTCGCGCGGACCGGACTCAAGATGCTCGCACGGTCGCGTTGGCCCGGGATTCGAGCCTTGCTCGAGGTGACGAGGCTTTCGGGGCGAACGGTTCGAGCCGGCCATGTCAGCTATGCTTTGGCGCCGCGACTGAATGCCGCCGGACGTCTCGGAGATGCCGGAGACGGACTCGGGCTGTTGCTCAGCGACGACGAAGAAGAGGCGCTCCGGTACGCACGTTCCTTGGAGGAAGTCAACAGCCGCCGCCAAGAACTCGACAGAGCGATCTACGAGCAGGCGATCGAGGTGGTAGAGCGGAACGTGGACCTGGATCGAACGCGCGGACTCGTTCTGGCCAGGGACGGTTGGCACTCTGGCGTTATCGGAATCGTGGCGTCTCGCGTCTCCGAGGCATACACACGACCCACGTTCTTGATCGCGCTGGACGGCGACGAAGGGCGCGGTTCCGGTCGGAGCATCCCGGGATTCGACCTGCACGAGGCATTGTCGGATTGCTCCGAGCATCTAGTGCGATGGGGCGGTCACCAGTACGCGGCCGGATTGACCGTGCGGCGGGACAGGCTCGAGCAGTTCTGCGAAGCGTTTGATGAGGCGGCTCGCTCGCGTCTGACCGAAGACGATCTCGTCCCGACGCAGCGGGTGGACGTGGTGGCGACGGTGCAGGAACTGGATAATGACTTGGAGCGGCTTATCGTCCATCTGGAGCCCTGTGGTGCGGGCAATCCGGCTCCAGTGTTTGGTGTTCGCAGGGCGGCGGCGAAGAATGTGGCTACCGTTGGGACGAATCACTTGAAGTTCACTCTGGCGGATCAGAGCGGCAGTATTCCGGCTATCGGGTTCGGTTGGTCCGATCGCTTGCCGGGTGGATGGTGCCGAAATCCCGTCGATATCGCTCTGCGCCTCGAGCGCAACCGGTGGCGCGGCAACAGCACGCTCCAGGCCCGAGTCGTGCAGATAAAAGCCGCCGACTGATGCGCATCGTCGCAGGCCGCTTCAAAGGCCTGAGCCTCGCCAGGCCGGCGGATCGGCGTGTGCGCGTGACCACGGAAAGAGTGCGGGAAGCGCTCTTCGCTATCATTTCCCCACACCTCAACGGTGCCCGAGTTCTGGATCTTTTTGCGGGATCGGGAATCCTGGGGTTGGAAGCTCTCTCGAGAGGAGCTGAACGGGTGGAGTTCGTAGATATTTTGCCAGCCAGCCTCAATGCTATTCGAAACAACGTGGCCACACTCGGCGTGCAGGATCGGACTATCGTTCGTAGGGGGGACGCTTTGAGGTTCGTAACGCGTATCGAGAGGGCGGCTTACGACGTGGCGCTTGCCGATCCACCCTTTACGTCCGATCAAGCAGTCGGGATAGTCGAGAGGTTTCGCAGCTGCGCGTTTGCGAAAACCCTCTCCATAGAGCATCGTTCTAACCTCGATTGTGCGGGCGACGAAACCCGCCGATACGGAGATGTTTCTCTCACATTCTGCTATTCGCCATGACAAGAATCGCGATTTACCCGGGATCCTTCGATCCCGTTACACTCGGCCACGAGGACATTGTCAAGAGGTGTTTCGCGTTTGCGGACCGCGTCTACGTCGCGGTGGCGATAAATGCCTCGAAGACTCCTCTCTTCACCTTGGAGGAGCGACTCGACCTCCTGCGCACCGTGCTCGCCGGTGTCGAAAACGTGGACGTGTGTCACTTCGACGGCCTGCTCGCCGACTTTGCCCGTCGCGTTGGTGCTCACATGGTGGTGCGAGGGCTTCGTGCCGTCAGCGATTTCGAGTATGAGTTCGAGATGGCGTTGATGAACCGGCGCCTGAATGTCGATCTGGAGACGGTCTTCCTCACTCCAGCCGTACACCTCACCTTTCTAAGAGCGAACCTGGTTCGCGAAGTCGCCGCGCTTGGCGGTGACGTCAGCGAGTTCGTGCATCCCAAGGTTGAAAGTGCACTGCTAAGGAAAATGACAAGATGACGTTTACGGAGAATCTCAGAAGACGCGCCGCCGAGGCCGGCGGAACTGTGGTTCTGATCGAAGGTTGGGACGAGCGCGTACAGAAGGCGGCTGCGACGCTGGAGAAGGAGGGGATCGCCAATCCCATGCTGCTTTCCCAGTCTATGGAGGGCGATCCGCGTGTCCCCAAGGTCGCGATGCTGCTCCGCGCCAGACGGCCCGACAAGGTCGAGAATGACGAGCAAGCGCTGGAGTTGGCGGCGGATCCATTTCGGTTTGCCGCCGGCCTGGTTGCGCTTGGGGAGGCTGAAGCAGCCGTCGGGGGCGCAACCGCTCCGACAGCCGCGGTTATCCGTGCCGGGCTCTTGGCTATCGGGCCGGCCGAAGGCATCAAGACCGTCAGCTCATCCTTCTACATGGACTGTCCGATAGCGCCGGCTCATCCGTTGGGCTCTGCTGGCGGCCAACGTTCGGTCTTCACATTCACCGATTCCGCTATCGTGCCGGACCCGACCGCTGAACAGTTGGCGGAGATCGCGGTGGCGGCGGCACGAGACCGCTCTCTGATTGTGGGAGACGAGCCTGTGGTGGCGTTTCTTTCATTCAGCACCAAAGGGAGTGCAGAGAGCCCTAGGGTCGACAAGGTTAGGGCTGCTCTGGAGAAGTTCCGCCAATTGTCACCTGACATTCCCTGTGATGGTGAGTTGCAGGGAGACGCGGCGCTGGTCCCGGAAATCGGAACTCGTAAGGCGCCTGGATCTACTGCCGCCGGTAGTGCGAACGTCCTGGTGTTTCCCGATCTTGACAGCGGGAACATTGCATACAAACTGGTACAGCGGCTCGGCGGCGCGAGTGCCATAGGGCCGATCATTCAGGGTCTCAGGCTCCCAATGGCAGATTTATCGCGAGGTGCGACCGCAGCAGACATAGTGGATGTCGCATCCGCCAGTCTGCTGCAGGCAAAGGCAACGGCAACGGCATAGCAAGCATCGGGAGGGGTAATGAGCTTCACAATGCGGAAGGAAGAGGACACAGGTGTCGTGGTTTTGGGCGTGGATGGACAGCTCATCGTGGGCAACCGCCACGAGCTCAAGCAGAAGGCACTCGACGCCCTCGAAGCAGGAGAGCGGAAATTCCTCATCGATTTCACCAGCACCGGCTACATCGATTCGTCCGGACTCGGCGTGCTCGTGTCGATGTCCAAGAAGATTCGAGAGTCGGGCGGTGAACTGCGGTTGGCCGGACTGAACGAAGATCTGCGTACCCTGTTTGAACTGACCAAGCTGGATTCGTTGTTCGTAATCGACAACACCGCAGAAGAAGCGTTGGGGTCTTTCTGAAGAAGTGACTGCGCCTCTTAGGCTTTGTGTCCGGCGGAGTGCAGAATCCTCCTCTGCCGCTCCGAACTGGCCTGTGGAAATCTCGATCCGGGTGCCCACGGCGATTGACGTCGTCGAGGAAGCGGTCGATCTAGTCGCCCGCCATTGTCTCGCCGCTGGCCTGCCGCCGGCCACGGCCCGGTTCAAGTTGCGGGTAGCTCTCTCCGAGGCGCTGGCCAACGCAATCATATACGGCAATCGCAATGACTCTGAGAAGTCCGTGGAGGTTCGCGTGGTCGTCACCAAGAGGATGGTGTCCGTGCATGTGTCGGATGAAGGCGACGGCTTCGATCCACGAGAGGTCCCCAATCCCACCCTTCCGGAAGGCCTGGAGCAGACCTCCGGCCGCGGTCTGTTTCTCATCCGCGAAATGGTCGACGAGGTGCACTTCAACGAGAAAGGAAACTCGATCTGCATGAAGATACGGCGCGGTTAGATCAACTCGAACTCGTGCTCGACGGTCTCGGTGCGCTCGCCGGATGCCGCATTGGGATATGGCATTTCGATCGAGGCCGCTTCAGACCCGTTGTGGGTGTGGATCGTTCGCCAGCTCCCCCCGGCGAGGTCGGTGACGACGGCAACTTATTGCACACGCCAATAGATCGTTTTTTGGATCCGGTAGAGGGTTTGGACGGCTATTGGTACGAGCTCTTCGATTTGGACGGTGACCCGCGCGAATTGGTCAGGCAGCTTGGACCGATCATTTCTTCACTGCTGCAGCGCGAAACCGCCACGCTCCGCATGGCCAAGGCTCTCGCTTCACGGTTCGAAGAAGTCGAGCTCATCTACACGATAACGGAGACGCTGGGCCGCACGATCCGTCTGGAGGAGGCGGCCCAGAAGATCGTGGAGGCTGTATCCGAGGTCGTCGGATCCAGGCGTGCATCCATCCTGGTTTACGACGAAGATGCCGACTTGCTGCGAGCGGTTGCCGGCGTAGGCCGGGACGTGACTCTGTTCGAGCCGATTCCGGTCACTGACGAGACCTCCATCGCCGCTAGAGTGTTCCGGGACCGCGCGCCCATATCGTACGATCCCGGCAACTCGAGTATCGAGGTGCCTCCCGAAGGCGCAGGCCGTGGCTACAGCGGCTCAGCGTTCCTATCCGTGCCGATATTCTATACGAGACCTGACGGCGATCAACGCACCGTCGGCGTCATCAACCTCACGGACCGGGGCGGCACGGATCTGTTTGGCCGGCAGGAGACCAGGTTGATAACCGCCATAGCGAGCCAGATCGGAGTGGCAATCGAAAACGCGCGTCTCGTGGCTCAGGATCGCGAACGGCAACGGCTTCGCTACGAGCTCCAATTGGCCCACGATCTACAACTCAAGCTGCTTCCGTCTCCTGCCACTCTGGGGCCTGGCGTGGATACCGCGGCACACTGTGAACCTGCCGAGAGTGTTGGGGGAGACTTCTACAATTACTTGAAGCTACCGCAAGGCCGCATTGGAGTGATGCTCGGCGACGTGTCGTCACACGGGTTCTCATCGGCATTGATCATGGCTTTGGTTCTTTCCGCAGCCGGAATACACGCTGAGGAGACGGAAACACCAGATGCCGCTCTCAGGGATTTGTTGGCATCCGTAAAGAACGAACTCGCTGAAACCGAGATGCACCTCGCACTCTTTTATGGTGTCGTGGATCCCTCCGCGGGTGTGCTTCGTTACGCCAACGCGGGACATCCACATGCGTTTCTCGTTACGCGGGATGGCGGTTCCAAGCGACTCCGTGCCACTTGTCCCCCTCTGGGTCTGGCCGCGGAAGACAGAATACTGGCTAGGACGGTCGAATTGAACGCAGGGGAGGATCTGTTGGTGCTGTTCTCCGACGGTATCGCCGACGCTGTCGACGAATACGACAACAAGTTCGGTGAAGCGCGGGTCATGGAGATCGTGACGGCCGCGAGGACCGAGGGAGCGGAGAAGATCGTGGATGCCGTGGTTCGCGGTGTTGCGGAGTTCGCCGCCTCGGCGAACGACGATCGAACGATTCTGGTGCTGCGAGCCTGAGTGGGCCGGCGACTAGGTCAGCACTTCCTGTATGATCCCTCGATCCTCGACAGGATCGTGGCGGCACTGCAGCCTCGTACCACTGACATCGTGTTGGAGGTCGGGGCCGGGAAGGGCACCCTCACGCGGCGGCTCGCCGGATGTGTGGGGCGCGTCGTGGCGATCGAAAAGGATCCAGAGCTGGTGAACGGGTTGCTAGGGGCAGAGGATGCTGAAATGCTACAACCGAACGTGGCGGTGGTGCAGGGGGACGCATTGGCCCTGGATTGGAACGCTTTGGTGGAGGAAAACACTGGGAGGGATTGGGTGTCCCCAACCTCCACCTTCAAGGTAGTGGGGAACATCCCCTACAATGTCACGGCTCCGCTCATAGAGAAGGCTTTGAGTCCACCAATGCCGTCGTTAACCGTATACTTGATCCAACGCGAAGTGGCGGACCGGCTGTCCGCCGAGCCCGGATCGAAGGCCTTCGGCGCGCTCACTGTCGGCGTCAAGACGGTGTCGAAGGTGGACCGGCTCTTTGCGGTGAAACCGGGTTCCTTCGTACCGCGGCCGGCAGTGGACTCCACGGTCGTTCGCTTCACGCCGCTGGAAGAGCCTCTGATTGCTGAGACGGAGCGTCCGGACTTCAGGCGTTTCGTGGGTGCGCTCTTCGGTCAGCGGCGCAAGCAGTTGTCGAGAGCACTCCGCACTGTGACCGGAGCGTGCAAGAATGATGTGGAGGAGATCCTGCAGCGGCTCGGGATTGCACCTTCAGTGCGACCGGAAGTATTGACACCGGAGGAGTTGCTCCGAGTGTTCAGGAGAACGCGAGGTTCGCTTTTGGAGTCCATCGATGAATAGCAATGGAGTGCGGACCCAGCAGGCCGGCACGTTTGTGGAAGCTGTGCTTGCCGCACTCAAACAGGGCCCGAAGAGCAGTGAGGAGATCGCGAGAGAGGTCCTCGGTCTCGAGGGCTCTCCGCCGGTGGTGGCGGATAGGATTGCGGTGGCGCTCGTAGGTGCGGATCCTCGTGCTCGTCGCCTGCCAGACGGTCGCTGGGCAATCGCCAACGCGACATTCGATGCGCCGAGGCTGGCCGACTGCGTGTTCGCGGTAGTGGACGTCGAGACAACCGGGTTGAGTGCCGGCAACGGCGATCGGATCGTGGAAATCGCAGTAGTGGCCGCAACCAGAACGACGCTGGAGCTCGTGTTCGACTCGTTGGTGAATCCGGAGCGGCCTGTGGGAGAGTTTACGTCGTCCTTGACCCGGATTACCGACGAGATGGTGCGAGAACAGCCCACCTTTCGCGAAATCGCCGACGATGTCATGGCTGCCTTGGCGGGACGGGTATTCGTCGCTCACAACGTCTCTTTCGACTGGGGCTTCGTATCTCGCGAGTTGCGTCTGGCCAGAGACCTTGCAATTGAAGGACCTCGACTCTGCACCGTCGATCTGACCCGTCGCTATCTCTCGGGCCTGAAGCGGCGTAACCTCGATTCAGTGGCCGAGTATTTCGGTGTCGAATTCTCTGAGCGCCACCGTGCCGCGGGTGATGCCATGGTAACCGCGCGAGTGCTGCAGCATCTGCTGGACCTGGCACACGACAAGGGTGCGGTAACGGTAGACGATCTGCGGGTAACCAGCGGTCGTCGTAAGAGGAAACGTTCGGCCATGCCCCGTTCCCTGGAGGAAATGTGACACTGACGCACAGCTTCGACGTGGGCCGGCTGCGCTGTCATTGTCTGGATGCCGGAAGCATCCTGCTCGACGGTGGAGCGATGTTCGGAGTGGTGGCGAAACCTCTATGGGAAAAACATCACAGAGCTGACGAACTCAACAGGATTCGACTTGCGTTGCGCTGCCTGTTGGTTGAGCACGATGCCGGACCGGTGTTGATCGACACGGGCGTTGGGAACAAGGAGGACGAGAAGTTCGCCGGAATTTACGGCGTGCAGAACGCGGGCAGCGGCGGACGCACCAGGCTGGAAGACTCGCTCGCCGAACTCGGCTTCACTCCCGAAGCCGTGCGGTACGTGATCAACACCCATCTGCATTTCGACCACGCGGGCGGCAACACCTTCGTGGAGGTGGGGAGCGGCACACCTACCGCCCTACCGTCCTACCACCCTACCGCCCAAGTCGGGGAAGGGAGCGGTGCCCCTACCGTCCAAGTCTCCTTTCCCAATGCAACCTACTTTGTTCAGCGAGGTGAGCTCGAAGCGGCTCGCAACCCGAATGAGCGCACTGCTGCGAGCTACCTGCCGGATAACTTTGAACCGCTCATGGAAGCCGGCGTTTGGCATCCGGCCGACGGGGCGGAGGAGATCCTTCCGGGCATTTCTCTGCTGCCCACGCCGGGACACACGCCATTTCATCAGTCGGTTCTCATAACCGATTCGGGTGATACTGCCTGCTTCGCCGGGGATTGTCTGCCCACGGCCACGCATGTGCGGCCGCCGTGGATCATGGCCTACGATTTGGAGCCTCTGGTGACGCTTGAAACCAAATTGAGTCTGTTGGACAGAGCCTGCGCAGATGGTTGGATTTTGGTGTTCGAGCACGATCCCAATATGGCGCTCGCGCGCATTGCCAGAGACCCGAAGTCTCACGCATATATTCCGCTTGACACTCAGTCGGGGTAGACGTAGCTTGGACTTTACAATACGGGCAAGTAAGCGCAATGCGCTTCACCCTGCTGCCGCGGGCAACGAGCCGCGCGTGCGTTCAGGGTTCTTGGGACCGAGCCGACAGGTGAAAAGCCGGCATCAACGGGCGTCCAGAGAACCTGCGTCCGTTTTTTTTGTGGTGTTTACTTTTTCTGAGAGGGGGTGGCTTCACTGACCGTCCGCAACGAGAGTAATGAGGACCGTACGCGGATTAACGAGCAGATCCGTATCAGTCCAGTTCGGCTGATCGACGCCGATGGCGAACAAGTAGGGATCGTCTCGATTGAAGAAGCGAGACGGGCAGCGGAAGAGCGGGGTTTGGATCTCGTAGAAGTAGCCGCCATGGCTCGGCCCCCGGTAGTCAAGGTCATGGATTACGGCAAGTACCGTTTCGAGCAGGCCAAAGCGTCCAAGGTCGCCAAGAAGAAACAGCACGTAATCCACCTGAAAGAAGTCAAGTATCGTCCAGGAGTCAGCGGCCACGATTTCGATTTCAAGACCCGGCATGCCCGCAGGTTCTTGGAAGAGGGCAACAAGGTCAAGTTGACGATGATGTTCCGTGGCCGGCAGGTGACGCATCCGGAGCTGGGACGAGAGGTGCTGCAACGGGTGTACGCGGAACTCGCGGATGTCGCGAAGGTAGAGACGCACCCGAAGTTGGAGGGAAGAAACATGACGATGGTGCTCGCGCCCAAATAGGTGCAGCGGGCTTGGTCATCGAGTCTGTTTGCAACAGCAGACCCGGTAAGGGTATTCAGCAGTATAGTCTCAGGAAGTAGTTATCATGCCGAAACAACGAACCAAGAGGGGCGCGGCGAAACGTTTTCGTCTTACCGCCAAAGGTAAGGTGAGGCGTTTCAAGGCCTACAAGAGCCACATCCTTACGAAGAAACATCCCAAGCGCAAGAGAAATCTTCGCAAGGGAACGCTTGTATCGAAGGAGCAGGCATCCACCGTCAAGCGGCTCTTGCAGGCCTAGGAGGAGACAATGCCGAGAGTACGGAGCAACGTCGCGCGTCTGAAACGCAAGAAGAAGATCATGAAAGCGGCGCGCGGGGCGCGCGGTGGACGCAGCAAACTATACAAATCGGCGAAGGACAATGTGGAGCGGGGGCTGCGCTACGCATATCGTGACCGGCGCCGAAAGAAGCGCGATTTCAGGAGACTGTGGATCGTGCGGATAAACGCCGCTGCACACGGACACGACCTCACATACAGCAGGTTGATCGCCGGCCTCAAGAAGGCCGACGTTGACATCAACAGGAAGATGTTGGCCGACCTCGCTGTCCACGACCCGGCCGCCTTTGGAAAGCTCGCAGAGGTCGCGAAGCAGAGTATGTAGAGAAGGTCGGAGCCACTATGTCAGATCCGACCATCCAGGAAAGACTCGAAACCGCAGAGTCGGCTGTCGCAGAAGTGCCGGCAGCCGGCAAGACGAGGCTCGAAGAACTCAGAACGCAGGTCCTGGGTCGCAAGGCCGGGCTGCTCACGGAGGTGCTGCGTTCGCTCGGCTCTCTTCCGGCAGAGGATCGCCGTTCGGTCGGTGCGCGCGCGAATGAGCTGAAACGGGACCTCGAGGCAGCGATATCCGAACGGGAGCGGGTTCTGGAATCGGGAGCCGCTGCGGCAGCGGATGTCGATTGGTCCATGCCGGGAAGAGCTGTGTGGCGGGGAGCCAGACATCCGGTGACGCTCGTGGTCGACGAGATCTGCGAAATCTTCAGGGACCTGGGATTCACCCGTGTTGTGGGCCCCGAGGCGGAAACCGAGGAATACAACTTCACCAAGCTCAACATATCGCTGGACCACCCCGCAGCGGATATGCAGGACACTTTCTACCTGGGACCGCACGTCGTGTTGCGTACGCATACCTCACCGATGCAGGCGCGAACCATGGAGCGTTTCGAGCCACCGATCAGGATAGTGGTGCCCGGGCAGGTATACCGGAGAGATGCGTGGGATCCTTCGCACTCTCCGGTGTTCGAGCAGATCGAAGGTCTGGCAGTCGATGAAGGTGTGAGCTTCGTGGATTTCAAGGCGAGCATCGACTTCTTCGTCAAGCGGTTCTTCGGTCCCGATGTTGAGAGCCGGTTCCGTCCATCTTTTTTCCCGTTCACCGAGCCTTCTGCGGAAGTGGACATCCAGTGCCATGTGTGCGCGGGAAGCGGCTGTTCCACCTGCAAGCAGACCGGTTACTTGGAGATCATGGGTGCAGGGATGGTACACCCCGCAGTCTTCGAGAACTGCGGAATCGACTCGGAACGATACACGGGATGGGCGTTCGGTATGGGCCCTCATCGCATAGCCATGTTGCGCTACGGGATTCCGGATATCCGACTCCTGTTCGAGAACGACATGCGGCTACTCAACCAGTTCGTGGAATAACGTGAATACATCGGTCAAGTGGCTCTCGGCACTGCTCGGTAGGGAGATCGATCCCAAGGACGCGGCCCGTCGGCTAGCCATGCTTGGGGCGCCGGCAGATGAAATCGAGCCGCTGTTCCGCGAGTTGGGAGACGTGGTGGTGGGGTTGGTCGAGCGGGCCGAAAAGCACCCCAACGCCGATCGCCTGACTCTCTGCCACGTGAACGACGGCTCGAAGGTGGTGGAGGTCGTCTGTGGCGCACCCAACGTAACGGTGGGAAAGCGTTACCCCTACGCCGCCGTGGGTGCCGTGCTTCCGGGAGGTTTCGAACTCACGGCGCGGAAGATCAGAGGCGTCGCTTCGAACGGAATGCTCTGTTCGGCGCGCGAGCTGGGTCTGGGGGAGGATCACGAAGGCATTCTGGAGCTGAACATCGGCGCGGTTCCTGGAACTCGACTGTTGGACGCCATGCCGCTAGAGGACACGAGGCTCTTGCTGGACATCACGCCGAACCGTCCCGATCTCCTGTGTCACAGGGGAATCGCTCGCGAATTGGGAGCGGCTTACGGCTTACCTGTAAAGCTCGAGGAGATACCGGATGCACCCGGAGACCACCGCATGCCGGTTGAAAGTCCCGGCCCCGCCGTTGTCGGGGGCGTGGAGGTGTCGATCGACGATGTAGAAGGATGCCCTCGCTACATGGCGGCGGTTATCAAGGGAGTCGAGGTCGGTCCCTCGCCCGATTGGCTTCAGGCACGGTTACGCGGCGTTGGGGCGAGACCGATCAACAACATAGTGGACGCCACCAACTTCATGTTGTTCGAGTCGAATCAGCCGCTGCATGCGTTCGACCTCGCCAAGATCAGGGGAAACGAGATCGTCGTGCGCTCGGCGGTCCCCGGAGAGTTGCTCTTGACTCTGGACGGCCAGAAGCGCGAGCTAGATGCGGGAATGACACTGATCTGTGATGGAGAAGGCCCGACCGCAATTGCGGGGGTGATGGGAAGTGCAGATTCGGAGGTCACGGAGGACACTGCCGATATACTGTTGGAGTGCGCCTATTTCGACCCCAAACGAGTTCGCGCCACGCGTAAAGCGTTGCGCATGACGACAGAGGCTTCGTATCGGTTCGAGCGCGGCATCGACATCGAGGGAATGACCGATACGATGGTCCGTGCCATATCGCTGATACGTGCGGTGGCTGGTGGCGTGGAGCCCGAGGCGGCGGCGGACGTGTATCCTGCGCCACGCAAGAGCCGGACTGTCTTCCTCAGGCCTGACCGCGTGAGACATCTGCTAGGCACCAATGTCGAACTCGAGGAAATCGAGAGGCACTTGGTGAGTGTCGGTTTCGTCTCAGCACCCAAGGGCGAACGCCTCGCAGTTGAGGTGCCGGGGTGGAGACCGGACGTTGTTAGAGAGGTGGATCTGATCGAGGAGGTCGCCCGGCTGATCGGATACGATCGGTTTCCCGTGGAGCTTCGCCCGTTCCGGCCAAGTGCCGTGCCCGACGATCCTGTCGAGAATCTCAAGGCGAGAGTGCGTCGCGTTCTCACGTCGTTGGGGCTGCACGAAGCGAGATCGCTGTCTTTGGTCAAGCCGGATTCCGAAGAGGGGATGGCGGATCTCCTCAATCCGATGTCTCAGGACGAGACCGCACTCAGGCAATCTCTGCTTCCAGGTTTGATCAGTTCCGCGCAGCACAACTGGTCGGTGCGCGAGCGAAACATCCGTCTCTTCGAGATCGGTATCGTCTTCCGGGATAGCGGTGCAGGAGACCCGCCCACGGAGACGCTCCGATTGGCCGGAGTCTTGAGCGGGGCACGAACGCCGCCACACTGGACCCAAGAGGATGGGGCGGCCGAATACGACCTTTGGGACCTCAAGCACATATTCGAGCAAATGGTGAAGCAGTGCGCTCCTTCCGGCGTGGTGCAGCCCGGTGATAAAGGCTTGTTGCTCAGGAACGCGGAAGGAGACGTGGTGGGGCACGCCGAACGCCTCCAAGTGGAATGCCCGGCATGGGCTGCACCGCTGCTCGGGTTCGAGCTCGACATGGTCAGTGAAGAATCCGGTCCCGTGAGTTTCACCCCCTTACCGAACACACCGTCCGTGGAGCGCGATCTGGCTCTGGTGCTTCCCATTGGTGTACGCGCAGAACAGGTGGAGGAGATTGTCAGGACCGCGGCTGGCCCTCTGCTGGAATCCGTGAGAGTTTTCGATGAGTATCTCTCGGAGGATATCGAAGGCAGGAGCGTTGCGTGGAGGCTCGTATTTCGTTCTCCGGAAAGAACTCTGAAAGAGCGTGAAGCCGACAAGACGGTTAGGAAGATCTTGAAACAGCTGAAGGAAGAGTTGAGTGTCGAACGAAGGCAGGCCTGAATTCAGAGCTTTGGCGGAACTCGAAAGAGTACTCGGCCATGTCCAGGAAGAGTTGGCTTCCTGGCGGCGTCGTGCGCACAAGGCTGAATCGGACAGGGCCGACATGGGAGTTAGTCAGAAGGCCCTGGCGTCACGGGAAACCATCGAGGCCTTGGAGCACCAAAACCAGGAGAAACTCGAGCGGTTGAACTTGGCCAGAGATCGGGTGGACGGATTGTTGGCACGGTTGAAGTTCTTGGAGGAACAGACGGACATGGAGGAGCGAGGCCGGTGACCGAGAAGAAAACTGTTGTGAAGGTCACGATTGGCAGCGACGAATATACGCTGAGGTCGGATCGTTCAACCGAATACACCTGTGCGGTTGCCGAATACGTCGACAAGGCGCTCAAGGAGGTTCTCTCGGCCGGTGCGATGGTTGAAGCGCACAAGGCCGCGATTCTGGCGGCACTGGCAATTACTGACGAACTCTTTGCCGAACGGCGTGCTGCGTCAGAGATGGCGCAGAGGTTAACGGAGCTGTCGACGGACCTGTGCAGGGTTCTACCGCCCGCCAAACGGACATCGCGGGCCACCGGTTCGATTGCGACGCTGGGTGACGAAGTGTAAATTCAAGTGGCGCCTTAACTTAGCGCTTGAGAAATAGAGGATACAGAATCGTGCGGCTACCGGGACCTGATCCCGCGGCCTAGCCGTTGGAGATAGATCGATGGGTGAGCAACTGCTCATTTACATATTAGTGTTGGCCGTTCTCGGTGTGGGTGCCATCGCCGGGGCGGCCTTTTACAGGCTTGGTCGCAGAAACGAGAGGCGAGCGGCCGAGCTGGCTGGGAAGACAGCCGAACAGCAGTCCGAAAGGCTGTTGACCGAGGCGAAGCGGGACGCGGAAACCGAACGTGCGCGTCTAGTGCTGGCCGGCAAAGAAGATGTGATGAAGCTCCGGGAGGAGTGGGAGCTCGAAGAGAAACAGCGCCGGCAGGAGCTGGACAGGCTGCAGGAACGGCTGGTCGAACGCGAAACCCTCATCGACCGGAAGCTCGACGCGCTCGACGATCGGGAGCAAGACGTTCAGCGACGCGAGCAGTCAATACGAGACCGCGAAACGAATCTGGACCAGAAAGAATCGGCACTGGCGGAATCGGAGGAGTCGGTTCAGGCCCGCCTCGAGGAACTCGCCCACATGACGCAGTCCGAAGCCAAGCAGCAACTGATGCAGGAGATGACGGATACTGCCAAGAGCGAGGCCGCGGCCACCATACGGGAAATCAAGGAGGAAGCGGAGCGTACCGCTGAGCGTGAGGCCAAGGCCATCGTCGCCTACGCAATACAACGGGTCGCCCCGGAGCACGCGGCGAGCGCCAGCGTTGCCACGGTAGCGTTGCCGAGTGACGAAATGAAGGGGCGCATCATAGGCCGCGAAGGGCGCAACATCCGCGCCTTCGAGACGGTAACCGGTGTGGACGTGATTATCGACGATACTCCGGACACCGTGGTCATTTCCTGCTTCGACCCGGTGAGGCGTGAGGTCGGTCGCCTCGCGTTGGAGGAACTGATCGCGGATGGTCGTATCCACCCGGGGCGTATCGAGGAGGTGGTAGAGAAGACCTCCAAGCAGGTGGAAGACGAGATCGCCGAACTCGGACAGCAAACGGTCTACGATCTCGGGATCCGTCGCATGCACGGAGATCTCATCAAACTCGTGGGACAACTCAAGTACCGGACCTCGTACGGACAGAACATCCTCACGCACTCGAAGGAAGTAGCACAGATCGCGGGAATGATGGCCGCCGAACTCAAGTTGAACGTGCAGTTTGCCAAGAGGGCTGCGCTGCTGCACGATATCGGCAAGGCCATGACGCATGAGCACGAAGGCACTCATGTCCAGCTCGGCGTGGAGATCGCGAAGAAGTTCGGGGAGGATCCGGTGGTCGTCAACGCGATCGCCGCGCACCACGACGATGTTCCACACGAAACCCCGATTTCGGCGCTCGTTCAGGCCGCGGATGCCGTGAGCGGATCGCGGCCCGGAGCCCGTCGCGAGGCGTTGGAGACCTACGTCAAGCGCCTTTCCGGCTTGGAGGATATCGCTGCCGGCTTCAAGGGTGTGGAGAAGGCGTACGCGATACAGGCCGGCCGGGAAGTGCGCATCGTTGTGGCTCCCAACTCAATAAGTGACAGACGCGCGGAAGAGCTGTCCGAAGAGATAGCTCGCCGGGTAGAGAACGAGCTGCAATACCCCGGGCAGATAAAGGTGGTTGTCATTCGTGAGACGAGGGCGGTGAATTTTGCGCGCTGAGAAGATCGACGGCAAGGCGATTGCAGAACAGATGAGGGCGGATCTCGCGGAAGAGATCGCGGATCTGAAAGCCGGCGGAGTGGAACCCGGGCTAGCCGTGGTCTTGGTGGGAGAAGATCCCGCCAGCCAGGTGTACGTGCGGATGAAGGGCAAAGCCTGCGAGAAGATCGGCATCTACAGCGAGACGATCAAGCTCCCCGAGGATACGCCCGAGGAAGAGCTTTTCGGCGTGATAGATCGGCTCAACAACGATTCCAAGATACACGGCTTTCTCGTGCAGCTACCGCTGCCGGATCACATAGACGAGCGGAAGGTATTGTTTTCGATCTTGCCGGAAAAGGACGTCGACGGGTTTCACCCTGTGAACGTGGGGAAGGTCTCGATTGGAGATCCGTCCGGATTCAGGCCGGCGACACCGTACGGCGTGCAGCAGATGCTCGTCCGGTACGGTGCACAGATCGAGGGGGCCCATGTCGTTGTCCTGGGCCGCTCGAACCTCGTCGGCCGTCCGATGGCGGCGTTGCTCACCCAGAAGGCCGAGGGTGCGAATGCGACGGTGACCATGTGTCACTCGCGCACCAGGGATATTGTTGAGATCTCTCGGTTGGGTGACATCCTCATCGCGGCGATGGGTGTGCCCGAGTTCGTGTGCGCGGAAATGATCAAGCCGGGCGCGGTGGTCGTTGACGTCGGCACGAGTCGAGTCGACGATCCATCTTCGGAAAAAGGATATCGCATCGCTGGTGACGTCGATTTCGACGCCGCCCTCGATGTTGCATCAGCGGTGTCGCCCGTGCCCGGCGGTGTTGGGCCGATGACGATCACCATGCTCTTGTACAACACCGTCCAGGCCGCAAGACAGTGGGCGGAGGCTTAGACCTCTTTTCCGCGGCAGCTCCCTGCCCGAAGGAAGGTGCGTGGACCGTATCGGCAATAACCAAACGCGCACGCCGACTGATTGATGCGGGTTTCAAGCAGGTCTGGGTTCGTGGGGAGGTGACGGGTTTCAAGGCGTATCGCTCCGGCCACTGGTATTTCACGCTGCGTGACGCTGAGGCGCAGGTGCGCTGCGTAATGTGGCGCAACGCCAACCGCAGCCTGCCGGCTCCGCCGCAGGAAGGATCGCAGGTGTTCGTGGAGGCCAAGCCCACGGTCTGGGAGGAGCGCGGCGAGTTTCGGCTCACGGTCAGGAAGCTAGTTCCCACTGACGAAGGTGGACTCTGGCGGCTGCAACTGGAGCAGGCTCGCGCGGCGCTCGAGCGTGACGGATTGCTCGACCCGGCGCGTAAGAAACCACTGCCCGAATATCCCAACCTGATCGCGATAGTCACGAGCCCAGATGGTGCCGCTTTGCGCGACATCGTGTCAGTGATACGGCGGCGTTGGCCGTTGGTGGATTTGCTTGTCGTGCCGAGCCTGGTACAGGGTGAGGGCGCCGAAGACGAGCTTTGCGCAGCACTCGCATTGGCCGACAGGATCCCTGATGTGGATCTCGTGATTGTCGGACGTGGCGGCGGGGCAGCCGAGGATCTCTGGGCATTCAACAGTGAACAGGTAGCCAGAGCTTTGGCGGCACTGTCGGTCCCGGCGATATCCGCGGTAGGCCACGAAACCGATGTGGCATTGACCGACCTCGTCGCCGATTTCCGTGCCCCGACACCCTCCGCGGCCGCGGAAGCGGCAGTGCCGAATCGAGCCGACGCGGTCAACATGACTGGCGGCCTAGCACAGCGGCTGGCGAACGGGCTCACCTCTCACGTGCGGTTGGGACGCGAACGCCTCGAGCGCACCTCGGATCGCCTGACCAACGGAGTGACGTCGCTGCTGGAAAACCAGAGTGCAAATCTGGCCAGGCTGGCGGCTCAGCTAGATGCGCTCAGCCCACTGAGAGTGTTGGAGAGGGGCTATGCGGTTGCCCGGGACGAGGAGGGACGGGTGCTCAAAAGCACGAGCGACTTCGAGCTGGATGCGGACTTCCGGCTCACCGTTTCCGACGGTGACATCGCTGCCCGAACGATCGCAGCAGCCGGCGAAGGTGGTGGCTGAGGTATGAGTGAAAGAGACAAGGTGTCGTTCCGCACTGAGATCGAGCGGCTCGAGGCGATTGTGAGGGCATTGGAGGGAGAGGATCTCGATCTGGACCAGGCTCTGGACCTGTTCCAGGAAGGTGTTAAACGGCTCAAGGAAGCACGGAAACTGCTCGAGCAGTCTGAAATCACCGTGAAACGCGTTCTGGAGGAGAGCGACGGCACAATCGTTACGGACGACATCGATATCTGATCCCGCCGAGTACCTCGAGGCCACGCGCGAGTCGGTGAACGGAGTGCTTGCCGCCTGGTCGGAGCGAGTGCGGGGCGAGCTGAGCGGGCGGGTGGGCGAAGCCGTGGCATACTCGCTGGCGACGCCCGGGAAACGGTTGCGCCCGGCGTTGTTGCTCGCCGCGTACGAAACGCTGGGTGGATCCCGCGACGCCGTGGAGCTTGCTTCCGCCGTGGAGGTGCTTCACACTTATTCGCTGGTTCACGACGACCTACCGTGCATGGACGACGACGACATGCGCCGGGGACGCGCTTCCACACATTGTCGGTTCGACGTGCGCACGGCTACAGAGGCCGGGTTCCGTATGGTGCCGTTGGCAGCCCGCATACTCACTGCGGGTGGTGCCCGCCTCGACCTCAGCGGGGCGGTGCTCGGCGCGGCTGGCAGGGAACTGTTCCACGCTGTTGGAGCGAGCGGGATGATTGGGGGGCAGGTGCTGGATCTCGAGGCCGAAAACATGGAGATCTCCCTCGATGAATTGATGCGCATCCACCGCTCCAAGACGGGAGCGTTGATCACGGCGTGCGGTGTCATCGGTGCGCGCGCTGCGAGCGCGAGTGAGGGCAAAGTCGCTGCGGTGCGGGAGTACGGCCGGGAGATCGGACTCGCTTTCCAGATAGTTGACGACATACTCGATGCAACTGCCACATCGAGCGAGTTGGGAAAGACAGCGGGGAAAGACACAGAACAGAACAAGGCCACTTACCCGGGACTGCTCGGTTTGGCCGGAGCCAAGCGAGAAGCAGAGCGCCGCGTGGGCCGCGCCATAGACCATCTGGTGCGAGGCGGGATAGATTCAATACTCTTGGGCGGACTGGCGAGATTCGTAACGGACCGCCGCTCATGAGCAGTCGTTGTTGTTTAACACGAGACGTATGTGGTAACAAATGAGTTTACTCGAATCGATAAGAGGACCCGAAGACGTCAAGGCTTTGCCGGCGGACAAATTGCAGGATCTTGCAGATGAGGTTCGCCAGCGAGTAATCGATGTGGTCTCCCAGACCGGCGGCCACATTGGATCGGGGCTGGGAGTCGTCGAGCTGACGGTGGCGTTGCTGCGCGGCTTCGATTCCCCGCGCGACAAGATCATCTGGGATGTCGGTCACCAGGGATACCCGTGGAAGGTTCTCACGGGCCGAAACGAGCGGCTGCCCACATTGCGTTGTGAAGGCGGACTCTCGGGCTTCCTCCGGCCGGACGAGAGCGTTCACGACATCTTCGCCGCCGGCCACGCCGGAACCGCAATGTCCGCGGCACTGGGGGTCGCCACGGCTCGGGACCTCAGTGGGCAGGACTTCGACGTGGTGGCTGTAGTAGGTGATGGCGCAATGACATGCGGTCTCTCCTACGAGGGTATGAACAACGCCGGCCACGAGGGCCGCGACCTGATCATGGTGCTGAACGACAACGGCATGTCTATCGCACCCAACGTCGGTGCCATGAGTTCGTACCTTGGGTCCATCATCGCCAGCCCGGTTACGAATCGGCTGCGCCAGCACGTGAAGGGCTTGATTGAGAGGACCTCCAAGGTCGTCGGCGGCAAGCGCATGGTCGATCTGGCGAAGAACATCGAGGAGAGCATCAAGAACCTTTGGTCTCCCGGTATGCTGTTCGAGGAACTCGGGTTCCGCTATTTCGGACCGATCGACGGGCATGACGTCGGGTCCATGGTCAAAACGTTCGAGATGGTGCGCGGGATGAGCGGTCCGCGAATCGTTCATGTGCTCACCGAGAAGGGCAAAGGGTTCCCGCAGACCGAGCCCGACCACGAGAGGTTCCATGCCCGCAAACCCTACAACCCGGTAACCGGAGTAGTACTTCCCAGCAAAGCCGGGAAACTGCCATCCTGGACTAGAGTGTTCGGCACGGCGCTTCTCGATCTCGGGCGCCAACACTCCAACCTCGTTGCGATCACGGCGGCAATGCCCACCGGAACTGGGACGGACTTGTACCAGAGGAAGTACCCTGACCGCTTTTTCGACGTCGGGATCGCCGAAGGCCACGCTACAACCTTCGCGGCGGGGCTCGCCGCCGGAGGGCTGCGCCCGGTGGTGGCGATATACTCATCGTTCCTGCAACGCGCCTACGACTCCGTCTTCCATGACGTGGCACTGCAGAACCTCCCCGTGATCTTCTGCTTGGATCGTGCTGGCATGGTTGGCGCGGACGGCCAGACACACATGGGGCTTTACGACATCGCCTACATGTTGACCGTTCCCGGGATCACGGTGACCCAACCCAAGGATGGGGCCGAGCTGGTAGCACTGATGAAGTGCGCTTTGCAGCGGGAAGAGGGACCGTTCAGCATTCGGTATCCGAGAGACGAGGTGCCCGCCGCTGTGCCTCCGACTGCTGATATCGAGGCCATCGAATACGGCACCTGGGAGATCCTGCGGGAGGGCAGTGACCTGGCGATCCTCGCGGTTGGTGCCATGTGCCAACCGGCCCTGGAGGCCGCGGAGATCCTGGAGGGGGATGGGTTGAACCCCACTGTGGTCAACTGCCGGTTCATCAAACCGCTCGACGAGACGATGCTCTCGAGCCTCGCAGTGTCGCACAAAGTGTTTGTCACGGTAGAAGAGGCTCTCGACCTGAACGGATTTGGGAGCTACGTGGCGAGCACGATGGAATCCCTTGCGCCCAGTCTGAGAGTGTTCGTGTTGGGGATTCCCGATCGTATGTACCAGCATGCTACGCGCGCGCGACAGCTCGAACAGGTAAACCTCACTGCCGAGGGCATAGCGTCCAAGGCTCGTGTGTGCGCGACAGAGGAGAGCCTTACCACGGCATGAGAATTGGCGTTGTAGGCAACCCGAGTTACGAGGATCTGCCGGCGCTACTGGCTCGGCTGTCGAGGTTCGCGTCCGACAACGGTGTCACTCTGTTTAGCGAGCCGCGCATCATGGAATCATGGCCGGAGCCGATCCCGGAGTTGGGTCCGGAAGAACCAGATATCGAGTTGCTGATCAGTTTCGGAGGCGACGGCACTCTGCTGAGAGCGGCGCGCTACCGGGGGCACGCCAGCGTCCCGATCCTCGGCGTCAACCTTGGTCGGGTCGGATTCCTCACCAGCACGACACCCGATCGCCTGGAAGACGCGCTCGGCTTGGTCCAGAAGGACAAGCATTTGACCGAACACTTGGCCGCTCTCGAGACCTCCATAGTGGGTGCGGGCGGAGAAGAGCGCGCAGGCGTAGTGGTACTGAACGATGTCGTTGTCCACAAAGCCGGCGTGGCGCATATCATCAGGTTCAAGGTTATCGTCGATGGTGCTGAAGTGGGCCTCTACAGCTCGGACGGAGTCATTGTGGCCACTCCAACGGGTTCTACAGCCTACTCGCTGAGTGCAGGTGGACCGATTGTTATGCCGGCCGCCGACGCGTTCGTAATAACGGCGATCTGTCCGCATGCGTTGGCGTTTAGGCCGCTCGTAGTACCCGGAGACGCAAAGATCAGTCTCCAGGTTGTACCACCGCAGCGGGATGAGGTGATCGTATCCTATGACGGCCAGCACGGTGACAAGCTCGGTCCTGAAGATCGCGTCGAAGTTAAGAGGGCGCCGAACGACGTGGAATTGGTACGGCTCGGGGAAAAAGGGTACTTGGATCGGGTGCGTGAGCTGCTACAATGGGGTGAACTACGCGCTCCTCAGGAGTAGTCCCCTTGCTCACCGAAATCCGTGTCAGAGATCTCGCAGTAATCCGTGACGTTACCCTTCCACTGAAACCCGGGCTCAATGTCCTCACGGGGGAAACTGGAGCCGGCAAGTCGATGCTGGTCGACGCGCTCGCCCTCCTTCTGGGCGAACGCGCCAGCGTGGATATTGTGCGTCCCGGCGCCGAGCGATGCGTTGTTGAAGCTGCATTTGAAGTTGCGCTGACCCAAGAACTCGCCGAGACGATAACAAACGCGGGCCTCGACCTGGACGACGACCGCCTGACTGTACGGCGCGACATCAACACGGAAGGACGCAACCGTACTTGGGCGAACGGAAGCCCGACCACTGTGACTGCACTCGCAAAGATCGGTCGCTCTTTGGTGGATCTACACGGGCAGCACGAGGCCCAGTCACTCCTGAAAGGTGCTTCGCAACGAGATATACTGGATGCGTTCGGAGGCAACGCTGCCGAGGTCGAAGAGACTGCCCGCATCTTCGCGGAAGTGGAGTACTTCAGGAGCCAGGAGACGAAGCTGGCCGCTAGTCTGGACGACGTTAAGAAACGTGCGGACTATCTGCAGCATGTGGCGCGGGAGATCACTTCCGCGGATCCGCGTCCGGGGGAATACGAAGAACTGGAGGCGGAAAATCGTAGGCTGGCAAACGTAGAAGATCTGACCATGCACGCGGAGCGGCTCTCCGCTCTTCTGGACGGAGAGGAAGACTCCGCCACTGGGGTGCTCGGTAGGGCGTTGAAAGAGCTCTCGGCCCTGGAGCGGATCGACGGCACGCTCGGCAAATGGCAGGAATTGCTGGATACAGCCATAACGAACGTTGAGGAATTGGCCCGGGGAATAAGGGACTACGCTTCTGCGGTAGAGCTAGATCCCGAGCGCCTCTCTGCGGTGGAACGTCGCCGTGATCTGCTTTATCGACTGAAACAGAAATACGGCCCCGACCTGGAAGATGTCGTGCGTACCGGCGAGCAGGCCTTGAAGGAGCTGGAACTCCTGGACACCGCCGACACCGATCTCGAGGCAATCGCTGAGCGGCGGAGCCAGGCGGAACGACAGCTCGAGGAGGTGGCGACACGTCTGAACGAGAAGCGGAAAAGAGCAGGTGGGCGTCTCGAAAAGGCGGTCAATAAACTGCTTCCGGGACTCGGCATGTCGCAGGGAAAACTCGAGGTACAGTTGAGCCCTGCGCGTGAGGTCTCCGCATCGGGTAAGGACGTAGTGAGGTTCTTGGTGACGCTAAACGAAGGCATGGAACCGCGACCTCTTGCTACCGTAGCCAGTGGAGGCGAGCTGTCACGGCTCATGCTGGCCCTCAAGGTTGTGTTGGCGAGACATGACTCTATTCCCACTCTCGTGTTCGACGAAGTCGATCAGGGGATCGGTGGCGAGGTGGCGGTGCAGGTGTCCCAGTCCTTGGCCCAGGTGGCCGAGTCGAGGCAGGTCTTGATCATAACGCATCTTCCGCAGATTGCCGCGCGAGCACAGCACCACCTCAGAGTCGAGAAACGCCAGCAGGGCGGCCTTCCCAGCACGGATGTCACCGTCCTGGAGGGTGAGAGCCGTGTGGCCGAACTGGCCAGAATGCTTGGCGACGGCGCGGACAAGGCAGCGACCGAACACGCCAGGGAGATGATTCGCAGGGCTACGGAGTAGCCACGGAAGGCTCGGTCGTGTCTGGGGGCGGCTCCTCCGCGTCTCCACCTCCAAAAACTCTTCGGAATAGTCTGAGGTAGAATCTCACACCCATCGCTTTGGGTGTAAGACCTCCCGACCCCTGGTATGTGGCATAGTAGTGAATGCCGGCTTCCGCGGGAAGTTTGGTGATGCCCTCGCGGCCGCTGGAACGGAAGTGTATTCCAGCGCCGAGGCTGAGGGCCCGCATCTCGGTACCAACCCCCAGGTCGGACGCGGTGACGGTCGTGAGGCCGGGCGCCGAGAACTCACCGCCGGAGTAAGAGTCCGCACCCTTGTGGTAGTAGTGGATCGATGTGAAGGCACGGAACGACCGGTCGAGCCTCAACGTTGGAAAGGCCGAGATCGAGATCACGTCGCCGAGATTGCGCGATACCGTCTGTTTCGCCGCCGCTAGTGCGATCGGCTGATGCGGGGGCGACAGACGGCGCACCAGCTCGTCACCCAACTGGAGGTTGTATCTTGCCGCTACGGCGAGGCCGACTACTTTGCCGGGTTCCAATGCCATCTCGAGGCCGGTCTCTACATCCAGTTGCCGGTCGCCGGTTCCAATGTTGACATAATGATCGGGTGAGGCGCGCCTGCCGGTTGGTAGCCGCACCGTGCTCGACAGTACGGCGCGGATGGATTGCCCCTGCAAGAGGCCCAAGCGAAGCCCTACCTCGAGATCGCCCAGCACCTCTTTGTACTTGGCGAACGCCAGTGGCTCAGCGTCGTAGCCGAACCCTGCCGTAGTCTCCGTGAGCACGTTCTGGATGCTGTCCGGGCTCACGGCGTTGATGGGGAAGGGCACTGTCTCAGTTACAGCCGGAGCCCCGAGATTCTGGAGCTGAGTCGAGATATCTTGGATTGCTGCGGCAAGGGCCTGTCCGGCGGCGGACGTCTCCAGTGGCGCAAACGGCGGCAGCCATCCTGAGGTCTCACCGTTGGCATTCATGCCGGTGAGCGCCACGAGGTCGTTTGCGAGCGTGCGAGCGCGGCTCACGAGTGCGCGAGCGTTGTCACACTGGGGCCCGTTGGGGCAATCGAGACCACCGCTGTTTATGGTCGCTTCCAGCGAGGCCGCCGATGCCTCGATCTGGGCCAAGAGGTCCATTAGCTGCGGCACCGCACTGGCTTCCAATCCCGAGATCGGGCTCAGCGTATTCCAGCCCACGTTGGCACTGCTGTCGACCTGGAAATCGACCTGCATCCGCGTGGTGACGATCGGTATCGATGCAGTCAGTGTCAGCCTGTCCAGTAGTCCGAGTCGGAACTTGAATGGGAAGCGGCGCACGTCGGCGTCCAATTCGGTCTGGAACGCGCCCGCTGTAATGCCGAGCGACGAGTCGCCGGTGATCGACCAGATTGCACGCTCCACCGGTGTCATGGTCGGGAAGAAGTTGCCCGCCGTAGAGTCGAATGAGAGATCCGCTCCCAGAGGCTCGACGTTGCCGTCTTCGTCGAACCTGTGGCGCCAGTCGCGGTAGGAAGGCTCGAAGCTCATCCTGAGCACACCTCGCCCAAGGATATACGTGTCGGGGTACTGGGCAGAGACGGGAACGGGAGCCGCACCGGCAAGAACCATGAACACCACCGCGAGCATCGTGACGGTGCGGATCCTTCTGCATGAGCGCGTACGCCGAGTATTGCTGTGTTTCATGACCGGCGGGAATCTAAGCAAATACGGGAGGCCGACCAAATCGACCTCCCGCGGGTTGGATGCCGCCACCAACTGGTGCTATTGGTCCACGAGCGGAATGTTCGTTCCGTACTCGGCGTTGATCGCCGCGATCAGAGCGTTGGCGACCGCGACATGCGAGCTGGCACTCGGGTGTATGCCGTCAAGGCTCAGCGCCGTGCCGAACGGTGAGTTCAAGGTCACGGATTCCGCCGCCGTGCCGGGGAACGCCGGGAACGGCCGAATAGCGGAGGTGTCCGCTGCGAGTTGACCGAGCAGTTCGTTGGGATCCAAGTACACCCAACCCCGGTCGTTGGCAGCCTCCTGTATTGTCGCGTTGTAGCTCGCTACTGCCACTATGAGGTCTACCATTTCACCGACGGATACGGCTGCTTCGCTCGTGCAATCGAGGCTGTCGGGAACTGGGAGAGTTGCAGCCGGGTCGCCCAGGGCCACGCTGAAGATTGAATCGATTACGGCCGGGTCAGCAGCGCGTGCGGATGCCGAACTCAGGACCGTCCCGCCCAGGTGAAATGGGATCGAGGCCCATGCCGTATCACTCGTGCCGGGGATCACCTGGAAGCCGGTGGCGCAGTTGGCGTTCACGTCGAAGATGTTTGCCGTGAAAGGCAGTGAAGAGCCACCGGTAAGGTCTTGGAACGCGGCGTCTAGCTGCTGGTGTACCTGGGCGTCAAAGCCCACCTCAAAGGCCGCCCAGGCCCTGCCCTGAGTCAAGTACGGAGCCAGTCCAACCTGTACCACCCCGATGAGAGCGCCTCCCTCGATGGTGCCTATCGCGTCCAGGGAATCCATCATCGAGTTGTATCTCGATGCGAAGGTTGCCGGCTCGGTTATGTAGGAATCGTCGCCGGCGTCGGCTGTAGCGGTGATCGCTCCCAACGCGTCGTTGTTGCCGGTCCACACCGTAACGAACGTCGGCTGCAGCCCGGCGGCCACCTCCAACTGGGTGCGTCCGCCCAGGAACAAGGTCGTGAGGGCGTTGGCGTTGCTCTCTGCGCCGAGGTTCGTCAAAGCATCGATCACCGCCGCCCCCGGCACCGCCACGTTGTTCAAGTACTCTGGAGTAGCCTGCCTCAGGTAGCAGGCCTCGTCGGGCAAGTCCATCACCCTTTCCTGAGTGAAGATGTTAGTGTATGGAGGCGGGCAGCCGGGAGCGTTCATCAATGGCGCGTTGAACTCGGCCCCTTCGGCGTCGACAGTGAGTCCCATCTGGGTCGCAAGCAGCACCGGGTAGGATTGCCTCTGTAGAGCTTCCGTGATCCCACCTGATTGGAAACCCGCCGTTATGCTGTTCCCGATAGACATGTAGCGCACGAATATACCATCCACGGCCTCGGGCGGCTGGAGCGATTGGGAGTCGCACGCTCCTATCAGTGGCAAAGCAGCGAGCAATGTGGTTGCAAGGAAACGGTTCTTTCTGCTCATTTCGCGATCCCCTCGCGTTCGTATTCTCGAAGACATTAGAAGCGCACCGACATGGTGAGGCCGAACAGATGCGCGTAAAACGTATACAGGCCGCTGTTCAAGTCCACAGTGGGAGCGGCGCCCAAATCGGGCTCCCTCACTCGGCCTCGTCGATCGTTCTGCTTGAGGTACTGATACGCGAGGTCGGCTGAGATATTGTCGGTGATCTTCAAACCGATACCACCGGTGAACTCGTTGCGTGCCCCCTCGGGCAGCAGCGGTGTCACGGTTTGTGGCGGCGCAGCGCCGTTGTGGTAGATGTATCCGCCGCGAACGGAGAGCCGGCCTCCGTCGTTCCAGTCGAGACCGACACGAAGCGCATGGGTGTCCTCGTATTCTTCGTGGACGACTCGCGCCTCGTCCTGATTCTCGAACGTGAGCGGAAGCGTGTCGAAGACCGACCAGTTCATCCACTGCCAGTCGACCAGCAGCATCATCGCAGACGACAGGTCGAGGGCAACACCGACCGTTGCCTGATCGGGCATGGTGATGCTGGTCGACACTCCCTGGTCGCCGAGCGAGGAGTCGGGCGCGAATTGGCCGGCAGTGAGCAGGTCTAGTGGGCTGCCGGCCTGAAGTCCGAACGGGTTTCCTTCCGGGAGTAGGATGCCGGTGGAAACGGCTTCGAAGTCGGCTTCGCCTTCGTAATCCAGTTTTACCCTCATGAGGTAGCGCGCGCCGATACTGAAACCGTCAGCGGGTTCGATCGTGATGCCGAAGTTGCCGCCAATACCGGTAGCGCCGCTGGCGGTCAGTTCCGCGTTAGCGACGTCCGTGTGGAACGGAACACCGAGGTTGCCGAGTGTGGTGCCCTCGGGCGCGGGGGGAGGGGCCGGTACCATCGAGAGGTCGACTCGCTGAGTGAGCTTCAGCGATGCGACGACGTAGTCGAATCCCGCTCCAATCTTTATGCGATCGTGCAGCTTGTAAGCCAGCGTCGGCTGAAAGTACATCGATTGCAGATCGTTGTCGTATCCGTTGAATCTGCCCTCGAAAGTGTTCGGCCAGACCGTACCCAGGCCGTAGGGAACGAAGAAGGCGAACCCGGCAGAGAGCTTTTCGTTGATGCCGTACGCCACGTAAGCATGCGGAACCGGGATCGGCTTGTTTTGCAGTTCCGTTTCCGTGCCAAGCAGGTCATCCGTGAATGACCCCTGGGCGGCTATCGTCGTGACTCCCGCGCCGGCGATTCCGCCGTCCAGCCCGGCTATCCCGGAAGGGTTGAAGTTCAACGTCGAACCGTCGAGACAGGGTGACGCGACGCCGGTGCCGCCGCGGGCCATTGAACAGGTACCGTGTTCGTTGACGGAAAAGCCCTGACCAACGGCCAGCGCCGGAAAGGTCAACATCAGGGCACAGCCAACCGCCATGATCACGTCGGGTGTTCTCATGTGTGTCTCCGCGCAAAGTAAGGATAAGGAATCTTCGACTTTACCTCGCGGAGCGGCGGTTGTCAAACGGGAGAAGACCGATGTCCAATGACCAATGTCCAATCACCAAGTGGTGTGCCACAATGAGCACGGTTCACCAGACGGGATCCAGCAACCACTTGGCCAAGCACTTGGACATTGGTCACTGGACATTGGACATTGAATGTTCAGTGACCGCCTGCTCACCCTTCTCTCAACAGCTCCCTGTCATACGCCGCCAGGATCTCCTGCCGGGAGATCAGACCCAACAACATGTCGCGCCTCTCGTCTTCGACCACCGGTATGTGGTGGCTGCCGCGCACGGCGAGTTTCTGCAACGCCGTTCTGAGCGAGTCTTCCGGGGTGACCCACTCGTACTGTTGATGTGCGAGGTCGCCGGCGAGCAGGACCGGCGATAGAGTGTGAGCGTCCGCAAGCACGGTGCGAATATCCTCCTGAGAGATCATCCCCAGCAGCTTGAGATCCTTGTCCATCACCGGAAACTCGATCTGACTGGACGCCGTGATGGCGGATACTACCTGTGGAACTGATGCGTTCTCGCCGATGACGTTCGGGTCGTTGTTGTAGGAGTCGCGCACCTTGAGACGTTCGAGAATCGCCGTGTCTCTACCTCGATGGATGTTCTCGCCCCGTTTGACTAGCCATTCGGAATAGATCGATTCCGGGTAAATACGTTTGGCCGTTATTAGCGCGACCGCACCGCACAGCATGAGCGGTAGAATCAGAGCGTAATCGCTCGTCATCTCGAAGACGATCATGATCGCGGTCAGCGGGGCGTGAGTGGAGCCGGCGATCAGACCGGTCATACCGACCAGGGCGAAGGCCTCCGGTTCGATGGTGAAGCCGGGCACCAGTTCACCTCCAGCGACAGCCAGGCCGCCACCAAGGGTGGCGCCTATGAAAAGTGCGGGAGTGAAAAGGCCGCCCGCGCGAGTCACCGCAAGGGTGATGGCGGTCGCAGCCAGTTTCGCAAACGCCAGCGCAATCAAGAACAAGGCGGTGCGGTCGCCGATCATCGCAAAGGTGAAACTCTCATGGCCTCGTCCCCAGAGGTCGGCACGGAAGATGACATCCAGGACGCCGACGACCGCCGCCCCGGCGACGATCCGGTACCATACCAGGCGGGGTCCGCCCAGGAGCCGATCGCCGGAGTTGACGGCTCGCGAGTATAAAACGGCGACAAATCCAGTCACTACCCCGAGCAGCGCGTACAGGACCAACTCCGCGGGCGAACCTACGCCATACTCGGTGGGAATCGCGATGACCGGCGAGTTGCCGAACGCGGCCCGGGCGAGCACAGCAGATATCACGCTCGCAACCAGAACCGGGGGAAATGAGGCGACTCCGAAGTTTCCCACAACCTTCTCGAGAGAGAAGAACACTCCACCGATCGGAGCATTGAAGGCCGCCGATATTCCAGCGGCGGCGCCGCAGGCCACCAATACCTTGAGCCGCCCCGGCCCCGAGCGAAACACTCGACCGAACCGCGAACCAAACGCCGAACCCGCGACCGCGACCGGTCCCTCCGCGCCCACCGCACCACCCGACCCGATCGCCAACGCGGCGCCCGCGGTTTTGATGGCTACCGGTGCAGACCGAACGACACCGCCACGCTTGGCCACGGCACGCATCACATCCGGCAGGTTCTCGCCGTCCGAGTCTTTGGTGCCGATCCTGATGAGCACCCGAGTCAATACCAGACCGCCTACTACAACGAACAGTATTGACGCACTGCCCACCCAATCCAGCAGGCCCGCCGCGGTCACTGCCAGCCCCCTGATGAGATCAATCGCCTTGTAGAAGACGATTACCGTCAAACCCACGCCCGCACCGATGGCGACCGCGAAACCGAGCAGCAGTGTGTTTTCGTCCAAGCCCACGCGCGGAACCCTTGCCACCAGGTTCTGGACACGGTCGCGCGTCCACGCCTCGATTGCGCGCTTCAGCGAGAGCAGACGTGATATGTCGGGCATGACGCGCTGAAGATAAACTGCCTCCGAGTCAGCCGTCACCCCGCGGCGGCTAACGTATCCCCTTCACCTCTTTGCTGGCCTTTTCCGAGTACTCCTTGCTCACGCCAAGCAACGGACCGAACCGGCGAGCCAGTCTGAAGAGAGCGACGGCACGTTGGTTGGCTTTTCTCTTGGACGTGGAAAGCTCTGACGAAAGTGCCGTTCGATACGCCTGTTTCCCCAGCACACAGAGCATCTCTCGAGCGGTTCTCTCATCCTCGACCAAATCGCCGATACTGCCCGCGTTGTCTTCCAGCAGATTGACCAGCTTTCGGTTCCGACTTTCGGTGAGATCCCAAGTGGCTGCGCCCTTGAGCAGCAGGGCTATGACCACGTCTGCCAGCTCCCGGTCGATGGAGTAGCACAGAGGTGTGTCACCGTGAGGGAGCTTCTCCTCGAGATCTACGTTGCAGCTCCTGATGAGGTGAAGTGCGAGAGGGGGATGGTTGTTCAGGAGAGCCGTGGGGAGAGCGCGCCTGTGACAACACCCTCCCCGTGACACCAATAAGTCCAACACATCGAGGTGTCCGTGCTCGCATGCAGCGACAACGAGATCGTCGATCTCTCCGGCGCTCAGCGAGCCGGCACTGTTCAGCTCGTCCAGTATGAGATCCGCTGTGTCGACGTCTCCCCGCCTGACGGAGTCGGCCAGTTCTGAGCGTTCTCTGTCCGGTTCGTCTTTTGTCTGAGCTGTCATCCGGGCGAAAACGGTAACTAGGGTGCTGTTCGGCTACCGGATACCATACACCTGTGGCTTACCGCCTGCAAGGATAGCGAGCCGCCTATCGAAGCTGCTCGACAGTAGACGGGAGCGAGTATCCGGTCAGCGGTCTGGAGCGAGTATGTCGATCAACCGGCCCTTGGTGAATTGGCCGACTGCGAATTGAGTATATGCCCTAATCGCCGGCGGCAGCTCCGGTTTCGTGTCCTCTGCGGGTGCAACAGACGCGGTTGCTTTCCGTGGTGATATCACCTGTTTGTGCCGATTGATGCTCGATATGTCGGCCGGAGAATTCGCTCGGGCAGAGAGCGGCTTTCCACCCCAAACTCTGGGTGCACTGTGCGGATTGTCTAACGGTTTGATCGCCATTGTAACCTCCGGTCACACATCTCGGCCGGGCGCACTGAATCACCGCTCGAGGGGACGCAGGCCCTGCCTAACCTAGTATCGGCAGCCTGCAGGAAATTCTTTAGCCGGTACCGAAACAGGGTGTAATGCATGCGCTCGAGCCGACACTCACATAATGGAAGAATCAGAAGCGCAGGATCATAAACTTTGAGACGACACCGTGGCGACAAATGGTTGTTCGGCGTGAGTCGAGACCACAAATCACTCTAAAGGCAAGCGATTATCGAGCGGAGGTGTGTAAGATGAATAACATGGAGAATATCAAGCGGCAGATACAGCGACTCGTTGCTGAGGGCAGAGGAGAAGAAGCCAGGGAGATGGCCGAAGCTGTGAGCGGATCACTCACTGCGGAGGAACTGCAGGATCTCAACGATTGGGTAGTTGAGAACACTTACCAGGTATTCCGTCCCTTCGTGGAATCGGAGGCCGACCGGGACAGGTGGATGGCGGTAGCCGGGCACATGAAGGAGGGGGAATCTCTGAAAAGCGCGTTTCCTCGGCTTCCCGACAACCTGCAGGATTTCGTAAAAAACGAGGCGAAGAGATTCAAGGGAGCGAAGTTGCACTGAGGGGCGGTTGCATCAACCTCCGATGTCCTTACTCCGTCGAACCTGCCGTTCTCGATGAACACTGCTGAGGGGGCGTTACCGGCGGAGAAGCTTCCAGCGAGAAAAACAGCGGGAACGTTGTTCTCGAGATTGCGCGGGTCGACCTGAGCGGCCCGCGTCTCGGGATTCAGCTCACAGTGGAGCGCACCGGTTCTCATCTCGCCTCACGATCCCCGAACGATCTACTTCGGAGCCCAGTATCTGTTTCGGAGCCGTGATCGGGGAGATTCCTGGGAGACAGTAAGCCCAGATTTGACCAGGGAGCTGGAGTACGGTCCGGAGAACCTCATTTCTCCCTACGGGACTATCCGTATCATAGCCGAGTCGCCGCTGCGGCGTGGAGTGTTGGCGGTGGGAACCGACGACGGTTTGATCCAACTCACGCGGGATGGGGGAGGGGCGTGGACGGAAATCGCATCCTTCCCTGGCGTTCCCGAGTTGTCGCAGGTGGTTCGTCTGGTTCTCTCCGCTCATGACCCGGAGACCATCTATGCTGCCTTCTCCGGCCACGAAAGCAACGATTTCCATCCCTAACTCTTGAAGAGTTCCGACTTCGGATCGTCCTGGAGGTCCATAACAGACGGCCTGCCGGACGACGAGCCCATTAGAGCCTTCGCCGAAGATCCCGAAGCACCCGATCTTCTGTTTTTGGGAACCGAGTTCGGCGTGTACGCCACGCTGAACGGTGGCGGAACCTGGGTTTCTCTTCAGAACGACCTGCCCACCGTGCCGATGCGGATTCCGAAGCACGGATCGAGCAGATGGCTCAGTTCATCGTTGACAATGCCCCAACCGGTGAAGACGTGAGTCAGTGGAGATATTGATTCTCTAGAGTATCCTCGTATTCGATACTCACGGGATCGGGGCGGTCCACGTGTTGTTGTCCCGGTTCACGTCCGCGAAAGCCAAATCGGGATCTACAACTACTCGTACAACCGTCTTGTCGGTGAAGAACCCGTAGGTGAACGTGAGTTCGTTGTTGCGCCAGATATCCGCCGGGAGTTTCACGACTTCGCTGGTGCCGTCGTCGTAGGTGATACCCAAGTGAAGCGGCATCACCAATCCACCTTCGTTGTCAACCTGCACGCGGTAATACTGCCGGCCCCGCTCGGTGTCGCCGATCAGCTCCTCGGCGCTTTGTAAGGAAACCGACTCCAGCGCTTGATCGTTGTAGTGGGTGGTGTAGAACCAGCCGCGCCAGAACCAGTTGAGGAGCTCGCCTGAACCTTCCTCCATCGACCGGAAGAAGTCCGCCGGCTGCGGCTTTTTGAACATCCACTTCCGGGCATATTCCTGAAATGCCGCATCAAACAACTCTTCACCGAGTACCTGTTCACGGAGCATGACCAGGCCGGTAGCAGGCTTTGAGTAGTTCGTGGCGAAACCCGCCCTGTGGATTATGTCCGGGGCCGTCATTATGGGCGCCTGGTCGTGATTCCTCATGTGGTTTGCGATCGCGACGGCGGATCCATCCGTTGTCGGGTGCTGAGCATCCCATTCCAGCAGCGTGGTGTAGTGGAGGAACGTGTTCAATCCCTCGTCCATCCAGCCCCATTTTCGCTCATCGGAGCCGACGATCATCGGGAACCAGTTGTGCCCAACCTCGTGGATGGTGACCATCAAGAAGCGTTCGGCCAGTTGTACCGGATAGGTGCCGTCGGGGTTGGGGCGACCGCCGCAGAACGCCATCATGGGGTACTCCATGCCCCCGCCTCTGCCGCCGTTCACGTTCGTCGCCTTGGGATAGGGATACTCGAAGGCCATTCTGCCATAGGTCTTGAAAGTCTGGATAATGGCTTTGGTCGACAGACTGTCCCACAGCGGCATTGCTTCGCGCGGATAGAACGAGTGAGCCTCGATGAGCCGGCCATCCGGCTGATAGCGGAAACCCGCGGCATCCCACACGAATGATTTGGAACTCACCCACGCAAAGTCCCGGACGTTCTCGGCGACATAGTGCCAGGTTAGCTCGCCACTCTGGACGGGACGACTCTCGGGGGTCAACACTTCTTCCACGGGAATGATGAAAATCGGCTCTTCACTGGTTATTGCCCGGGCCAGTCGATCCCGCTGAGTTTCGGTCAGCACCTCCTCCGGATTCTGGAGCATACCTGTAGCGTCCACTATGTGGCTCCATGGCACTGTGAGCTTGACATCGTAATTGCCGAACTCGAGGTAGAATTCACCACTGCCGAGGAACTGATCGGTCTGCCAGCCATTCACGTCATCGTAAACTGCCAGGCGCGGGAACCACTGTGCTATCTGATACAGCCACCCATCGGTCACCAGCTCCTTGCTGCCACGCGCCTGGTCCGGTACCCGGAAATTCCAGTCGATCTCGAACTCCACAGACGACCCGCTCTCCAGTGGAGAAATCAAATCCACTCTCATTTCAGTACCGTTGATTATGTACCTGGTGTCGCGTAGGGCGCCGCCGTCGTCAATTTGCACGCGCGTGATGTTGTGCCCGCCGTCGAACCGGTCCAGGCCGAGAAACCGACGTGCCGCGGGGTTTATCTCAGCAGGCAACGCGCCCCGCATCTGGTAGGCCCGGCTGTGTTCGATGGACCGGACGTTCTGGTCCAGTTGCACCCAGAGATACCGCAACCGGTCCGGCGAGTTGTTGTGGTATGTGATGCGCTCGGATCCATATACGGCATGCTCCACCGTGTCGAGTCTGGCCTCGATCGCGTAGTCGACCTGTTGTTGCCAATACTCCGACCCCGGCGATCCCGAGGCGTTGCGCATGTTGGTCGGGTCGGGCCAGTCGAGCGGCCGGAATATCGACCGGTTGGTGCGCGAGCCGTCGTCGTGCAGCCAGTGCTGCGCTCCAAGCGCAGCAGGAGTAATGGCGACGACTGCCGCCAACGAAACACACCAACTCAAAAGCTTATTCATTGTCTCTGTCTCCAGATTTGCCGATTGCAGTTGGCAGCGTCCTTGTCGTATCAATCATGCAAGGCGTTGGTGTTTGGCACCGGACTTGTGGGCACTGTTGTAGCGATGGTCCGATCCGAAGTTGACACGGATGAAGTATCCGACAGGCGGCCGGTTTTAGAAAGGGAGAGATCCGTATCGCAGTCGCGTTGTTGCTTGTCGCTCAGACAGCGCGGGGATCTCGACGAGCTGGACTTGACCCGTTTTTTCGGACACCGGCTTAAAGCTACTTGTGCGGTTTGATAATCTTGCCAAGCTGATCTTGAAGCCAGGCATCAGTACCGTCACCAGTTTCCCAGGTTCCCAGCTGCGCCTGAACCAACAAACTCACGTCAACCACGACTAGCCCACCTTCGGACAACCTACCCAACTGCTTGTCGGCCTTTCGAACTGCGGCAAGTAATCCGCGTCTTGAGTCAGGAGCTTTCACCTCGATGCCATGGTATCGGAGTCCGTCGCGGAAAACGAAGTCCGGCAATCCTTCTCTTGTTGGTGCGCCGAGTGGGTGACCATCCTGAACGAGAAATGCTCCAAAGAAGAACTGTGATTGCAGCTGCAGAGGGGTGAGGTTTTCGCCGTGTCGAGGAACAAGTGAACCTCCAACAGCACGCTGAAGATCGGTCAGGAGACCTCCCCCTACTGGAGGGTCTATTACCGTGGTAATCATGTGCCACTCTGCGGCATCGCGAAGTGCGTGGAGCACGGCACGGCGCTCTCTGCTAAATGAGAGTGCTGCACGCCTCCGGTTGTGAGCTTCATATCGCCGGGAGTGACCAACATATTCTCGTTCTGAACCTTCATATCGATGCCGTTTTGCCAGAGGTGACCGCCCAGCCAGCCTTGCGGAGCCTGAGGCTCGCAGATATTCGCTCTGCCTTGACTGCTTGAACCGGTCGACAGCCATCTGCCGCGACAAACGGTGGCACAGGATCGAGTTTCTCCTCAACATGATTCCAGAACTTTGCTATTACAGTGTAAGAACTTGTATAAAGTCTTGTTTTACAACATTTTAAGTTGATTACATAAAAGGACAACACTGCTTGACTTTGGTGCCTGAAGTGCCTTATTATCCCTTTGTGTAAAACGGAGGTGCAAGTGCTGGTTACCGACATGAAGTCGTTGGGTGGCGCGATCCGCGGCAGGCGCGAGCAGCTGGGGCTCACCATGGCGCAACTCGCCGCCAGTTCCAGAACGAGTATCCGTTTGATAAGTGAACTCGAGCGTGGCAAGCGGCCTGGAGTGAGCTTCAAGACTCTGCTCAAAGTACTCATGCTACTCGGCTGGGACATCGAGTTGAAGCCGCGTGGTCCATCGGGTGGTGCAAGTGTTTGACGTGCTGCTTCACGGCAAGCTGGTGGGAACGTTGCAGCCTCGCGGGCGTGGCGTGCGGTTCACCTACTACGCGGATGTTGTCGAAGATCCGTCCGTACCGCCAATCTCGCTGTCAATGCCGAAACAGGTTTCTCCCTATGCAGACTCGAAGGCGGGACCGTTCTTCCGTAATCTGCTTCCCGAGCAAGCGTATCGTCGTCTCGTGGCAACCGCGATCGGAGTAGCACAGGAAGACGACCTGGCTCTACTCGGTGCGATCGGCGGAGAGTGTCCAGGGGCGGTGTCCATATGGCCCCAAGGAGAGCGGCCGCCGTCTCCGCCGGCGTATCGCGCCGTATCGGATACGGAAATCGAGGAGTTGTTCGACGAAGAAGACCGCCTGGAAATGGCAGCGGCCCTGTCGCGTGGCCGGCTGTCCTTGGCGGGTGCGCAGGAAAAGATCGCGCTATATCACGATGGTGATAGTTGGTCGCTTCCTCTGAACGGAGCGATCACGTCGCATATTCTCAAGCAGTCGACGATGCGCTTCAGCCATCTGCTCGAAAACGAGCTCTGCTGCGCGACGCTGGCTGGTGCCGCAGGGCTCAACGTGGTCAGCGCAGGTTTGGCCTCGGAGAACGTCCGCGTGTTTACGACTCGGCGCTTCGACAGACAGGAAAGCGGCGGGAGCTTGCACCGCCTCCATCAGGAGGATTTCTGCCAAGCGCTTGGGGTCGATCCATCGCGCAAGTACGAACACGACGGCGGCCCTGGTATCAAGCGCTGCGCTCAGACGATTCTGCGCTACTCAGCCGCCCCGATAATCGATCTCGATCGGCTGGTTCGTTGGGTGGGCTTCAACTATCTGGTGGGCAACGAAGATGCTCATGCCAAGAACCTCGCACTACTCTATGGCGCGGATGGGACGAGGTTGGCGCCATACTACGACATCGTTTCGACCGGCGTATATGAGTCGCTCGAACGGAAGCTGTCGATGAAAATTGGCCGAAGCTGGGACGCGAGAAATGTACAGGCCTCTGACTGGCAGATGCTCGCGCGAGCCGTCGACCTGCCGTGGCCGGTCGTGAAGGAGGCGCTGGCAGAGGTTGCAGCTAGAGTATCCGAAGCACTGCCGGACGTCGTTGAATCGGTTACTGAAGAGTACGGTGTATCACCGGTTTACGGGAAGATCGGGCGCACGGTTGCGGAGAAGAATACACAACTCCAACGGGAACTGGCGCGAAGAAGATCTCAGTAGAGGTATCTCACCATATTCAACGCCGGAGCGGCATTCAGCGGCGGGTCGGACGCGTTACATCTGTTAGTGCTGGTGTTTACGAACTTCATGGGTTCGGCGGCGAGGAAGGTGAAGGGTGGGGGGAGCAAATGCAACGTGCGTCTATTTGCGGCGAAACGGGATATTGGGGTTACTCAGTGTTTCCGCAGCCACCATATGCTTATGGAAGAACTCTTCTCAAATCCGTAGCTTTGTCCTTGGAGGTACGTATTGGCGAAGCCGTTTTCTGACGACCTTGTTGCACGATTTCGACGTCTTCCACAGGCGGAGCAGCGCAGAGCACTCGCTCATGTCGAAAAGGCCAATCAATTGGCCAATGGGAGTGCTCTCTTGTCGTATGTGAATATGATCTCCGCAGAAGACCTCAGGGAGATGCTGAGGGCAATCGACGCTGATTGTGAGGGCGTCGATGCCGAAGCCTGGTAGCTTTCTTCTCGATACCAATATTGTCATAGGCCTCTTGTGTGGTGAGTCCAGTATCGTTGTGAGACTCGCCACTCAGGCACAGGTCTATTTGCCGAGTATCGTCCTTGGAGAGCTCCACTACGGAGCACATAGGTCTCGACGGCCGAGGCTCAATATCGAACGCGTATATGCACTCGACCTTCATTCCGCAGATCGAATATTGGATTTCTCTTGAATTATGGGTCCCTGTGCGGTGGTCACCGATATACGGACTGAGGGGCGTCCAGGAGGGAGAGGACTTGGACCTGGAGATCGGTGAGGTGAGGATGGAAGACGGCCACCTCCTTTCCCTCCTGGTACAGACGGTGGCGTTGGAGGAGGCTGAACAGGCGTAGGATCTGCTCCGCCGTGGGCCGTCGGGTCTTGCGTTCTTCAGGGTAGAGGCAATTGTCAACACTAAGTGAACGGTATTGAGGGTAGAGGGGGAGTTCGTCGATGCCCTCGCGAGCCATGGCCCGGTGCAGACCTCGCTCCAGGAGAGCGCTGAGGAAGAGGGCGACGAAGTAGAGGAAGAACAGGGCTTCGATGCGTCCCTCGTTCTTGAGCAGGACAGGCGTGATCTCGTGGACGGTCTTGATCTGCTTGAAGCGACTCTCGATGATCGGTTGGCGTTTGTGGGCTTCCAGGACCTGACGGGGCGTGAGGG
>CAZOJI010000025.1:0-65582 GCA_964580055.1 uncultured Gemmatimonadaceae bacterium | reverse complement strand
TGGCATCCTCGTCATAAGGTCAGATGGTTCAACTGACACCACCTGCGTGTTGATTCGTTGTGCGGATGAAAGCCCCATTGCCGGGGCTCCATCCACGTTCTTGACAGTATAGGCGTTTGTTTGCGCACCCTCAAAGTATGCGTCCCTGCTATGAAACTGTCTAGCACGTCTTGTCGACTCAGTGCGCGCCGGGTTAGGCCGCGACCAGATCCAAACACGATTGGTCAGGCGCAGGAGCGGTCACGGTGCTTCCCTGGACCCTCTTCTGCGCAACGAGGTGACTCCCAAGCTTCGGAACCTCATGGAACCCGTGTTTTCCAGAGTTCTACAGAAGTGCGCAAAACATGTCAGCAACACGCGCCGCCGGCAGTTTGTGTCGATATCAAGCGTCCGTTATTCTTCAGCGGAACTCGATTCCGCGCGGCCATTCGCGTGGCTGCGTGCTTGGGCTGAAATCCGGATCGCGAGGAGCATGGACATGGACCGGGAAGAACTGCGACAAAGACGCGAATTCCTGAGAAGCCTTGCGGCGGCAGCGGGCGGCGTCGTCCTTCTGCCGTACGTGAGCGCGTGCTCATCCAACGGGCGGACCAAGACCGCGGCGGAGGAAGCAGGCTCCGAGGACGTGCCGAAGCCACCGCTCACGAAACCCTCCGGTTGGGATCCGATCGCCTACAACCGGACTCGGGGCAATGCCGGGGCGATTCCGGACAGCTATTTACCCGACATCAATGGTGAAGATGGGGTGAAAATGCACCTCGGAAAGCACCTTCCCTACATCGTGGAGGCGGATGGCGCGCCGGCCGGGTATCTGCCGGTCATGTGGGGCGATCCGTCCAAAGATTACGCACGCCACCCCAACGCTCCCAAGAGCGAAGCAAATAACTACGAAGGCCATTGGTACAGCTGGATTCGCGTGCGCAAAGCGGTGGAAGGTGACGCCGAGGAACTGGCGAGCGAATTCACCGAGTGGCCCGACGACGACCCGATGAAGTATCTGGTCCTGGGCGGCGGCGACCTGACCGCAGACAGCGGTAAGAACACCATCTATTTGGTGGGGATGCCCAACGACGTCCAGTCTGGCGACACGGTGCGGATTTGGGCCCACTGTCTAACGCACGGAGAGTACGTCGATTTCCTGACCATTTGAGCCGCTCGCTCGTCGTGGTTCCGCCAGGTGCAAAACGCATCGAGAGATCCGAAGACCGGCGGCGCAGCCCACACGGTGCGAGAGGATGCAGCCGGTGAATCTGCCAGATGATCGCGGTCGGATGCCCAGTCATGCCTCGTCCCGCCTTCAAAACCTAAGGTTCCGTTGACAATCTCGGTTCAACGACCATGAGTCAACCGAAAGCTGTGCAAGGCTGATCACCGCCCAGGAGATCGGCCATTCAATCGCCTCATGTTCGGGTCTCCCATTACTCCAATTGAACTCCGCTGAACACACGGCTTGCGCGGAAAGAAGTACAAGAGATGTTGCGGGGCGAGCGTGCACTGAGGTGCTCCTCTTACATGGTCGAGCACAAACCGCCGGAGACCATAGCTTCGAGCTACACCTCACTTGTTTGCTCTGCTCACTTGATCCGAAAAATCGTCACCCTCGTATCTCCGCCCAGATCGTAGCGCTTGCCCTTCCGCGGCAGCTTGTGGTCGCGGGCGTGCTCCACACAAAGAATCCGGCTGAATGGAACCTTCATCCACTGTTTCACCACACGATCGACCTTTCGCGAACCATAAGGAGGGTCAGCGAAAGTGATATCGTATGCACCTGCGGGGAGCCTATCAACGAACGGGATCGCGTCCTTCTTGAAGATCCGAGCTCGGCGCCTGATCGGAAACCTGGCTACATTGGCCTTCAGAGCGTGGAGGCTCGCTGCTCCATTCTCGACGAGATCCACGCTTGCGGCTCCCCGGGAAAGCGCCTCGATCCCGAGCGCGCCCGAACCCGAGAACAGGTCCAAGACCTTCGCTCCTGCCAGTTCCGGTTCCAGCAGCGTCAGCCAGCGGTCGCGAACATTCTCCGCCGTCGGCCGGACTCTCCCACCCGGCGATACCAGGTCCTTACCGGCCAACTCTCCACCAACGATGCGCAACTATTCCTCCGGTTGTTCTCTACCTTGAATACCCTGTGCCGCCAGTCAAGAGTACATGATCGATATGCCGGTGAGTATGCACCGCCATCAGCGAAGATAATAGCCCGCTCGAAGATATGAGTGCGACCAGCGCATGCAAAACCGGGGCGGAAAACCTCCCGCCCCGGTTCTTCTCCATGTCCCTCTTCCATGCCCCTCTTCACAACTTTGTCCAATTCCTGCCTTCGTCCTGCTCTTCCCTCAATCCGACCCTTTCCCATGCCAGCGAAGAACTCGCTCGCGTCTCACCCTCCCGCTGCATCCACCGAGGGCACGACGATGCGATAGGGAACACCCCAGATGTTGGCCCGGTAATCATCCTCCGATTCCGTGGCGAAGGTCTGAGCGTCGATCGCGTCGACAGCGGCCCGCGCGCGGCCGGAGTGCCGAGCCACCCAACGACGCTCGTAGTAAACGCCCTCGTCACCCACGACCCTCGCCATCGGCAGGCGTGCCCACGCGCGCACGTTCCGCTTGGCATGCAGCAGGTGCAGGAAGACGAAAGTGTCGGGGTCGTTTCCGCTGTCGAGCGTATTGCTCACCGCGGCGCGCACCAGAACGGTGTCTCCACGCAGCAGCCTGGGCAGTCGAGTCTCGACATCGGCGAACTCGCTGGGATCGGTCACGGTCCAGACATGTTCTCCGTTGACCCAGACGCCCACGCTGTCGATGTTGACCGTCCTCTTTTCCTCGTCAGTCATCACCCATTGGGCCGGCGAGATCCTGACCAACCGCCAACGCCTTCCCTCCACGTTCGCAGCATCCTCTGCAATGCGGCGGAAAAGTGCCGTGTGTACCAGCGTTTCCTGAAGCGGCTTCTCCGTGGGATTGAACTGTCCGTCCTGCGTTATGTCGAGCACGAACTTGCCGTCGAACACCACCTCTTTGGTGACGGTCGCCGTCCCGGTCTCATGGTCCACGTCGACGGTGATGGTACGCCGCACCGGCTGCCCCCGGCGCCGTCCCCAGAACCGCGGCGGAGTGACATCGCCGCTGTTGAGCGCCACCGCGGGAGCGGAGCTTGGCGCCCCCACCGCGACGCTCTCTTCGTCCTCGACGGTGCCGTCCACCCCGAAATCATCGGAGAAGAATCCGGACTCCTTGAGCAACTCGATGATTTCGGCCCGGTCTTCCTCCGACAGTTCATCCGGCGCAGTGCTCAAGCCTTCACCGCAACCCGCGAGCACGATGGCTCCAATTCCGAGCACCGCCGCCAAACGTTTGCTGAGCATGTCCCCCTCCTTATCGATTCGGGATGTTAGCAATCTCCATCAGCCTGTATCTTCGGTGAGTCTGCTCGGTTAGACGCGCGAGCTTCGCTTTCGTTAAGCCGTGCGTCTACTTCGGCTTCGCGGCGAATCTCTCCATCTATGTTACACCGATTGACTCAGAGATGCCGTGTTCACGATCCTGTAGCAGGCGTGATCGAGATCACGTGTGTTTGGTATCATGCCCGGTTGGAGTCACGCGGATAGTTGGAGCAAAGGGGTTTCGTTAGAGACGGCTGCCGAGCCGGCGGTTTCACTACAGTCCTGCCGGCATCGCATGGGAGTTTGGAGCAAGAGGACTGGTTCGACACGACAGCCGACGCGACGCCTTCGCACCAGAGCTACGCTGTGCGATCGTGGCGCGCTTTCTACCGCCAGCATATCATCCAACGGTTTGGCTAACCGGCAAATGCGCCGGAATACAGGACCCGAACATCGAAAGGACCCGGCCACCGGCTTGGAGTGCTATGAAGACCAAAACGACACACTGCAGTTGCTACATGTGCTCGCTGGACTGCCCCATCACAGTCGTGAGCGATGAGGACCGCATACTATCGATAGACCATCCTGAGTGCGTGCGCGCGGAGGGGATGATAGAGCAGCGCGAGAGCCCGGACCGACTCTTGAGCGCGTCTATCCGCCGAAGCTACACTGACGACTGGAGCACCGTCCCGTTGGAGCAAGCGCTGGACAGGACCGCCGAGGTCTTGCTGAACATCCGCGAGCGCCACGGCCCCCAAGCAGTCGCCTTCGCGGTCGGTTTCACCAAGGAGGTGCGGCCTTACCTCTCCAGGCTGGCGCGCGCCTTCGGGAGCCCTCACTACCTAACGGAATCGAGCTGCTGCTTCGCCGCCACGTTCGTGGCCGCCGCCATCACGCTAGGAACCGAGTACGAGTACTTCCTCGGCCCGTCGCGCCGCCGCTGTCCGGAGTCCAAGTGCCGCCTGGTATGGTCCACCAACCCCGCGGAGAGCCTCTTGGGCTACGACAAACACCATCTGCTGATGGACGCGCGCACGGTACCGACGATTGTCGTCGATCCGCGCCGCACCAGCCTCAGCGACGTGGCCGCGATCCATCTGAGACCCAGGCCGGGCACCGACGGTGCGCTCGCTCTCGGGTTCGCGAACATCATCCTGGACGCGGGTTTGCACGACGAACAATTCCTCGAGCAACACGCGCACGGCTTTACCGAATACCGCGACTACGTTGCCGGATTCACACCGGAGGTCACCAGCCACATCACCGGCATCCCCGCCGAACAGATCGTAGAAGCCGCAATTATGTACGGCAGATCCCATCCCGCTCAAATCACCATCTCTCCCAGCTCGACCACGCATCACAGCAACGGCATCCAGAACCACCGTGCGATCCTGTTGTTGGCGGCTCTGTGCGGGAACCTGGACGTCGAGGGCGGCAACCGAGCCTGGCGCAAGCGGCTCAAGCAGAAGCGCATCAACCTGGCCGACGAGATTCCGTTGAAAGACGTGAAACCGATGGGTGCGGCCGAACACCCCACCTTCATCAGGTTTTTTGGCGAGGCCCAGGGCATGCGGCTTCCCGACGCCATCGAGTCGGGAGAAGTCAGAGCCGTGTTTTCGATAGGTTTCAATCAGATGATGTGGCCCAACTCGAAGCGCATGGCTCGAGCGCTGCGCTCGTTGGAGTTCTTTTCTCTGAGCGACTTCTTTCCGAGCCCCACAATCGATGCCGCTACCGTTTTCTTCCCGGCCGCAACTCATCTCGAGCGCGCTGCACTCATCGCCACTCCGTACGGCCAGATTCAATGCCGCCCGGCGGCGTTGGAGCCGCGCGGCGACGCCATCGGCGACACCGAGCTGGTCTTTGCAGTTGCGGAGAGATTGGGCCTCGGAGACCTGTTCTGGAACGGCGACATCAGAGCGAGCTTCGAGGAGCGGCTCGAGGGTGTCGGCTTGCGCTTGGATGAAATCCCGGCGGACGGCAAGGCAGTCACCATACCGCCCGATTTCGGCGAAGAGCGGTCGTATCGGTCCGAAGGGTTCGGCACGCCGACCGGCAAGGTGGAGTTCGTGAGCACCGAACTCGAAAGCATCGGCATGCCCGGTCTACCGGAATACAAAGAACCATTCTGGAGTCCGGTATCGACTCCCGAGATTGCGCGGGACTATCCCCTGGTTCTCACCTCGGGCGGCCGCAGCAGGAACTTCATGCACTCGCAAGGCCGAATGTTGAAGACGCTGCTGGCGAGAGAACCGTACCCGTTGGTGCAAATCAACCCCGCCGATGCGGAGCAGCGCGGCATATCCGACTCGGACTGGGTGGAGATATCCTCTCCGCTGGGCAGCACAACGATGAAAGCCTCAGTGAGTGACGCGGTGCTGCCAGGCGTAGTGCATGCCGTGCACGCTCGTGTGGGTCACGATATCAACGAGCTGATACCCGATGAGAGCCTAGATCCGATATCGGGGTTTCCGCCCTTCAAATCGAGTCTTTGCGAGGTGCGGCGCCACAGCGCGCAGTGATGGCGAATGCACATATGGATGGGGTGGCGGTGGCGCCGTCATACCTGGCGCTACAAATTGGGAATAGCTAGCTCGGAAGCCGCTATGCCAGTTACCTCCGAATTCCCGCACTTGCGAATACCAGCAGCACTGAATGGATAACTCAGCTCCTGGAGTCAGGAATAGTGAAGCAACTCGCCGCGCTCTCACTCCGCTTGATTCTGTCGAGCCCTTGCCTCGCCCAGCAACACCGGATCACCGATCGCCCTCGCGTCGTGGAGGCTCTGCATCTGCTGGACATTTGGGTTGACGCTAAACGGGATTACAACGACATCCCGGTGGTGGAGCATGGGGGGCGCATGGCCGTCGGCTACAGTATTACGCGCCGTGACGGCAGTCGACCGGCGGTGACCGTGTTTCAGGCCAGGGGCATAGCGCCGGCCGCCGGTTATGCATCCACAGTCGAAGACCTGGGCAAATTCGCCAGTTGGCAGTTCCGCGTGCTGCATCACGGCGCCGAAGAAGTGCTGAGCAGAAACACCTTGCGTGAGATGCAACGAGTACACTGGGTGGACCCCGATTGGGATACGAAGCGCGGCCTCGGCTTCGGCATGCGGCGCGTCAACGACAAGACTTACGTCGGTCACGGCGGCAGTTGTCCCGGCTACCGATCCCACTTCAGTATCGACCCCGCGGGAAAGGTTGCGACGATCTTCATGACCAACGCTTCCGGCGTGAACAGCGGCATTTACACCCAGCGGGCCCAGGAGACCGTGGGCCCAGCCATTGCGACGGCTGTGGAGGAAGCCGAAGCAGACGTCCCGACTCAGGATTACTCGGCCGCACAGGAGTATGCCCTCTATGTGGGCATATACGACAGATCACCGTGGGGACAAGAAAGTGCCGCAGTAGTCTGGAAAGGAAAACTCGCGGTCGTGTCGCTCACGGCAAACGATCCGCTGGGGTCCATGATGAGAATGGAAAAGACCGGCGAGCACACCTTCCGCCGGGTGCGTGACGACGACGCGCTGGGGGAGGTGGTCCGTTTCGACATTGGCCCCGACGGGCGCGCCACGAGAATGTGGCAGCACGGGAACTACTATCCCAGGCTGCGTTAAGACTACGCCGGTTCGGGTGCGCCCGAGCTACAGGCTGCGGTAGCTCGCAACTTCGGCGATATCACCGAGGCTTTCCCTTCGACGTCAGGAAAGCCAGCCTGGAACCGATGTCCAGGAGTGCCAGACCGGCCAGGCGCTCCGATATCGAACGCAGCACCTGACTGAGCGCGAGCCCGCTCACCACGGAGGGTCTGTAAATAACCTTCATGAGGCGCTGGTCCACTCGGGCGCCGTAGTCTTTCTCGAGCAAGTCGACTATGGCACCGATGTTTGCGCGCGCCATTGGCTGCTTGGCGGCACCGAGGCCCGAGAAGTCTGTCGAGCTAGGCGAGATCCGCACCACCTTCCACCCTTCCGCACCCATGGCGTACACGTCCAGGAACAACTCGAACGCGTCGAGTGATCGCACCTCGCTGAGGCGTTTCTCCGCTGAGCTTCGCGCGTCCGGCGCGATTTCGTCAGGGCCGCCGACGGCATTCGTGCCCGCACCACCTACTGCACCTGATGCGGTACCGCCGGCGATCGGGACGTTTCGCACCGGACCGCGGGCCTGAACCTTCTGCGTGAGCAAGGACCGCTGATCGCTCGCCGGCCTGCCCTCCTGTTGCACCGGCTCGCCCACCACAGCAACAACTTGATCTCCCTTTGCGACCCACACCTCGCCGCCCGGAGTCGTGAAGAGCAAACCCTCCTCCCTCAGCGTGGTAGCGACCCCCATCGCGCCCCCTGACACCGCCGCCAGCACGGAACCGGGGATCCATGCAACGTTGACTCCAGCCTCGACCAGAGCCTGTGCTTTCTGTCGCGCCGAGTCCGGAACCGCCTCTGCCAACCAGATGTCCGGCGCGGGGAAGTTCACTCTCATCCGCGCTTCCGGGGCAGCACACTGAAGCAGCGGCGCCAATGCCGCGACATCGGGATCGCGGTGGGGAGGGTTTGACACTATCAGATGTAGCTCAGCCACGCGTTAGCCTCTTTGCAATGTGGATTCAGGTAAGATAATGCTGCTGGCTCTGGATAACTCGGATAATCCCAATATGCGTCGGTTGCGGAAATCGAAGCGCCCCTGACACCTTGACTTCGCATCCCCGTCCGGCCTGCCAGCCGCCCACCATAACGATCGCGTAACGATCCCATGAGAAACCCGATTTGGGCGAACTACCACCCTGCACTGTGCCCCCTCCAGCTGTCCCCCGCGGACACTTGCTTTCAAAGCCGCCGGTCCGCAGCTTAGTGCATAACACTATGGACAGCGATGACTCACTGGAGATCATATGAATTCTATCCATAAAACCAGCGCGGCTTTCGCTATGGCCGGCGCCATGCTGCTTTCGGCATGCAGCGAGACCACGGAGCCCGAAGAAGATAACCAGGACTTTTCGGGCACATACACGCTAGTATCGTTCTCGCAGGGATCGGCTGCTGGCGTCAACGTAATCCCGGGAGCAACTGGGGATTTCACCATGACCGCCGCCACCTACGAGGTGACGACCACCATTCCAACCCAGTCGGGGCCCAACGTGGTAACCGACGAGGGAACCTATGAGGCCGTTGGCACAGAGACTTCGGGTACCTTTGAACAGCAGTCAACCATAAACCCAGGGCTGCAATATTCGGGTACATACGAGTGGGACCCTGCAACAGAGCAGCTCACATTGGACACGACAGCGCAGGGCATCAGAAACGTATTGGTTATCCAAAAGACCTGAACCGAAGCGAAGCGTCCGAACCAGCATGAGGACTTAACCGGTGAATGCCAACAAAGCGTGTTGCGAGAAAGCGCTCATCCTGACGCTGGTCTTCTTCTTGCTCGGTGCTGGAGGCGCCGTTGGACAGAACGCCACGATTTCGGGCACGATCCGGGAGGCTGATACCGGTGAGCCAATACGTGGCGCCACCGTCTTTCTGACCGACACACCGCTTAGGTCCATCAGCAACGCGAATGGCGAGTTCTACATGGGGCGCCTGAGCGCCGGGGAGTACAAGCTGCGCGTTGCCGCGATGGGCTTCATGGTGGACAGCCTGCTCGACATTACTCTGGCCGCGGGCGAACACCGCGAGATCACCCTATCGCTCGAGAGAGTGTCGCTGTTGCTCGATGAGGTAGTGGTCACCGCGAGTCGTATCGCCGAGCGCAGTGACGAGTCGCCCGTCAGTATCTCCACGCTTCCCAGTAGAGAGATTCTGCGCCGCAACGTGACGACGTTGGACAAAGCTTTGATGTATGTGCCCGGTGTGACGTTCAACGGGAGGCAGCAGATCGACATACGCGGAGCCACCGGGATTTCCAAGGGTATCGGCAGCAGAGTGCTCATGCTCCTCGATGGACACCCCATTCTGACCGGTGACGGCGGTGAGATCGATTTCGGCACGATTCCGATGTTCGACCTGGACCGCACTGAGATCGTCAAGGGTGCATATTCTGCGGTTTACGGCAGTAACGCGGTTGGTGGAGTGGTGAATATCATCACCAAGCCGGTTGACGACGACCCGGAGACCGTCTTCCGGGCACACATGAACGCCTACACCTACCAGCCGGAATACGAGTGGACCGGCGAGATGCGCTCCGGCATCGGTGCGGGACTTCAGCATTCACGCCGAATCGGAGATATCGGGGCCAGGGCCTCGGTGGGCTACGAAGGCACAGACGGCTACACGGAGAACGGCGAGTCGCATCGCTGGACCGGCAGGGTGAAGCTGACTTCGGCGCGCACCAGACGGCATCCATGGGACGTGTACGGTGTCTTTTCGCGAGACCGTTCCGAGGAGTTCTTCACCTGGTTGTCGGCGGATGAGCCGTACAGAGTTCCAGTGGACGAGCGCGGCGACTACACGATTGATTTCAAAGCACTGACGGGAGCCACGATCACGGCTGTGGCCGGGACCAATACTCTACTTCGGCTCAGTCCATACTTCAATGTCAACTCGCTGCACAACTACCTGACCGTCAATCAGAACTGGCACCGCGCGGTGAAACCGGGTTTCTCGTCTCAACTCTCCTTGTATACCCGCAACCGGCACGCACTCACGCTGGGTGCCGACGGAGCCCAGACATTTGTGAAGTCCAATTTCCTTGGCAACCCGAACATCACCGATTTTGCATTCTTCGCCCAGGACAATTTCCCTATCACTGGGCGTCTCAAGGGCTCCGTCGGGCTGCGGCTCGACCAACACAAGGTGGATGTGGGCGAGCGCGAATGGGCGCTCAGCCCCAAGGCGGGCTTGGTGCTGCGTCTGGCTCCGCGATCAACGGTACGCATGTCCCTGGGAGGCGGTTATCGCGCACCGAGTGCCATTGAGCAGTTCGTGTCCACCAGGCAGTTCGGTTTCCAGGTCGTACCCAACTACGAGTTGCGAGGCGAGCGCGCCTGGTCGGGTGAGGTCGGCACGACGACGACACTCTGGAACATGATGCGCATCGACGCCGCGGTGTTCGCCAGCTACTACCACGACCTGATAGCGCCAGCGCCGGCTCCGAACCAACCGTTCGTGTTCCAGTTCCAAAACGTGTCGCGGGCTCGTGTTGCCGGATTGGACCTCGGAGTCAATGCGCAGTTGTTGCCGGAGTACCTCGAGGTACAAGCCGGATACCTCTTTCTCGACACCGAAGATCGGATCACTCACCAACCGCTGCCATACAGGTCGCGACACAACCTAACCGGAACGGTCAATCTGCTTGGCGGTCTGGCCGGCGTTGACGCGAGATACCGCAGCCGCGTCGAGGAGGTGATCGGCTATCCCTTCGATCATCGCTCTGCGGTCACTTTGGTGGATGTGAGGCTCGGTTGCAGACTGGCGGGAATAACGTGGCAAGCCAAGTTCGCGAACTTGTTCAACCGCTTCTACGTGGACGTGCAGGAGAGAAACCCCGGCCCACCGAGGAGCATTTCCATAACCGCACTGCACGGCCTGTGAGCAAAGATGCGGTGAAGCGGAGTGCGAGCGGGCTGGTGTTCATGCACCTCATTATGGCCTGTGCGGTCGCCGCTCAAGCCGATGACACTAAACCGTCACAGACCCCGATAGATCCGGAGGCCGTGCTGCGCCCCGAGAGCTACGCCACCCGAACACCCGAAGACATCGCCATAGACGGACGCCTGGACGAGAATGCGTGGGACGCCGGCGTCCCTATAACGCGATTCGTGCAGTCGAAGCCCAACACCGGGTATCCGGCCACAGAGAGCACGCTCGTTCGCATACTCTACGATGAGAAGAATCTCTACGTCGGCGCGATCTGCTACGAGTCCGAGCCCAACAAGATCACGATCACCAGCCTGGAGAGAGACTACCAGACGCTCAACAGCGACGTGTTTGGAATCTCACTCGACACCTTCTTGGACCGGCGCAACGGATTCATCTTCTGGATAAACCCTCGCGGCGCCGTACGAGACGCCCAGGCTTTCGACGACAGCCGCACCCGAAATGACGCCTGGGACGGAATCGTGAACGTGAGGACGACCCTCGCCGACTCGGGATGGACCGTGGAGATGGCAATTCCATGGACCACGCTGCGGTTCGATCCCACCCAGAGCGATCTCACTTGGGGCATCAACCTCAATAGGCGCATCAGGCGCAAGAACGAGGACGTGTACTGGTCGCCTTTGGATCAACGCGAGTACATCCACAAGATGTCGCGCGCCGGAACACTGAGAGGTATCTCCGAAGTTCGGCCCGGCCGCAACTTCCTCATCAAACCCTACGCTCTGGTGCTGCGTTCGGCGGGGGAGGAGTTGCCCGAGGCCGAGCGCGGAAACGATTACGATGGCGGGCTCGACCTCAAATACGGCATCACGCCACGTCTGACCCTGGACGCGACCTACCGAACCGACTTTTCGCAGGTCGAGGTGGACCAGGAACAGGTCAACCTCACCAGGTTCCCGCTGTTCTTCCCCGAGCGCCGCGATTTCTTCCTGGAGAACTCGGGTACATTCACTTTCGGCGATGTGCGAGGCATGTCAGGCGATCCGCGCACCGGTGTATCACTGCGCGATTTCACCTTCTTCCACTCGCGGCGCATAGGCCTGCGCGGCAGGACACCCGTACCGATGGAGTTGGGAGGGCGGCTGACCGGACACCTCGGCAAGTTCGAACTCGGGCTGCTGAACGTTCAGACGAACTCGTTCGAGGGAGACCCGCCCGAAAACTTCTCCGTGGTCCGAGTGCGCAGCAAGATCCTCCGCAACTCCGACGTCGGGTTCCTGTTCGGCAATCGGCAAGCGACCGGCACGGGCAACGATTACTACAATCGGGGTTTCGGGGCCGACGCCAATGTGAGGTTCCTGAACCACATGGTGGTGAATTCCTATCTCGCATTCACCAATTCCAGCGACGACAATAACGGCCGCGCTGCACGTCTGTCAGTCGGCTGGCGCGATAGAATCTGGGACGCATCGGCGATGTTCAGGACTTTCGGCGAGGACTTCGAGCCCGGTATCGGCTATGTGCGGCGCAACGGCGTACGCCACTACTATGCGACGTTCGGTGCCCATCCGAGGCCGGAGAGTTCCTTTCTGATGACGACCAATCCTTATGTCGAGGGGCATTACATCACGGACATGAACGGTCTGCTAGAGACACGTACCGGTAGCGTCGCCCTTGCATCGGTATTTCTCGACGGAAGTAGACTGAACCTGGAGTATACCGACAGGTTCGAGCGTGTGAGAACACCCTTCCAAGTCGGCTCAGACACCATCGTTGCCGGCGACTACTCGTTCAGAGAGACCTCTGCCACCTACATGTCCAGTGGCGGCCGAGCACTGTCCGGCAGGCTGACGGTCTCGGGTGGCGGCTACTTCGGCGGGACACGTGGTACGGTGTCAACGGCTCTTACGTGGCGTCCCGATTACCACCTTTCCTTCGAGCTGTCCGCAACCCGCAACGCGCTCTCCATTCAGGGGAACTCGACCAACGCGGATCTCTACAGCGCTCGAATCAAATATTCGTACTCGACCAAGCTCTATCTTCGCGGCTACGTGCAGTACAACGCGGCCACGGAACAGGTAGTAACAAACGTGCGTTTGAACTTCATACATGCACCGCTCAGCGATTTCTTCCTGGTCTACACCGAACGACGCGACGTGACCGGAGGGGAACGACTGGTGCTGGAGAGGTTCGTCACCGCGAAGCTCACGAAGCTTCTCGCCTTCTGATACCTCGAGACCGTTATCTGCAATACCTTTCTGCAACCACAAATCCGAAGAAAACCCACATGCCGCATGTCTTACACGTTTCCGAAATACCGCTGCGTTCCGTGGCGCTCGCAGTTCTGGCACTCGCGATGCCGATTACGCCTTCCGGAAACCGCCAGCAGGGCCAAGGCGAGCTGACGGGAATCGAATCGATCTTCGAAATAGGCCCGCTGTTCCAAGACCGAAACGGCGACGGCCGGATCGATTACGTGGACGGCCACATATTGCTTGGCGGGTCCCCGAGTGATGTTGAAGTCGCAGCCGCCGCAAATATCGCAGCCCGGTTTGGATTCGAGACCTCCGCAATGAACCTCCCGATCACCACCGGGAGGGACGGTCTGACCATAGCGGTCGGGTGCAGCGCCATGGACCGCCTCGGTATTCGCAACAACGCCCTGGGGGTCGACCTCGAGCCGGGCATCGGAGTCGTGGCGCTGCACAATCGATCGACGGAGCCAATCGTGGTGGTGGCGGGCGGTGACGATGCGGGCACCAAGGCGGCAGCACTGGTCCTGGCGGCTCGGTCCCCGCACATATGGGATCCGGAGGAAGCGACATATGCGGACGTAGTGGCCGCCGCGCGCAACCTGCTCGCGACCGCGGAAATCGAGGATGTCGAGGCGCGAGCCGTGCGGTTTGTCGTGGAGGCCGACGCCCCTGGTATCCACCGTCTGGACCTCGAAGTCCGAGTAGCTCGCGGTCAGTTCGCGCGAGCCGGAGAAATCCTCAGGAACGCGGGCATCGCCAAGGATGCCGATGCCGGCTCACACTCTTTACACTTCTCGGGGCTACGGCTGCTGCGCATCCATCTGTCGGCACCCGGCGCCGAACCGGCAGTGATCCACATCTCGGGAGACGAAGAGGCAACGGTAGCCGACTCAGGAAGCCGCCCCGGTGGCGGCGCCAAAGAGGAGATCGATCTCTCCAACCTCTATTCCTCTGACGGATTCCTCAGCGACACCGACAAAAACCAGATCCCCGATCGCGTGGATGTGGTGTTGAGCGCATGCGGCGACACGAGCGGCGCAACGGTAGACTTGGCGGCTAGAATTGCGCTGGAGACAACCGGAGTAACCGTCCCGATCGCCATACCTCCCGGCGAGATAGGCGATCCGAAAGAGCAACCGCCGCTCGTTCTGATCGGGAGTGCGCATCCCTTGGTCCGACAGTTGGCGGACGAGGAAAAGCTGGTCATGCCCGACCTGCAACCTGGCGAAGGCTGGATCCAGGTTTTGCCCAAGGCTTTTGAGGACAAATCGGCAATGGTGATCCTGGGCGCCGACGCCGCGGGCTTGCGGCGCGCGATCGGGCAGGTCGCCGAGCGCCTTCCTCACATCTGGGAACGCGGCAAGGACCGAACGACGCTGGACAATGTCGAGCACGATCTGTGGATGGCGCTCTCCAGCCGCTCGCCAATTGGCCAGGCTGCCACAGCCGTATACAAGCTGGACCGTCTGGTTGCGAGACTCGAAGGCGTGGACCTCGAGAATGCCGCGGTATCCGTCCACGTCGAGAAGGCGGACGAGTCGCTCGGAGACTTCGTTCGTGACCGTCTGCAAGGAAGACTGCGTGCGGATCAACTGACCGTAGAAGTCGACAACTTGGACGTTCAGAACGCCCAGGCCATTTTCGACGAAGAATTCGACATCTATTCGGAGGTGGACGAGTTCTGGAACGTATTTCGATCCGAAGTACTGACGCGCGTTGAAGCGGGCCAGACGATCAATCTCGAGACTCGGCTCAGCGAGCCGCCCGAGATCCGCGAGCGGATCCGCCGGCAGGCAATGGATGAACTGGTCGCCTCGGGCGCAGACCCTGCCACGACTACCGTAACCGTGCTTTCGGCCTACAAGCAGGGCTACAGCTGGCTCTACGACGTGGTTCGTCCGGCATTGGAAGCCCACCCCATCGACTCCATCGTCATTCGGTTTGCGGAGATCGGCGCGCCCGAGGAGTGGCCGCAGCAGGCGATGTACACGCCCACTCGGTGGTTGCTGGAGATATTCCCCATCGACGAGGTCCTGGCTCGGGAGCTACACCTGGATCTCGAGCGCATTCGGTTCGAGAAAATGCCCATCGGGTCACCCGCTTACGAGGTCGTCGCAACAGCTCCAGGTGGTGCCGAGATCTATCGAGAGACATTTGCTCCGAAGTACGTGTTGAGACCGTACTTCGATCGCTTTCCCGACTATGAGATGGCCCGGGTAACGACGGGGTGGATCACTGCCATTGTGGGCGGCGACACGATGGTTGACCGGCGCATAGTCACCGACATCGAGCGTTTCTGGGATCACTTTCAGTCGCAGACTTTGATGCAGATCTACGACTACACAATGCGTAACGGCGACGGCAAACCACGCGCCTCCGATGCGCCCCATTTCGGAGAGCTGCGAGTGGACGTGTCACTGTCAGAGCCCGATTACCAGTTGGGTGTCGACAAGGAACAGATCGCCTCAATGGAGGCTCTGCACGAGGAGATCTATTTCGGCGTCCTGCATTTCTACGACGTTCTGGGACAGATGGCACGAGGCCAAGGCCTCAGCTTTCCAGGGCGTGTGATTCCGATAGTACGTCCCAAGAGCGACGGGGGGCCTGGACACGCCAAGATCACATTTACGGGTTTCGGCGCCCCGAGCCCCATGGTAAAGGTTTCATACACGGAAAGCGGTGCGTACCCGCGGGAAGAACGCAGGCGGATCCCGCCGGTCGACATGGAAAGACCGGTAGCGTTGAGCGCGAAAGTCAGTGCGGGAGAATGGGGCCTCCGGCAGCTTGGATTCCGGGTCCAAGTGGATTTCGAGGAAGACCGCCGGGAAGAGTTCGTGCTCAGAACCAGCGCTCGGCGCGTGGACGGTACCATCACTTCGGCGGAGCAGCTCACTTCGATTCTGCGAATCGCAGGAGACCTCCGCGAAGCCGGTCTGTACCGGGAACAACTTGCGTATCAAGAGATGGGGACAGTCAATCTGGACACCTACTGGACGCACGAATTCCAGCGAGATTCGTCAGCCAGCGTGATCTTGCAGGCAAACGGCGAGCCCGCACCTTTCCCGAACATCGCGACCTATCGCGAGGCAGACTACGAATGGAGGGGTGAGAGACTGGTTCAATGGGACCAGCCTATTCATCCGCGTGAGGCGGCCGAGATACTATCCCGCATGGCCACCTTCCCGGAGGCCACTGTCTACCAGGCGGGGGAGAGCTACCTTGGCAAGCGGATTTGGGCACTGGACCTAATGAAACCGAACGACGCCTCGCACTGGTCACAGGCCAAGGTGTCGGCGCTCAAACCGACCGTGATGTATTCCGGCCGCGAGCACGCCAACGAGGTGTCGTCTACCAGTCACCTGCTGAGACTCGCAGAACTGATATTGACCGACCCCGCGTACGCTGACGTGCTCGACAGCGTCAACGTTGTGATACACCCAATCACGAATGCGGATGGCGCTCAACTCGAGCATGAACTGCATCAGATCACTCCCGACCACATGGTCCATGCCGCGTACCTCGGTTCTCTCGGAGTCGGTCCGACGGCCGGTCAGAACGAAGACGATCCGATCTATCCGGAGGCGAAGGTGCGTCCGCTCCTCTGGAACACGTGGCTCCCGGACATCTACATGAACCCTCACGGATACCCGTCACACGAGTGGGTGCAGATCTTCTCGGAGTACGCGGCATGGGTGCGCACGCGAGCAACCGAGTCGAGGAGCTGGTGGGGGATGCGGGGTTGGTTCATGCCAAGGTTCAACTACGTGGACAGCCCGGACTTCCCGGACCACAAAGCGGCGGCATTCGAGATCAGAGACCGCATAACCGAGAGGATCAACGGGATCGCCGAGATGCGCGATCTCAACCGCCGCGCATACGATCGCTACCGCCGTTACGCGTTTGCTTTCGATAAGGAGAACTTCAAGCTGGACTTCGCCGATTCGGTGCTGATCTACACGTCAATCACGGGCTCCTCAGGTGAGAGCCGCGAAGCATTGTCGAATCCCAACGTCACTATCTGGTCGGCAACTACCGAGGCTCCGGACGAGACCGCGTACGGCGAGTGGATGGAACTGATGGCTATTGCGGGCCTCGAATGCAACGAGGCGGTTCTGCAGTATCTCGTCGAAGCGACCCACGAGATCGAGCGAACCAAGGAGGCCTTTGCCTCGGGTATGACCTTCAAGGTGCACCGGCCGCGGCCGGGCTCTGTTGAAGACGTGGAGGCGTCTGAAAACCCCAATTGACTTTCAGATCAGGAGAGTTCAGCACCCTCGAGTCAATCTTCGCTTCGAGAATCGATGTCGATAGAACCGGCCCGCTCGAATAAGGTCACCTGTTCGTCTTGAGAACCAACTCGTCGTACTCCCTGCCGTCTACGAAGGCCTCCACGATGGCGGGACCCGGGGTTGAGAAAGCGGCCGCTCGGCACTCCGAATACAAAGCGCACACCGACGTCCCTGAGAGACTGCGCCAAACTCTTCGCAACTGAAGTCGCATTATCCTCCCACGGCTGACCAACATGACCTCGGTCGCCATTCCGCAGAACCCGAACTGGCTATCGTGCCCCTTGAAAAAAGCCGTCCAAAGTGTTTAGTAGGTGGCAATGGGCAGCAAGAACCTACTGACGTGCAGTGCAACCCTACGGAAGGTTGCTTTCCGAACACCCTCCACGGAGATACGTCTATGAGCACCTCTCACATGCGCACGAGCGCGTACGCGCTCCTGATTGCCTTTTCACTTCTCGGTGTTACGCCGCTCGCGGCGCAACACACCCTCAGCGTTCCGGAGGTTACCGGTCCGCAGGCCGAGGCGCTTTCCGCCCTCGAATACCGCAACATCGGGCCGGCCAACATGGGCGGCAGAGTGAGCCACATCGTCGGGATTCCGGGCAGCCCGAAGATTTGGTGGTTCGGAGGAGCGAACGGGGGCCTCTGGATGACGAAGAATGGCGGCAACACGTTCGAGGGACAGTGGCAGGACGAGGAGTCATATTCAGTGGGCTCGATATCCGTCGCGCCTTCAGATCACAACGTTCTTTATCTGGGGTCGGGGGAGGCGGATCCGCGCAACTCGATCAGCTATGGTTTCGGCGTTTGGAAGTCAACCGACATGGGTGAAACCTGGACTCACGTCGGCCTCGAAGACACGGAGCACATAAGGCGGGTGAGGATCCACCCCGACAATCCCGACGTTGCCTATGCGTGCGCGATGGGACACGAGTGGGGCGCCAACGAGCAACGGGGAGTGTTTCGCACCACCGACGGAGGAGAGACGTGGGAAAAGGTCCTTTACATCGATGACGGTACCGGCTGTTCGGATCTCGACATGGTCCGGTCCAACCCGCGAATCCTCTATGCAGGCATGTGGACCTTCAGGCGTTGGCCCTGGCACTTCGAAGGGGGCGCTCGCGAGACGGCAGTGTACAAGTCGACCGACGCCGGCGACACCTGGACCAAGCTGGACGTAGTCGACGAGGCGATGGCCCGCATCGGCATCTCGATTGCGCAGAGTCAACCGAGCACGGTATACGTCGTCACGGAAACCAAGACCAAGGGCACGCTGTTCCGCACCGACGACGGGGGCGAGAACTGGAGGAGCGTAAACAGCAATCGCAGCATCAACTTCAGGCCCTTCTACTACAGCGAGGTATATGCCGATCCCAGCAACCCGGAGATCGTCTGGTCGCTTTCCGGAGGACTGTACAAGTCCACGGACGGTGGTGAGAGCTTCGAGTCGGTCGGCCGAGGCGTACACGGCGACCACCAGGCCCTCTGGATCGATCCCGAGGACGGCAACCGCGTACTTTCCGGTTCCGACGGCGGCTATCAGACCACCTTTGACGGCGGAGAGAACTGGGACATCATCAACAACGTTACGCTATCGCAGTACTATCAGATCTTCGTAGACGATCGAGATCCCTACTACGTCTGCGGCGGCCTCCAGGACAACGGCAACTGGTGTGGCCCGAGTCGCGTGAACAACGGAGGCTATCGGTCCGGCGGGATTCGCAAGGACGAGTGGTACACGGTGTCCGGAGGAGACGGTTTCTACACCGTGCCGATTCCGGGGAGCCCCAACCTGGTGTACTCGAACGCACAGGGCGGCTACCTGAGGATCACCAATACGAATACCGGCGTGACACGTTCCATCGAGCCCTACCCGCGCATGCATGGATCCCAGGGCCAGGGGATGTATCAGGCCAAGTACCGGTTCAACTGGGACGCCCCCATTCACGTCTCTCCCCACGATCCCGGCACGGTGTACTGGGGAGGGAATGTGCTATTCAAGAGCACCGACTACGGGCACAGCTGGGACATCATCAGCCCCGACCTCACCACGGACGATCCGGAGAAACAACTCGACTCCGGCGGCGAGGTCTATCTGGACAACACGGCCGCGGAGTTCCACTGCACCATACTCACCCTGCGCGAGTCACCCCTGGAATCCGGTGTCATTTGGGTAGGCACCGACGACGGGAATGTGCAGGTGACCCGTGACGGCGGCGCCAACTGGACCCCGATCAACCGCAATCTCCCGGACTTCCCTGAAGAGGCCTGGGTCTCGAAGATCGACCTGTCTCACCACGTCCCGGGGCGCGCTTACATCAATGTCGACCAGCACCGTCTGGACGACTTCACCCCGCACGTGTGGCGTTGCGATGACTACGGCAACGACTGCGAGAAGCTCAGTGAAGGGTTGCCGCAGAACGACTACACCAAGGTGATACGTGAGGACCCGACCAATCCCGACCTGCTGTACGTGGGCATGGAACGTGGCCTCTATTTCTCCTGGGACGGCGGCGAGAACTGGGTGAATATGCTACTGAACATGCCGCGTGTTTCGGTGCGCGACATCAAGGTCCAAACCAGCTACAACGACCTGGTGTTGGGCACCCACGGCCGCGGCGCCTGGATTCTAGACGACCTCGCTCCCGTGCAGCAGCTCGCCGAGGCTATGGGTGAGGACCTATACGTGTTCCAGGCGAGGCGTGCGACCCATTGGCAGCAGTGGGGAAATGACGCTTCCGCCGGGCAGCGTACCTATCAGGGCGATAACGCAGAGCCGGGAGCGGTGCTCAACTTCTACCTGGCCGACACGCCCGAGGGCTCGGTGAAAGTGCGGATCACCGACACCAGAGGTCAATTGGTGCAGGAGTTCCCCGTACGCGACGTCAATGCCGGCGTAAACCGCACACTCTGGAACCTGCGCCACAACGGAGCGACGCCGAGAAGCAGCGATGACGACGAATCCAGCTATATGAGGCTGATGGGTGCTCCGGCGGTTCCCGGAACCTACACGGCTACAGTCATCGCCGGCGACAACGAGTTGGAGGGCAGCACTACGTTCGAATTGCGCGGCGATCCAAGGATCACCGGCATGTCGAGCGCGGACTACCGGGCCTGGCACGAAGGGTCGCAAGCACTAGTGGACATGCTGTCAGAGGCAAACCAAATGATGGACCAGATGGCAAGCATGCAGTCGCAGCTCGGCGTGCTCGAGGGAGACATCGAGCAGGCGGATCTCGCGAACGACGATGCCGTGAACGCGCAGATCGAGACGGCTCAGGAGCAGTTGGGCGAATTCGACAACAAGATGCAGCGCCCGCCACCGCAGATGAGCTACCGTCAGTATCCCAGGCTCAGCGACGAAATCAGCAGGTTGCTCAGAAGCGTGGCTGGAACCCAGGCGCGACCGACAGAGAGCCAGATGACCGTTGTGTCAGAGCTGCAGGCGGAATTGGGAGAGCGACGCGCGGAACTGCGAGGCATTATCAACGGAGCCATCCGCGAGCTGAATAACATGCTCGACAATCTTCCTGCAGTGATAGTGCCCAGTCCGGACCTCATTCCGTAGCCGGTATTGGGTAGAGTTGCTACCGGTGGTGGTGGCGCCAAACCCGGCGCGCACCACCACCGCTAAGAAGCTCATAGTCGGGATGCGGAGCATTCAAATGCACGCCAGGAGGCAAAGAGATGCAGAACCGAACGGCTTTGACGGTCCGCGAGCTCCAAAGCAAACTCACGCGAGGGCAGCTTACTCGCCGTGAATTCGTCGACGAGTTCGCGCGCGTGGTTGGTGGCGCCGCCGCGGGTGCCGCACTTCTGCCACTACTTGGATGCGAATCCAACGACGCCGACAAAGCTCAGAGCGGAAGCTCTCTGGTAATATCCGAGGCCGAGTGGGATGTGCACGGCGTCATGATGAAGGGGTATCTCGCGCGGCTCCCCGGTGCAGAACGCCGCCCGGGTGTGATTGTGATTCATGAAAATCGCGGGCTCAACGCACACATCGAGGACGTCACCAGACGCATGGCCGAGGAAGGTTTCCTGGCGTTGGCTCCCGATATCCTGTCACCACAGGGTGGGACCCCCGAAGACGCGGACCGCGCCCGGGAGATGATCTACGAACTGGACCCTGAAGAGACAGTGCCTAGACTTGCAGGCGCGGTACCGTTTCTGGCCGGACACCCGGAATCGACCGGCAAGGTGGGCGCGATAGGCTTCTGCTGGGGCGGCGGTTACGCCAACCAGCTCGCTGCAGCCGGAACGTCCCTAGATGCCGCGGTACCGTATTACGGCCGCCAGTTGCCGGCCGAGCAGGTGCCGGACATCACGGCGCCCCTCTGCCTGCACTATGCCGGCGAGGACACGCGAATCAACGAGGGTATCCCGGACTACGAAGCCGCGTTGCAGGCGAACGACAAAAGTTACGAGCTGTACATGTATGAGGGAGCGCAACACGCCTTCAACAACGACACCAACCAGGAAAGGTACGACCAGGAGGCAGCCGCATTGGCGTGGTCGAGGACGGTGGATTTTTTGAGGCGGCATCTTCTCGAGTGAGGGTGGGACTTGAGTAGTGGATTGTGAGTAGTGAGTGGGGTGGAGCGGCCTACTTACCACTCCCCACTCACCACCTCCCCATACAACACCTCTTGTACTTCCGCCCGCTCCCACATGGACATAGATCGTTCCGCCCGACTCGAGGGGTGGCGGCCTTGCGTTCTCCGCGCGCCGTGGCCATGAGATGCTCTGCCGTTGCGCCGGTCTTCCACAGCGGTACCAGCCTTTCGAAGACTGGTCTGCAGTGGGAGAAAAATCTCTTGAAAGCGGGACAGAGATAGTTGAGGCCTGGTTGGCCGTCCGGCGTTTCGACGAACCGATCTTTCGGACATCCGCCGTTGCACATGGACAGGACTTCACATTTCAGGCAGTAGTCCGGCAGAGACTCACGCTTGAGGTTGCCGAATCGTGCGTGCTGAGGGCCGTAGAGTAGATCCGGCAGCCGGTCCTCTCGAATGTTGCCCAGCAAATGCTCGGCATCAACGAAATGATCGCAGGAGTACACATCACCGTTGTGTTCGATCGCCGGTATGTCTCCACACGTCTCCCGGAAAATGCAGAGCGAGTGTTCCAGATCGCGGATGGGCCTCGCGGCCTCGTCGAAGTTCTGGATCAGTATTCGGCCGATGTCTTGCCGCACCCATTCATCGAATATGGAGATTAGGAAGTCGCCATATCCCTCAGCCGGTACCGCAAAACGCTCCACTCCGCCTGACAGATCGTCTCTTCGCTCCACCAGCGGAAGGAATCCGACGTAAGTCGCACCGATCTCCTTGAAGAACCGGTAGATACCCTTGGTATAACGTACACTGACGTCGCTCACGACGCAGAGGATGTCGAAAGGAACCTGGTACCGTTTCAGCAGCTCCAACCCTCTCATCACCCTTGCGTGCGTGGGTTGGTTATTCTTGGTGACGCGGTAGACGTCGTGGACCTCGGCGGGACCGTCCAGGCTCAGCCCGACAGCGAAGCCCTCCGCCGACAGAAAGTCACACCACTCCTCGGACAGCAGGATGCCGTTGGTGACCAGGGCGTTTTTCACCTGTTTTCCGGACGGCACATGCCTTTGCTGCAGCTCTACGATCTTCCTGAAGTAGTCGATACCGAGTGTGGTCGGCTCGCCGCCGTGCCAGGAGAAGCGAATGACGTCGCCCGGAGAAGTCTCGATGTGCTGCACGATGTAGCGCTCCAGGAGATCCGGAGCCATGTGGAACGATCCTGCCTGCGGATACAGCGCCTGCTTCTCCAGGTAGTAGCAATAGCCGCAGTCGAGGTTGCAAAGAGCCCCGGCGGGTTTTGCGAAGATCTGGAATTCTCTGGAGCGTTTGTCGATGCCCGAGCTGACCATGGACAGGTATCCTAGGCAGCGTGGGAGCAATTGCAAGAGAGCACTCGCTCACTGCATCTCGCCCCCGCTTTCGCCCCTGCGGTTACGGTCTTACCCTCACCAGCTACGGCACGGGCTTCTCAGGAAACAGCGACACCAGGACATAGTTGTCCGTTTTGAGATAACGCTGGGCAGCCGCCCGGACCTTCTCGGGAGTAAGTCCCTCAATCAGCTCATACGACGTCAAGGTGCGCGGGTCGGTGCCGTACTGATCGGCGAACGTAAGTTGAGCGACCCAGAACCTGTTTTCCGAGAGATTCGTCTCTTTGGAGCGGCGCTGGATTTCCCGCACCGCCTTGACATCATCGGCATCCGGCCCCGGGTCCTTGAACGACTCGATTTCGCGGAATACCACTTCCGTCAGCTCCTCAACGCGCTCCGGATCCGACCCGAACCCGACGCGGATGCCATAGCCTTCATCCGGAAAGCGATCGTAGGTGGCACCCACGCCCACGCCGTAGGTGCCTCCCATTTCCTCACGCAACACCTTCCGCAATCTCGTCTCCAACGTGCTCGCCAGCGAGCGCAGCATGTGGCGGTTCTCGGCCGTGTATTCAAACGGTCCCGTGAACACGATCTGTGTTTGGCTCTGCGGTTCCACTCCCTTGTAAACGGCCTTCCGAATCACACCCCCCGGAGGGTCGATTCCGACGTCGCGCCAGGTTTCGTCCCGATCCATGGATGGGAGACCTCCCAAATACGTACGCACCAAAGGCCGGATGGAATCCAGAGTGAATGCGCCAACCAGCGTAAAGGTGAAATCGCTGGCGTCAGCGAACCGATCGCGATAGAAGTCGAACGAAACGTTTAGGTCGATCTCATCGAACAACTCGGCCGAGAGCGGTCGCGCTCTGAAATGCCCCTGCGCCATGATCACCTGAACGGTATCGCTGAACGCGGCCTGCGGGCTGGCGCTGCGGTTCGCGAGAAAGCCTTGGACTTGCGACCTGTAAGCCAGGAATGCCGAGCTGTCCTTGCGAGGTTCAGTGAAGTACAGATATACGAGCTGGAACATCGTCTCGAGATCTTCAGGAGAGGCTGAGCCGGAGATGCTCTCGTGAAGAGAGCTGATGTTCGGCGATACGTTAACTGCCTTGCCGGCCAGCATTTTCTGGAGATCGATCAGACTGAATTCGCCCAGTCCGCCCTGCCCCACCACGTCACTCGCCGCGAACGCGGAGACGTAATCCTCGTCATCGGCAAGCGAGGTCCCCCCGGGGCTATACGACCTGAGCAGCACCTCGTCATCCTTGAAGTCAGTTGGCTTGAGCAGCACGCGAACGCCGTTCTCGAGGGTCCACACCGAGACGTCTATCTCCTCGATCCGTTCCTCGTCGGCGATCTCGGAAGGCTCGGGAACGTCCGCCACCAGAGGTTGATCGGACACAATGTCTTCATAGGGAGCTATCTCGGTGTCCATCACACCGGCAATCGTTTGACGCAACTCCTCGGCAGTGGGCGTGTGTAAACCCGGCTTCACCGGGGCGTTCACCATGACCACGCGGTTGTGCTCCGTAATCCACTCCGCCGCCAGGCGGTTGACCTCCTGCAACTGAATGGTGGGCATCAGGGCCTGCGACAGGGCAAACTCGGTCTCTATACCCGGAATCGGCTCGCCCTGCAGAAACGCTCGGATGTATTCCGCGGCATAGGTCTTCGATTCCCTGTTCTCTCGCTCGGCATAGGCCTGTTGGAGGTCGCGCAGGTACTCGATCTTGTGCCTTTCCAGTTCGGTGGCCGCGAAACCGTGACGAGCCACTCTCTCACCCTCCCGCAGCAATGCCTCCAGTCCGGGCGCCACTCCATCCTCGTTCACCGCAGCGAACAACTGGTACACCTCGGAGGACCCAATGAATCGACCTTGCCCCGAGAACGCGGCGAGAAATGGTGAGTCAGGTTGTTGCGTCAATTCGTAGAGCCGCGAGTTCAGCATTGAATTGTACAACCCTCCCACTATGCTCTGGCGGTAAGCTCCCAGAGTACCCTGCTCTCTGAGCGGCTGCTTGTGATACAACCCAACCGTGCTGTTGGGTGCCTCGGCATCCGTCGCAATCGCGAAAAGAGTCTCATCGTGAGGTGGCACGTCATAAGTCTCGCGCGCCCTGGAATCCGGAGGGTTCTGCAACCCGGCAAAATGCTGTTCTATCAAGTCGACGATTCGCTGCTCGTCAAAATCGCCCACGGCCACGACCGCCATGAGGTCCGGGCGGTACCAATCCGTGTAAAACCTCTTCAGAGACTCGTGTTCGAACGTCTCCACGATTTCGCGTTTTCCAATCGGAAGACGTTCCGCGTACCGCGAGTCCTTGAACAGTATCGGGAATTGCTCGTCGAGCATGCGTGCCTGAGCGCCGCGTCCCAGGCGCCATTCCTCGATCACGACGCCGCGTTCCTTTTCGATCTCCACCGAGTCGAGAACCACCAGGTGGGCCCAGTCCTCGAGAATCTGAAACGCGGTCTCCAGCACATCCGCGGTATCTGTAGGCACACGCAGCATGTACACGGTCTCGTCGAAGCTGGTGTACGCATTGACGTGAGGACCCGTCTGCATCCCCACGGAATGCATGTAGTCGATCAACTCCTGCTCCTCGAAGTGCTCTGTGCCATTGAAGGCCATGTGCTCGAGAAAATGAGCCAAACCGCGCTGGTCGTCGTCTTCCAGCACCGAGCCGGCCTTGACCACCAACCTCAACTCGGCTCGATTCTCAGGCCGATCGTTGGCACGAACGTAGTAGGTGAGCCCATTGTCGAGTGTGTCGACCGTGACGGCCGGATCGACGGGCAGGACTTGGTTGGGGTCGAAGCCCGGCTCTTGGGCCGAAACGGGCGCGGCAATCGTGAACGCAACCAGCAACGAGAGCGCAAGAGTTCTGGGTTCGCTCGTGCGGTACATGAAATTCTCCCTGAGATTCAATGGCATCTTCCCACCTAAAGACACGATCGCCGCCACGGTGTTCCCGATCCCGCTACCGGAGCACGGGCGCCTACTGGATGATCCGGGCCAATCCGGCACCGGAGACTCTTTCCGCAGGCTCCCTGGCTCTCATACTTCCGCCGGAACCGCTTCCATCAACAACTCCAATGCCCTTCTGAGCGCACGCCCTCCAGGGCCACTACCCTTGTAGTGGCCGAGGCGCACCACGACCATGTCGTGCGAGGGTACGATAATGGTGTATTGGCCGCCGGCACCCGCCATGTAGAACGCATCCGGCGGCACGGGGAACGAGCCGGTACCGTTGATCCAGAAAAACGAACCACCGTAGATGGGACGCCCGTCGGCCTCCCAAGCCGGCGCGACCGTGCTGGCGTAGTCCACCCATCCCTCGGGCAGGATTCGCTCTCCGTTCCAGACACCATCCTGCAGATACAGCATACCCAGGCGCGCCCAGTTGCGGCCTGTGCCGAAGTCGTATCCCTGCAACAGGAAGTTCCCGTACGGATCGGTCTCCAAGTACATCTTGCGAATACCGATTTTGTCGAACAGCGCCCGCTGAGGATAAGTGTGATAGTCCTGTCCCAGCTCTTCTTCGACACCTTTACGCACCAGGTAGTTGGTTGCGAGGGGATCAGAGTTGCGATAGCGCCCCACGGTGTTAGGCGGCCACTGGGCGGGCCTAGTGATGGCCCACTCGTAAGAGTCGATAGCGCCGGTGTACACGTAGTAGTGGTCGGGGTAGCCCTGCGGATACCCGAACTCGTAGTCGTAGTCGGGGTCCTGCGGAGCCACAAAACGAAGACCCGACGACATGCGCATCAGGTCTCCAATTCGGATTTGCCCTCTCGGATCATGGGGGTCCTGATGCCATTCCTCGACCGGAGCCGGCTCCCACAGGTCATACACACCTTCGTGAACCAGCGTGCCCATGAGCGTTCCTGTCAGACTCTTGCCCATGGACCAACTCTCGAGCTGTGTGTCCTTGTCGATCCCTTCTCCGTATCGCTCTCCGATGATCCGGCCCTTGTGCACCACCACAAACGCCGCAGTCATGGTCTCGGCCGGATCAAAGGCCGCATCCACTGCCTGGCTCAGCTTCTCTGCATCTATGTATTCCGGCAGCGGCTCATCGGTCGGAACGTCCCCCATGGGCCAAGGTTGCGTCATCGCATCAGGCAATGCCGTCCGTACCTCGACTGGAGCGAAGTATATGGAATCCTCGCCCAGAGGATGTGTCACACAACCTTGATCGCCGTAAAACTCGGCGGTCCGCGTTACGCCGGAGCCCAGCGTGAGATGAACCGCCATGTCCTCGTAGTCGATCACCGTGTCAGCAACCAGTTGCCGCTCTTCAGGCTTTGACACGAAGTACCCTACATTCTCGGCGCCCTCGGCCACCTCCAGACCCGTAATGAAAACGGCAGAACAGAGGATCTTTGCAAATCCAGCGGTTGCGAGCACCATGGGATCGCCGGGTGGAGTCTCCCATTCAGTGTCCAACTCGAACAGTGCAGCCCTTTCGATCAGTGCCTGGTTACGTGAGTCCGTCTCCTCAGAGGCATCGGGAGCGCAAGCTGCTGCGAAAAACAGCAGTGCCATCCGCGAAAAAAACCGGGTATTCGACATCTTCAATGACTCCTGACGTTAGGCCGGATTGAACCAGGAGATAGTCATCCGGCAGTGGCTGGGCGCAGGTCCGCCAATTGCTGGACACCAAATCCTGCGACGACGTCAATTTTCACCGCGAAAACAAACGATTCCTATACGATCAACCAAATAGCGATCTAAACAGCACGTACACAACCGAAGGTCCCAACAGGCATCCGAGCCCCGTATAGAATGTCGCTGTCATGGCACCGTAGGGGACCAGTTTCGGATCGGTTGCCGCCAATCCGCCGGCGACGCCGCTCGTTGTACCCATGAGACCGCCGTAGACCATTGCCGACCGCGGATTGTCCAGGCCGATGTAGCGCGCCACAAAGGGTGTTCCCGTCATGACCAGCATCGATTTCACCAGTCCCGCCGCGATGCTGAGAGCCACCACCTCGGAGGACGCGCCAATCGCCGTGCCCGTTACCGGCCCCACGATATAGGTTGCCGCGCCCGCTCCGATAGTGGTCATACTGACGGCATCCGAATACCCGAAAGCATGAGCGATTGCCGCTCCAACCACGAACGAGATCAGAACCCCGGCGAAGAGCGACACGATCGCCGATATACCTGCCTTTCTGATCTCATCCAGTTGCACGCCGAAGGCCGTCGCAATTATGGCGAAGTCTCGCAGCATCGCGCCGCCCAACAGACCGACGCCCGCCAAGACCTCGATGTCGGCCAGCCCTTGATCTCCGCCGGTGACGGCGCCGCCGGCGTACGCCAACACCAAACCCGTGAGGATGGCGATTGCGGATCCGTGAATTTTTCCCCCGGTGAGCCTCCCGGAGATGAAATAGGAGAGCCATACCGTGATTCCTACGAAAGCAAACGCGGTAATCAAGCCGTTGCGAATCAGCACTTCGCCAATGATGTCGAGCAGCTCTCTCACGGCTCACCCTCGGTGTGAGCCTCGTCCGTTGAGATAGGGCTCCCACTACCAATGCGGCTTATCAGCGGCACGAGCGCGCAGCTCACCACTACCGCCGCGATGCCGGCCAACAAAGCCGCCGGCCCTCCCTCCACCGCCGCAATCACGTTCTGTTTGGCGGCCATCGCGACGACCACCGGAATGTAGATCGAACTCCAGAAGATGACGCCCTGCTGCGACACCGGGTTCAATCTTCCCCGTTTGCGCAGGTAGTCCGAGAGCAGGATCATCAACAGCATCGCGATCCCAACGCCACCGACATTGGCCTGGACCCCGATCAGCTTTCCAAGCAGCTCGCCGACGAAGATGCCGGCGATCATGCATCCCGCGAGCAACGAAACACCGTAGATGACCATCTATGCGGTACCGCCGCTCATTGCGAACAGCTCAGCGACGCGCGGTTTAGTCACTTTGCCCATCGCATTACGGGGAAGTTCGTTCACGATCTCGAGATCTTTGGGGATCTTATACGGGGCCAGCAGGTCCCGCGCCCAAGATCTCAACCCTTCCAGGTCGAGGTTCGCTCCGTCCGCCTTCTCAACCGCGACACATACCCGTTCTCCCCAGTCGACATCCGGCACCCCCACAACCGCACACTCGCTTACGGCCGGGTGCGTTCTGAGGACCTCTTCGATCTCGAGGGCGGAGACCTTGTAGCCGCCGGTCTTTATTATGTCCACGCTACGCCGTCCCATGATTCGGTAGCAACCATTCTCGACGACCACGACGTCTCCGGTCTTGAACCATCCCTCGTGGAACGACTCCGTCGTCTCCTTCGGGCGGCGCCAGTATTCCTGGAATATGTTCGCCCCCTCGAGCAATAGCTCACCTGGATTACCCGGAGCTACGTCCTGCATTGCTTCGTCTACTACTCTCGCAGCAACTCCCGGCAACGGTGTGCCCACAAAGCCAGGGAAGCGCTCGCCGTAAAGCGCATTCGACAGTCCCATCCCGATCTCCGTCATGCCATAGCGCTCCAGCAGCACGTGCCCCGATATCTCCTTCCAGCGTTCGAGCACGGACACGGGCAGAGCCGCCGACCCCGAAACCATGAGGCGCAGCTTTCGGCAGGATTCCGACATCTCCACCCGATCGAAGTCAGAAGCCTTTTCCCATTCAGTTATCAGGCGGCGGTAGATCGTGGGCACGGCCATGAAGAGCGTGAGCGGACGTTCGATGAGGTGTTTCCAGGTCTCGCCAGGGTCGAAGGCCGGCAGCATCTCACAGCACGCCCCGCACCAGAGAGCGCAGCTGAGCACATTCACGATTCCGTGAACGTGGTGCAGCGGGAGTACCAAGAGGATTCTGTCATCGGCGTGCCACCCCCAGGCTTGCACGAGAGACGTCACTTGTGCCTCGATCTGCGAGTGAGTTGTGACCACCCCCTTGGGCTTACCGGTGGTGCCGCTCGTGTAGAGCATCATCGCACGGCGTGACCCGTCGATGTCCGGTAGCCTGGAAACCCCGGATCGCAGCAGATCCTCGGTATGCGACAACTCTAGATTGCGGGTTTCGCAAATCGCTCGCAGGCGCTCACCTAGTTCCGCTTGCGCGACCACCATCGCCGGATCGGCGTCTTCCAGTACGTGGACGATCTCGGCGGGAGGATGCGACATCGCGAGAGGCACCGCGATGCCTCCCGCCCGCCAGATGCCCCACTGCGTAGCCACGTAGTCGAATCCGGGAGGCACCAGAAAGGTCACACGACTCTCGCCGAGATCAGTCCCGCCGGCGAGAAGACCGGAGGCTACCCTCTCGGAAGCCGCCAGCAAGTCCTCGTAGCTGTAGGAGCCCTCCCGATCGACAATCGCCTCTCGGTCACTGTGCTCGATTGCGCGCTCAACCAGGTTGATGGGCATACGGGACTTGCTAACTCGCTGGTACGGTTTCGGTGGCGCCACCGTTCCGGGCCGATCGGTACAGCGCTTCGATCGCTCGCATATTCACGGCGGCCTCGGAGAAGGGATAACGGACGGGTTTACCGTGCAAAACACAATCTGCGAAGTGCTCGACCATCTCCTGGTATTCGTCCAGTCCCGGCACGGAGTGAGATTTCGATTCCTCCCTACCATGGTACTCCTCGATCGTCACGTCGCCGGTGCCAGGAATGAACACGCTCGACACCTCCAGGTGCCCTTCCGTGCCCGCTACTTGCAGGCACTCGCGACGCTCCATCGTGAGCGCGGAATCGAATTGTGCCGTCACCCCGTCCGCGAAACGCAGCATGCCGGCCATCTGATCGTCCACGCCGCGGTCAGTCCACTGTGCGTAGGCCTGAACCTCATGCGGTTCGGAGCGGGCAAGGGTCCGAAAGACGTTGACGCAGTAACATCCCACATCCATCAGCGACCCTCCACCGAGTTCCGGGTCCAGACGAATGTTATCCGCACTGCTGAGCTTGAAGGTGAATGCAGAGTACATGGAGCGCAGCGTTCCGATGGCTCCTTCGTCCATGAGTCCCATCATACGATCGATGCGAGGGTGGAACCGGTACATGAAGGCTTCCATGCACGCTACGCCGGCCGACTCCGCCACCGCCGCCATCTCATCGCACTCTTCGGCGGTCACCGCCAGCGGCTTTTCACAAAGCACGTGCTTGCCCGCCTCCACGGCCCGGATGGTCCACTCTCTGTGCATGCTGTTGGGAAACGGATTGTAGATCGCGTCAATACTCTCGTCGTCCAAGAGAGCCTCGTAACAACCGAAATAGCCCGGAACCCCGTTCGCTTCCGCAAATTCCTTTGCTCGTCCCGCATCCCTGCTCGCCACCGCAACCACGTTGCCGTTGGCGGAATTATGGATCGCCGGAATGACCGCAATTCGCCCAATGTTCGCGGTACTGAGAACGCCCCAACGCAGTGCCTCTTTTGAATCACTCATACTTGCCACCGAATGCTCGAAGCAGGAAGAAGGATCCGGGTAAGGTATCGGTAAGACGGACGCGGGCAAGCGCTGTCCGAGTACCACTGCCACACTTTCCCACATCACAACGGCGCTTCATCGGCATGTCGGCGCGCTACCCCGGCCGCACAATTGACTCTATTCCGTTACACGCAAGGGTCCGTACCGCCGGAATCGAGTAATCAAGCAGCCTCTTGTTTTCCACAAATCGATTGCATAATGCGGCAGCCCCCAAATACAAAACCTCAGCATTGGCGGTCCGGTTCTCCACGCACCTGTGCAAGATGGGTTTTAAAGCTATATAAACCAATAAGTTGCAGCATTCACTCAATGCGCAACATGAGTTCTAGGAAAGATGGCCCACAGTTTGCTTCCAAGACCAGCAGTCTTTTCACGATAATAGCACACCCGAGGCGACTCGGGGCCGCAAAGCCAGGGATCTCATTGAGACAGCCCAGCTGCCGAATGGAGGGATGAGATGTCTACTCGTAAGAAGATCAGGTTCGTATTGCTTTCCGCTGCCCGGCAGACAAAGGAATTGGCAGCGTACCTAGTCAGCTTCCCCGACGACTATACCGTTATCGCTTCGCTCCGTGAAGAAGCGGATGCGATTACCAGGATTGCACAGACACTGCGCCTAAAGGAATTGGTGCACCTGGCCAACCGCTTGGTCGATGCCGCCGCCGGAGATCTGTCGTCCGCGGACCGGATCCGTGAGCTCGATGACATAGTGTCCCAGATCCTGGTTATCGCGCAAACGCTGGCGCCCAACACGCCGGAACAGGAATCCGCGCCGCAACAATCGAACATCGAGGTGCCGGCCGACCCATTCTCCGGGATGGGCGGCACGAGATGGGTGAGGCTTTAGGAGCGGTAACGCTGAGCGATTCTCGGACGTGAGCGAACGGTTTGCGACTCCCGAACAAGGCGTCGCAACCGTATACTCAAGGTCATGCAGACAATACGGTTCCTTTCGGTGGCGCTCGCGGTAGTGCTCTCGACCTCCTGCGCCACCCTACAGCAGATCGCCGCCCTCGAGTCCGTCGATTTCCAGCTGGACCGCGTTGCCGACGTGGAGGTGGCGGGTATCGAGGCCTCACGCATCTCTTCGTACTCAGATCTCGGCCTCAGTGACGCCGCAACGTTAGGCGCGATGATAGCTCGGCGCGAGCTACCGGTTTCGTTTCGCGTGCACATCATTGCCACCAACCCGTCTGAAAATCCCGTCACGGCTCGGCTGATTCGGATGCAGTGGACTCTGTTTCTGGAGGACACCGAAACCATCTCCGGGCTCATCGAGCAGGAACACGAGCTACCGCCCGGCCAGCCGACCGATATACCGGTGAACGTCTCATTGGACCTGTTTGATTTCTTCGAGCGCAGTGGGCCTGATCTGTTCAATCTGGCACTCAACCTCGCCGGAGTGGGTGGCAATCAAACTCAAATCACACTGCGCGCACTGCCGACAGTGAATACCGCGCTGGGGCCTATCTCCTATACGCAGCCGATTACGATTGTGGATCGGTCGGTAGGGCGGTAGGGCGGTAGGGATCGATGTTGCGTCAGACGTGGTTTCGGGCCATGATCTCCAATCGCAAGTTCACATCTCGATATTGCCGCTCGAATCAGAGTCCGACGGCGGCGAGACATTCCACGGTCCGCGCCCGCCAAACTGCACGAACACTCCGGCCTGACCTTTCTGCACCGCTTTCTCCAACCGCTTCCACGCAGTCCGTTTCAGCATAGATCGGAATCCCGGCACAAGGCAGGAAAACCCTATGAGATCGGTCAAGAAGCCGGGCGTCAACAGCAGCGCGGCGGCTATCAGGATTATCACGCCGTCCACGAGAGGTCCGGTCGGCATACCGCCACGCGCCAGTTCGTTCTGCGCGTCCCTGAGAACACCCAGCCCCTGCCATCGCGCCAGTGTAGCACCCAAAGCACCGGTCAAGACGATGATTCCCAGGGTGGGTAGTACTCCGATCAAACCGCCCAGTTTGATCAACAGAACCAGCTCGATGGCCGGGACGATTATGAACAGGAGGAACAGTTTGGCCATGTGTGAAAGGTAGCAGCGTAGTTCGAGGCTCGCGAAACATTCAAGCAGCCGCGAGCTGAGTGGAAACTCAATCTCCTCCGTGGCGACCTTCAACTACTGCTTCAGCCTCCATCTCCACCAGGTTACTATCTCCCACGAGATCTGCCCTTACCAGGGTGTTTGCCGGCTTGACATGGCCCAGCCGTTGACCGTGCGCGCGCGCAACCGGCTCCCAGTCGGACAGTTTGTCGACGAATATGCGAGTCCGGACCACGTCCTCCAGACGGCCACCCAACGACATGATGGCACCCTCTATCTTGTCGATCACGAAGTGCGTCTGCGCCCCGGGGTCGCAGCCACCGATCGCTCGGTCACCGTGTGTTGCAGTAGTCCCGGACACCACGATGCGGTCACCGCGGCGCACCGCTCGGCAATACCCCGCCATTTCCTCCCAGGGGGTTCCACTCAACACCCTCGTCCGCCCGTCTGACGCTTGGTGTGTGGCATATGGTGCGGGAAGAGTATCGATGTGGTGACTCAAGTCTCCGCTCGCGGTGAGGTAGGGCGGCTTCCGATACTCGTCACCGCAGTCCCCGGGGATGGGCCTGAGGGCAGAGAGTGCTTGTTCGATTTTGGTGCGGCTCGCATCGTCGAGTGCTAATTCGAAAACCCTCAGGTTGTCTCGTATGTGTTCAGCCTCGCCGAGCCGCGCACCGATGATCACGCCACCCACGGCGGGGCGCTCCAGGATTGCCCGGCAGGCAACGTTTGCCATGGACACACCGTGCTTCTTCGCAACGGCGCTCACTTCTCGCAAGAGACCCTGTAATGCATCCCACCCGCCCGCTTCCTTGATGAAGCGTCCGTACTTCATTTCGGACCAGGTTTCGAGGTGTCCCCAGGCCGGTTCGTCCTCACCCAACCACCGCTCCGTCAGGAATCCGCCGGCCACGGTGCCGAAAGCCAACACCTTGACCCCGTGTTCGCGACAGAGATCCAACATCCCAGCGCTCGCCCGCTGGTCCAGGAGAGAGAAGCAAACCTGGTTGGACACTACCTCTATTCCACTGTGAATCACGATACGCAGGTGCGCCGTGTCGAAGTTGGTCAAACCGAGAAAGCGAATGAGACCTTCATCCCTCAATTCCTGCAGCCAGAAAAGGCAGTCGAGCCATCCCGGGTCCGGATAGTTCCAGGCGTGGAACTGCAGCATGTCGAGCTTATCGGTCTGCATACGGTCGAGAGAGCGTTCCACGGCCGCTCTCACATCTTCCTTGGTGCACCGCCCCGGCCTAGGCACCCACTTGGTCAGAAACTGCGCCGATCCCTGCCCGTACTCCCGCACATAAGCACCTGCGATCTCCTCCGCGGAGCCATAGTGATCGGCCATGTCGAAAGTGGTAAGACCTGAATCCACGTACGGTACCATGGCCGCCGCAGCCGCTTCGGCGTCGACCGTGGTACCTCCCCGCTCCATGTCCGCGATCTGCCACAATCCAGTGAGGACGCGTGAGATAGAATATCCAGGGGCCAGTTCGCAGCGTTCAACCGACACAGTCATTCGACAACTACTCCGGCGGAAGTCTCGAAAAGACGTTCTCCACATCAACACCATTTCGCTTCAATGCTTTGAACTCGCGAATATATATGACGGTGGCTATAGCCATTACAGCGAGCCACACGGGTGTTGAGTGGAAATACCAGGCGCTCACCTCTGCGGTGAGGTCCTTCACTATGTGTACGATCAGGAATCCACCCAGCAACAACACTCCGCCCACCGCCACGGGTATCTGTATCCTCCTCGAAGGAACTACACGAACCTGAAGAGCCAACTGCGGGTTGCGGCGTGGCAGAGTCAGCACTGAGATGCACATGAGCAGGAAGTTCACCAGCATCGACGTAACCAATATGTCGACGCCCAGGAAGAAGTCGCCCGCCAGATGGCTACCCAGGATTCCGACCGACGCCATCAAACCACTCAGCACGATGGCGACGTGGGGGGTGTGCAGCCGCGGGTGAACCCTGGCGACGCTCTTTGGGAAAACGCCGTCCTCCGCCCATGCGAACATGAGCCGCGAGACGGCGAGCAGCATTGCCGGCAGATCGTTGATCAACGCAATTGCGGCACCACCGACGATCGCAACGGTCCATCCTGCCGGCAACACGTAGCCCAGGAGACCGGGGGCCGTCACGTCGCGCACCGCGGCCTCAGCAGCGATGAAACTCCAGGGCACGGCATGGTAGACTGCCGCCGTAAACAAGAAGTAGAAGGTCCCCACAGTGGCAATTGCGATTCCGATTGCCAAAGGCAGCGATCGGTTTGGATTCTTAGCTTCACCGCCGGCCTGCGCAATGGAATCGAAACCAATGAAGCTCGAAAACAATACCGCGGCCGCGGCGAGATAAACCGATATTCTGAACGGCGAGTCGGCGTGCTCAGGTATGACACGGCCCTCCCGCTCCAGAACGGCAGCGGCGAAGTCACCGTGATCGAATAGAAACCCGGCGACAATTACGATCGCACCGAGGGCAAACATCAAAAACATCAGCGGCACGAGGGTGCGTTCGTAAATCAAGACACCTCGAATGTTCACCAGAACGAAAGTCCAGAGAAACAGCAACGCCAGCGTTGGACGCACCCACCCGCTATCCAGAATCGCCGCGACCTGCAGCATTCCGACCGCTGCGCATACATCACGCAAAAACGGGATGAGAACGTACGATACCACCCCGATTGCGATGCAGAGTCCGAACCACTGAGAGAAGCTCGCGACGAAGCCCAGATATGGGTTTATCGCGCGACTGGCATACACGTAGCTTCCACCGGCCCTTGGCATTGCGGATGCGAGTATCGCGTACGCCAGGGCCGCCAGTGCGGCGGGTACGGCCGCAAACAGGTACGCGGGCAAAACGTACGGCCCCACGTCCGGCACATTTCTCTGAATCATGAATGGAACAACCGTGATCCCGGCACCCATCATGGAGCAGATGCCGGTTGCCGCCAGCCCCATGAGGCTCAAATCGCGAATGAGACCGCTTCGGCCTTCTGGGGCGCCACGCACCTCAACAGATTCAGTCACCGTCACGCTCACAGTATGCCCGGTACTCGTCTCGCAAAACCGGAGTGGTGTCGTCGGCAATGCACGAGATCCCCGTATCCAGGTGCGTGCCTCTCGCGGTCCAGTGATCTTCGTCTGCCTCGAGTACTTCGACGACTACGCCCTCGGCCGGCGTAACCCTGAGAGAGTCCAGAGACGTGGTATAGGTTCCCGTCAAGCGATGGTGCACGGTCTCCGCGACCGACACCGCCCATAGCTCGACCTTCACCTCTCCTTCCACCGCCGCGGCAAGAGCTTCTTCCCTGATGGAATCCTCCATCGTGGGTCGAGAGATCCTGTAGGCGACGTAACCTATTCCGACTGTGTCCGCGACAAGCAGAAGGACGCAAATTTTGATCCAAACACTGGTGCGTTCACTCTTCGCCTTGGCCACCACGTCCCATCCTGAAAGAGGTTACAGGCAGATTCCGGCTGCTGCCGGAGCGCCACAATATCCACATGGCGAGTGCCACGCCCAACAACGCCGGCGCAACCCACCAACTGCTAGGCTCGAAATCCTCGGGCCAGATCCCCAGGTGAGCGGGTATGATACCCAGAGCGTTGTTCAAACCATGCCACAGCATCGCCGGGTATATCGAGCCGCACAGCAGCACGACCCAGGTCAACAAAAAGCCGAGTAGCGCCGTCGGGAATATACGGAACAGTGACACGTGGAAGAGGGCAAAGATGCCACCCACCACGAGCGCCAGCAGCCAGCGCCGCTTAATGCGTTGCCGCAGGCCGTGGACGAGGATACCACGAAAGGTCAGTTCCTCGAAGATAGCGGGCAGCAGCGTCGTCACCGCCACGATCTGCCAGAGCGGAAGATCCGGCCTCGCCAGAGACTGTCCAAAGTTCTCGAGCATTGTTTCGGGCACGGGAAACACGTAGGTGTTCACGAGTTGCCCCAGGCCGGCCGCGAGGATCAAACCGGAGGGGGCTCCGATCAGAGCTGCCAGCCAGGCGCCCGGACGTGGCAGTCTCAGACCAAATGCCTCCTTAGCGTTCAGGCCGTAGCGGCGGATGATGAGCAGTGAGCCGCCAAAGAAGATCACGATAACATTGACGACGACCTGGCCCCGGAGCCCTAGATCTTCCCCGAACCAGAGGCTCACAACGAAGAACAACACCCACATGCCAAGGAACAGGTGGATTACGTGCCTGGGGAAGAGCGCCGCCCCTCCGGCCAGGTCGGCCTCGTCCAAATCGGATCCCGAAATGAGCTTTTCGTTCGAGAGAGTAAGCTGTGTCAGCCGCGTGAGCCAGACCGCAAGCCCGCCGGTCGACAGAAAGGCAACGCCTATGAACGGCAGGTCCACAACTCCGGTGAGTATCTCACGTGTGGCCACAGCGACACCGGCCAAGGGCACCAGCGCAATGACCGAACGCAATTCGATGCCGGGGAGTGCCGATGCGAATGCCGGCACCAAGAACACCAGGAACAGCGGAAAGAAGTAGAGTTGATACTCCTTGTAGCTCTTGCTGGCTCCCGACAAGAGCAGCAGCGCCGAAGACACCAGCAACGTCACCGGCACCAGCAGCAGGAGCAGAAGCACGAGTTCCAACGCACCCAACTGCACGGCGAAGTTGGCGGGCAGGTCCAGCAATCCAACGCCAAGGTAAACCGCGAGGTTCGCCGTATTGATGACAACCACGGTCAAGCCCACCGCAACCACGGCCAACAGCTTGGCCCGCACGATTTCGGTGCGGCTCGCCGCCGTCGTGAGCAGCGTCTCCAGGGTTCCCCGCTCCTTTTCTCCGCTGATTGCATCGACAGCTACAATGGAGCCGCCGCTCAACATCAGCAGCACGAGGAACGGGGTGAGCGCCACCCCGAGGAACGCCCCGGCCTCCTTCGCCGCCGTGGCCACGCTCTCTGTTTCCAAACGCGCCACCGCAGCCATGGCAACTGGGAACCCTGCCGCCCTATACACCGAGTCGCGCTGCAGCGCCCTGACCTCGCGGATGCGCTCCGTGAGACGGTTTCGAGCCTCCCTTGAGAAATCGCTTTCGGCCCGGAAGTGGATGCGAAGCGCAGGTACCGATGCCTCGGGCTGCGTGGTTTCGGACTCTTCCTCTTCCCCGAATTCCTCCTCCTCGACGCTCTCTGTCCTTATGGAATCCCATTCGGCGACCGTGAGCCCCTCGATCAGCACGTGGAGGTCTCCCGACTCCAGCGCCTCGCGCGGGTTTTCGGGCGATCGCCTTTCAAAGCTCACCGGCGCCCTGGTCGTGTCGGCGTCCGCTGAGTCTCTTGCTATGGCGGCTCGAACGAGGGTGTCGGCCCAGTCGGCGCGCGACCCCGTCACGGAGTAGAGGTATGTCTCTTCCTCCAGCGCATGCTGCTCCCTGGACTCCACAAATTTGAGAATCAGAATGTACGTTGGAAAGATTATGAGCGGAGCAACGATCGCGATAATAATGGTCCGGGTGTCCCGCAGCAGCATCTTGATCTCGTAACGGAACAGCGTCCCTAGTACACCCCGATCGGATGTCTCGCTCACTGCCCCGCCTCGAACTCGCCCGATGCCCCGATTGCCGCGCCTTGCAAACCCTCTTCCTTGGTCACGTAGTGGACAAAAATGTCTTCCAGATAATGCAGCTCAGTGCTATCTCTGAGCGATTCGAGCGTCCCCAGAGCCAGGATGCGGCCTCGGTGCAGGATGGCTATCCGGTCGCAGAGCTTCTCGACCTCGCTCATGATGTGGCTCGAGAAGATGATCGTTTTTCCTTCGTCCCTCAGCTCTCTGATGACCTTGACCATCTCGATCGCATTCAGGACGTCCAAGCCCACGGTCGGCTCATCGAATATCAATACCGGCGGATCGTGCACGATGGTTCTGGCGATGGAAACCTTCTGCTTCATGCCGCCGGAGAGCTTCTCCACACGGGCGTTCACGTACTCATCGATCCCGAAGCGTTTTACCAACTGTTCCACCCTGGCAGCGACCTTCTCTTCCGGGTAGTGGTTGATGCGCGCGAAAAATTCCAACGTTTCCTTACCGGTCAGGCGCGGGTAGAGAGCCGTCGACGCCGAGTAAAACCCCTGGTTCTCGCGCGTCGCTTCGGGCTCCGCCAGAACATCGTGCCCCATGATCACGGCCGAGCCGCCGGTTGGCTTCAGGACGGTAGATAGCATGCGCAGTGTAGTCGTCTTGCCGGCGCCGTTCGCCCCGAGCAGTCCGAACACTTCGCCTGAACGGCACGAGAAGGTCACGCCGTCAACGGCCTTGACCTCACCTCGCGATTCGTCGTAGAAGGCCTTCTTCAGATTCTCGACGAAAACGGTGGCTTCGTTCGTCGTCATGCAGATTCCTTTCCGATGCGGCGAAGTCGCATTCTGTCCTTCGCGAAACGCCAAAAGCTCCCGTCGAAACTACCGATCAGGAAATCTTCGAAGCGAAGAACGAATCGCGCGACCACGAGGCACAGGACAACCATGAGGAGATTGACTGCGAGCGCTTCGATTATGTATGGCCACAGGAATATCCCGTTGATAGCATCCCTGATCATCATTGCGACGTTGGCTATAGGGATCGCAGCAATACCGGCAGTGAGCGTACGGTCCGTTTGTTGTCCCAGCAGGATCGGTATGATTATAGCTACCAGGTATACCGGCTGGACCATTGCCTGCCCGTCCTTGAAGGTCCGCGCGAACGAGGCCAGGATCATCATTGCCGCCGACAGCATCAGGGCGAGACCGATCGCTCCTACCATCATTACGGGTACTGCGAGCAACGGAATCCGGAACGTGATCTCATCCGTTCCGCCAATGAGCGGCGCCAGCACCGCGCCGATGGAAACGAAGACCGCCAGGACATTCAACACCCCCGCCGCTACCCCCATCGTGGCCACGTAGAGGTATTTGGCCGTCACCATACTGGCGCGGGAAGCCGATGTGGTCATGGTTGTTTCCCAGGTAGACCGCTCCCGTTCTCCCGCGGTGGTGTCCACCGAAGGATAGAAGGACCCCATAGCCACCATGATTGTGAGAAACAACGGTGTGATCATCCCCAGGAACAGGGCGCCGAGGTCCTCGGAAGTGGAGACGTTCTCGCTGCTCAAAGCGAACAACACCCTATCGTTATCGCTGACACCAAGCGCTTCGGCTTCCCGGCCCATCCAGTCGGCGCGATACTCGTCCACCTCTTCCTCCACCCTTTCCGCCGCAGTGCGGCTGCGGCCCTCCGATCGGTCGTAGCGAACCTTTGCGCTGAAGTTCCCTGCCAGCACGGCCGCGTCGCCGTCGGCTTCCGCGAAGGACACCAATGCATCGAGATCCCCGGCCCGAATCCGCGAGATGGCCTCTTCTTCCTCCACGTCTCTAAACAGCTGGACATTGGGTCGACCTTCCAACGAATCGATCAACGACGAGTGACGTTCCGGAAGTCCTTGGAGGACCGCAATACGTGAAGTGAAACCCTCGTTCAATCCCTGCACGAACGTGATGGCGCTGAACATCACCCAGAGCATCACGGGATACATGAATATCGGAAGCAGAATGCTATACATGACTATCGACCGCTCCCTGAGCGCAGAGCGGACCTCCATGGTGTACTGCGTCCAGATGTCTCTGGTGTTCATCGGCCTCGACTCGTTGGAGGATTGAGTGGGCGGCTCGCTATGGAGTGGCGCGAAGTTGGCTTGCCTCTGGATTCTTGTCAACCTCGGCAGCGGGTAGACCCACTCGAGAGGTTCGGTTCAAGAAGCTTCGGCTGGAACGCGGTCGACACGAACTGGGCAGCGCCAATACCAGGTTGCTTGCAGATCCTTTACATAGACAACGCCTGAACGGCAACATCGAACATGTCACCAGTCCTCATCGAGCCAATTGCCGACTATTTGTGGCTCAAATACCGGTTGGGAACCACTTTAATCGTGCTTCAATTCACAGTTGAAGAAATTCCCTAAATTTGGTATCCTAAATCTCGTCTTGACGCGGAAGGTTTGTCCGAAAGCGCAAGCAGCCTTGCGCTTTTTTTTGTGTCAAATGAATTGCGATTGAACTACCCGAGGTGGGAATGCGCTCGAATATTCCGCAAGAAGCGCTGGACCTGGAGTTCATCGAGAAGATGAAGACGATAACCGGGGAGCCGTTCAAGACCTGCATGCAGTGCGGCACCTGTACGGTCGTCTGTCCGATGAAAGCTGACCTCCAGCAAACTACCCGTCAAATAATGCACCTGATGCAGTGGGGCCAGAAGGAGGTGCTGCTCAGCGCCAATACGCCGTGGGTTTGTGCTTCATGTCACGCCTGCGAGGTGCGTTGCCCGCGAGGCATCGACATTCCCCGCGTGATGGAGGGCTTGAGGCTCTTGTCGCTGAGGGAGAACGAGAACCACGTCGATGTACCCGGCATTGAGAAGGAGAAGCTCGAAGAAATGCCGCAGTTGGCAATGGTGAGTGCGTTCCGCAAGCACACCTCTTGAGGGAGCGACAATGAAGATCGGATACTATCCCGGCTGCACACTCAAAGCCAAGGCAAAGAATCTCGAAGACTCGGCGATCCATTCCATGAGGGCGCTTGGTGTTGAAATGGTCGAGCTGGAGCGCTGGAACTGTTGCGGCGCGGTATACAACCTCGCCGACGACGACCTCGTTCATTTCCTTGCCCCCGTGCGAGACCTGATCAGAGCCAAGGATCAGGGATTCACGACCCTCGCGACGCTTTGCTCCATGTGTTACAACACGCTGGCTCGCGCCAATCTGTTGATGCGCGACGAGAAAGAGAAGCGTGACGCGCTGAATGACTTCATGGAGGAAGAAACCGATTATCGCGGAGAAGTAGAGGTGGTTCACCTGCTGTCCTTCCTTCGCGACGAAATCGGTTGGGACAAGCTCGAGGAGGCGGTAAAGAACCCGCTCACAGACCTCAAGGTCGCGCCGTACTACGGCTGCACCCTGACTCGACCGCGTGCGGTATCGATCGACCAGGGCATTACTCACGAGGTATTCGAGGATTTCTGCCGGGCACTGGGCGCCACCGTCGTAGATTTCCCGGAGGCGGAGACGTGCTGCGGTTCTTACAACATAGTCTCGCATCCTGAGGCAGCCATTAACACCGCCGCCGGAATTCTCGCCGACGCCGAGAAACACGAGGCCGACGCTATCGCGATGAGCTGCCCCTTGTGCGAATACAACCTGGGGCGCCGTCAGGAAGAGGCGTTCAAGGACCGCGACGGTGCGAAGCCAATGCCCGTCATCTATTTCACTCAGATGCTTGCCGTTGCGCTGGGACTCGATCCAGATGTGGTGGGGTTCGACAGAAACACAGCAGCGACGCGCAGTTTTTTGGAACAGCGGAACCTGCTCGTTTCCGCATAGGACCAACAGCCAAACGAGGTTCGCATGAGCGAAACGCAGACCATAGACAGTCCATCGGTAGAAGAAGCCGTGAAGTCGAAGCTGGTTCCCGTATTCATAATGGGCAAGAGGTACGACGTGCCCGACAGCCTCACGATCATGAAGGCTATCGAATACGCCGGCTACAAATACATCCGCGGCGCCGGGTGCCGCGGCGGGATCTGCGGTGCCTGTGCTACAGTCTACCGCTTGCCCGGCGACTATCGCATCAAGGTCGGACTCGCGTGCCAGACCGTCGTCGAGGAGGGCATGCACCTCACTCAGATCCCGTTTTACCCAGCTAATCGTGCCGTATACGACATCGATCAGTTGGAAGGGAAGCCGGAGGAAATCTGGTCGCTTTATCCGGAGTTGTTCCGTTGCCTCGCGTGCAATGCCTGCACAAAGGTTTGCCCGATGGACATCCCGGTCATGGACTACATCGCGGCGATCAAACAAGGGGACATCGAAAAGGCGGCCGAGCTCTCGTTCGATTGCATTCAGTGCGGCCTTTGCGCTACCAGGTGCATGGCTGAAATGCCGCAGTACCACATCGCGCAGATGGTGCGACGACTGCGCGGCAAGTATCTGGCTCCGAAGAGCAAGCACTGCGACGAGCAAGTGGAGGCAATTGCCAAAGGCCTATACGACGATGTGGTGGAGAAACTCAAGGCACACGGCAATGTGGACCCGTCCAGTCACGAGATCACCGAAGAGATCAAGAAGCTGAAAGAGCTTTACTCACAGCGCCAGTTGGAGCCGCACGCGGCTGAAGACAGCTGGACGCCTGATGACAAGACCGGCACACTGACAAACTGAGGCCTGGAGACATACAGTGGGTTATCCCGAAGCATTGAAAGAACTGATCAAGGTCGTGGAGAAAACACGGCCGGAGCGTGTCGAGAGGAAGAAGGCCAGCGAGGAGTTCCCCGCCCTCAGTATGGACGAGCGAGATGTAGTGCTCAAGAAATTCCATCCCGACGTGGACGAGGAAGGGCGGCGCGAGATCTCGATCGGTCCCAACAAGGGTTATCGCATCTGCCACGAAATGGTCGATTTGCTGGAAGCGTACAGCCGAGTAGACCCGTCGAGGGTAGATCTGTCGAAGCCGGACATGGAAACCGACGTCCTGGTGATCGGTGGCGGCGGGAGCGGCACGGCAGCAGCGTTGCTCGCACAGGAGCAAGGGGCAAAGGTGATGGTTGCGACCAAGCTCCGTCACGGAGACGCCAACACAATGATGGCCGAAGGAGGCATTCAAGCCGCCACCAAGGGCTGGAAAGACTCGCCCTACCATCACTACCTCGACATCATGGGTGGCGGGCACTTCACCAACGTGCCCGAGCTGGCTGAAACGCTCGCCAAGGAAGCACCGAGCGCGATCCAGTGGCTGCTCGATCACGGGTGCAACTTCTCGAAGGAAGAGGACGGCACTCTGAAGACGATGCACGGCGGGGGAACGAGCCGGAAACGCATGCACTTCGCGGCCGACATCACCGGCGCCGAGATGATGCGGACAGTTCGCGACGAGGCGCGCAACCGTGAGAAGGACATCACGACTATCGAGTTCTCCCCGGCGGTGGAACTGGTCCTGAACGACAAGGGCCACTGTGCCGGCGCTATCCTGTACAACATGGAGACCGAGGAATACGTGCTCGTGAAGGCGAAGGCCGTGGTGATGGCCACCGGCGGCAGCGGGCGTCTCCACGTCCAGGGTTTCATGACCACGAATCACTATGGGGCCACTGCCGACGGCCTCGTGATGGCGTACCGAGCCGGAGTTCCGGTCTGCTACCTGCACACCATTCAGTACCACCCCACCGGAGTGGTCTTCCCCGAACAAGCTGAAGGCATCCTCATCACCGAGAAATTCCGGGGTGCGGGAGCAAACCTGGTCAACGTCGAGGGCAACCAGTTCGTGTTCGAGCGGGAGCCGCGCGACGTCGAAGCCGCGTGCATCATCCGCGAGTGTACCGAAGTCGGCAAGGGCGTGCCAACTCCCACCGGCAAGTTCGGCGTTTGGCTCGACAGTCCGATGCTCGACGTGATGTTCGGTGATGGGTTCGTGCACAAGGAGTTCCCCGGCAAGTACATCATGTACAAGCGTTTCGAAATTGACATCAGCAAAGAGCCGATGCTCATATATCCCACACTCCACTACCAGAACGGCGGCCTCGAATTCGAGGCCACCGGCGAGACCAGGGTTCCCGGCCTGTTCGTGGCAGGAGAAGTGGGCGGCGGCATCCACGGCGAGAACCGCCTGATGGGCAACTCACTGTTGGACATCATGGTATTCGGTCGCATATCGGGCAGGAACGCCGGAAAGTACGCGGTGAACGACGCGGAAGGCGGTGTTTTGAGCCTGGACCACGTGATCAAATACAATGCCGAAGCCGAGGCCGGCGGCGTGGACAAGAGCCGCATCGCTCCGCTGCTTCTGCCGGACTACACACTCGAGCACGTGAAGGAAAAGCAGTTGACGGCACGGTACGAGGGTAGTATGCGGTAGCGGACCGCGGTTGGCACAATCACCCAAAGCCCCTTCACCCCGGTGGAGGGGTTTTGCTTTGCAGCGGCTATCAGGCGTCGGATTCCTTTAGATTTCGGTCACGACCATGCACGAGATGTCGATCGCAATGGAGGTCTGCGGCATAGCCGAGGAACACGTCGGCCGGGAGCGGCTTGGCGATGTGAAGACCGTGGGGCTGGATGTCGGCAGCGATGCTGGCGTCGAGATCGACAATCTGCAGTTTTGTCTGGAGGTATTGCTCTCCGAAGCACCATTCGGCAGAGCGAAGCCCCAGATAACCCGAGTGACGGGGAGCATGCTGAGGGTGTCTTTCCTGGAGGTGGAGGATGGCAGTCCGGACGATTGAAGTGCGCGAACGCGTGATGGCGAAGAACGACCAGCTCGCGTCCCAGGTGCGCGAACGGCTCAGCGAACACAAGGTGCTGGCGCTCAACCTGGTTTCCTCTCCGGGCTCCGGCAAAACCGCCCTCCTCGAGCGAACCTTGGATGCACTGGGGAACCGCCTGCGAATGGCGGTGATCACCGGCGATGTGCAGACCCAGAACGACGCAGATCGGCTCGCCAAACACACCGACAGCCTGGTTCAGGCGGTCGTGACCGGAGGCGCGTGTCATTTGGACGCACGTCAGGTATCCGCCGCGCTGGAGCAGGTCGACCTGGCTACTACCGACCTGGTGTTCGTGGAGAACGTCGGCAACCTGGTCTGCCCCGCCAGCTGGGACCTTGGTGAATCCGCAAAGGTGGTAGTATTCTCCGTCACCGAGGGGGAGGACAAGCCGGTCAAGTACCCCAAGATGTTCCAGGAGTCGCGCTATGCCGTCCTCAACAAGGTCGACCTGCTACCGCATTTGCCGTTCGCAGTCGAGGCAGCAGAGCAATTTGCGTTGCAAGTGAACCCCAACCTGCGGTTGTTCAAGACCTCCGCTCTGACCGGCGAGGGAATGGAGGAGTGGTACCGTTTTCTGGAAGACCTGGTGGCGGAGCGCAAATCCGAGTGACTGTCAAGGACTCGTCCCGCGATCGTGTTGCGCTCGAATTGAGCGTCACCGGCATGGTGCAGGGAGTGGGTTTTCGGCCGTTCGTGCATCGACTCGCAGTGAAGCATGGGTTGGCCGGTTGGGTGCGGAACGAGGCTGGCGAGGTCCGCGTCCTGATCGAAGGGTCAGACGCGAGTGTGCGACAGTTCATCGACAGCCTGAGTTCGGATGCTCCGCCTCTGGCCAGGATCGACTCGCTCGCCGTTGAGACTCTGACCCCGGAGGCCCTCACGGAATTCCGTATCGTGGCGAGCACCGACGCGGCGGATCGGCGCTCGCTCGTGTCGCCCGACGTCGCGATCTGTGAAGCCTGCCTCGCAGAGCTGACCGACCCGACCAACAGCCGGTTCAGGTATCCTTTCATCACCTGCACCGACTGCGGCCCTCGCTTCACCGTCATCGAGGCGATGCCCTACGACCGTGCTCGCACCAGCATGCGCGCATTCGATCAATGTGCGAACTGCCTTGCCGAGTACGAAACGCCGGACAACCGCCGCTATCACTCGGAGAGCAACAGTTGTCCGGCTTGCGGTCCGAGCGTCTGGTTGGAGCTGTCCGGCAGCGACCAGAGTAGGGCGTCGGGTTTTGCGGCGATCTCTGAGGCCGCGGAAATGTTGTGTGATGGAAAGATCGTGGCGCTCCGCGGTCTAGGAGGATTCCACCTGGCGGCGAACGCTACGGACGAAGTGGCAGTGGCCAGGCTCAGAAGACACAAGAACCGGGAGGCCAAACCGCTGGCGATCATGGTACGCTCGTTGGTGGACGTTCGAGCAATTGCGGCAATCGACGAGACCCAGGAAAGACTGCTCACTTCACCAGAGGGGCCGATAGTCCTCGTGCGCCCCAAGGAGGACGCCGGACTCGCGCCATCGGTAGCTCCCGGGTTGGACACCGTGGGAGTAATGACCGCATACACTCCCCTGCACCACGTACTGTTGGATCTCGTAGCCCGGCCGCTGGTAATGACCAGCGGCAACAAGAGCGACGAGCCGATTGCCATCGGAAAGACCGGCGCCCGCGAGAGCTTGAGTGGAATAGCCGACGCTTTGCTGCTGCACGATCGCGAGATCGTGGCGCGTTACGACGACTCAGTCGTCCGGGTGGTGGAAGAACGCTCGATCTTCCTGCGTCGCGCGCGCGGATACGCGCCGATGCCGGTCAATCTTCCGGTGCCGGCGATGAGACCGATCTTTGCGGTGGGGCCACATCTCAAGAACACATTCACATTGGCACACGGCAACAAGGCCTACGTGAGCCAGCACATCGGCGACCTCGAGAACCTGGAGACACTCGAGCACTTCAAGAAGACGTTCGGCGCGTTCAAACGGCTGTTTCGGATAGAACCCGAGGTAGCGGTGCGCGACCTACACCCGGAGTATATGTCGACCCGCGTTGCCGAAGATGTTGGCCTCAGTCCCGTATACACCGTGCAGCACCACCACGCACACATTGCGGCTGTTGCCGCTGAACACGGCGTAACCGAGAGGGTAATCGGTTTCGCATACGACGGTGCCGGATACGGCGACGACGGCACCGTCTGGGGTGCGGAGACTCTGGTTGCCGATCTCTGTTCCTACGAGCGAAGCTGCCGGCTGCGATACGCACCACTGCCCGGTGGCGACCTAGCGGCGCGGGAACCATGGCGCACGGCGCTCGGCTACCTGTCGCTGGCCCCCGGGGCCGAAGAAGCCTTTCAACTCGCGATCGACTCGGTCGACGGTAGAGCTTCCGACCTCGCCAGGAGGCAGATCGAACGCAACCTAAACGCTCCGTTGGCGTCATCGATGGGGCGGCTGTTCGACGCCGCGGCGGCTGTTCTGGGTGTGCGGACCGTTTCCCACTATGAGGGCCAAGCCGCCATGGAGCTGGAAGCGCTTGCGGGAGACCGCCCGGCCACTCCCATCTCTCTCCCGGTTTTGGAAACCGACGGCGAAGTCCTGGAGCTTGATCCGGTGCCCTTGCTCGTGGCCCTGGGGGAGCTGCGCGCGGCCGGTCGTCAGGTGGAGGGGCTCGCTGCCGCCTTTCATGAGAGTGTCGCTCAGGCAACCGCCGGCGTCGCCAAGCGCATCGGCGAGCGCACCGGAATCCGCACGGTGGCATTGGGCGGCGGTGTGTTCCAGAATGCGCGTCTGCTCTCTTCGCTGGTCCAACGTTTGAAGTCGTTTGGGTTCACGGTCCTGGTTCCCAGACAACTGAGCCCCAACGACGGCGCGATCAGCTATGGGCAGGCTGCCGTCGCCGCCGCGTTGATGCACCGAGATGCCGCGTGCCGGGATGCGTCATGATATCGGTGCGAGGTCTTTGTCTTCGTCCGCCGACAATTGTTGCGGACTCGCGTGTAAGGCGGCAGGTGCTCGGACTCGCTTGCCAAACCTGCGATTCACTTCGCGCGATTCAGTCATCTCTTGCTAACGATCAGTTGGGCCTGAATGCTGACCCAGTAACAGGAACAAGCTCATGTGCCTAGGAATACCCGGTCGCATAGTCGAGATGAACGACGGCGACGCCATGCCCATGGGGCTCGTCGACTTCGGCGGCGTGAAACGCGAGACCTGCCTGGTGTACGTGGCGGACGAGGTGGCGGTGGGCGACTACGTGATAGTGCACGTTGGATTCGCCATCTCGAAGCTCGACGAGCAGGAGGCGCTGCGGACGCTCGAGCTGTTGAAAGAGATAGACGAACAGGAGAGCGCTGACCCCGATGCCGAGGTCGCGGACCGGAAGGTCGACGTTTCTTCCCCGGAACCAGAATGAAGTATGTCTCAGAATACCGCAACGGCACCATCGCCCGGCGGCTCGTGGAGAGGATTCGCGAGTCGGCCACCTCGCGTTGGAGAATAATGGAGGTGTGCGGCGGTCAGACTCACACTATCGTCAAACAAGGTCTGGACGGGCTGCTGGAGGACTCTGTCGAGCTGATCCATGGTCCCGGATGCCCCGTTTGCGTCACACCGCTCCAGCAGGTGGACCGAGCGCTCACCATTGCATCGCGGCCGGAAGTGATCTTCGCCTCGTTCGGTGACATGCTGCGCGTCCCAGGCAGCGGAGGCGACCTGTTAAAGGTACGCGCCCGGGGAGGCGATGTCCGCATCGTCTATTCGCCGCTGGATGCGCTCGAGATTGCCGCTGACAATGCCGACAAACAGGTCGTGTTCTTCGCCGTCGGTTTCGAGACGACCGCGCCCGCCACCGCAATGGCGGTCCTGAGGGCGAAACAGCTCGGTGTTCGGAACTTCAGCATGGTGGTCTCGCATGTCACCGTGCCTCCCGCCATCAACGCGTTACTGGAATCACCGAGCAGTCGCATCCAGGCATTTCTCGCCGCCGGGCACGTTTGCTCCGTGATGGGTTGGTGGGAATACGAAGCGCTCGCGAGGGATCACCGAGTGCCGATAGTCGTCACCGGATTCGAGCCCCTGGACTTGCTGGAGGGTGTTCGGTTGGCCGTCCGGCAGCTCGCGGAGGGAAGGCACGAGGTGGAAAACCAGTATTCCCGATCGGTCACGCGCGAGGGAAACAGACGGGCGCGGGAGACGATGCAGCGTGTGTTCCGGTTGGTCGATCGTAATTGGCGCGGCATCGGGGCCATACCAGCGAGCGGCCTCGCGCTCGAGGATGAATACGCGGAATTCGACGCGGTTTCGCGCTTCGGATTGGAGGAGGTCACTGCCGTCGAATCGGGGGTGTGTCGCGCCGGTGAAGTACTGACCGGTCGCCTGAAGCCGAGTGAGTGCCCCGCATTCGCCCGAGAATGCACTCCTGAGACACCTTTGGGGGCTCCGATGGTATCTACCGAGGGTGCTTGTGCGGCGTACTTCAGCTACGCTCGGACGGCGAGTTGAGTCGAACGCTTTCCAGGCCAGACTAGCAACGTGAACGATTCACCGAACATCTCAGAGGGATTCAATTGTCCTGTGCCGCTCCCGGACACGGAGCGAGTGCAGCTGGGACATGGCTCCGGTGGGAAACAGACCGCGGCGCTGGTGCAGAACGTCTTCTTGAAGCATCTCTCCAACGGCATTCTGGACCGACAGACCGATGCTGCGTTTTTTGATCTCACGAGTGAGAGGATCGCGGTATCGACCGATACCTTCGTCGTCAAGCCGCTGGAGTTCCCGGGCGGCGACATCGGCTCGCTCGCGGTGCACGGCACTCTCAACGACCTGGCCATGATGGGAGCGCGGCCGCTTTGTCTAACCGCCGGGTTCGTGCTCGAGGAAGGTCTGTCCCTAAAACTGCTGGATCGTCTGGTAGCATCCATGGCCGGGGCGGCGGAACGAGCGCTCGATCCGGAGGGGCTGGTGGAGGCGGGATCGGCTGGCGGCATCGCCGAGAAAAAGCACCCGGAGGCTCCCGGACCCAGGGGCGTCCCCATTATCTGCGGCGACACCAAGGTCGTGGAGCGCGGCAAGGCGGACGGCATCTACATAAACACCACGGGTATCGGTCGGGTCGATCCAGAATTCTCCCCGACACCCGAAAAGGCACAGTCCGGCGACGCCGTTATTCTTAGCGGTCCCATCGGCCGGCACGGTATCGCGGTGATGGCGAAGCGCGAAGGGCTGGAGCTAGATGTCGAGATCGAGAGTGATGCAGCGACCCTCTGGCCCCTCGTCCAGCGTTTGCGCAACGCCGTAGGCGACTCGGTGCACGTATTGCGCGATCCCACACGCGGGGGCGTAGCCACGGCGCTCAACGAGATCGCACAGACCGCCGGCATAGGGGTAGTGCTGAACGAGGGTTCGATCCAGGTGCCGGAGCCGGTGGCGGCGACGTGCGAGTTGTTGGGGTTCGATCCGCTCTATGTGGCGAACGAGGGGGTGCTGATCGCCATAGTGGCAGCCGAAGCCGCCGATGATGCCGTAGAATCATTGCGCGCCCACCCGCTCGGCTTACGTGCCACTATCGTGGGGCACGTAGTGAAAGACAACGCCGGGATTGTCGCTGTCGAGACCACCTCGGGGGGAACGCGGGTTGCGGACATGCTCTCTGGAGATTTGCTGCCGCGGATTTGTTGAGGAACGGGCGGTTTCATCTCCCCTACCCCCACCTCCACACACATTTGGCCCCCTCGACCGCACTGAAACCGCCAACATCGTCCGGCAGCGTTTCATGTGCCCCAACCACCAGATGTCCACCTGGCCTGAGAACCTGTCCAAGCCGCCGAGCGGTCTCGACCTGCAACTCGACGGATTGTGGTCGTGGTCTTGGTACACCTCGTTATAATTGCTGCAGAGGATTTTACTCTCCCCATCGGAAGGAAGTGCCATGTTTCGGCTTCGAGACAGAGTTGTTAGTTCACGTGTAGAAGCCTGCCCGTCAGCAACTCGAATCCCATTGTCCGCTTTTGCCGTCCTGTTGTCTCTGCTCGTTGCGGTGACTGCATCTGCTCAGCCGCCCCAAGAACCGGTACACGGCGCTCGTTACGACCGTTTGCTCATCCGCGACGTCTTTCTCATCGACGGCAACGGCACGCCGATGACCGGCCCGAGCAATGTGATCGTGGAGAACGACCGTATCACTTATGTGGGACGCAGACCGAGCGGAGACTTCGACGCGGTCGTCGAGGGCAACGGCCGCTATCTGCTGCCCGGACTGATAAACCTTCACGTCCATTTCAGGCCCTTACCCCATGGCGGCGAATACGACGGCCTGCAGTATCAGTTCAACCTCATGCTGGGGTGCGGGATAACCACCGCCCGGGTCGTCGGCGGAGAGGAGCGCTCCCTTCCACTCAGGGAGCAGAGCGCCAACGGGGAGATCGTCGCCCCCCGGGTATTCGTCTACGCCGGAGCCGGAGGCCAGACTGTCGAGGAAGCAGTGGAATCGGTTCGCCGCGCCCACGAGCTGGGCGCCGACGGAATAAAGTTCTTTGGCATGGATCACGAGCCCATGGCGGCGATGCTCGCTGAAGCGGAACGCCTGGGCCTGCGCTCGGCTCACCATGTCGGTGTCGAGGAAACGGACGCCTGGGACGACATCCGGGGCCATACCACCACGATCGAACACTGGTACGGCATACCGGACGCAGCCATCCCGTACGGATCGCAGAACTTCCCTCCAGACTACAACTACTCCAACGAACTCGACCGCTTCCGCTGGGCTGGAAGGCTGTTCAAGGACGCCGATCCCGAGAAGCTCAAAGAGGTGCTTCAGGCCATGGTCGACTCGGGTGTCGCATGGGACCCTACGCTCACCATCTACGAAGCAACTCGCGATATCACCCGCGCCGCCAATCAACCCTGGTTCCCCGACTATCTGCACCCCACTCTGGAGAACTTCTACAAACCCGACCTCTCCAGTCATGGCTCGTTTTACCTCGAGTGGACAACTGAGGACGAGATCGAGTGGAAGAAGAACTATCAGTTATGGTTCGCCGCCCTGCGCGAGTTCGCGAGGCGCGGTGGGATCATCGGCGCCGGGGACGACGCCGGTTTCATCTATCGGATGTACGGCACCGGTATGATACGCGAGTTGGAGCTGCAACAAGAAGCAGGCTTTCATCCGCTGGACGTGATCAAACACGCTACCGGAAACAACGCCTACCTCCTTGGCGCAGACCATGAACTCGGCAGAATCAAGGCCGGCTACAAGGCGGACCTGATTCTCGTAAACAACAACCCGCTGGTGAACATGAAGGTGCTTTACCCTATTCCGACCAACGTGCCCACAGCCGACGGGTACGAACCCGGTGGCATGGTGGCCTGGACGATAAAGGACGGTTTCGTGTACCATGGCGATACGCTGCGTAACCGGGCAAAAGAGATCGTGAGGACTGCTCGTACACACATTCCGAGGAACTAGATTGATTTGTGTGACGTCACTTCGCGTCCACACCGGGAGGTCTGCGCATGCGTGTTGTTGACATGAATTGGAAGCAGGTAGAGGAATACCTCGAAGAAGACGACCGCTGCGTCTTGCCCATCGGCTCGACAGAGCAACACGGCTTTCTCTCCCTCTGCACCGATGCCATACTCGCCGAGCGAGTCGCCATCGAGGCCGCCGAACCGGTCGGAGTGCCGGTATACCCGGCGGTCCCGTTCGGTTGCTCGCCCCAGTTCACGGCCTACCCGGGCACCATCTCGCTGCGGGCGGAAACTCTGCTGGCCCTGGTGCGGGATGCCGTGCAATCGATGTTCAACTCGGGGTTTCGCCGCGTGCTGATAGTTAACGGGCACGGTGGCAATTCGGCTGTTGGGCCCTTGTGCCGGGAGTTGATGGCGGACCTGCTTGATATGTCTCTCAGGTTTCACGACTGGTGGTTGGGCCCGAGAGTGGTGGCCAAAGCAAAGGAGATCGCGGCGTTTCCCTCGCACGCCAACTGGATGGAGAACTTCCCGTGGACGAGGCTCGCCGACGTTGCCCTGCCCGAGGAGCCGAAACCGCCCGCTGACGTGGCCGACATCAGACAAAGCTCTCCCGCCGGTGTGCGTAGGCTCATTGGAGACGGCAGTTTCGGCGGATCTTATCAAGAAAGTGACCAGGCGATGGACGATCTGTGGGCTATCGCCGTGGAAGAGACTAGAAGCGAGCTGGAGAGACCGTGGCCGAACCAATCTTGATCTGGGGTGCGGGAGCCATGGGCGGAACGCTCGGCGCTTATTGGGCGCGCGCCGGGAAGAACGTGTTGTTGGTGGACATAGTGGCGGAGCACGTGGAGGCATGCCGGACTGTGGGCCTCCAAATCGAGGGGCCGGTAGAAGAGTTCAAGATGGTCGTACCGGCGGTTACGCCCGACGAGTTGGAAGGCCGGTTCAGCCGTATAGTGCTGGCGGTCAAGGCACATCACACCAGGAACGCCTTGACCACCCTCGAGCCTCACCTTGCAGACCACGGCTATGTCATGTCGGCGCAAAACGGGCTCAACGAGATCGAGATCGCCAAACGAGTGGGCGAAGACCGCACCATGGGAGCGTTCGTGAATTTCGGCGCCGATTGGCTCGGGCCGGGGCGCGTGCTCTTCGGAAATCGCGGCGCCGTAGTAGTGGGAGAAACCGACGGCCGGATACTGGACCGCACACGCGAGATGTTTGATCTCTTGCGACTGTTCGAGCCGAACGCGGTCCTGACGGATAACATCTGGGGCTACCTTTGGGGCAAACTAGCCTATGGGGCCATGCTGTTTGCCAGCGCCCTCAACATGGATACAATGGCCGAGAACTTCTCTGATCCCGAACGGTTTCCGGTGTGGCGCAAGTTGGGCCGCGAGGTAATGGCGGCCGCACACGCGCGCGGAGTTGAGCCGGTTAGGTTCGACGGATTCGACCCGTCGGCGTTCGCACCCCCGGCAAGCGACGTCGAGACCCGGAAGAGCGTCGCTGACCTCGCCGCTTTCAACCGCGGCTCCGCAAAGACGCACTCGGGCGTCTGGCGAGATCTCGCTGTGCGCAGGCGGCGAACCGAGATCGATGCCCAGATAGGCATCATCACCAAGCTGGCCGCCGAGGTAGGCGTAGAAACTCCCGCTATAGAGCGGCTCGTGCAACTGGTGCATGACGTAGAGTCCGGGCGGCGATCCCAGTCGCAAGAAACCTTCAACGAGTTGCTGGCAACATGCAGATAGACTTCTCGAACCGCCTTGCTCTGGTGACGGGTGCGGCCCAGGGCATCGGCCGGGCGATTGCTCAAGGCCTGATCAACGCCGGTGCCATCGTACACCTGGCCGACATCGACGAATTTGGTGTAGCAAAGAGTTCCCGCGGCCTGGATGTCCCGTATCACTCCCTGGACTTGTCCAACCGCACCGCAGTGGCCGCGCTGATCAACGAAATCGAAGAAACCATCGGGCCAATACAGCTACTCGTCAACTCGGCCGGTGGAGTATGCGGGCAGGTCGGCCGACCCATTCGAGAGATCAGCGAAACCCACTGGAAATCGATATTCGAGGCCAACGTCGACAGCGCGTTCTGGCTGGCTCAGGCGCTGGGACCGCGCATGACGGCACGCGGGCGCGGCCGGATAGTCTTCATAGCCTCCGGAGCCGGGCTCCGGCCGAGCAAGACCGGCATTCAGGCATACACGGCGGCCAAACATGCCCTGGTCGGCCTCACCAAACAGCTGTCGTGGGAGTTTGCGCCCAAGGGCGTGACCGTGAACGCTGTCGCACCGGGGTTCGTCCGCTCCAACCCTACCACCGAGAAGCAATGGGAGAGCTACGGCGAGGAGGGTCAGGCTCGGTTGGTGCAGGAGATCCACACCAGGCGTGTCGGCACGCCTGAGGACATCGCTGCGGCGGTACTGTTCCTCGCCAGCGATCAGGCCGGTTGGATAAGCGGCCAAATCCTCTCAGTGGATGGCGGCCGATCGTGACCGATCCAGTTCAGGCATACCTGGAGGCCGAACGGTCGAACATCCTCGAGCGGCTGCTGGATCTCGTGCGTTTTCCCTCGGTGAGCGCAGACCCTTCCTACGAGCCAGGAATGGCGAAGATACGAGATGTATTGCAGGAGCGACTACGTCACATGGGCATGTCGAACGTCCAGGCAATTGCCGCGGGAGGCCATCCGGCAGTGTATGGCGAATGGCTCTCGGCGGTCGACCGGCCCACGATTTTGGTCTACGGCCACTACGACGTGCAGCCACCCGATCCACTGGAGCTTTGGGACTCCCCTCCTTTCGAGCCGGAGGTACGCGACGGCAGGATCTACGGGCGCGGGGCTTCCGACGACAAGGGGCCGTTCTCCATTGCGCTGGAAACAATGGCGGCGTTCCTTCACATCGAAGGAGCATTACCCGTCAACGTGAAGGTTTTGTTGGAAGGAGAAGAGGAGGTCGGCGGTGGCACTCTCGCCGAGATCCTGGCCAGCCACCGTGAACTACTGGCCGCCGACGCCGTGGTGTCGGCCGACGGAGCACGCTGGATACCAGGCTTGAACAGTGTCAACGTCGGAGCACGCGGGAGCGCCGGCTTCGAGCTCTCGCTGCGCACCGCCGGCAAGGACCTGCACTCGGGCCGCTACGGGGGCATCGTGCCCAACGCCCTGCACGCGATGGCGGAATTGGTCTCCAGCCTGCATGCGCCGGACGGTTCGGTCGCCGTTCCCGGCTTTTACGACGGCGTAGGTGAAATCAGCGATTCGGTGAGACAGGCTTTGGCCGAGATACCCTTTGACGAGACGGCGTTCATAGAGGCGACTGGAGCTACGCCGATTGGAGAACCGGGATACTCAACCCTGGAGCGGCTGTGGCTGCGCCCCTGCCTGGATGTGAACGGCATGTGGGGAGGCTACACCAGCCCCGGCAGCAAGACCGTTATTCCGCGTGAAGCGCACGCCAAACTGACGGTTCGATTGGTACCGGGGCAGGACCCGGAACAAATCACCCGACTGGTCAAGGGATATCTAGTGAGCCGCCGCTCCGCTGGAAGCGTCATCGAACTCGGTGCCGACCGCGGCAAGTCTGCCGCCTACGAGCTGCCGGACGACCTACCCTTGTTGCGAGCGGTCGAGGCTGCGCTAACGGAGACTTTCGGGTCGAAACCGTTTCGTATACGAATGGGTGGGACGCTGCCCATGGCTGATCTCGTGCAACGTACGCTGGGAGTATTCACGGTGATGTTCTCATTCTCGATCGCCGACGAAGACTTCCACGCCCCCAATGAGTTCTTCCGGCTGTCTTCGCTGGACGAAGGTCTGCGGGCCTGGACCGTGCTGTTCAGAAGACTTGGGGATATGAGAGAGGGACAGTTCCGGTAATCGCGCCGTTCGGGAGGTGAGCCGATCGGCAGTGGCTGAGTCAGCGGCATTGTTCCAACCGAACGAGAGCGCATCACCGGGAAAGCACGAGGAATCGTTTCACCAAGACGCCGACCCCGGCAACGTCCTATTGCCATTCCCGAGAATCGACAGCATACTCATCGAGACCTCGTCGGCCAATAGGTGGTGGGCGTAATGAGACAATGGAATAGGTGAAGTGATCTCGCTGCTGCTGCGAACGGCACTCGTTGCCGCCACCGCCTGCTTCTGGACGACAGCCGCGGCCCAGAGCCCCGATCGAGTTGAGCTCCTATTCCTCGATGTGGATCAGGGCGACGCGATCGTGATCCGCTCACCCGAGGGAAATGTCGCGCTGATCGATGCCGGCCCAGACGATGAGACACTCGATCAGCTCAGGCAGCACGGAATAGAAGCGGTCGATATTGCCATAGCGACGCATGCGCACGCAGACCACATCGGGGGCATGGAACGGATCGTCCGGTCGATGCCGGTTCGTTTCTACATGGACAACGGCGTCCCTCACACAACGGCTACGTACCGCAGCCTGATGGAGACTTTACGTGCTTCGGACGTCACTTATTTGCGGGCGACGGACCGCAGGATCAGCTTGGGAAGCGTGGCGCTCAGCATCCTCCCGCCTATCGGCGAGGGCGACCAGAACAACAATTCGGTTGGCGTGCTGGTAACCTATGGCCGTTTCAAGGCGCTGCTCACCGGCGACTCGGAAGTTGAGCAGCTGCGACATTTCCTGTCCCTTGGCGTACCGGATGTTACGCTACTCAAGGCGCCGCACCACGGCAGCAGAGACGCTGTGACGCCTGCCTGGCTCTCCGCCACCAAACCGGAAGTAATCGTCGTATCCTGCGGGCGCGACAATCCCTACGGGCATCCCCACAGGTGGGCACTGCGCTATTACCGCGGCATCGCCGAGCAGTTATACCGCACCGACTTGGACGGTGAGATTGCGGTAATCGGGTGGCGCGACGGCACATACACCGTCCAGGCCGGCAACGGTTCGGCTACGGCTCCGCATCTTTCGTTTCTCTACGCGTTTCAGCCACACCGTGAGATCTCAGGCGGTGGCGTTGCGAATTCTTACTCAGCCAGCGGGAGGAAAGTCATTACCCATGTCAACTGAACGAACGTACGTCGTGGATCGCATCGAGGGAGAACTCATCGTACTGATCGATGAAAGCTCAGGGGACAAGGAAAACATGGGTTCTTGGGAGCTGCCGGTGATCGACGAAGGTGACGTATTGGTCGTGCAACTGGAAAGCGACAAGCCGAAATGGGGCACGGCCAAGGTTCTGGACGAGGAAACGAAAAGACGCAGGGCGGAAGCGTCTCGCGATATCGAAGACCTAGAGAAACGCGACCCGGGAGGCGAAGTGGCCCTCTAGCAACCGGCAGAAGCCGGCTTGCGGTACGGACACGTTCGCAGCACAAACAGAAGAAATAGTACGAACACCGGCGGTGTCCCCCCGCGCTACCGGGGTAGCGCGGGGGGGATCCCCTCCATCTCGAGTCTACGGTTGAAGACTCACCAATCCCGCCAGATCGTTCTCACTCAACATCCTGTTGAAAGCAGCTACCTCGCCAGACAGGATTTCATTGAACCTTCGCTGGTAGGTGTGCAGCCGCCCCTTCAGGATTTCGTGTACTTCCCTCGCCTGCTCAGTTGGCGGCCAGTCGGAGCCGACCCCTCCCCAGGACGTTTCGACGTCGGCGTACAGGAACCCGAGCCTCGCGTAGAGCTTGGCAGGATTCCTGAAAACATCCTGACCGCCGCCGGTCAGGCGCATCTGAAAGAGATTCTCCTCAAGACCGATGAGCGTGGAATCGAGCGCAGTTGAGGCTGCTATCACAGACTCGTATTCTTCCTTGCCTTCGAGCCGCTCGTTGAGGTCACAGATCTGCTTTCTGATCCATTCCAGCTCGTTGATCATGTCCACGACCTCGGAGAGGTTGTCACGGATCTCGAGCGACATTGCTACCTGCTGCCCGATATCTTCCAGCGTTCCCGTCGAGTTCGGGTCCTTCCTCACCACCAGAGGTTGAGTGAACACCTGATCCCCCACTTCGAGGCGCACCGTGTAGGTGCCCGGCACCGCAAGCGGCCTTATCCCGCTGCCGCGAACTCCCCAGGTCACGATGGGACGCCATCCCGTCGAGTCAGGCTCGACCCAGGATGCATACAGCGGAGGGGTGCGCAACTTGGCCTGCTTGGACGGCTTGTGTCTCAGATCCCACCACACACGATTGATGCCGGCGCTCGAAGTTGCTTTGACCGTGTCAACTAGTATGCCGCGATCGTCCAGGATGGAAACCTTCACCGATCCGCTATCCGGTTTCGACTTCAGGTAGTAGTGGATCGAAGCTCCGTATGGAGGATTGTCTCCCTGGGACGGATCGTCGTGCACCTCCATGGGAGCCCCCTTCATCAGAAAGCGGTAGGCTGCACGCGGCTCGAACAGGTGGACGTCCGAATCTACGATCTCCTGCGTGAGCCGCTGTATGGGCGTCATGTCGTCGAGGATCCAGAAGCCTCGCCCGTAAGTGCCCACTACGAGGTCGTTGAAGTGTTCCTGCACCACCAACCAGTGTACGGGAGCGTGCGGGAGATTGGTCTGCAGCGGCTGCCAGTTCGCTCCGTCGTCGAAGGAGACGTAGAGCGCGTTCTCGGTGCCGGCGTAGAGCAGGCCGGGCCGTGTAGGATCTTCCCGCACCACGTGCACATAGCTGAACAAGCTCTCGGAAATACCGTTTGTGATTTTCCGCCAACTGTCGCCGTAGTCTGTGGTCTTGTATATGAATGGGTCCCGGTTGTTCACCTGGTGCAGATCCACGGTTATGTATGCCGTTCCAGCGTCGTAGCGAGAAGGCTCTATGTTGCTCACTGTTCCGAGAGGTGGGAGGTCGGGGATGTTTTCGGTCACGTTGATCCAGTTGGCACCGCCATCCCTGGTGAGTTGTACCAATCCGTCATTGGTGCCGGCCCAGATCACTCCTTCCTCGACCGGAGACTCGGCAATCGCAAACACGAGCGCCGCGTACTCGACACCGAGATTGTCTCTCACCAGACCACCGGAGTTGCGGAGCAGATCCGGGTTGCCGGTCGACAGATCCGGGCTTATCACCTGCCAGCTGGCTCCACCGTCGGTGGTAACGTGCACATGTTGGCTTCCGGTGTAGACCTTGTTGTGATCGTGCGGGGAGATCGCTATGGGGAAGGTCCACTGGATGCGGTACTTCACCTCGCCCGCGGGCCACCCCATGTAACTCTCCGGCCAGACGTCCACCGAGCGCGCATGCCCCGTGTTCCGTTCGAACCGGGTGAACCCCGCCGCAAAACAGCCGGACCAGACGATGTTGTTGTCCACCGGATCGGGATATGCGAAGCCGCACTCGCATGCGCCCACGTGTTTCCACTGACTGGTGCCTATGCCCCCGCCCCCAAAAGAGGCGAACAGGCTGTTGCTGGGGCCGTGGGTCGAGGGACCGTCCTGGCGATTGCCGTACACGTTGTAGGGAATCTCGTTGTCGACGGCCACATGATACATCTGTGCTATCGGCAAACGGACACCTCGCCACGTCTCGCCGCGGTTGACCGAAATGGCCACGTATTGGTCGTTGCCCACTATCATCCGACTGGCGTTGGTGGGATCGATCCACATATCGTGGTGGTCACCCCCGGCGATGCCGAATCTCTCCACTGTCTCCCCGCCGTCGAGGGTGATCGACGCGCGCGGCGCGAGAAAGTAGACCTCGTTGTGGTCGTCGGGTGCCACAGCGCAACGCGTGTAGTAGTGTGGACGCTGGGTGAGCTCGTGATCGTGACTGACCAGCCGCCAATTGTCTCCGCCGTCGTCGGAGCGCCACAGTACCCCGCTCTCCATCTCCCTGCTCTCTCGAGGCTCTCCATCTGACGTCTCGATCAATGCGTAGACGCGATCGGAGTTGCTGGGAGCGATAGCGAGACCGATCTTGCCGGTTGTAGTGGTGGGCAGTCCGTTGCCCTCGAGACGCTCCCAGGTCGTGCCGCCGTCAGTGGACCGGAAAACCCCTCCGTTGGTGCTGCCGCTGGTGCGCCCCCAGGTCCTTATCTCGAGCCGCCACATTCCGGCAAACAGAATGCGCGGGTTATTCGGATCCATTGCGATGTCGGAGGCGCCGGTGTGTTCGTCCACGAAGAGCACTCTCTCCCACGTCTCCCCACCGTCTTTCGTGCGGTACACTCCCCGTTCCTGCTGCGGCCCATAGCAATGACCCATCGCTGCTGCGTAGACGACGTCCGGGTTCCGCGGATCGATCAAGACACGCCCGATGCGCCCCGTAGCCTCGAGCCCCATGTGCTGCCATGTCTCACCTGCGTCAGTGGACTTGTAGATACCGTTGCCGATGGAGATGTTGCTGCGGATGAACGTCTCGCCCGTACCAGCCCACACGATGTTCGGATCCGAGGACGCCACCGCCAAGGCACTCACGGATGAAACGTCCTGGTCGTCGAATATCGGTTCCCAATGCGTGCCTCCGTCGCTGGTCTTCCACAGTCCTCCGGACGCGGCGCCCGCATATATCACGTTGGGATTGCCCGGAATACCAGCCACAGCAGCCAGCCGATTGCCGGGAGGGCCGATGTGGCGGTACTCGAGCGGCGAGTACAGCTCCGGGTCGATGGTCTGAGCAAAGGCACCCGTAGTAGAGCCTGCAAACAGGAGCAACGTCGCTGCGAGTATTCGAGGACACTCTCGACTCGGTCGCTTGAGTCTCATCCAAACCTCCTGAAGTATGAATTGACTGTGTCATCCGCCAGCGTCCTGGAGGATTGCGGCATCTGTTTTTGATCCAAGGGTGGCAGGAAACGGCCGGAACGCTTGAACTGCTCCGATGGTCTCCGGCCGCAAAGGTACGGACAGAGGCACGTTTTGGCGAGTGGAGAGTTCGGTCCGCCGGATGAATATGGCAGCAGGGGCCGATGAGTTAATGATCGGAGTTACAGCATGACGCCCAGGCAACTGATAACCCAAGCGCCTTGTGTTCGGTCAACGCGTCCGAGTTCTACGGCGACGACGACGCTTGGCGGCTTCCGCCTTCAGCCGGCGTGCGACGCTTGGTTTTACGTGAAACCGCGCTTGGCGGAAATCCTTCAGAATTCCGCTGCGTTGGACCTTACGCCGGAAGACCTTGAGCGCCCATTCCAGCCGGTCGTTCTCCTTCAGAATTACCTCCGTCACCGACTCTCCCTTCGGAGTGGTGAAAGTATGACGGGCCGCCCGACACTCGATCGGGACAGCCCATCAGCCAGTAAACTCGAGTTGGTTATCCTTCGACGGCGACTACGTTCTCCGCAGCAGGGCCCTTCTCACCCTGGACGATGTCGAACTCGACCTTTGCGCCTTCGCGCAACGATTTGAAACCCTCTCCCTGGATGGCGCTGTGGTGCACGAAGCAGTCCTTTTCACCACCGTCGGGTGTGATGAAGCCAAAACCCTTACTGTCGTTGAACCACTTCACTGTTCCTGTGGTACGCATTACGTACTCCCTATGTTAGACGTGGCCGGGGTGCGGGGTAATGCCGTACCAACCGACTACACTTTCGCGGATCGTGCCCCCGCGTTGGGCTGCCACGCTACCATGCGCGGCGTGAACACTTGCATACAAAAGGGGGACCCGATCCGTGCCCGGTCCCCCGTTGACGCTCGAATTGTGCAGGCCCTCATAGTCCGGGCCTTGTTTCATCTAGCGAACCATAACTCGTCCCAGACATGAGGGCAACCCAAGTGGAAATACCGGCTTCTCTACGAAGATGACCCGACGACGCAGTTCATGGGCACAAACCCGGATCGCGCCGACACTATCCCGCATGGAAGTCGAGCGGTTACCTTTGATTATTGTCATAGAGCACCGCGCTTCTGTGTGACGAGTTACCGGTGATTGGTGATTAGGGGACAGGGACCCGGCGATGGTGCGGGTCCTTTTTTGTGACACAGGGGGGCAAACATGCAGTTGACGATCGGCTCGAATCGCTTGAACAACACGGATGGAATCGTGACCGTGCGAGGCAGGGAACAGATAATCCTGGAATGGGCGCCATTTCATTCAAAGCTGCTGCTTACCATGGATCTCTACGGCATCGGAGGAAAACACGTAGCCAGGCTCCGGCGCAACTACTGGACCTTCAACGATAGAGACCGGTTCGAATTCTCTGACAGATCTAACGGCTTCGAGCTGCTCGATACCAGATCGAGTCAGGTGGTCCTCAAAGGCCGAGTCGTTGATCAAAATTCGGTCGTGATAACCCAAGGCACGTTCTACACTTCCAGTGGACACATAATCGAGATCACGACGGAGAATTGGGGCGGTCACACGCAACAACGATCAGAGACGACCACTGCCCCCAACTCAACCAGCGCAAGCTATTCGAGCGAAGAGACAGCATCGATACGCACGGCAATCCTATCCTCGATCGACACGGTACAATGCCCGCGGTGCGGTAGCCCACTCAACAGGGAACACATGGCCACCGGAACTGGAGTCAACGCACTTCTGGTATCCTGCATCATATGCAGACGGAACCTCGTAGTGCGCAGCCGGTCATGAGCCTCGCACCGCATACAATCGCTACTCGCTGATTCTCGAACGATGACCGATTCACGAAATTGCCATGAATTTCGCTGCGACGGGAAGACATGGACCGTCACACGCCGCCGCGGCTCGGGGCCGAACCAGAAGGGACTGCATTTCTGCCAAGGTGGAAATGCACGGTTTCTGGTCTTCCCACGCGGAGCCATGCCCAGCGATAGCGAGCTTCAGGTAATGAGTGAAGAGGTCTTTCGCGTTCTGCTACGGCGGGCCGTGATCAAGCACGAAGCCGGCGAGCAGGCACTGCGAATGTAGCGGACTATCCCTGAAAGGAGATACCGATGAGCACTCGTCGAGATTTCTCGTGCCTGCTTTCGATCTCGATCCTACTCGCGTTTTCGATCGCGGATTCAGCTCTGGGTCAGGTCCCAACCCCCGCCGACGTCATCGGCTTTCAACCGGGTGCCGACCATCACCTCGCCGACTACGATCAGATTCAGAGCTACTTCCACACTCTGGACGAGGCCTCGGACCGGGTGATCCTCGAGCGAATCGGCACCACCACACTGGGCAAGCCAATGCTTCTGGCGTTCATCTCGAGCGAGGAGAACCTGCGCAACCGCGAGCGGTATCGGGAGATCAACCGGCGCCTGGCGCTCGCCGAAGGTCTGACCGACGCGGAGGCGAAACGACTCGCAGACGAGGGGCGGGCAACGGTGTGGATCGACGGTGGGCTTCACGCCACCGAGCTGGCTCCCTCGATGCACACGCCTCTGCTCGCTCACTGGCTTGCCACGGACGAGTCCGAAGAGGCCCGGAGTATTCGAGACAACGTCATTCTCCTGCTGATGCCAAACATGAACCCGGACGGTCTCGACATAGTGACGAATTGGTACCGCAGCAACCTGGGCACTCCGTTCGAGACTTCGCCGGTGCCGGAGTTGTATCACCATTACGTGGGTCACGACAACAATCGCGACGCCTACATGTTCACCCAGGTCGAGACCAAGGCGCTGGCGAATGTCCTGTACCACGAATGGTTTCCGCAGATCTTCTACAACCATCACCAAACCGGGCCGTTCCCCGGTCGTATCTGGGTTCCGCCGGCGATCGATCCACTGAACGAGCACCTCGATCCGCTCGTCGTCAGCAGCTACAGCCACATCGGCCAGTACATGCTCAAGCGGTTCATGAAGGAGGGAAAACCGGGAGTCACCACGGCAATCAACTATCGGGTGGCCTGGACCGCCGGATTCATGCATGCCTCGCCCCAGTTCCACAACATATTGGGCCTGTTCACCGAGACCGCTCTATACGAGTACGCCACGCCACATCACTACGCCGACGACGAGATCGGAGAGACTTTCTCCCGCGGCGTGCCCCTACCCACTCGTGAACCCAGCATGCACTATC
>CAZOJI010000024.1:55867-68264 GCA_964580055.1 uncultured Gemmatimonadaceae bacterium | reverse complement strand
CTAGAGCACGCGGACAACATCCGGAGGGTCGATCAGGATTTGGACGATCTGTGGCTGCTGGCCGGGATCGAGGTGGACATCCTCAAGAGCGGCGCGCTGGATCTGGACGAGAAGACTCTCGAGCAGCTCGACTGGGTAGTCGCCAGCATCCATTACGACATGAATATGGACGAAGAGAAGATGACCCGGCGCCTATTGTCCGCCATAGAGAGCGGCCTGGTGCACTGTCTGGGCCACCCGACAGTGCGTCTGTTGGGAAAACGTGAACCCATATCCTTTGATGCCGATCGCGTGTTCCAGGCCTGTGCCGAGCACGGCGTCTTCGTGGAGATAAACGCCCAACCCGACCGTTTGGACCTTCCGGACGTCTACTGCAAGCGGGCTCAGGACGCCGGAGTGCGCTTCACGATATCCACCGACGCGCACAAACCGTCGGATTTGGACTGGATGCCGTACGGAGTTGACGTCGCGCGACGCGGTTGGCTCGGCCGCAAGGATGTGATCAACACCCGAACCGTCGGACAGTTCCGAAAGTCGGTCACAAGAGACTGAGCGATGGCACGTAGCAGCCAAGCAGTCGCGGAGATGTCGAAGAAGGATGCTCGCCGGCGGCTCGAGAAGCTCCGTGATACGATAGAGCACCATAATTACCGCTACTACGTGCTCGACGATCCCGAGATCTCCGACAGCGAATACGACGAGCTGATGGAAGAGCTGAAGGAGATCGAGAACCGCTTTCCGGACCTGGTCACCACTGACAGTCCCACTCAAAAGGTCGGGGCGGAGCCGCGCGAGGAACTCGGCAGCATCGAGCATGAGACGCCGATGCTCAGCCTGCAGGCGATACAGGAGGAAGAGGAGTTCCGCCACTTCTGGTCGGACTCCCTGGATCGGTTGGGAATCGAACGTATGACAGTCGTTGGAGAGCCCAAGTACGACGGTCTCAGCGTTGAGCTGGTGTACGACAACGGTGAGTTGGTGAAGGCTTCCACGCGGGGCGACGGCGAGGTTGGAGAAGACGTCACCGCCAATGTGCGAACGATCGATGAGGTGCTGCTGCGCCTCCAGCCCGCCGAAGGCACCTCCGTGCCCCGCCACCTCGTCGTGCGGGGCGAGGTATACATATCCAAGGATCAGTTCGATGAGTTGAACCGCCGTCAGGAAGAGAAGGAAGACAAGACCTTCGCCAATCCGCGCAACGCCGCCGCCGGCAGCCTGCGGCAGCTCGATTCCCGGATCACCGCCGCGCGTCCCCTACGCATCTTCTTCTGGGAGATCGCACCTTCGTCCAGCTCTCTCCCAGACTCGCACTGGAAGTGCCTGGAAACAATGCGTGCGCTCGGGCTCAAGACAAATCCCAATGTGGCGCGGCTCGCCTCCACAGACGAGGCAGTGTCGTGGTTTCAGGAAATGACCGAGCGCCGCGACGGCCTGCCGTACGAGATCGACGGTTGCGTATTCAAGGTCGACGTCTTGGAGCATCACTCGAAGTTGGGCACTCGCGCTGCAAATCCCCGCTGGGCCGTGGCGTGGAAGTTCCGGCCCCGGCGCCGAACCACCAGTATCGAAAACATAGAGGCGCAGGTCGGGCGCACGGGGGCGTTGACGCCGGTGGCGACGCTGGAGCCGGTGAACATCGGTGGTGTGGAGGTCACTCGCGCCAGTCTCCACAATCAGGACGAGATCGACCGCAAAGACATCCGCATCGGCGACAAGGTGGTCGTGGAGCGGGCCGGGGACGTAATCCCGTACGTTGTCCGAACGATAACGGAGTCACGCAGCGGCAGGGAGCGCAAATACCGCCTTCCCGGCACCTGTCCGGTGTGTGGCGGCCAGGTGAGCCGACCGGAAGGTGAGGCGATCACCCGCTGCACCAACGCGGCGTGCCCCGCGCAGATCAAGCAGGCCCTCATACACTTCGGCTCGCAACACGCACTCGACATCGACGGCCTGGGCGACCAGATCGTCTCCCAACTAGTGGAACACGGCCTGGTCGAGGATTACGCCGACTTCTTCGACTTGACGGTGGAGCAAGTGAAGAAGCTCGACCGGATGGGCGAGAAGCGGGCCAGCAATCTCGTAGATGCCATTAGCGAGAGCAAGCAGAAAGCGAACCTGGCGCGAGTGATCTTCGGGCTCGGGATCCCCCACGTGGGCCGTTCGGTGGCCGCGGACCTGGCGATGGAGTTCGGGTCTCTGGAGTACCTCGCCTCAGCGAGCCGGGATGAACTGGAGGCGGTGGAGGGCGTTGGACAGACCATGGCGTCCGCCATTTGCCAGTGGTTCGCCAATGAGCGCAACCAGAAACTGCTACGGCGGCTCCGCGAGCGCGGACTCGATCCCCGGGGACAAACAAAGGGTGAGCGATTGCAGGGTTTGACGATCGTGATAACCGGCTCACTGCAATCGTTCACTAGAGAAGAGGCGCACGACGCCGTGCGGTTGCAAGGGGGTAATCCGACTTCCAGCGTGTCGTCGAACACCGACTACCTGGTCGTGGCCTCCGACCCCGGAGACAACAAACTAGACGATGCCCGGGAACACGGAGTCGACGCCATCGATGAGGACGAATTCCTGAAGTTGATCGGGAGGAAGTAGAAAGTAGGTGGGATAGTGACAGCGATGATCGTCGACGTAGATCGTTATGGATCGTTCCATTTGCCGGAAGACTTCCTGGAGCCCTACCGGAAGCGGCCGGTAGCGTGGGGCTTCGGGGCACTGAGCTGGATTACGTTCAAGCGCACCTACAGTCGGGACGGCGAGCATTGGTGGCAAACTTGCCGTCGGGTAGTGGAGGGGATGATCACTGTGGAGCGGGTGCACTGTCTGGAGCGCAGCTTACCATGGAACGATGGAGAGGCAACGGATTTCGCCAAGGATGCCTACGATAGGATGTTCTCCTTCAAGTGGACTCCGCCCGGACGGGGGCTGTGGATCATGGGCACCCGGTTCCTGTACGAACGCGGCGGGGCCGCCCTCAACAACTGCGGCTTCATATCCACCCGCAACCTGCAAGCGGACTTCGCGGCGCCGTTCGCGTGGGTGCTGGAAATGGCGATGGTGGGCGTGGGCGTGGGGTTCGATACGCGAGGGACTGGCACGGTTCAGATCACCGCGCCGGACCGCTCTGACGAACCGCATATAGTGGGCGACAGCCGCGAAGGTTGGGCCGCTGCACTCCAGCATCTGCTGACGGCCTACACCGGCGACCGCTCCCTCCCATCCCGATGGGACCTGACGGAGATCCGGCCGGCGGGCGCGCGACTCTCCAGCTTCGGTGGTGCCGCGAGCGGACCGGAGCCGCTGGAGAAAATGCTCGCCGGTCTGGAACGGCTTTGCAGCAGCTATGTGGGCCACACAGTCGATGCGAAGCTGATCGTGGACACGATGAACCTGGTGGGACGGTGCGTGGTTGCCGGCGGCATCCGGCGGTCGGCACAAGTTGCGTTCGGTGACGCCACGGACACCCAATTCCTGGACCTGAAAGAAGACCGTGAGAAGGTCGAGTCTCATCGCTGGGTGTCCAACAACTCTGTTCTGGCGGAGATCGGTATGGACTACTCCGAGGTTGCAGAACGCTCCATCTACAATGGCGAACCGGGGTACCTCTGGCTGGAGAACGCTCGCTCTCGGGGACGGATGGGGGATCCACCGGACTTCGCGGACGAATTCGCCCAGGGCAGCAACCCGTGCGTGGAACAGACCTTGTGGGACCGCGAGCTGTGTACCCTGGTGGAGACGTACCCGGCGCATCACGAGAACCTGGCGGAGTATCTGCGTACCCTGCGTGTTGCCTACCGCTACGCCAAGATAGTCACGCTAGTGCCCGTCACCGATCCCGAGACGCGCACCGTAATGTTGCGGAACCGGCGCATCGGCTGCTCCATGACCGGCGTCGTGCAGGCCGTCAACCGGTTCGGCTACCGCCGCTTGCTGGGATGGTGCAATCGGGCTTACGAGACAGTGCGCGAATGGGACAAGAGGTATTCCGCCCGCTTACGGGTGCCGCGCTCCATCAAGCTCACCTCGGTAAAGCCCTCAGGTACCGTGAGCCTGCTAGCCGGGGCGACTCCCGGCGTCCACTGGGACCACTCCCCCTATTACATCCGGAGGTTGCGGATCGCGGCGCGTAACCCGCTGGTTGACATGTGCCGTGCGGCTGGATACCGAGTCGAACAAGATGCTTATGCCGACGACACCATGGTGGTGTCCTTCCCCATCCACGTCGAACACATGGGTCGCCGCAAGCTCCATGTACCCCTCTGGGAGAAGGTGGACCTGGCGGCGCAGTTACAGCGCTACTGGTCGGACAACCAGGTCTCCTGTACCGCCGAATTCGATCCGGTGACCGAAGGCGAGCAGGTACCCCGCATCCTCAGCGCCTTCGAGGACCGCCTCAAGGCCTTGGTGTTCCTGCCTTCTGAAGCACACGGTTACGAGCAACCGCCCTACCAGGAGATCGGCGCCGACGAGTATGAGCGCATGGTGGCCGAGCTCGAACCTCTGCGCGGTGTGATTCACCACGAGCACGACATGGAAGCCAGGTTCTGCGAGGGAGGCACCTGCGATCTGAAGTAGGGAAAAACAATTGCTCGGCGCCCAAGGCATTGGATGCCTCAGAAAGCTCGAACACGAAAACCGATGAAAGGGAAACCATGAAGCAAACGGACATAACACCGCCGGATTGGAGTGAGTTCTGCGAGGAATTCAGCCGTGCCCACAACGGCTGGCTCGTTACGCTCGCGAAGATCTCTCCGTCGGACATGGACAGGAACCCCGAGGACCTGAAAGCGAGCTGGGAAGTCGTCGTAAGCGAGGCTCCGTTCCGCAAGATCGATATCGATCAGCAGAACGGCGAATGTCTCGTGGAAATGCAGGACGACCGGAAAAATATCACCTATCGATTGAACGGGGTCGTGAGGCTCTCCGAAATCGTTGAGGAGGGCGTTCGCCGTGGGGTGCGCATCGACACCATAGACGGTAATCTCGTCCTTCTCGATAAAAAGATCGCGCCTCATCGCACCCCGTATTCCGGCCGCGATCGCCGTGTCGGCCTAAACCTCGGATGGCCTGACCTTGAGACGGTTCCGCACGGCGCCCGCAATTCTCAGGTCGGCGATTTCCTGGGCCCGGGCGATAATGGGAGCCAGCGTTAGCGCCAATAACCTCAGCGCTGATACAGGCCTATCAGCTCGGCCTCCGCGGTGATCTTGCTCTCGATTGCCTTCAACACCTGTTCCTTCGTGGCGCCGGGCTGCAAACCGGTTGCGCCGTCTACCGCGTAGAGCCTGAAAACGTATCTGTGAGGGTCGCCCGGCGGTGGCGCAGGTCCGCCGTAGCCCAAGTTGCCGAAGTCGTTGACGCCTTGGTTCGCGATACCCCAGACCTTTTCTGTCGTTGGGATGCCTTCCTCGACCTCGTTCTTCTCGCCTGGTATGTCATACAACACCCAATGATCCCACGTGCCGCCCGGCGCGTCGGGATCATCACAGATGAGCACGAGCGTCTTTGTGTTTTCCGGAACTCCCTTCCAGTCGAGCGGCGGCGACTTATCGTCACCGTCCGCGGTGTGTTTCTTCGGTATTGTCTCGTTCTCGTTGAAAGCTCTGCTGAACAATCCGAGGTTCATCTCAATCCTCCTTTTCCTGAATTCCACCGCATTTCGCGCATTGCACGGCGGCACGGCACGTTCACTCCGCAACCTCTCGACCCGAATAGCGTTCACGCGACGCATCCCGTTGAGCGCGAAGGAACTGCTCCAGCCACCAGTAGATGTCGTTGCCAAGCACAACGTCGCGCATACGCTGCATCGCCTGGCGCTTCTCCTTCTCAGGCTTCTTTATGGCGCGGTACATACCCTCTGCCGTCGCCTGGGGGTGGTAAGGATTGACCATCACAGCCGCCCCCAACTCTCGTCGGGCACCCGTGAAGTCGGAGAGAACCAAGCACCCGCTTCCATCGACGCGGGAAACGACGTACTCCTTTGCCACCAGATTCATACCGTCGCGAAGCGGAGTAACAATTGCGACATCCGCCGCCCTGTAGTAGGCCACCAACTGGTCCTGGGTGTGCTCCTCATATCGATAGTCCACGGGAACACATCCGCGGCCTCCGAATCGCCCATTGATGCGGCCGACCATCTGCTCGACTTGTTCACGGAGCATCTGATACGCGTGCACCTTCGTGCGGCTTGGCGCCGACAGTTGTATGAAGGTGAATCGCCCCTGGACATCGGGGTGAGATTCCAGCAGCAACTCGACGGCCTGGAGGCGCTCGAGTATTCCCTTGGTGTAGTCGAGGCGGTCTACTCCAACCGCGAGTATGTCGGCGTTGTAGTAGTCGCGAATGGAGCGGATCTCGTCGTCGATTCCAGGGCGTTTAGCCATCTCGATGAACTGGCCGCAGTCTATGCTGATCGGAAAACCACCGATTCTCACGTAACGACCGTTGCTACGAACCCAACCGTCGCTGATCGAGTAACGCCAGTCGGTCAGTTCCGCTACCGCGCGAATCAGGTTCCGCGCATACGACGGAGTGTGAAGACCGACGAGGTCGGCCCCCAGTAGGCCCTCGAGTATGTCGCGCGCGTGCAGGTCGACCTGGAACAGCTCCGGCGCCGGGAAGGGGATGTGCAGAAACACGCCGATGTTGGCCTCCGGAAGCTCGTCTCTGATCATCTTCGGGGCCAGCATCAGGTGGTAATCGTGAATCCAGATCAGATCGCCCTCTCTGTGCTCCGCGACCACCTTTTCGGCGAACTTCCGGTTGACCGCCACGTATGCTTTCCAGTTCGCGTCAATGAACTCACAGTGCTCTTGGAAGTAATGAAACAGCGGCCATATGCTCTTGTTGGAGTATCCGAGGTAGTAGCGATCGACGTCCTCCTCGCTGAGCTGCACAGGCCTGAGTTCGTAGTCGCCCGCTCCACCCTCCAAGCGCTCCGCTACCTGAATACCATCAGGCGCCGGCGCATGGCTGCCGGTCCATCCGAACCACAGACCGCCGGTGAACCGCAACACGGGATCCAGGGCCGTGACGAGCCCCCCCGCCCCCGGCTTCAAATTCACACGGTCCCCGTCGACCTCTATTGTGTACGGCAAGCGGTTGCTCACCACGATTAAGCGGTCCGGCAGGATGTTCCTGTCCACCGCTACCGACGCAGTTCTCTCGGGAATGTGCGTTTCCAGCAAACCTTCGCCGCGCATCTATCCTCCTCACCTGCCCGAATCGGATGGGCATCGTTCAAACACTCGTGGCGACAACTTACTGTAGCGGTGTCAGTCCGCGCCTGACATCCGACACTTTTTGGCGCGACGACCCCGGTCCATCACCGTGTAAGGGGTAGGTAGTTTTCCGATTGTCGAGCACGGCGTATCCGGCGCCCGCAGAAAGGCGACTTCGTGGTGTCTGGCCCGGTACGCCAGCGTATCAGTCTTCAGAGTGATCCGGCCCAAGCAGCACCATCTTCCCGTGCAGCCCGCCTGCCTCGATTCTGCGATGTGCTTGGGGCGCATCTTGCAGAGGGTAGTGCTCTCTCCCGGCTTGTCTTCCGGATGAACCACCATCCGGGCGGGTACCAGGCGTTCGTCCATGATGCGGTAGTCGTGGAAGGTCAGGATGCGTGCGAGAATCCCCTGGCCATCGTAGTAGCGAGCCCAGACGGGCATCATGTCGTCTTTTCTGACCTGCTCTTCGATGCTACCCCACACGACCGTCGCGGTGTTCAATTCAGTTTCGGGTTAGCCCGCTTGCGAGAGACTTTCTTGTCCAGCAGATTCATAGTCCTCAAGGTCAAGAGCGTCAACAGCGTTACTCCCCCTGCGAGCACCCATTGCGAAACTGCTACACTCACCCCGATAGCAGCCGTCATCAGCGTCGACGCGGCAGTGGTCAGACCCTCCGTGCCTCGCGTCGGATCGCGTACAATGGTTCCAGCTCCCAGGAAACTCACGCCCATGATCACTGCAACCAGAATTCGTGAGGGATCCAGGTTGAGCAGATCGTTTCCCAGATAGGAAGCGTATTGTTTCGCAATCAGATTGCCCAATTCCAGGAAGAGGGCAGCTCCCGCCGCCACCAGCATATGAGTGCGGATTCCAGCCGGTTTGTTGGACAACTCGCGTTCGTAGCCGACCAGCCCCCCAACGCCATTGCAACGACAATTCGACCAACTTCTTGAAGCTGATCGAGCGGCGGAGTCACTACAGGCGCTCGCTTTCGCTTAGACGTGACGCCGCGGTTTCGGCCAGAGAGTCCACGCGGTTTCGTGCGTCGAGCACGATTACGTGAGCCAGTTCGTTGTCCGAGGGTGGCTCCATTCTGTCCAACTGGTGGTCGAGGACGTTTAGATCCGCCTCGGATGCGTCAGTGTCGATCTCAGCGCGTGCTTCCACCCGCTTCGCGAGTGTCTCGCGCTCAGCTTGGAAATCCAGAATCCGGAACGGAGCGGTCTCTCGAGTTGCGACTTTCGAGAAGAGATCGCGCTGCTCACGGGTTTGGAAGGTCGCGTCGACGATCACCGACAGACCGCTGCGCAACACGGCCGTCGCCAGCTCAGCGAGCCGCTCGTAGCATGCTTGCGTGGCCTTGGGTGAGTAGATCCCCTCGTCGACGCCCGCACCCAGTCCGGAAGCGGCTAGCTCGGACTCGATTCTGAACATACGTCTGCGTTCTATGTCCGAGCGGATCTGGACTGCCCCCAGCAGCTCCACCAATCTCCTGGCAACGGTCGTCTTGCCGCTTCCCGTGGGTCCGTGTGTAATGATCAACTCAGGCTTCGAAGGCTGAGTATGCCGTTCCGCCTGCTCGAGGTAGTCCAAGGCCTCGACTCTGAGGTCGCTGCGCACGGACACCTGAGCGGGAGCCTGCGACAACCGGATGGCATCGACCTTGGCGCGCACCAGCGCGCGATACGTCAAGTAGAAAGGAAGTAGAGCCAGGCCCTCGTAGTCACCGGTCTGTTCCAGGTAGGCGTTGAGATACCTCCGGGCAAGATCCCGGCGACCGCGATCTTCGAGATCCATGACAGTGAAGGCGATCTCCGACATGACGTCGATCCAGCGGAATTCCTCGTTGAATTCAATGGCATCGAAGGGTATTACCCTGTCACCGAGGAGGATCATGTTTCCCAAGTGCATGTCGCCATGGCATTCACGAACGAATCCGTCCGCCTTCCGCGCCACGATGGTCGCCCGCTTCGCCGAGTACTCGTCTTCGGCCCAAGAACGCAAACGCTCCAGCTGTGGCTCTCTCTGGGTTAGGGCTTCAGTCCGTTCCAACTGATCGAGCGTCGTCAACACCGGCTTCTCCACGGCATCGGGAGATTTGTACGCTTTCGCCGGGCCGGCCACTTCCGCGTTCTCATGGAACCGAGCAACGTCGTTCGCCAAGCGGTCGATGTGAGCTCCGGTGAGCTCCCCCCGCTGGATCACTCTGCTGAGCAGTGCGTCCTGAGGAAACCGCTGCATCTGAACGGCGTATTCGATCGCAGGGTCGTCACTGCCGATTACAGGGTTCTCCGAGTCTCCGGAGATCGGGACCATGTCGACATACAGCCGCGGGGCGAGGCGACGATTCAAACGAAGCTCTTCTTCGCAGTAGAAGCGGCGGCGTTCCAGTGTCGAGAAATCTGCGAAGCCGAGGTTCACGGGCTTCTTGATCTTGTATGCGTGCCGCCCGGCTAGCAGAACCCACGACAAGTGAGTCTCCAGTTGGTCGACGTCGGCCACCGCTTCGTCATTCAAAAACGATTCCCGAAGTGATTTGACGAGTTCTTCAGATCGGTCGAGGGTCACAGTTAGTCTCCTTGTTTGCCGCGCCGCTCGGCAGCTATTTCCAGTCTCCGTTCGCCTGAGCGGCTATATGGACTGACTTTCACATTTCGCCGCCCGATAGGACATCGGCCCACGGCCACCGGGGCCCATCGGAAGTCTCCCGACCGTATTCCTGGGGAAATGCCTTAATGCGCAGAGGATGCCTCAACGTTGCGGGCACAACTCGATCTTGGCGAATGCTTCGATGCTGGATGAATGCCCTGAGGGTGCAGGGGCACCCTGACGGTGGCCCCACTCTATGCCGCTTCTCAACCCCCGTGGACGTTCCTTTGCCATCACCGCTTCAACCTTGCCGATCCTCAAACAGGCCGCGCTATCGGTCTTCTCGTCTCCCGAGACTCCAGTATAGAGAACCCGACCGCGAAAACGATAGGGAAAAACCCTACAGAGAATTGCTGTTCTGCCCAGTTGTGGGACGGCGCACAGTTCTGGAACTTGTTGACCAGCAGAGTGCGTTGACCTCGGTCGGTTTCGTGAAGGGAAAAAAGAGGTGGAGGACTCCGGAAGCAGTCAAAAGACCCGCAAGGTCCAACCCAAGGATCGCGGCACTTCTCCCAGCCCGCTGTCCCGATCGCTGATATGGATTCTGATTGGCGTGACGATCCTCGTTCTGTTCCGCGATGCGCTCGGTTTCGGTGGGGAGGAATATCCCGTTCTGGGCTACAGCAAGTTCAGAGAGCAGGTTCAGTCGGACAACGTGTCCGAGGTGACTCTCAAGGGTAACCGTATTCGAGGAAAGCTGAGCCAACCGATAGAAGAGGCTACTGCGGCGGGTGACACGACCACGTATGAAAACTTCGAGACCTACGTTCCAGCATTCGGTGACAACCAACTGTTGAGCATGCTCGAGGAAAATCAGGTCGAAGTGCGCACCAGGCCTGAGAGCGGTTCCTCAGTCTGGGGTACCATGCTCTTGTTCGCGCTTCCCTTCCTGCTCTTCCTCGGATTTGCGTTCTTGATGAACCGGCGGATGCAGGGGCAGGGCCAGAATGTCTTGTCGGTGGGAAAGAGCCGCGCCAAGCTGTACGACCGGCAGGTCGAGCACACGAGCTTCGACGACGTCGCCGGTGCCGAGGGTGCGAAGCAGGAGCTACGCGAGGTAGTGCAGTTCCTTCAGGACCCCGGCCGCTTCGAGTCACTGGGCGGCAAGGTGCCGAAGGGTGTGCTGTTATTGGGACCTCCGGGCACCGGAAAGACTCTGCTCGCACGCGCGGTAGCCGGAGAGGCCGAGGCACCTTTCTTCAGCATCACCGGCTCCGACTTCATGGAGATGTTCGTCGGCGTGGGCGCCTCCCGTGTGCGGGATCTCTTCAACAGCGCCAAGAAGGCGGCTCCCGCCATCATCTTCATAGACGAGCTGGACTCCATCGGACGCCACCGTGGTGCCGGTCTTGGCGGAGGACACGACGAGCGGGAGCAGACGCTGAACCAGCTGTTGTCCGAACTCGACGGGTTCGAGCCCACGCAGAGCGTGGTCGTGATGGCCGCCACAAACCGGCCCGACATACTGGATCCTGCGCTGCTGCGCCCGGGCCGATTCGACCGGCGGATCGCCGTGGATCTGCCCACCAGCACTGAGCGGTTGCAGATACTCAGGCTGCATGCGCGCGACAAGCCTCTGGACCCAGACGTGGAATTGGAGAAATTGGCCCAGAGCACCCCGGGCTTCAGCGGCGCCGACCTGGACAATCTCCTCAACGAAGCTGCATTGTTGGCGGCCCGCAGTGAACGCAAGGCTATTCACACCGAGGACATTGAGAACGCCCGCGACAAGGTGTTGATGGGCCTCAAGCGCACCGGGCTGGCTCTCACCGAAGAAGAGCTGAAGATGCTGGCCCATCACGAGGCCGGGCACGCAGTGATAGCAGCCCTGTTGCCCGGCTCCGATCCAATACACAAGGTGACCATAGTGCCGCGCGGCCGGGCCATGGGAGTGACGCAGCAACTCCCCGAACAGGACAAGTACATATTCAGCCGCGAGCATATGTTGAACAGAATCACCGTGTTGTTGGGCGGGCGGGCGGCCGAGGACACCGCCTTTGGGACCGCCACCAACGGCGCCGAAGACGACCTAAAGCGCGCGACCGACCTCGCGCGGAGGATGATTCTCGATTGGGGCATGAGCCAGCGATTGGGGCCCATGGCTGCCGGCGGCCAGCACCAGCAGGTGTTCTTGGGCGAGGAGATAGCCCAACGGCCCAAGTACAGTGAGACAACCGCCCGGGAGGTTGACGAGGAGGTGAAGCGAATCCTCGAAGAGTGCTACGGCACGGCCCTGGAGACGCTAAAACAGAACCTGGAGAGCTTCGAAAAGGTCGCGGCCATGTTACGCGAACGTGAGGAAATGACGGGCGAAGAGGTTTCCCGCGTTTTGGATGGCGCTGCCGCACCGGAACACGCCTGACACTCGCATTTCGAAGGTCAAGTCGCCTCCACGAACGGCCTTTTTCGAGTTTCGAACGGGCCATTTCGAATTTCAAATGGACCGTTTCGAGTTCGCGATGGACCATTTCGAGTTCGCGATGGACCATTTCGAGTTCGCGATGGACCATTTCGAGTTCGCG
>CAZOJI010000024.1:0-55767 GCA_964580055.1 uncultured Gemmatimonadaceae bacterium | reverse complement strand
CATTTCGAATTCGGGATGAGTCATTTCGAGTTTCGAATGGACTGTTTCGATTTCTAAATCGACGGCTTGCTGAGTGCAGAAGTGCCCGGTGGCGCCGGGAGTGGCGAGGAAAGCCAAGGTCCGCTCAACAAGACGAGCAAGGCCGGACCGACGAAACGAACCGAGCGTGAGGCATGGAGGTCCAATCGAGTCAGGGCAGATACCCTTTCGCCAACTCGCTGTAAGAGCGCACCTGGTTCTCCCTCCACTCCTCGTCCCGCCCCAACTCCTTGGCAAGCAAATCGGCTACCACCGGAGCCGCCTGCAAACTGGAGCGAGCGTCGAGCACCAGCATGCGCGTACGTCTGGACAAGAAGTCGTCTACCGTGCGAGCCATCTCCTCCCGTGCCGCCCAGACGACTTGCCCCGCGCGCACCTCGGAACTGCCCGGCAGGAACTCACCGAGTTCGTCGCTCTCGCGCAGCAAAGCTCCCACCTCGGGAGCGTCCGATCCATAGGCTTCCAGTAGCCCGTACCGCTCCGCGTGGTGCAGGTGCCCGTGGATGTTCAAGTCCCGGGTCACACACGGTCTCGTCTGCAGCCCCGCAACGAGAGCCGCCTGGTCAACCGTGTCTTCCGCCATCTTCCTGTACGTGGTCCACTTGCCGCCGGCGATGGTGAGCAGGCCGCACCTGGACAGGTTTACGGTATGATCCCTCGAGATTGCCGCCGTGTTTTCCTCTCCCTTGGACAGACTCACGAGAGGCCTGAGCCCGGCGAACACGCTCAGAATGTCTTTCCGCTCCGGGTCGTGCGTGAGATACCGAGCGGCGTGTGACAGCAGGAACTCGACCTCCTCCTCGGCGGCTCTGGGCTCGAGCGGTGTGCCGTCCACCTCGGTGTCCGTGGTTCCGACAACCACCCTGCCAAGCCACGGGATGGCAAACAGAACACGCCCGTCGTCGGTGTGCGGCACCATGATTGCCGTCTCGCTCTGAAGGAACGAACTGTCCAACAGGATGTGAACACCCTGACTGGGGCGTATCATCGGCGGGCAGTTTGGATCGTCCATACGCCGTATCGAGTCGGTGTACACGCCGGTCGCGTTGATGACAACGTTGCCGTAAACCGTGTACTCGGTGCCCGTCTCCTCGTCGACTGCCACCACGGCGTTCACGATCCCGTTCTTCTTCCGGAGCGCTTTCACCTGCGCGTAGTTGACGAGAGTAGCACCCTGCTCGGCCGCCGTCTGTGCCAGATTGATTACCAGCCGCGCATCATCGAATTGGCCGTCGTGGTAAACAACGCCGGCTCTCAGCCCGTCCGTCTCGATCGTCGGCAGCCGTTCGACGGTCTCTTTTCTGCTGAGATGCACAGAATCGCCGAAGCCGAGCTTTCCTGCCAACCGGTCGTACAGCTTCAGGCCGATTCCGTAGAACGGGCCTTCCCACCAGTCGTACACGGGTACTATGAACGGGAGATCGTGAACCAGGTGCGGGGCGTTACGCCTCAGCAGACCCCGTTCCTTGAGTGCCTCCAAGACCAGTGCCACGTTACCCTGCTGGAGGTAGCGAACGCCTCCGTGCACGAGTTTGGTACTGCGGCTCGACGTTCCTTTGCCGAAATCACTCTGCTCCAGAAGTAGCGGTCTGTAACCGCGGGACGCGGCGTCTACGGCCACTCCCATGCCGGTGGCGCCGCCACCGATGATGATGAAATCCCAGAGAATCGACCCGTCCCTCAAACGTCCGATCATATCGTCACGATTCATGCTCTCTCTCCAGCCCGGCCGGGCCTGCTTGCATTTCTGCGCGGAATACCGCGCCGGCTATCCGGTGCCCCATCTTTTTCCATGTCCGTCGCAGCATCTCGCTCAACGTCCGCAAGGGCGGGCCTCTCTCTTCCGTCAGAAACTCGTGGAGTATCTGCGCCATCTCCTTGGTCCTCAAATAGCCGTAGACCTTGTGATGATTGGGCCTGCCGTACACCTCATAGTCATTGTGTACGATCTTGTCCTCGGCCCCTACGCCCTCGGCGTTTGGAGCGTAATCGTCGGCGAGATCGTAGTTGAATGCGACCCTGTCCTGGAGATCGGACAGGTTGTACCAGTGCCGCAGCACGTTCGGCGGAGTCGTTAGAGGCTTGGCGGTCTCGAGTAGATCTCGTTTTTCCTGAACGTGTCTGGACAGGATGACCGGCAGTCCCAGTGGAGACCCCAGCGTGACCAGAGTGTCTATCATCACTTCGGGCGCATCTCTCGTCAGCACGTCGTATGCGATTATGCTGCCCATGGAATGTGCAATCAGCAAGATGTCTCGGTCTTTGTGCTTGCGCAGTGCGCGGAGTAGATCGCCTCGAATCACGTTGCGCACCATGCGACCTTTGTCTTTCTCGCCCACACACCCCGCAGAGTAGTAGATCTCCAGATCCTTGAAGTGCTTACGAATTATCGAACCGGTAATCGACTTGTAATTGACTGTCATGTCGTCGTTGAGTAGTAGCTTGTCGATGACCCGTTCGATTAGGCCGAGCGCCTTCCTGCGTAGCTCTGAGGGCCGCGGCTCCGGCTTTCCGAGCGACGGTGCGTAAGGCTCGCTCAGGAACAAGGGATCGTCTTCATCCTCCAGGTTCGGATCGTAGGGAAATTTGTGGAGATGGTGAGCCCAATACACCAACTCGAACCGGAAGGCGTGATCCGGCAACCCGTTTCTCTCAAGCCCCTCACCCAGAGACTCGAGCCACCAGCGTTCCAGAAGCTCTTTGGGCGGCTTATTGCCCATCCCGTGAATTCCGATCACCACTTTTCGTGTCACGGACGTCTCTGGCTACCGCCGGCATCAACGCTGACGTACTTTGCGTGTCTTCCCATATTTTCGCTCCTTTTGTCACTGGCAATGGAGCGGATCAATGCGATATACTAAACGGTCAGGGTACAACAAACAAAAGCCCTCAGCGCAGAAAGGCATTATGACGTCCGGAAACCGAGAGGCGAGATTCCTGGCAAAAATCACTACCGGCACCACGCATGAGATCCGAAACGTCCTTGCCATAATCAACGAGTCGGCCGGGTTGATGGAAGATATGGCGTTCGCCCTCGAGAAGGGACGGCCGCTGAATACCGATAGCTTCAAGAGGTCCATAGCTCGCATCGGCGCCCAAGTGGAGCGGGGAACCAATTTGATGTCGACGCTCAACCGGTTCGCTCACAGCCTGGATCACGATCGGGACCAAATCGAACTTCATCAAGAGGCCGCCCAGGTGGCTCTGCTCGCAGCTCGCCCCGCCCAGCAGAAGGGGCATAGCGTCGAAGCTCGGCCTGGAAACAATGACGCGACGTTTTCCGTCAACCGCCTGCACCTCCAAATGGCGCTGTTTACCGGCGTCGAATGCTGCCTGGAACAGTTGCCGCAGCCTGGTACTGTTGTTATGAATTCCGGTTACAATGGAGGGGTCCCAGCAACCGATTTTTCGGTTGAGACAGAGAACGGCGCAGAGTTGCCAGCTCCTTCAGAGGCATCCTGTTGGAGCAGTCTCATCGAGATAACGGAACTTTTGGGTGCCGAAGTGGACGTCGGCAACGTGCCATGCCACTTTAGAATCAGCTTCCCCTTAGCCGCCAATGAATGAGGCGCCGGGCCGATTGCGCCGAAGCTGGTATCCAGAACACACTATTACGGAATACCCAACGTCCCAAGCACAGAGGAAACGATGCACAAGATAAACGTGCTGCTCGTAGACGACGAAGAAGAATATGTGAGGACCATGGCCGAACGGATGCAGCTGCGTGACGTGGGGAGTCGCGTGGCTTTGAACGGTGAAGAGGCATTGCAGATGGTCGAGGAAGACCCCCCCGACGTAATGGTTCTCGATCTCCGCATGCCCGGCATTGACGGAATGGAGGTGCTGGAGCGTGTCAAGAACGAGCATCCCAATGTCCAGGTCGTGGTCCTGACGGGTCACGGCTCCGAGCAGGACGAGAAGGAGGCTCGCAGGCTGGGGGCATTCCAATATCTGCAGAAGCCGGCCGACACGAACCAGATTCTCTCGGCCATCCGGTCGGCCTGGCAGAAGAGCGTCCAGGCTGCAGCCGAGTTTGTGAAGGACTCGAGGGAAGAGATGGACAGGAGCATGACGGCCGCGGCCTTCGCCGAAGGGGGAGTGCCGGATATGGCGAAGGAAGTGATGGAAAAGGAGCGCACCAAGCCGGCCGCCAAGGAACCGCCCGCCACCGAAAAAGCTCCGGATCAAGCCTTGAAGGTGTTGCTGGTGGACGACGAGGAGGACCTGGTTCGTACTATGGCCGAGCGGATGGAGATGCGTGATCTCGGGAGCGACGTGGCTTTGGATGGCCAGCAGGCGTTGAACATGATCGAGGAAGAAACTCCGGACGTCATAGTACTCGACTTGCGGATGCCCGGCATGGACGGCATGGAAGTGCTGCGGCACGTCAAGCAGGCCTATCCGCACGTCGCCGTCATCATCCTGACCGGTCACGGCTCCGACAAAGACGAGGAGGAAGCTCGCAGGTTGGGAGCGTTCGACTACTTGCGCAAGCCCGTCGACATCGGACAGCTCATCGAATCAGTTCGCAATGCTGGTCGGGCGCGTTCCGAGGGATAATGAAGGACGAGTATATCGAGGAGGCCGACCCTCAGCGATTGCTGTCTAGCCGCCGCTATCGCAAGCTCCTGACCACAACGGCTCTTTCCGCTTCGCTGGTAGCCGTGGTGCCGTTGCTCATCATTGCCTGGATCAGCGACAACCGCTACGCCGAGGTTTTCCGTGCGGAGCAGACGCGGCCACTGGTTCGCTTCGCGGAAAACGGCAAACAATCGCTGGAATCGTTCCTTTCCGAGCGGTTGTCAGCGCTCCGGCTGGTAGTCAGAGAAAGGACGTTTCAGGAACTGAGCGACTACGGACGTTTGGATAGGCTGCTCGCCAACATGAAGCAGGCCTTCGGCGGCATTGTGGACGTTGGAGTCGTCGATGAGAATGGAGTGCAGGTTGCGTACGCCGGCCCATACGAATTGGAGGGCCGGGATTACAGCGAACAGAGTTGGTTTCACGAGGTCCGCACACGGGGCGTGCATGTCAGTGACGTGTTCATGGGCTACCGCAACTTCCCCCATTTCGTCATCGCAATACAGCAGGACCTTGGCAATGATCACGTTTTCCTCCTGCGCACCACGATCGACACCGACGTGCTCGACCGCCTGGCGCTTTCCTTCGTTCCCGCACAATCCAGCGACGCCTTCATAGTGAGCGGCGACGGTGTGCTGCAGACCCCGTCGCGCTTCTACGGAGAGGTACTCGACCCCGTACCCTTGCCGGAGCTTCCCAGCAGCGCGCGCGCGGAACTGATCGAGGTGGAGCAGGAAGGGCGGTCGCTGATCGTGAGTTACGCTCAAGTCGCCGATTCGCCCTTCACGATTGTGCTGGTGAGCCCGCGGGATGTGCTGGACGCGGAGTTGATCTCGTTGAGGCGTACACTTCTGGCGTTCCTCTTGGTCAGCATAGTTTTGATTCTCGCGGTCATCGTGCTGGGTACGAGGCGCATGGTGAACAGGGTGCAGGAATCCGACCGCAAGCGCGCGGCGCTGTTCCACAAGATGGAATACACCAACAAGATGGCCGCGATCGGACGGTTGGGTGCGGGCGTGGCGCACGAGATCAACAATCCGCTCTCGATAATCAACCAGAAGGCCGGTCTGCTCAAAGACTACATAATGCTTTCCGAGGAACTCCCGCCCAAAGAGAAGCTGGTCGGATTGGTCAACTCGGTGCTGAAATCAGCCGAACGTTGCGGAGGTATTACCCACCGCCTGCTGGGCTTCGCAAAACACATGGAAGTCCAGTGGGGCAACATCGATCTCGACGACCTGCTGAGGGATGTGTTGAGTTTCCTCGATAAGGAAGCCAGCTACCGCAGCATCAAGGTGGAATTCGATTACCCAGAGGAGCCGCCGGCAGTGGTCAGCGACCGCGCGCAGCTCCAACAGGTGTTTCTGAACATTATCAACAACGCGTTCGCGGCGATGGAGGATGGCGGACACCTCCAGATCGGAATCCGCGAGGTTGGCACCGACAAAGTGGCCGTAAGCGTCACCGATGACGGCACAGGCATTCCCCAGGAGGCCCTGGACCACATATTCGACCCGTTCTTCACGACGAAGAAGGGGTCGGGCACCGGATTGGGACTGTCCATAACCTACGGAATAGTTCAGAAGCTGGGCGGACAGATCAGCGTGAAAAGCAAAGTGGGAGAAGGAACTACCTTCACGATAACGCTGCCAAGAAACAAGCCTTCGGTTTAGGAGCGGCATGATGGAAGGACTGCGTGTCTTGATCGTGGACGACGAGGACGAACTCGTCAGCGCCCTCAAGGAACGTCTGAACTTGCGGGGTTTCGATGCCACAGGTGTTACTACGGGAGCCGAAGCGCTGAAATACCTGGAAGACACACCGTGCGACGTGGTGTTGCTGGATGTGAAGATGCCGGGAATCGGCGGCCTGGAGGTAATCAGAAGGATCAAGAACGAAAGACCCGGTCTCAAAGTGATTCTGTTGACCGGGCACGGCTCCGCCCAGGACGTCGAAAAAGGCATGCAGTTGGGAGCGTTTGACTATCTTATGAAGCCGGTCGACATCGACGTACTGGTGCGGACGCTGCTCTCCGCCACAACCGAAGAGCAGTAGCGGTCGAACCGCAGGAGGGTGATCAAATGAGCGATTGCTCGGTGTTGTTGGTGGATGACGAGGTAGACTTCGTGAGCGTTCTGGCCGAACGCCTCGAAGCACGAGGCCTGAAGGTCGAAACGGCGACGGACGGCCTCTCAGCTCTGGCCAAGGCCCGGGAGCATACCTTCGATGCCATACTGCTGGACATGGCGATGCCCGGCATGGACGGCGTCGAGACGCTGAAGGGACTTCTCGAGATCAACCAGGACTTGCAGGTCATCCTGCTCACCGGACAGGCAACGCTGCGGCAGGCGGTGGATGCCATGAAGCTCGGCGCCTTGGATCTCTTGGAAAAGCCGGCTGGCATCGAAACCCTCACATCGGTCATCGAGGACGCGGCCTATAGGAGGTCGAAGATCGACGACGAGCGGGTACAGAAGAAAATCTCGGACATCTTGAAGAAGAAGGGCTGGTGAGAACGATGGCTGCGCAGTCCGGGCCGGACACGGGCGAGATGAGAACAGTCGGCGAGGTCATGGTGCCGCTGGAGCAGTATCCGTGCGTCCGGGACAACACCACCCTGCGGGAAGCGGTGGACGTTATCGAGAGCACTCAGCTCGAGGTGGCGCTCCGCAAGTCGCTGCCGCGCGTGCTGCTCGTGTACGATGAGATAGGCGTATACGTGGGTTACGTCAGACGACGCGACATCATGCGGGGTTTGGAGCCTCGATTCCTCCTGAGCAAGCCTCTCGAGTACAGGAAGAAACTCTTCGATGTGGCCGTAGACCCCAATCTCTCAGAACTATCCTACGACCACGTCATCAAAGGAATACGCGAACAGGCCGGCAGGCCGGTGAGTGACGTGATGCATCCGATCAGGGCGATCATCAATGCCGACGACCATGTTATCAAGGCAATCTACGAGATGGTACTGCTCGATCTGAACCTGCTACCGGTGCTCGAGGACGGTCAGGTGGTCGGTGTAGTCCGATCGGTCGACGTGTTCCAAGAGCTCGCACAGTTGCTCAGGTAGCCGCATCCGACTGGCGCCAGCATTGATCCAATAACCCAACAATCGCCGTAGAGCTATCACTCTGCTATGACTGAACGCAAAGTGCCAGGCACTGTCTCGATCGCAAACGGAGTCCACGACGCTTGCGCCGACAAGTCCGCGGGGGGGCCTCATCCGGTAGGTACGGCTGAGACAGGCAAGACCGATTGGAAGAGAATCGTCTTCCTCCTGCTCGGAGCAGCGATGTTCTCGATCGTCTACTTCGCTCCCGTTCCCGACCCGGCCGTCGATCCGCAGGGTCAGTCCTTCCCGCTCAGTCGAGAAGGAAAAGCGGCCATCGCACTCTTCTTCCTTGCCGCCATCTGGTGGGTAACCGAGGTGATTCCCATAGGCGTCACCAGCATAATGATCGGCGTCGTGCAGGCACTGCTCCTGATCCGGCCCGCCAGGGACGCTCTCACCGATTTCATGGCCCCTTCCGTGTGGTTCATCTTTGGATCGCTGCTGTTTGGAATGGTGTTCACCAAGACCGGCATCACGCGGCGGGCGGCCTACAAGATGCTCACCCTGGTGGGCGAGCGCACAAGTATGATCTACCTGGGCTGCTTCGTGATGACGTCGGCGCTCACGTTGATCATGGCACACACCGCCGTTGCCGCGACCGTCTTCCCCCTGTTCCTGGCTATCTACGCCCTGTACACCGAGGAGGTGGAGCCCACCAACTTCGGCAAGGGCCTCTTCATGGGGATGGCATTCGTGGCGGGCGCCGGCAGCATCATCACTCTTTTGGGAGCGGCTCGAGGCGCGGTGGCGATCGGTTTCTTCCTCGACATAACGGGGAGGCCGATTACGTTCTTCCAGCTCACGTACTACATGTTCCCGGTGGGAGTGCTAATGACATTCCTGCTCTGGGTGTTCTTCATGTTGTACTACCCGCCGGAGAAAAAGACCATCCCGGGGCTGCGCGAGCGCGTCGCCAAACTCTACACCAGCCTCGGCCCGATAACGCGGAATGAGATCCTGTCCCTCGTCATAGTGGGCACGACGATCTTGTTGTTGAGTCTCCGCTCGTTCATTCCCTTCTTGCAGCCCATCGACAAGAGCGGATTCATCATGCTCGCGGCGGTGCTGTTCTTCATCTTCCAGATCGTCGACCTCGACGATCTGGAGGGCACCTCGTGGAACATCGTGCTGCTGTTCGGGGGCGCGATGAGCATAGGGTTCTGCATGTGGGAAACCGGAGCCGCCGAATGGATGGCCGTGCACTGGCTCAGCCTGTTCGAACAGAGCCATTGGCTGGTCTTCGTCATGGCGATGGCGGTGTTCGTGATGATCATGACCAACGCAATAATGAATGTAGCGGCAATCGCGATCTCGATGCCCGTTGCACTGGTAGTGGCGCCGTATGTGGGAGTAGCGCCCGAGGTGATCCTGTTTGCATCACTCGTTACCGCGGGAATGCCGTTCCTCTTCCTAGTCGGGGCGGCGCCAAACGCCATTGCTTACGGCAGCGGACAGTTCACTACCGGTGAGTTCTTCAAGGCTGGAATTCCAGCCAGCATACTGCTCGTCGCCGTGCTCACGGTGTTCGTGTGGGTGATCTGGCCGGCGATGGGAATGCCCGTGCAGTTACAGTGAGCGAACACACGGTCTCGGAACCACGAGTAACCGGCGGAAATCGGAAACGCGCCGAATAGGCGTCTCTCGAGAGGAGTAATTCACAACATGTCACCAGTCACCCAACCTCCGCCGCCGCCGCCAGGCTGTTGGCCGGTGAAGACCATCGAAGACATCGTGCCTGAATACCGGCGCACGCCGATCGAAACCCTGTTTTTATATCACAATCTGGCTGCGCCGTTTCAGGAACACGCGAAGCCGGAGTTGCTCGTCGGCACCTGCATGGACTATCGGATCCAGCTTCGAATTGCTCCGAATCTCGCATTCGTGATGCGTCTGGGCGGCGCCAACTTCCGTGGTCTTGAGTTCCACATGTCCCTGGCAATTGCCAGCGGCGTGAGAACAATCTGTCTAATAGCACATGACCAGTGCGCAATGGCCGGAGTGTCCAATCGCGGCCAGACGTTCGTGCGAGGCCTGGCCGACAATGGGGGTTGGAGCGAGCAGGAGGCGCAGGAGCACTTCGAGTCGGACGCTCCCAATAACGACGTCGGGAACTCGGTCGAATTCGCCAGAGAAGAAGCGTTGCGGCTCAGCCGCAGGTATCCGAATACTCTCGTGGCGCCCCTGTTCTACTCGATTGAGAACCACGTCCTTTTCCAGGTCGTGAGTCCGGATTGAGATGGGAGCTGAGGAGTTCCGCGTAGGGTCGGTGTAATTCTTCTCATCTCTACTATCAAGAAGCGCCGGGGCATATGCTCCCGGCGCTTCGTCATCATGGACAGGGCGGTTCAGCTATAGACTATCGGCGATCGCGTTCCCGAACCGTCAGCAGTAGCACTCGTTCACGTCCTCACAACCCCTCGATGATCGCGTTCAGCGTCGCACTGGGACACATGGCGCGAGTGGCGAGGTCCAGATCGGGGTTGTAGTACCCACCGATGTCCTGGGCGTGTCCCTGGCCTGCGTTGATCTCCGAGAGTATCGTCTCTTCGTTCTCCTCCAGTGCCGCCGCCACCGGCTTGAAACGCTCGGCCAGCGCCGGGTCCTTCTTCTGATCTGCAATGGCTCGGGCCCAATACTGGGTCAAATAGAACGTGCTCCCCCGGTTGTCCAGTTCGTGGACCTTCCTGCCGGGCGACCGGGAGTTCATGAGGTAGCTGGAAATAGCCGCATCCAAGTTCTCACCCAGTGCCAGAGCGCCGACATTCTCGAACTGCTCCCCCAGGTGTTGGAGAGACGCGCCCAAAGCCATGTACTCGCCCAGGGAATCCCAACGCAAGTGTCCTTCTCTCAGGAACTGCTGAACGTGCTTCGGCGCCGACCCGCCCGCACCTGTCTCGAAGAGCCCACCTCCATTCAGGAGGGGCACGATCGAGAGCATCCGGGCGCTGGTGCCGATCTCGAGGATTGGGAAGAGGTCCGTGAGGTAATCCCTGAGGACATTCCCGGTCACCGAAATCGTATCCTCGCCTCGGCGAATCCGCTCCAGGGAGAACTTCATAGCGTCCAAGGGGGCCATGATCTCGATTTGAACCCCTTCGGTGTCCAACTCCCGCAGGTAGGCCTCAACCTTCTTTATCAACTCGGCATCGTGGGCCCGCCCCTCGTCCAGCCAGAAGACGGCCGGGGCCCCGGTGGCCCGAGCCCGTCTCACCGCCAGGCCCACCCAGTCTTTGATGGGGGCATCCTTGGCCTGACATGCCCGCCACACGTCACCCTCCTCCACGGCGTGCTCGACGAGGACGTTCCCGTTCTTGTCCACCACCCGCATGGTCCCGTCGGCTGGAACCTCGAAGGTCTTGTCGTGGGAACCGTATTCCTCAGCCTTTTGCGCCATCAGCCCCACGTTGGGGACGCTCCCCATTGTGGTGCGATCGAACTGACCGTGGGCCTGGATATCACGGACCATGGCGTCGTAGACAACGGCATAGCTGGAATCGGGAATTACGGCTTTACAGTCCTGGAGCTGATTGTCGGCGTTCCACATGCGCCCTGAGTCGCGGATCATCGGGGGCATGGAAGCGTCGATGATGATATCGCTGGGCACGTGGAGGTTGGTGATGCCGCGGTCCGAATCTACCATGGCGATTGCCGGACCGTTATCCAAGACCGCCTGTATGTCGGCTTCGATGGCAGAGCGCTGCTCTTCCGGGAGGCTCTCGATCCTCGCAAGCACGTCGCCGAAGCCGTTGTTGGGATCGACGCCCAGCTCAGCAAAGGTGTCCGCATGCTTGGCGAATACGTCCTCGAAGAACACGCGAACGCAGTGCCCGAAGATGATTGGGTCCGACACCTTCATCATCGTGGCCTTCATGTGAAGCGAGAACAGAACACCCTTCTCCTTCGCGTCCTTCACCTGCTCCCTGAGGAACTCGACCAGAGCCTTCTTGCTCATGAAGGTGCCGTCCAGCACCTCTCCGGCCAGGAGAGGCAGCGGCTCCTTCAAAACCGTCACCGTCCCATCCTCCGAAACATGCTCGATCCGGGCTTCGGTATCCGATTCCAATGTCACCGACTTCTCATTGTTCCGGAAATCGCCGCCAGTCATGTGAGAGACATGGGTTTTGGAGTCCTCGGGCCAGGGCTTCAATTGCGGCCTGGGAGGGTGGGCCCGCACGAACTCCTTCACCGCCTTCGGAGCCCGCCTGTCGGAATTCCCTTGACGAATGACCGGGTTCACCGCGCTTCCCTTGACGGTGTCGTAGCGGGCCTTGATGGCGCGCTCTTCGTCGTTGGCCGGTTCCGCGGGGTAATCTGGCAGCCCATATCCCTTGGCCTGAAGCTCTGCGATACACGCCTTCATCTGGGGAATGGAGGCACTGATGTTCGGCAGCTTGATGACGTTGGCTTCCGGTTCCTCAACCAAACGTCCCAGCTCGGCCAGGTCATCGCGAACTTTCTGCTCTTCGGTGAGAGCGTCCGGGAATACGGCGAGGATTCTCCCCGCCAGAGAGATATCGCGCGTCTCCACCTGTACTCCGGTCGCCCCGGCGAAGGCGCTGATCACCGGCAGAAACGAATAGGTGGCTAGAGCTGGAGCTTCGTCGGTCCAAGTGTAGATGATGTAAGGTGACTTGTTCATGGTATCGCTTTTCTCGTAAAGGGATGACTATCTGTTCGAAACCAAAACCGAACGGCCTCATCGGCGTCTCGAGCCCCCACCCCGCCAAGGTCAAAGCCATGGCCGGCCGAACATGACAGGGTAAGACCCATTCCGGCATCAGGCAACATAGCGGAAGCGGATTGTGACCGGCTCGACTCTCCAGCGCCCCCAAACACTATTGCCCGCACTTCCGTTTGGGCACGTAATATAGCGTGATGGCACACTGATCTCGCCGCCGGTTTATCCGGGTTTTCGACATCGCGCCTAGGCCGCAGTTGGGGGCCGGAATTCCGGATTGGTTTTCTGGCCTGATGGGTATACGTTTCGTACCCCCGCAGTGGTGCGGCGGGGCTCTCTTGCCGCGGTCCAGGCCGAACGTGCCCCCGAATCGACGGCATTTGCTGCTGAAAAAGGCATCCAGAAAAGGAAGTACTGATGAGTATCAGCCTGATAGGAAAATCGATAGGTGAATCTGCAACTCTCAAGCTCAACGAGACCGCGGCAATCCTCCGAGCCAAGGGAGAGCCGGTAATCCACCTGGGTGGGGGGGAGCCGAAAACGAAAACGCCGATCGACGCACTGGTTGCGGCCTCCGCGCTACTCAACTCCGGGGAGATCCGCTACACACCCGCCGATGGCATACCGGCGCTCAAGAAGGCCATCATCCGATACACTGACGATTTCTATGACCGCAAGGTCGAGCCGGAAAACGTGATGGCGTCCGGTGGAGCGAAGCAGGCCATAATGGTTTGCCTGCAAGCCATCCTGAATCCCCAGGACGAAGTGATCTTCCCGAGTCCTTACTGGGTCAGTTATCCCGAGATGGTGAAGCTGTGCGGAGCCATTCCGGTACCCGTCGCACCGGAGGACGGAACCTTCTACCCGAGGTTGCAGGACATCGAGCAGGTTGTCACATCCTACACCAAAGCAGTCATGATCAACAGCCCCAACAATCCGTCCGGCGCGATGTACTCCGAGGATTTTATCGCGGACATCGTGCAGTTCTGCGAGAAGAAGGGCCTGTACCTGATCATGGACGACATCTACCACAGGCTGATCTTCGACGGCAAGCAACCCATCAACTGTTACAAGTACGCCAAGAAGACCGGTGAGAACTCCAAGCTGGTCGTGATCAACGGCGTGTCGAAACAATACGCGATGACGGGCTTCAGAATCGGTTGGGCGGTCGCTAACAAGAAGCTCATCGAGGTGATGACCAACATCCAGGGCCATCAGACATCCGGCCCGTCGGCGCTGCTGCAACACGCTGCCGCGGCCGCGATGAACGGCGTTCAGTCGGGCGTAGACAGCTTGCGTCTCACTCTGGAGAACAACCGTGACATAATGATGGCGCGCCTCAACTCGTTCGACGGAGTGAAATGCGAGAAGCCCGACGGCACATTCTACTGTTTCGCCGACTTCAGTGTCTACGCAAAGGACTCGACCAAGCTGGCGACTATGCTCGTGGACAAGGTCCGGGTCGTTACCGTCCCTGGAGTGGAGTTCGGTATGGAGGGCTTCCTGAGGTTGTCGACCTGCGGCTCGGTCAAGGACATCATTGACGGAATCGAGCGCATGAAGTGGGCAATAGACCCGAATTCGCCCAATGAACTGTTCATTGGAGACAGGAAGCTGGTGCGGGACTGGATGTAGAGGAGCTTTCAGCCCAAAGCTGAGAGCTGAGAGCTCACCTAGACACAAGGAAGAGTCAAAATGGCGAAGTATCTGAAAATCAATACGCCAGCAGCAAAAGAAGCCGGTGACCTTGCCAGTGACTACAAGCTGAGCAACCATGGTCTTACGCACCTGGAGCGCGTCTACTGGAACCTTCCGGATGCGAGCCTTTACGAGGAAGCCGTCTTCCGCGGAGAGGGGCACATGACGGCTGGCGGACCGCTGCTGGTGAATACGGGCGTTCACACATCTCGGGCGGCGGCCGACAAGTTCATCGTGCGCGAGTCAACGACCGAAGATGACATATCCTGGGGTGAGTACAACCGCCCCTGCGATCCGAAGAAGTTTACCGGCCTGCTGAGCAGATTACAGGCATTTCTGCAGGACGAAGAGCTTTTTGTGCAGGACTGTTATGTCGGGGCGGATCCGGAGTATCGCATGCCGATTCGCGTAATCACCGACTCCGCGTGGCAGAGCCTGTTCGCCCGCAACATGTTCATCAACATCGACAACTTGGACGAGTACAAGAAGCACGTTCCCGAGTTCACCTTGATCGCGGCGCCCTCGTTCAAGGCGGACCCGCGCGTCGACGGCACGCGGACTCAAACGGCCATGATGATCAACTTTGCCGAGCGCCTGGCTATTGTCTGCAACTCCAGTTACGGCGGAGAGATCAAGAAGACGGTGTTCACGATCATGAACTTCCTGCTCCCGCTGCAGGGCGTCATGGCGATGCACTGCTCGGCAAACGTGGGGAAGACCGGCGACGTGGCTTTGTTCTTCGGACTGAGTGGAACCGGTAAGACCACCCTCTCGGCCGATCCCAAGCGCGCCCTGATCGGTGACGACGAGCACGGCTGGAGCGACAGTGGAGTCTTCAACTTCGAGGGCGGCTGCTATGCCAAGGTGATCTACCTCTCCGCCGAGCACGAGCCGCAGATTTACGCGTGCACGCGTCGTTACGGCACCATCCTCGAAAACGTCGTGTATGACCCGGCGTCGCGCATGATAGACCTCGACGACGACGAGTTCACGGAGAACACGAGAGCCTCGTATCCGCTAGAGTTCATTCCCAATGTCGTCCCGGACCGGTATGTACATACCCATCCCAAGAACGTGGTCTTCCTGACCTGTGACGCATCCGGAGTGCTACCTCCGATCGCCCGGCTCACCCCGGAGCAGGCGATGTATCACTTCATCAGCGGTTACACGGCGAAGGTTGCCGGCACTGAAGCCGGACTCGGGATCGAACCTGTGATCACCTTCAGCGCATGTTTCGGTGCCCCGTTCATGGTTCATCATCCGTTCAAGTACGCTAACATGCTCGCGCAGAAGATGGAGAAACACGGCGCGCAGTGTTGGCTCGTCAACACGGGTTGGACCGGAGGCAAGTTCGGCATCGGCAAACGGATGAGTATCCACCACACCCGTGCGCTCTTGAACGCCGCCCTGGACGGAGAACTCGACAAGGTCGAGTTCCGCAAGGACAAGCTGTTCGGTTTCGATGTTCCAACGAACTGTCCCGATGTCCCGACAGAGGTGCTGGATCCCTCTAACACGTGGGGCAACAAGGACGAGTACTGGAAGACCTACGACGGTTTGGCGGCACGCTATATAGAGAACTTCAAGCTGTACGAAGACGGCTGCCCCCCTGAGGTTGTTGAAGCGGGACCGAAGCGGCTGTCGCAGATCTGATCTAGTGAGACTGGGGGAGGCGGGCGCCTCCCCCACGAAACCAGCATCCGGCGCTGCAGGTCCTGGGACAAACGAACCCTTGCGTCGGAGGCCTGTCTGAAACTCCACCCGGTTAGATCATTCCGCAGTCGAAGGGCATCTAGAGCCCCAACACGTTCCCGGTGCCCCAGGCTGTTCCCTATTTTCGCCGCGCTCGTGTTACCATTACTTCGTCGCTGATCCGCGGCCCTTGGCCGCCGGCTCACGGTTCTCAAATCACACTCACTGGAGATAACAAGTGAAGAAGTTGATGTCCGGCAATGACGCAGTCGCCCAGGGCGCCTGGGAAGCTGGGGTCAAGTTTGCGGCCGGGTACCCTGGAACCCCGAGTACCGAAGTCCTGGAGAACCTGGCCACGTACGAAGAGATCGACGCGCAGTGGTCGACAAACGAAAAGGTTGCGTTCGAGGAGGGGATGGGTGCGGCACTGGGAGGCGTTCGAACGATGGTTACCATGAAGCATGTCGGTCTGAATGTTGCGGCCGATCCATTCATGGTTTTTCCCTATTCCGGAACCAATGCGGGGTTCGTGGTGCTCGTTGCCGACGATCCCGGCATGTATTCCTCACAGAACGAGCAGGACAGCCGTTATTTCGCCAAGATGGGCAAGGTGCCCATGTTCGAGCCGAGCGACGCCGCCGAGGCATTGTGGCTCACCAAGCGTGCGTTCGAGGTGAGCGAGCAGTTCGAGACTCCCGTGATGCTGCGTACGACAACGCGGCTGGCACATACCCGGGGTATCGCCGAGCCAGGCGATCGCACTGAACCGGAAAAGAAGCAGTTCTCTCGCAAGGTGAGCCAGTACGCGATTCCCGTGTACGCGCGCTTTCGTCGGCCGGAACTGGAGCAGAAGCTGGGTCGGCTTCGCGAGTTCGCTGAACAGTTCGAGGGTAACGTCGTCGATGAAGGCGATACCGGCGTTGGAGTCGTCAGCCACGGCATACCCTATCAATACGTGAAGGAGGTCCTGCCCGGTGCGACCGTGTTCAAGCTCGGCATGCTCTACCCATTGCCCGAGAAGCGCCTGAAGGAGTTCTGCTCTCGATTCGACACGGTGTACGTAGTCGAGGAGAGCGAGGGCTTCATCGAGCAGGAGATGGCGAGTTTCGGCATCACCAACCTCGTGGGCAAGGAGAAGTTCACCAACGTCGGCGAGCTCAGCGCCGACCTGGTAGCGGCGGGCCTCCTCGACCTTCCCATCCCGAGTGATTTCGGTGACGAGGCAACCATTCTGCCGCGGCCTCCTGTGCTGTGCACGGGCTGCGCGCACCGCGGTGCCTTCACGGCGCTGAAGGAGATCGGGGTGCTGGCTACAGGGGACATCGGTTGCTACACGCTCGGCTCGCTGCCGCCCTTCAACGCGCTGCACACGGTGTTCTGCATGGCGGCCAGCATCGGCAATGCCACCGGATTCAACAAGGCCGGTGAGAAAGAGGTAGTTGCGGTAATAGGCGACTCCACGTTCATGCACGGCGGCCTGCCCAGTTTGGTGAGCGCCGTATACAACCAGGTGCCCACCACCATGATGCTCCTGGACAACGGCACAACCGGAATGACCGGTCACCAGGAGCACCCTGGCACCGGCAAGACATTGAAGGGCGGCCCGGCGCCCGCCGTGAACTACGAAGAGCTGTTGAATGCCATCGGAGTGGAACACATCGAGGTTGTGGACCCCTGGGATCTGGAGGCAACCAAGAACGCGATCCGCGCAGGCTTGGACCATCCCGGTCCGGCGGTGATCATCTCGCGCCGCAGCTGCATGCTGTTGCCGGAACAGAAGCTACGAGAGCGGCGACCCTACCAGGTAATCGAGGACGAGTGTATCCAATGCGAGGAGTGCATGGAGGTAGGGTGTCCGGCTTTGGTATGGGAGGACGAGTATCCGCGTATCCGGGAATGGGAGTGCACCGGCTGCTCGCTGTGCGCGCAGCTCTGCCCGGTTGAATCCATCAGAATTGTGGAGGAGGACTGAGCCATGTCGGTGACCAACGTTTTGATCGCAGGTGTCGGCGGCCAGGGCGCTATCCTCTCGAGCGAGTTGCTGGCGCTGGCGGCCAAAGAAGCCGGCCGCGACGTGAAGCAGGGCGAGTTTCACGGTGTCGCGCAGCGAGGCGGAGCAGTGTTCAGTCATGTTCGTTTCGGCGACCAGGTGTATTCGCCGACGGCTAGACTCGAATCGGTCGATTTTCTGGTTGCACTCGAGAAGCTAGAGGCATTGCGCTACGCGCACTTCGTCAAGCCTGGCGGAACCATGATCTTGAACGACCACAAGGTGGAACCGACGCGCACGGCCGATCGCCGCGACTACCCCGATGACGCCGTCGACTTTCTGAAGTCGAAGGGCTTTAAAGTTCTGGTAATCGAAGCCACTCAGAGAGCAATCGAGCTGGGCAACCACCGAGCCGCAAACGTGGTTCTCCTGGGTGCTCTAGCTGAGAAGCTCGATATTCCGGAAGAAGTCTGGAACGAGACGCTGCGGAACCGGATTCCTGAGAAGTTTCGCGAGCTGAATGAACAGGCGTTTGCTTTGGGGAGAGAGTTGTCAGGGAACGGGCGGTAGGGAATGGTCAGGGATACAGCCGCCCCATCTCCCATCCGCCGCCGACCTTATCGTAGCGCACACGGTCATGCAGGCGGTTCAGACGTCCTTGCCAGAATTCGATGCGTGCCGGTTTGAGCCTGTAGCCTCCCCAGAACGGGGGCAACGGGACCTCTGCGCCGGAATACTTCCATTCGTATTCCTGAAACCGACGCTTCAATACCTCTGGGCTCTCCAGCGGTGTGCTCTGCGCCGAGGCCCACGCACCGAGCTGGCTGCCGCGGGGGCGGCTATGGAAATAGGCGGTTGATTCTTCCGTGGTGAGCCGCTCCACATCGCCTTCAACCCTGATCTGACGTTCCAAAATCGGCCAGTGCGAGATGATCGCGGCACGAGGGTTCTCTTCGAGTTCGACGGCTTTGCGACTCTCGTAATTGGTGTAGAACACGAACCCACGCTCGTCGAAACCCTTGAGCAACATCATGCGAGCGGACGGCACGCCCTCCTTGGTGCAAGTGGCCAGAGTTATGGCATCGTAGAGAAACAGGCCCGACTTCTTCGCATCATCGAACCAAGCGCCGAACAGCTTGATAGGATCCTTACCCGCCGTTTCCTCGGACAGGCCCTTCTTCATTCCCCTGCCCATGGTCATGGCGGTGCGGATGTTGGATATCAGAGACATAATGTTGGCTCGAAAGGTAGTGGGGGACTGTTGGGGGGGGAATACACGGAAATCAATGTCCAATGTCCAACAGAGGAATATCCAATGTTCGAATATTCCCGTGTTGGATGTTGGGTGTTGGACATTCCGTGTTGAATGTTGAATGTTCTCCCTTCAGAACCGCGGAACACAGAGTCTGACCACAGGAGACACCTAAATGCACAAGGCGCCGACCGCTTTTCTCATCTCACTAATGCTCCCAGCGTGTCTTGCAACCGCACAATCCCCCACCCAACTCACCGGCTCCTTCTTCGATCAACTCGAGTACCGCCACATCGGACCGGTGGGCAATAGGGTCAGCGCCGTTGTGGGTGTGCCGGGGGATCCCAACACCTACTACTTCGGGGCTGCGTCCGGCGGAGTCTTCAAGAGCGTGGACGGCGGCCATCAATGGGAGCCGGTCTTCGACGACCAGGAGGTCCAGTCGATAGGTGCGATAGCGATCGCTCCATCGAACCGCAATATCGTCTGGGTGGGTACGGGTGAGTCGAAGGTGCGCAGCAACATCTCGATCGGAAACGGGATATACAAGTCGACCGATGCGGGGCGCACGTGGACTCACATGGGTCTCGAGATGACGGGCCGCATCTCTCGAGTGATCATTCATCCGGACAATCCCGATATCGTCTACGTGGCGGCATTGGGTCACCTCTACGGTCCCCAACAGGAGCGCGGCGTTTTCAGAACGACGGACGCCGGCGAGACGTGGGAGCGAGTCCTGTTTGTAGACGAAAACACGGGCGCCTCCGACGTGGTGATGGACCCCAACAACCCCGAGATCCTGTTCGCCGGAATGTGGCAGATGATCATTTGGACCTGGGGAAGGCAGAGCGGCGGGCCCGGCAGCGGGCTTTACGTGTCACGAGACGGCGGCGACACGTGGGAGCACCTTACCGGAAACGGCCTTCCCGCTCCGCCGCTTGGCAAGATTGCGCTGGCGATGTCGGCGGACAATTCCGACCGCGTATACGCGCTCATCGAGACCAACTCCAATCGCGATTTCGCCGAGCTCGACGATCATCAGGGTGTTCTGTGGCGGTCGGACGACGGCGGGTTTTCGTGGCGCATGGTGAACGCCGATCACACGTTGGTACAACGCCCGCACTACTACTCGCGGATGGCGGTGGCGCCCGATGACCACAACGAAGCGCACTTCCTCGCCGTGTCTCACACCCGGTCATACGACGGCGGGCTCACTATCGAGTACGCCGGTGCCGGAGGGGACCACCACGACATGTGGATCGATCCGCTGCTGCCGGACCGAATGATCGTTGGGCACGACGGCGGGCTCAGCATCTCGACCACTCGCGGCGACGGCTGGTGGCGCCCGCGCCTACCGATTGCCCAGATGTACCACGTCTACACAGACAATCAGATCCCCTACTTCGTCTACGGCAACAGACAGGACGGCATGTCCCACCGCGGGCCCAGCAACAGCCTGACGCGAGGGAGCATCCCCATCGGTGCGTGGCACTCCGTGGGCGGCTGTGAGTGTGGATTCGCGATCCCCGATCCCGTCGACAACAACATCGTCTGGTCGGGATGTTATGAGGGGACGCTGGACCGATACAACGTCGAGAACGGTCACTCCAGGAACGTTACCGTGTGGCCCAACAACCCTGAGGGTTGGCCCGCCGCCGAGCTGCGGTACCGGTTCCAATGGACGTTCCCCATTGCCATCTCGCCGCACGATCACAATCGCGTGTACGTCGGCAGTCAACATGTGCACCAGACTACGGACGGCGGGCACAGTTGGACTGTCGTAAGCCCCGACCTCACTCTCAACGACAAGAGCAAACAGCAGAAGACCGGTGGACTCACTCCCGACGACGCGAGCCCCACCTACGCTTCAGTGCTATTCGCCATCGCTGAGTCGCCGCTGGAGGAGGGGCTGATCTGGACGGGTTCGAACGACGGCCTGGTCCAGGTCACGCGCGACGGGGGCGACAACTGGACGAACGTGACCGACAACATCCCGGACCTGCCTCCCTGGGGCACCGTGAGCAATATCGAGCCCTCGAGGTACGACGCTGCTACCGCCTACATCTCGGTCGATTTTCACCAGGTCAACAATACACAGCCATACATCTACAAGACCGACGACTACGGCGGCAGTTGGCGACTCATTAGCGACGATATCCCCCGGAGCGTGTTCAGCTACGTGCACGTGGTGCGGGAGGATCCCGTTCGTCGGGGCCTGCTCTATGCGGGCACCGAGAACTCGTTCTTCGTTTCGTTCAACGACGGCGATGACTGGATTCCGTTCCAGACGAATCTGCCGCACGCACCGGTACATTGGCTCACGATTCAGGAGCACTTCAACGATCTGGTCGTTGCAACCTATGGCCGCGGCTTCTGGATACTCGATGATATCACACCGCTGCAACAGCTTACCGACGACGTGATAGCTTCGGACGTTCACCTGTTCGCGCCGCGTCCGGCGTATCGGTTCCGCTACCGGAGTCCTTCGGTCAGCCAGCCGAACGACCCCGGGGCCGGCGAGAACCCGCGGAACGCAGCGTTGATCCATTACTACTTCGACGCCGAGCCCGGCGACAGAGTCAGCATCGCCATCCTCGACCGAACCGGCGACGTCTTGCGCAACCTCGACTCCGCTCCGAGCGACCCGGGAATAAACAGGGTCTATTGGGACTTCCACTTGACCCCGTCCAGAACACCACGCATGCGGACGCCGGTCTTGGAGCATTCACATGTACCGATCGGCGACGACGGTTGGCGTCCTGCGGGAGAGACTGGGAGAGTGCGTCCGTTGGCACCTCCCGGAGAATACACTGTTCGCCTGACCGTCGGCGATGAGACGTTCACCGAGCCTCTAATGGTGCTGAAAGATCCTCACTCCGAGGGAACCGAGACCGACATCCGCGAACAGTTCGCGGTGTTGCTCGAGCTGCGCGACAACGCAAACGACGTCGTGGATCTCATCAACGAGGCGGAGTTGGTGCGCGACCAGATTCTGCGACTCATCGATCGCCTGCGCGACAGAAATGGGAGTGACCAAATAATCGCCGCCGGGAGAGAGCTGGACCAGAAGCTGATCGACTGGGAGATGAACCTCACCGATCTCAGGTTGTCGGGCGGATCGGCAGGGCAGGATCGTCTCCGCTGGCCGAGGCAGCTCTACGCCAAGATCACAAGTCTGGCCGGCTACATCGGAAGCTCGGACTTCGTGCCGACCAAGCAGCAGATCGAGGTGCATGAGAGACTGAAAGGCCTGCTTCGCGATTACCAGAGTCAGATGCGGGAGATACGGCAGGAGGATATCGCGGAGTTCAACAGGATGTTATCCGAGGCGGGGGTAGCGGGATTGGTGACGGATGGCGGTTACTAGGGCGGAGAGTTGAATGGCCAATGTCCAACGAGGAATGGCCAACGTCCAAGTGATCCACACCTGATCAATGTCCAACGAGGACAACGAGGAATGGCCAATGTCCAAGTGATCCACCCTTGATCATTGGAAATTCCTCGTTGGACATTGAATATTCTTTTGGCTACCCTACCGCCCCTTCTCCGCCTCCCGCATCGCCGCGAAAACCCGTTCCGCCGTAACGGGCAGCTCGGTGATCCGCACCCCTGTGGCATCATACACGGCGTTCAAAATGGCGGGGATCGTGGGCATGATGGCGCCTTCACCAACCTCCTTCGCCCCGAACGGTCCGTTGGGTTCGTTGCTCTCCACGATGATCGTCTTCACGCGGGGCATGTCTAGTGCCGTGGGAATCTTGTATTCACCCAGAGAGGCGTTGAGTATTCGGCCTTGGTCGTCGAACTTCACCTCCTCCAGCAATGCCTCACCGAGACCCATCGAAAGAGCACCCTGCATCTGCCCTTCGACCGACGTGCGGTTGATCGCTTGACCGCAGTCGTGTGCGTCGGTCATGGCGTCCACTGTCACTTGCCCTGTTTCCAGGTCGACCGAGACTTCCACTATCTCCGCGGAGCAGCCATAGGCGGGAGAAGTGCCGACGGCAGCTCCCTTGTGCGTTCCTCCTAATCGGGGCGGTTTGTACTTGCCGGTGCCCACGATCGATCCCTTGGCTACGGTCGCCAGTCTGGCGGCCTCCTTGAACGTGAGGTGGTCACCGGAGGGCAAGTCGGTCCATCCGCGGTGCTCCTTGATGTAACGCCGTCGCAGCGGTTCTATGTCGGGTTTCGCCCCGCTAACCGTTACGCCGCCGTTCTTGATATCGAGCCTGTTCTCCGCCACGCCGAGTTCCTCTGCCAGTACCGCCAGAATCTGCGCCTTCACGTCCTCAGCGGCTTCCTTGGCCGCGTGCCCGGTCATAAGCGTCTGGCGAGACGAGTACGCACCGAGGTCCATTGAAGAATCGGTGTCCCCCGATTCGACTCGCACATCGGATAGGGGTATTCCCAAGGCCTCAGCCACGACCATCGCTACCATTGTGTCAGAGCCCTGGCCGATGTCGGCCGAAGCCGTGTAAGCCGTGACGCCCCCCCCATCCTCGGCCACTCGTAACACCAGGGTCGAGTGATAGGTGTCGGATCGGTAGATCGGATACCCCGCGCCCGACACGAAGAATCCGCAGGCCATACCGATTCCCCTGCCCCTCGGCAATTTGCCCTTCTTCTCGTCCCACCCTGAAGCGTCGCGGACAGCCTCGATGCACTCGCGCATTCCCAGTGACGACATGTCCAGGTCGTTGCAGGTCACATCGCCGGCCCGCATGATGTTCTTCAGCCTTAACTCCACCGGATCCATGCCGAGCTCTTCGGCAAATATGTCTAGCTGTTGCTCGAAGCAGGCTCGCGCCGCGACTCCCCCGTGACCTCTCTGCGCCCCACAGGCAGGCTTGTTCGTATAGACGCGCATGCCGTCGTATTTCATGTTGGGTAGCCGGTAGGGTCCACCCAGCAAGGAACCGGCATAGTAGACGGTGGCAATTCCGAACGAGCTGTAAGCCCCCCCGTCCAATACGCATCGGTGGTGGAGCGCGTGGATCGTCCCGTCCTTCTTCACACCCGTGGTCATCTCGTGGAAGAACTGGTGCCTGGCACGGGAGTGCAAAAAAACTTGCTCGCGGCTGTAGGCCATCTTCACCGGGCAACCGGTCTTCATTGATAAGAAACAGGCGCTCATCTCGAGCGGCGTCGCCTCGGCCTTGGGTCCGAAACCACCTCCAACATGAGGCTTGATCACACGAACGCGTGAGATCGGCAGCCCCGTCACCATCGCGACAGTACGCTGCACATAGTGCGGCGTTTGCGTAGATGTGTGCAGAGTCAAAAAGCCCGTCTTGTGGAAGTCCGCCACACAAGCATGTGGCTCGATGAAGGCTGCATCCTGACGCTTGTTGATCAGCCTGTCGGTGCGCACAAACTCGCACTCGCCCAGCGCCGCCTCGACGTCTCCAAACTCCTGGTGCACCTCGGCGCAGATGTTGTTCGGGTAGTCGGCATGCAGTTGCGGTGCGTCATCGAGCAAGGCGTCGTCCACCTCGAACACCGCCGGAAGCTGTTCGTATTCGACTCTGATCAAGTCGAGTGCCTCTAGAGCGGTCTCCAGGTCCACCGCCGCCACTGCAGCGACCTCATCGCCCACGTAACGCACCTTGTCGTGAGCGAACAGCGTCTCGTCGTAGCGGGCGGGAGATACACCGTATTTGGTGAGACCGACCTCTTTGGCGGTGATCACGGCTTTGACTCCCGCAAGCCGCCGAGCCCGTGACACGTCGATTCTCTTGATCAGCGCATGCGCATGTGGGCTCTGCAGAATAGCTCCATATAGCTGACCCGGCAGGTTCAGATCTTCAGCGTACAGCGCTCTGCCGGTCACCTTGTCTGGAGCATCGAGCTTCGGCGCCCGCGTTCCCAACACCGAGTATCGTCGCGTCATCGTTCTACCTTCCCTTCCGCGCCATCTTGCGGCCGGCGGCCAAGACCGCGTCTACGATCTTCTCGTAGCCCGTACAGCGACAGAGGTTTCCTGAAAGCGCAGAGCGAACCTCGTGTTCCGTGGGTCGCTTCTTGCGATCGAGCAGCGCCTTTGCGGAGAGCACCATGCCGGGGGTGCAGAACCCGCATTGAACCGCTCCGAGATCGACGAGAGCCTGCTGTAGAGGATGCAGCTGGTCTCCCTCAGCGACGCCTTCGATAGTGGTTATCTCGTGCCCTTCCGCCTGCAAGGCCAGCACGAGACACGAGTTCACTGGTTCCCCGTCCATCAACACTACGCATGACCCGCACTCTCCCTCGCCGCAGCCGTGCTTCGCACCTGTGAGTCCCAGATCTTCTCGGAGCACCTGTAGGAGTGTGCGGTTCGGGGCCACGAGGAGCTCGCTTCGGTCTCCGTTCACGTCCAGGCAAATCGGTATTCTCTTCACCTGTTCCTCCTCGCCAGGTCCTCGCGGGCGACCTCGGTCGCAGCGGCAAGCGCTCGTCTCGTCAAGACATCGACCATCTGCCTCCTATACTGCGCCGAACCCCTTTGGTCGGTAATCGGTCTCGAGGCGCGAGCGGCAGCTTGCCCCGCTGCTGCGAAAGAACTCTCGCGCGGCGTAGCGGAGGCAAGCAGCTCCTCGGCCGAGGTGCACCGCAAAGGCTTGGGCGCAACCGCGCCCAGACAGATCTTTGCCGACTTGATCTTCCTACCGGCGGGAGTCAACGAGACGAAAACCGCAACGCTGACAATCGAGATCTCACAGCTCTGGCGCGCCCCGAACTTGATATAGGCAGAGCCGCTACCAGGCTCCGGGCGCGGCACCACCACACGGGTCAGAACTTCGTTGCTATCCAGTAGCGTTTGCCCGGGTCCGGTAACGAATTGGGCTACTGGGATCTCCCGCAAACCACCCATGCTTCGAAGCAACACTGTGGCATCCAGAACGACCAACGGTGGAATCAGGTCCGCCGCTGGTCGAGCCGTCACGAGGTTGCCGCCGGTGGTGGCACGATTCCGAATCGGCGGCGTACCGAGTCCTCCCGCCGCCTGCGACAGCGCCGGAAAGAGCTTCTTGACCGATCGATTCCCAGCCAGTTGGGCGGCCGTGGTCAGTGACCCAACGGAGAGCACCTGGTTACCGTTTTCGACACCCTCGAGTTCTGCGACGCGATCCACTGCGACGACAAACTCCGGTGCCAGGAGTTTTCTCTTGAGGCTGACGAGCAAATCCGTGCCACCCGCCAGCAGCTTCGCGGCTGTTCCATGACGTTCGAGGATCTCACACGTCTCGGAGACGCTATGGGGCCGCTGAAAATCAAAGCGAGGGAGCAGCATCAGCTATCCCCTAAGAGAAGAGTCACTCGTCCACCTCCAAACGGATGTTTCTTTGAGCCGCCCAGGCGATGAGTACGGCTTCGTTGGCGCTTGCCTGAATTTGCCTCGCACCCTCACACTCCGATTCGTATGGGCGGCACTGGAAATACAACCAGCCTCCGTATCCACCGAACGGGGTGCCGTCTTCAGGACGGTTCCCAGCCTTCACACCCCGCGCAATCTGCTCATCAACCGGCACGACCACGTGGTAGGCCGAGCTGTCCGGTGCAAAACCAAGGTAGCCTGTATTCCCGGACTGTGCAGGGAGGGTTGCGCGCAGAATGTCTGCGCGTCGGACTCTCAGCCCCGAGACTGCTTTCCCCTCACGAGCCATGAGTTAACTCACCCTCCGTTCCGCACTGCGGCGGCGACAGAGTAGAAGCGGCAGGGGCGGCACGAGACGCCTCGAGCACCTCTGCCGCCCCTGCTCCCCTGCCGCCAATTGCACTTTCAATATGGCGGTGTTGCGGTGTTCCCTCTAGACAGCCATGGTCTTCGTGTACTCTGCGCCGATCTGTCCTTCCCGGCACGCCGTGGAGACCATGAACTCCGCAGATCGCTGCGCCTGAATATTCAGCGCACCCGCCAACGGTGCGCCGCAGGCGTGCTGGATGCAGCTCATAATCGCTACTCGAGCGGCTTCGTTGCCCGGCGATTCGGCAGACGGCAGGCCGCTCACCTCGGTAGGCATCCCGGTCAAAGCATCCTCGTTGACCTTACGAAGCGCCAAGCCGTGATCACCGCCCTTGACGATCTTCCAGGCCGTCTGCAGTGCGTCTTCCATTGAGCCGGTGTAGTCCACCAACCAGCCCACCGCATCGCTGGCATTGACGGAGTTGCCAGAGAGCAACAGGGCGAACAGCATCGGCCAGTGTCCGGAGTCCGTCTTCCTGAACGGCCAGTGGCATCCCTCCATGCCCGGCACTACGGGCAACGTTACCTCCGGCATGCCCAGTTTCGCATCGTCTACGGAGACCAGATAATGACAATGCATCAGCAACTCCAGCATTCCACCAAGGCAGCGCTTGCCATTGACGAACCCGACCGAAACCTTGAATTCGTCGTTCAGACGTCGCGCCGTACGAGACCATTCACTGGCTAGTTGCGTCCCGGCATCAGCGTCGCCGAGAGCCGGGTAGAACTCTGACGTGTCGGCTCCAACCAACTGCGTCGTGAGGTGGAAGTCACCGGTCACGATCACGTTCTCGATACCCGCAGCCTTCAACCAATCGATGGCGCTGTTCAGCTCTTTGTTCACGTCTGAGTTGTAGCTCTCTCGCCCTATGGTAATGACGCCGGCATCACCGTCGTGTTCCGCGTTGACGTAGATTTGCCGCCATTCAGGCGAATCCATCGCTCCAAATGCCTCAGGGTACCAGCAGGAACCCGCCGCATCCGGGTGCAGGCCATGGTACTTCTCCACGGTCTTGATGACCGTATCGGCGCCCGCGTTCCGAGCCATCGTCACGATCCCGCTCCTGAACTGGGCACAGATCTCACCAATTGCGTTCATGGAAGACAGGTGTGCCCTGTTCTCGTGGAGCATCATGCTGGCCATTTGGAAGAGCGGGCCGAGTATCCAAGTCTCGAACTCCGCCTGCTCTTCATCCGTCTCGAGCTTCCAGTCCACGAGCGGACGGAAGTGGTTCATTGGATACCAGTTCTGGCCGGTGTCCTTGCCCTCGACGAGTTCGGGTGTGGGCCTAAACACTTCGCCGTATGTCTCAGCCAGGTGATGCAGACAGGACCACGTCAGGAAATTGGCGCCCGCGGCACCGATTGCATCGTGTGCCCTGAAGGGATTCGGACCGACGAGTTTGCGGACCAGTTTGTCGATTTTCCAGTACGGCATGTTGTTGGCGTGGTGGTAGCGAAGTCCCGCCAGCGCCATACCGCAGAATAGCACGTCCAGCACGAACGACCAGTCGTCACTCACGGCGACCGGCATCAATCCCAACGCCCAAAGCAGCTTGGTTATGGCCGACGGTTTGGGCTCGACGATCTCCCACATCTTGTTGATCTCATGGGGAAATGCGGGGTGAGCGATACCAACGCCCAACTCCTTGCTGGGGAACCCCGACGTCACCGACCGGATCTCAACACCCGGGAAAGTGCCGCGGAGGATCTCGTAGTGGGCTCGCTTTATCTTCAGTATCTCGGGAATGGCTTCCAGCACGAATCGCGGCTTCATCTGATTCAGCTGTTTCGGCAACGTTTTGCCGTCGTAGTTCAGCCGCACCACGTTGCTCATGATTTCAGCCGCACCCGCTTGGCCAAAGGCCCGCACCAAGCCCGGATACTGTTTGCCGATTCCGTCCGGAGCGGCCGGAAAATCGAGTCCAACTATCGGTACGCCGAACGGTGTCAGCCTGGAACCCAACTGCGCTGTCTTGCCGGCACCAACGATTCCGTTAGCACCGGAGACTACGAAGGCACCGCGATCATCCGGTTTGCCGAACACCTCATCTACGAGGTCACTGGCCTCGACGGGCAAGCGCCCGGAGCTGAAGATGTCTATTACGTTTCCGAGACCTATCGTCTGGAGGGTCGTCTCCCTCATTGTATTTGTCATGGTTGGCAACTCTCCCTTACGAAACCTTCAAGACCGCTGCGATACCGACGTCGCCAGCAGCACATCCGAAAATGAGTACGTAACCACCGCCGAGTTCCACCGCCTCCTCGAGGCCTTCGATCAGCACTCTAGCCAGCGTCGGACCCTGCGGGTGCCCCCATACCAAGGGGCAGCCTGTCTTGTTCATGTTGTGCCAGTCGTAGTCCAGCAGCTTTGCAAAGATGACGTCGTTGACGGCGAACGGATTGTGGTTCTTCACGACGGCCATGTCATTCATCGTGAGGCCGGTCGCCTTGAGCAGCTTCTGAACCGCGAACGCCGGAGCCTCAGGCATGAGACTAGGGTCGGTGCGTGTTTCGGCCTTGGCAATGAACTGAATGTCGATCTCCGGTCTTTGGCTTATGTCTGCCACCCGGTCCTTGCTGGTCACGAGCAGCCCGGTCATACCGTCGGAGGCATGGGTTTGGGTGCCGCCCGTTACGCACGTATCCAGCTCCATCATCGCCCTCAGCCCCCCGTGCGTCAGCCTGCGCACTCCGTAGTCATCGTCGACTCGCCCCAAGGGACGGCCGGCAACGTTGAGAATGTCAAACGGAAGAAGGACACGGTCCAGGATTCCCGAAGCTTTGGCCTCGAAGTACTGCTCGTATCGATGGAAGGCAACGTCGTCGGTCTCACGTTTCGAACACTTGTACTTGCGAGCTGTCTTGCCCGCCGCAGCAATCATCGCTTTGCCGGTGGCGGGATCGAAACCGAAGTTATCCCACACGTCGGCGATGACTTGCGTGCGCTCGTGTGCCCGTCGTTCCGGGAACACACCCGCGGGCGAATCGCTCGTTCTGTCGAACGTGATTACGCCTACTACATCGGTTGCCCCGCTCTGCACCTCGGCACCGGCGAGAATCGCCGCTTGCAGACCCGTCGCACACGCCTGTTCGACATGATATCCTGGCAAACGGCGTCCCATGCAGGTAGATACCAAGGGCGCAGTCCAGAACTTCCAATGCCAGGGTACAGTCGAACCGATCACGAGGTAGTCCAACTCGCTCTTCGGTACCTTTCTGATACCAAGGATTCTGTTCATCGACTCACCGGCGAACTGTCCAATATTGACCTCGGCGAGGGCCGACGTCTGCCAGGCCGGGAAATAGCTACTTCCCCAAGTACCGTAAGGGATTCTGGCCCTGGGGAGCATGGTGTTCTGCTCTGTCACTTATTCCTCCTTCAGCCGGTTGGGGGGGCGGAAACTACTAGATAGGAACCGCCAATTCCGGAAATGAAACTCAAACTACGTTGACATGAGTTTCGCTAGTGGCCCGGTTGTGTCAAGTGCTAGCCGAGTCGGTGGGATTCGAACAGACAGGGAAAATGGCCGAAAACCGGCATTATTGAGTCCTCCCTGAATGCCCACGACGGCCTTTTTTCAATCTGACTCGCTCCTGCCGAATCGGCGCAATCCAGCCTTCGCCGAAAAACCAGACGCTACATCTTGTGACTACCCTGCACAGGCTCTATACTCAGTCCCGTGGACAGTGATGCTCACCATCCTGTCCCGTTCCCACAAGTATAAACCACAACGGAGCCGTCGCCGCTGTCCTGCATACGATGACGCTCCGAATGCAGACCGACCGAAGGAGAGTAAGCATGGCAAGCTTGAAACAGACTCTGTCGAAGAAGATCGAGGAGCAGCGTCCTCGGACCACACGGCTCCTCAAGGAATTCGGTGACGTGAAGGTCGGTGAGGTCACGATCGGACAGGCAATTGGAGGCGCAAGGGGCGTACGCTGCCTGGTGACCGACATCTCGTATCTGGACCCTGAGGAAGGCATTCGGTTTCGCGGGAAGACCATTCCCGAGACATTCGAAGCCATGCCGAAGGCTCCTGAATACGAATACCCCTATGTGGAAGGCTTCTGGCATTTCCTCATGACGGGTGAAGTCCCGACGATGGACGAGGCCCTGGAAGTCGTCGAAGACTTCAAGGCACGCAGAACACTGCCGGACTACGTCAAGGACGTCCTCCGGACCATGCCTCGCGACACCCATCCCATGACCATGTTCTCGGCCGGTATTCTCGCGATGCAGCGTGAAGCCGAGTTCGTGAAGCGCTACAACGAAGGCATGAGCAAGATGGAATACTGGGATCCGATGTATGAGGATTGCACCAACCTGATGGCGAGACTCCCCATGCTCGCGGCTTTCATCTATCGGCTCAAGTACAAGGATGACCAACAGATAGAGGCCGATCCCAACCTGGACCTGGGCGGGAACTTCGCTCACATGATGGGCATCGATCCTCCGTACGACGACGTCGCCCGCATGTATTTCATCCTCCACTCAGATCATGAGTCCGGAAACGTCTCCGCCCACACGACCCACCTGGTCGCTTCGGCCCTGTCCGATTGCTACTACGCCTACTCGGCGGGCATCAACGGGCTCGCCGGACCGCTCCACGGCCTGGCAAATCAGGAAGTGCTGAGCTGGACGCAGAAGTTCCAGGAGAAGTTGGGCGGCGAAGAGCCTACCGAAGAGAACGTGAAGCAGGCCCTGTGGGACACTCTGAACTCAGGCCAGGTGATTCCGGGATTCGGTCACGCCGTGCTCCGCAAGACAGACCCGCGCTACACTTCACAGCGCGAGTTCTGCTTGAAGCACCTTCCCGACTACCCGCTTTTCAAGTTGGTCAGCATGATCTATAAGGTCGCGCCGCCGGTGCTCATGGAGCAGGGCAAGGCCAAGAATCCATGGCCGAACGTAGACGCGCATTCCGGTGTCATCCAGTGGTACTACGGCCTCACCGAGTGGGACTTTTACACAGTGTTGTTCGGCGTCGGCCGTGCGCTGGGCGTGTTGTGCAACGTCACTTGGGACCGCGCTCTCGGATACCCCATCGAGAGGCCCAAGTCCGTCACGACCTCGATGCTGGAGGATGTTGCCGGGATCAAGTAGGCGGCAGCAGAAGCTTCATTTCAGAGGTATTGCAGGAGGCACGAGGTTGGTGCCTCCTGTTTGTGTTTTGTTTTGTCGCGGGCAGCCACGGTGGGTCCGGTTGGGGCGATGAGGCGCAGATGCAAGATCCAATGTCCAACAAGGAACATCCAACATCCAATGGTGGAGCTTTCACTTTCGGCCGTTCGATGTTGAGCCTTGGACATTGAGCATTGGACAATGGATGTTCTCTCACCCCTTCCGCAGCACCCTCCCCGGTCGAGCACCCGTGTGTTGCCCCTGATCTAGGACCGGCCGCCCATTGACAACTACGTATTCGATGCCGGAGGCGTATTGATGGGGATTGTCAAACGTCGCCTGATCCTTGACGGCGGCCGCGTTGAATACCACGATATCGGCCTTCTTGCCGCGCGCGATGCGACCGCGGTCACTGATGCCGGCCTGGTCGGCGGGAGTGCTTGTCATCTTCCGCACCGCTGTGGGGAGATCGAATATCCCCCGCTCACGACAGTAGTGCGCCAACACCCTGGGACAGCAGCCGTACAGGCGCGGATGGGGTCTCGTCTCCGCCGCCTTTCCGGTCGGTGCTATGCTGGAGCCGTCAGAGCCGATCATCACCAGCGGGTGCGACAGCACCATCTCGACGTTCTCCGGGCTCATCCCGTGCCCGATCATGCTGACCCTCCCCTCTTCCTCGACCAACAGCCTCAGCGCCGCATCGACCGGCTCAATTCCCCAAGCATCACCGATCTCCTCTACGTTCTTGCCTACGAACCGGCGGTTTTTCTCGGTTTTGGTACTGGAGATGACGATCAACCCAAACTCGCCCGGATCTCCGGCTACCGAGGCTACGACCTCGTCCCTGATGCGTGATCGGGTCGCCGAATCGTTCAGGCGTTCACCAAGCCGGTCCCATCCACCTTCCAACGCCCAGGGCGGCAGGAAGATCGTGAGGCTGGTGGAGTAGGCAGTGTATGGATAAGCGTCAGCCATCACGTCCACCCCGTCGCTGCGCGCAGCCTCGATGAGATCGAGCGCGGCCCCCTGCTTGGGCCAGTTGGGTCTGCCCGCCGCCTTCAGATGCGAAATCTCGACGGGCAGACGGGCCTCTCTTCCAATTTGGATGGCTTCGTTCACGGCCGCCAACAGGTTCGATTCCTCGTTGCGAATGTGCGACGCGTAAAACCCGCCTCGCCTGGCGATCACTCGTGCCAGAGCCACGATTTCCTCGGTCGGAGTGAAGAGACCGGGCGTGTACTCCAGACCGGTGGTGAGACCGAACGCTCCCTCGTCCATCCCCTGCTCGACCGACCTGACAAGGGACGCCATCTCCGATTCCGTGAGGCGCCGGTTCTCCAAACCAGCGATATTCTGCCGCAGTGAACCATGCCCCAACATGAAGGCCTGGTTGACGGATATCCCGATCTGCTCGAGAGTGTCGAAGTACGACGCAACGCTCGTCCACTCAACCGTTGCTCCGGTTTCTCCCGCAAGGTCTGCGCGGCGCTCATCGGCATCTACACCTTCCAGAGGCGCAGCAGAAGACCCGCACTGCCCCGTGACTTCTGTTGTAATGCCCTGGCATGAACGGCTGTCAGCCGTCGGGTAGGCGAAGATCGAGCTGTCCGAATGCGAGTGGATGTCGACGAAGCCGGGAGATACGTGGAGGTCAGAAGCGTCCAGGACCCGCGATCCCCTTGTCGGATCGATTTGCCCTATGGCGGTAATGGTATCCCCCATCACACCGAGGTCAGCGCGCCATGCAGGCCCACCCGTGCCGTCCAGAATGGTACCGTTCTTGACGATCAAATCGAACTCCTGCACCATTCGAACGCGAGAGCCAGGAACCACCACAGCGCCTAATACTGCCGAGCCGGTCTTTACGAAATCACGACGGGAGAGTTGTCTGGTCATTGTGGAAACCCTGGTTGACGTGTAGTTGCACCGAATTATCCACGGCAAGTTCGCGTATGGAGTCGGTGGGCGCTAGTGTCCGGGCGTTCCACTCGCACCGCTCGCCGTTCTTCGCTCCCATCCTCAACATCTTTCGCGATCTCTGCGTATAATCAACACCTACAACTGAAGCCCTTTTCATATAGATGCGGGGGTGTGGTGCCTGCGTTCGCTCGTTCTCACATCAGTAGATGCAAGCTTCCCATTGACGATCAGTTCAAATCGCAGCCAAAGACCTCGCCCAACGCGGAGTCTCTTCGCCGCGGATTCGGTCGCGTTGCAGCATCGGCTGTAATCACGCTCTTGGTAGTAAACCCGGCTGTTGGCCAGCAAGACCGGGAAAGTGGCAACGAGTCACGATCGATTGCCGCTGTCCGGCTCGACGACGATGAAAATGTGCAGCTCGACGGCAGGCTCGACGAGCCGTTTTGGCAGCGAGGTACGCCGGCGACCGGCTTTCGGCAGGTGAATCCCGATGAGGGAGAACCCGCGACCGAAGTCACCGAGGTACACGTCGCCTACGATGCCGACCATCTCTACATAGGCGCGACGTTGTACGACTCGAATCCCGACGGCATCATTGCCTACCAAAAGGAACGTGACGCGTTTCTCATGACCGACGACAGGTTCATGTGGATTCTCGATACGTTTCTGGACGGTCGTACCGGCTATTTCTTCGAGGTCAACCCGGCCGGATTGATGGGTGACGGTTTGTTGGGCGGCGGCGGTGGTGATGGATTCGGAGGGTTCGATGTCAACAAGTCATGGGATGGCATCTGGGAGGCCCGGGTAACCAGCAACAGTGAAGGGTGGATGGCGGAAATCCGAATTCCCTTTGGCACTCTCAACTTCAATCCCGAGCAGGATACCTGGGGTATCAACTTCCATCGCACGGTACGCCGCAAGCAGGAGGAAATGCGTTGGAACGGATACCGTCGCAACCAAGAGTTCACTCGCCCAGTACATGCCGGACGATTGACAGGTCTGCGCGGTATGTCACAGGGCCTCGGGCTGGAGGCCGTCCCCTATACCCTCGCAGGCTGGACACACACACCGGACAACACTGATCCCACGAAATTCCCTCTGGACGCCGGAATAGACATCTCGTACAACCTCACGCCGAGTCTCCGAGCGGCGGTGACCGTCAACACTGACTTCGCTGAGGTTGAATCCGACGAAAGACGGGTAAACCTGACCAGGTTCCCGCTCCATTTCCCCGAGAAGAGGGATTTCTTCCTCGAGGGATCAGGCGTGTTCAGCTTCTCGCCGCGCAGCGGCGTTACTCCGTATTTCAGCCGCGACATCGGTCTGTACGAGGGAAAACCGGTTCCCATCCTCTTCGGTGCCCGTCTGGGCGGCCAGATCGGTCGCAACGAGATTGGAGTCGTGCACGTCCACACCGGCTCCGAAGCGATGGTCGATGATTCGGACCCAACCGACATCCAGCCGGAAGATTTCAGCGTGGTCCGCGTCAAGCGTACCATACTCGAGCAGTCCACCATCGGAGCCATGTACACTCGGCGCGCCACCGCGGCAGACGTGGATGGGATCGCGCCGCCGGACCGCCACACCTTCGCCGCTGATCTCGATTTCTTCACCTCCAAATTCATGGGAGACAAGAACTTTCAATTCGAGGCGTTCTTCGTGGGACACACAGACCCGGTTGCGGGTGGAACCTCGACGTTGGACGATCTCACCGCCCGCGGCATTCGCATCAACTATCCCAACGACATCTGGGAGTTTCACACTTCATACCGTGAACTCGGTGAGGGTTTTGAGCCGGCAGTGGGGTTCACACCAAGAAACGGATTCAGGCGACTCCAACCCACACTCACATTTGCTCCAAGGCCCAACGACCTGCTGGGTATTCGACAGCTGAGGTGGCAGGTTCGATTCCAATACCTGATGAACATGGGTTGGGAGAGGGAAACGCAGCAGACTGATATCACTCTGCTCGGCATCGACTTCCACAGCGGCGACGGGTTCAATGTGGAGGTGAAGCACCTGCGCGAGCGCCTCGACGAAGATTTCGATATTCATGACGGCGTGACAATTCCAATCGGCGACTACGAGGTATTGAGTTGGCAGGCTTTTCTGATGACGGCCAGCAAACGGAAGATCTCGACAAGACTCCGAGCTTCCGGCGGCGAGTTCTGGTCCGGGAGCAAACACGAGTACTCGGTCGATCTATCGGTTCGACCGGTCTCAGGTATCAGCCAGGAAGTCGAGTATGAGTGGAACAACGTCTCGCTGCCCGAAGGTGACTTTACCACAAACGTGATCCGCAGTGACACCAAGTGGCAGATGAGCCCGTGGATGTCTTTCACAAACAACCTACAATACGATGACGTCTCCGAGATCGTCGGCCTGTTCTCGAAATTCCGTTGGATCATCAAGCCGGGCAGCGAACTGTTTCTGGTATACACGCACAACTGGGAGAACATGAACGGCGGACTGCTGGACAGGTTCCGGCTCACGACGCTTTCACGAGGCGCGACGATGAAGATCAATTACACGGTTCGATTCTAGTGCACGGACGAGCAACTCTGCGGAGCGAAGGCAGCTCCTGATCCAGTCGGCCCTTCGAAACGAGCCGGCCGGCACCGCTGCGTACCAGTATCGGTGAATCCTGGATATCCGACCTGTACACTCAAACGCTTCGAGTACGCCTAGAACCCCCGAGGCTTACAGCTCGAGCTCGAGCTCCGTCAGGACGTGCACGAGCTGCGCCACGCGTGTACTTTCTTTGACTATCCGAAACCAGCCCGAGCGGTGCGGTTCACTTTCTGCTCACCAACAGCACGAGGTCTGAAAGCCCATGTCTTCTAAGAGAAATCCAAGAATCGTGCTCATTCTCGCGACCATCGCGATCGTGACCGCCATTGTCCCCGCTGACGCCCAGCGGGGCCGCCGTGGCGGACCGGACGACTCCGATTCCGCAAGCGCGAGAGACCCGCTCGCTACAGCAGTGAGCGGCCTCCGTTTTCGTTCCATCGGCCCGGCAGTAGTGTCCGGTCGTATCAGTGACGTCACGGTCGATCCCACAGACAAACACACCTGGTATGTGGCAACCGCATCGGGCGGACTTTGGAAGACGACCAACGCCGGCACTACCTTCTCGCCGATATTCGACAACGAGGGATCTTATTCGATAGGCACGGTTACGATCGATCCCAATAATTCGAACGTCGTATGGGTCGGCACCGGCGAAAACAACGCCCAGCGATCGGTCTCCTACGGCGACGGTGTATACAAGTCGATCGACGGCGGCCGCAACTGGGAGAATGTCGGTCTTCCGCAATCTGAGCACATAGGCAGGATCATCGTCGACCCGCGGAACTCCAACATAGTCTATGTCGCCTCTCAGGGTCCTGTCTTCAACGGCGGTGGGGACCGTGGTCTCTACAAGACCACTGACGGCGGAGATACATGGGAGAAGATCCTCGACGCTGGAGAGTGGACCGGTGTGAGCGACCTCGTGATGGACCCGCGCAACCCTGACGTGCTGATTGCGACCACGTGGCAGCGCGCACGGCGGCAGTTCGCATACATCGCCGGAGGTCCTGAGTCAGGCATACATAGGTCGACAGACGGCGGCGCAACCTGGACCGAGTCGCAGCGCGGGCTTCCTAGTGGTGACCTGGGACGCATTGGGCTAGCCATTTCTCCAGTGGATCCCGACGTCGTCTACGCGATCGTCGAGGCCGCGGAGAACGGCGGCTTCTACCGCTCGCAGGACAACGGTGTCAACTGGGAGCGTATGAGCGACCACACGACGATCGGCCTCTACTATCAGGAGATCGAAGCCGATCCCGTCAAAGTCGACCGAGTATACTCGATGGACACGTACAACTGGATCAGCGAGGACGGCGGTCGCAACTTCGAGCGCCTCGGTGAGGCAGACAAGCACGTCGACAACCAGGCGCTCTGGATCGATCCCGGCAACAACCACCACCTGATACTAGGCTGCGACGGAGGCTTGTACGAAAGCTTCGACCGCGGCAACACCTACGACTTCTTCCAGAACCTTCCACTCGGTCAGTTCTACCGGGTCGAAGTCGACAGCACCCGCCCGTTTTATCGGGTCTTTGGTGGCACTCAAGACAACAGCTCGTTCGGAGGCCCGTCACGCACGCGCACCAGCATGGGCGGCACTAACGGCGACTGGTTCCTCACCCGGGGTGGCGACGGATTCTACACTCGGATCGATCCCGTCGATTCCAACATCATCTATGCCGAATCGCAGTACGCGGGGCTGGTGCGGTTGAACCTCGCCACCGGCGAGCGGGTATCCATCCGTCCGGAGCCGGACCCGGGAGAGGGACCCCTCACGTGGCACTGGGACACCCCGCTCATCATTAGTCCGCATTCGCCGTCCCGACTCTACTTCGCGGCCAACCGCATATTCCGGAGCGACGACCGCGGCAGTAGTTGGCGGACTGTGAGCCCGGATCTCACCAAGCAGATCGACCGTAATCGTCTGAAGGTGATGGGGCGCGTATGGGGCGTCGATGCAGTCGCCAAGAACGTATCCACATCCATGTGGGGAGCCGTCGTGAGCCTCGCGGAGTCCCCGCTGCGAGAAGGGCTGCTCTTCGCAGGTACCGACGACGGGATGATCCAGATCAGCGAAGACGGCGGCGAGAATTGGCGTGCGATACCGTCCATCGGCAGAGCCGTGCCCGATACCACGTTCATAACCGACATTCAGCCCTCGTGGCACGACCCCAATACCGTGTACGTAGCTTTTGACAACCACAAGGCCGGAGACTATCACCCATACATCGCCAGGAGCACCGATTTGGGGCGGAACTGGGAGGTAATCCACAGTGATCTGCCCGAACGCGGCACCGTGTACACCATACTCGAGGACTACAAGGACCCGAACCTGCTGTTCGCGGGCACAGAATTCGGCATCTATTTCTCCAAAGACGGGGGCGACCAGTGGACCCGCCTCCGCGGAGGACTGCCAACCATCTTCGTGCGAGACATGGTGTTCCAGACGCAGCACGACGATCTCGTGATCGCCACGTTCGGTCGCGGCTTCTACATCCTCGACGACCTCGAGACACTTCGCGCCCTGACGCCTGACCTGCTCGCGAGCGACGGCGCGCTGCTGCCAGTCAAGCCCACCCCGCTCTTCGTGGAATCGAGGCCTGACGCGAGTTGGCAGGGAGCGCGCTTTTTCACCCGCGATAACCCGCCGGTGGGCGCAGTATTCTACTACTACCTGAAGGAACCAATCCGTTCTTTGCGTGAGGAACGGCAACGTGCGGATCAAGCGGCTGCCAGACGAGGCGAGGACGTCACCTACCCCTCGTGGGACTCACTGAGAATGGAGGACACCGAGGAAGATCCGCAGATGATTCTCACCGTCAGCGACCCTGAAGGCCGTGCAGTAAGGCGCCTCACTGGCGGCACGTCTTCCGGCTTGACTCGATTGGTCTGGGATCTCAGGTACCCGTCCAAAGCCCCTGTCAGAAGCGGGAGCGGCGGAGGCGAGGCCGGGCCGTACGTGGTGCCCGGCACCTACACGGTTTCGCTTGCGAAGAAGGTACGGGGTGAAACAACGCCGGTCGGCGCCCCCCAGAGCTTCGAGGTATATTTGCTGGACGACGTGGACAATCGACGCTCAGCCGAGGTTTTGGCATTCGAGCAGCAGGCGGCCAGCCTGCAACGGGCGGTCCTTGGAGCCTATGCCGCCGCCGGTGAGGCGATGAGCCGAGTTGAGCTTCTAGAACAGGCGCTCGACCGAACACCCAATATCGACCCGCAGATTCGGGAAGATCTCGCCGCCTTGAAGAACAGTCTCCGCGAGGTACAGTGGGCCATGTCCGGCGACCCGACCATCGCTCGAAGAAACGAGCCTACCCCGCCGTCTTTGATTGGCAGGCTACGTCGATTCACCGGTGGCTGGGGAGGTCTCCTGCACGAGGTCACCGGCTTGCACCGCGAGCAGTACGACATCGTGGCTAGCGAGTTTGGCTCGATTCTGACGCGCCTCACAACTCTGATCGAAGTGGACATGAAACGGATCGAGGACACTGCGGAAGCGGCCGGCGCCCCGTGGACTAGCGGGAGGATTCCGAACTGGAGGTGAGCGGGGGGAGAGGTGAGTGGTGAGTGGTGAGCGGTGAGCGGTGAGTAGGCGAGTAGGCGAGTAGGGCCGGGGGGTTCTTCCGCCTCAGCTCTACCCGTCTGGCTCAGTCAGGCCTAGACGATGCCGAATACTCTTCTTCCCCCACTCACCACTTACCACTCATTACTCCCCACCTATCTGCATCTCCGAGATCCTGAGGGTCGGCGCCGTCATCGTTCGGTTCAGATCGAGATCGTTGCCCAGCATGTCGATACCATTCAACATCTCGTTAGCCGTGGAGGCGATAGTGAGTCCGCGGACTGGGAATGCGATGCGGCCGTTCCGAATCCAGAACCCCTGCGCGCCACCGCTGAAGTTGCCGCTCACCGGGTTGATACCGTACCCCGTGACTCCCTTCAAATAAAGCCCGTTCCGGGTCGCTCGAATCATGCTCTGCGGATCGGTGTCGCCTGCCGCCACGTAGAAGTTGTGTGGTCCGATACCGGGCAGGCTTGCGAACCCTCCTCTGGAGGCGTTCCCGGTACTCTCGACTCCCGCCCGGGAGGCCACGATGGTGTTGTACATGAACCCCTGAAGTATGCCCCTATCGACGACAGTGCGGCGTTGCGTCGGCACGCCCTCGCCGTCGAAGGGACTGCTGGCCAGACCTTTCGCCCTCGTGCCATCGTCCACGATTGTCATCAACTCGGAGCCTATCCTCTCGCCGACCTTGTCCTCGAGAAAGCTCGCGCCCTGAAGGACACGCTCACCGTTGATGGCCCCCAGAATCCCGCCGAGTAACGCATACGCCACGTCGCGGTCGAAAATCACAGGTGCGCGCTGCGTCTGTACCATCCGCGGATCGAGCATCTCGTAGGCGCTGCGTGCCGCCTCTTCTGCAACCTCGGCCGGAGGACGCAGATCGGCGAAGAAGCGGCGAGTACAGCCCTCGCCTCCCGACGACTTTTCATCACCTCTTTCGGCGACCACGGTTACACCGAACCCGCAGTAGGAGTAGCGATAGTCCTTCGCGAGGCCATTCGAATTGGCCAGGCTCAAAGTACCGTCACCTTCGTTGTACCGGGCGCCATCGCTCTTGGTAATGCGTCGATCGCGCATTGCGAGCTGTTCGGCCTCAGTGATGAGCTCGATCTTCGAGTCCATTGAATTCACCGCGATGGACGGATCATACAAACCCTCTACTTCGGTAATGCCGGTATCGCTCGGCAGGATATTGTGCTCGTCCGCGGTCATGTAACGGGAAAAAGTCACAGCGCTCTCTATAGCCTCATCGATTGAGGCGTCCGACAGATCGTTGCTGTGCGCAAACCCGATCTTGTTGTCTTTGAACACGCGGAACCCGACTCCATGCGAAGACGACTCCTGGACCTTCTCCAACTCTCCGTTCCTTACCTCGATGCTCAGTCTTCTACTCGTCTCCAGAACAACCTCGGCGGCGTCCGCACCTCTGCCTTGGCATCTATCAACGAGCTCTTGCGGTAGATTCTCTTGCTGCATGATTGCGTCTCCCTGACGTCTACGCGTCCGGTTGTTATGCTCGGCTTCCGCCGACGTTGATACCGCGAATTCTCACGGTGGGCTGGCCGGCCGACACCTCGGCCGCTTGCCCCTTGCCGCATATCCCCGGTCCGAACGCCAGATCGTTGCCGACCGCATCGACGTTCGACACCACCTCGATGCAACTCCCTACCAGAGTGGCACCCTTGACTGGCGTCGTCTTCTCCCCATTCTCGATTTGATACGCCTCCCGGCATGTGAAGTTGAACTCACCGGTGATAGGATTGACGCTCCCGCCGCTGAGGCTTTGGACGTAAAGGCCGTTCTGCGTCGAGCTGATGATGTCGTCGGGGCTCTCACTGCCCGCATCGATGAACGTGTTGGTCATACGGGGTATCGGGATATACCTGAAACTCTCTCTTCTTCCGTTGCCGGTTCGCCCCAGACCCAACTGTTTCGCCGACAGAACGTCCGTCATGTATTTCTTGAGCACTCCGTTTTCGATCAGCACGTTCCGCTTTGCCTGCGTCCCCTCATCGTCGAAGTTGATGGTGCCGCGCATGTTGGGTAGCGTCCCGTCATCCACCATCGTGAACACGTCGCTTGCCACCTTCTGACCCATCTTTCCAGTAAACGCACCGATCTCACGCGCTATGTTGTCGGCTTCCAACGGATGCCCCACCGCTTCGTGCACCAGCACACCACCCCAGCCGTTCTGCATTACAACGTCCATGCGTCCCGCGGGCGCGTCCTGGGCTTCGAGCATAGCTATGGACTCGCGCGCGCAGGTACGAGCGACTTCTTCGGGGGAAACCTCGTCGAACATCTCGAAGCCGCTGTGTCGGCTGAGACGTTCGCGCCCCATGTGCCGCGTACCGTTACCAACACCCAGCGTCTGAACAATGAAGAACAGCAGCGGCAGCTCGTCGCTCAGCAATACGCCTTCACTGTTGGCTATGAGGCGACCGCGTACCTCGTCGTTGTAGTCGACAATCGCCATGGCGATCCGGCCGTCGTATTCCAACGCCGCCTGGTTGGCGCGCTCGATCACATTGATGCGCCTGTTGTCTGCAATCGTCTCCAGCGGCATCTGCACGGCCGTGAAAGTCTCACGGGTCGAGGGGCCCGCGAACGGAACTGGTTGGGTGGCCTCGGTACCACGAGCGATCGTGGAAGCCACCTCCGCGGCGCGAACCATATTCTCCTCGGTGATCTCCTCGGTGTACGCGTACCCCGTTTTATCGCCCGAGATGACCCTGACGCCCGCGCCCTGGCTCACACCGAACTCGGCGCTCTTGAATTTGGACTCCTCCATGCGGATGTTCCGGGAGATACGCTTCTCCACGTATACATCCGCGAAATCACCGCCGTCGCGAAGCGCTCGGTGAAGCGTCGCATCGAGTATCTGCCGATCGACATCGACCGTTGCGCTTGCAGTAGACAGGTCGCCACCGGCGCAGGACTCCAACAGACTCACTAGGGTCGGCGCCGCGGCAATCGCGATGCCGCCCTTCACGGTCCTGTGGAGAAAGGTCCTGCGCGGTATGTCCGAGACGAAGTATCCTTTTTGCTCCATGCCCCGCTCCTTTGGTTGATCTTGGCCCATACGGTTGGCAGCGTGCCGGGCCTACTGCTGATTGCAGGAAACTAGCAGGCAGACCGATGGTTGCAACGGAAGGTTTCATAATCGAACGGTGTTCGAAGCGGAAGATCCGAGGCCCTTGTGGATGACGTCTCAACCAGTCTGCAGCTAAAGTGGTCCCGGCGGAATTCCAGGTTAGGAACAGACGGGTCCGCAATTGCCTCAGACTCCGTTCCTGCCATTGTTGCCGCACCCACTAACGCAGACCCCACCGGGCTAGAAAGGCGAGGTATTCCCCATGTACTCACCCACCCTTTGCACCGTCAGCGACTGAGTGAGTGTCCTTTCTCCCACCTTCAAAATGACCGTGTAACTGCCGGGATCGACCATCTCACCCTGGCGGCCGCTGCGCCTGAACATCCGCATCATCGTGCTCATGCTTACACCAGGCATCACGAGTTCAGCCAATTCCTGCATCTGGCTGAAACCGGCGCTGCCCCGGCTTCCGGCCACTCTCTCGCCCGGGCGTTCTTGAAACTCCTCAGGGTCACTCCCGGCGGCACGCCCGCCGCCGCCGAACATTCGCATCAGTGCCTGAATGTCGGCTTCGCCGGTGAACAAGCCGACCACACGATTCAGCATCATCTGATTCCAGCCCGCCTCGATCAACGAGTCTGCGACAACTCTTGCACGCGCACCAATGCGTTCCCGTTCCCGGCGCTCATAGGGCGACAATCCGGCAGCCGGTTCCCGGGGGCCTCTGAGATTCCAGGATACCCTATGTATTCCAGCACTCGCAGGACCCCGCAGCATGTTTACTGTGTCACCGGCCGCATTGGTCACTGTTATCTCGACTTGGGGACCGCGCGGAGCACCAGCACGTTCACCCGGGCCACCCGCTCGCATGAGCGGTCGCTGCCGGCCAGCCTCCTGCGCGAGCGCCTGGCGCCCACCTTCAGGGCGGTTCGCCTCGAGCTCCTCCTCGATTGCCGCCGCAACTGCATCCGCAATGTAATAGCTGATCTCGGCTTCAGAGCCAGGCGTCGGGCGAGCGAACCATGCCTGCGCGTAGGACTCTCCGCCTCGAGGTTTCATGCCGAACTGGAAGGCGCGCCGCGGCTCGAACAGCGCTGCACCGTTTGCCAGGACCTGGTCGGTCAAATCCTGGAGTGGCGCGATATCGACTATCCAGAGAGACCGGCCGTGAGTTGCGGCAATTAGTTCTCTGTCCCGGGGGTGGATCTCGAGATCGTGCACCGGCACCGTGGGAAGCCCTTCCATGAACCTCTGCCAAGACTCACCGCGATCGGTCGAGACGTACGCACCGACATCGGTGCCCACGAACAGCAGGTGCTCGTTGCGTGGGTCCTCGCGAATCACATGCACGAAATCGGCCGAGCCCGTCGGTAGATCCGAAACTATCGACCTGAAGCTCCGTCCCCCATCGTCAGTCACGTAGACGTATGGCGTGAAGTCGTTGGTGCGGTGACCGTCGAAGGTAACGTAGAAGCGATCAATGTCGTGATGGGACGGCTCGATGCGGCTCACGTATGTAAACTCGGGCACGCCGCTGAAATTGGCGGTCAATTCCGTCCAGTTGCCCCCGTCGTCACGAGTAATCCAGACGCGTCCATCGTCAGTACCCGCCAAGATCAAGCCTTGCTGTAGTGGCGATTCCGCCAGCGTGACAATAGTACCGTACGTTTCGGCACCCGTCACATCCTCGGTGATACCGCCAGTCGTGGTCATGCTGACCCTCACCTTCTCAGCATCGTTGTAGCTGAGGTCGGGTGAGATCGGAGTGAGATCGTCACCCCAGTCGGTGCTCTTCACCACCATGTTGCCTGCTGCGTAAAACCAGCTGCGGTTGTGTGCGGACTGGAGGAACGGCGTGTTCCAGTTCCAACGCATGTCGTTGGCGGCCGAATCGGCCGATGCGCGGTCGCTCAGTGCACGAATGCGCCGATCGTTACCTGGAACGCCCTGTTCCATCAGAATCACGATTGTGTCCTGGTAAGGAAGCCACTCGTCTCGCCAGAAAGGCTTCTCGAGCGAGATACTCTCGCCGGTGGATATGTTCGTCCTGCGCATGCCCCCACCCTGCATCTCCGACCAGACGATGTCGGGATCCTCCGGGTCCTGTGCAGAGTAGAAGCCGTCACCTCCGCCCACGGAGATCCAGTGGTATTTGCCCACCTCACCGCTGGGGACCCTGCTGGGGCCGCACCAGGTGCCGTTATCCTGAAGACCGCCGCATACCCGATATGGCACCTCCATGTTGTAGCTCACGTGGTAGAACTGACCCATTGCCATGTTGTTCAGATAGTACCAGTTACCGCCCTTGTCGTAAGTGATCGCGACGCCGCCGTCGTTGCCGTTCACCATCCGGCCGGGATCGTTAGGGTCTATCCACAGTGCGTGATCGTCAGTGTGAACGCCTACGGCAGTGGAGCCCGCCGTTCTTCCGCCATCGTTCGAGAACTGCAGCGGCGTGGAGGAAAAGTAGACGCGGTCTGGATCCATTGGGTCGACTACGACACCTGAGTAGTAGAAGGGCCGAGCGTTGGCGTCGTTCACCTTTTCCCAAGTACCGCCACCGTCCTCTGACCGGTACAGACCGTTACCGCCCGAGCCGTTCTCTTCCTCTTCAGCTTCGACCATCGTGTACATGATGTCGGGGTTGCTCTGACTGATCGCAATCCCGATGCGGCCTTTCATTGCGGTGGGGAATCCGCCACCGGTTACCTCGGTCCACGTGTCGCCACCGTCGGTGGTCTTCCAAAGTGCACTCCCCGGTCCGCCGCTCTGAAGAAACCACGGGCCACGCACGCGTTCCCAGCTCGCGGCGAAGAGCACTCCGGGATCGCCGGGATGCATCGCCACGTCTATAAAGCCGGCCTTGTCACTTATGGACTTGACCAACTCCCAGCTATCGCCCCCGTCACTCGTCCGATAGAGTCCGCGCTCGCGATTGGAATTCCAGATGTGACCCAGCGCTGCGACATAGACGATTTCGGGGTCCGTGGGATGCACGACGATGCGCCCGATCACCTGGGTTTCAACGAGGCCTTTCAGTTCCCAGGTCTCGCCGGCGTCAGTGGATTTGAAGATCCCGCCGCCCGGAGAAATCGAGTTGCGAGAGTCTTCCTCTCCCGTTCCCGCCCATATCTGATTCGAGTCGCTGGGAGCGATCGCGAGGTCGCCCATAGATATCACACGATCATCAGCCCAGATCTGCTTGAAAGTGGTACCGTTGTTGGTGGTCTTCCAGATACCACCGGTAGCCGCGGCCACGTAGAAGGTCTTGGATGGGCTGGGCAGCCCCTCCACGTCCGTCACCCGTCCGCCCATGTTGGCCGGCCCTACCGAGCGCCACTTGAACGCGGACATCGCTACTGAGTCGAGGGGAGTACTTAGTTGTGCGTTGAGGGCGCCTACGATGACGGTCGACGCCGCAACAACCAGGACGACGTTTCGTCGAGACATGGTGAGTGCCTTTCCGTTCGATCTGGTGCTCAGCCGCCATATCTGGAAGGGGGCAGCTGTCTGGTAGAACTTACGAATACTGCATCGGATTCGTTGAGGGCCACATTCACGGGTCAGAGTTTCTCCGCTACGTTAACTCCGTCGTCGCCGAGGGCAAATGGAGTCGTGACGCTTGCAGCGGAGCACCTACACCATCTCCTGTGCAGAACCTCCAGTCTCGCCGGCAAATCCTCTCTGCCCGGGATCTCTGCGAACTGCCTGACCCATTGGTCCACATAGTCCCAGTCCATACCTGAGCCCTTCATCCGCACCACTCCGATAGCATCCTCAATATCCCCAGGCCGCCCCGCGAATAGCTCGTGAATCACCAGATCCTCTGCGCTCGCGAAAGGCAGCGCTCGAACTCGGCGAGCCCATCGGCGTCACGGATCATCACAGGAATATACCGCAGCCCTACTGCCGCGAAATGAACTCCCGGATATCCGCCGACAGCTGGATCAGATCCGGCTCTCGGATATACATCATGTGCCCGGCTTCGTAGTAAGTCATGATCACACGTTCCTTCACGATGCCGTGCCGAGCAAACGTGTATTCAGCATCGAAGAACGGCGTAGCGAAGTCATAGTAACCGTTGGCGACCAGCACGCGGAGCTCTGAGTTACGTCGCATCGCCTCAGCGAGACCGCGGGCTACGTTCACGTACCTCGGCTCCCACGACCGGCTGGCGGCCGCCGGCCGCCATATCCAGTTCCGTCCGATATTGCGGTTCGATGTACGGTATGGCCTGTCCATCACGACGTTCAGCTCCGAAGCGAAGTAGTGGTTGAGACCGGCCGTGTATGCCGCGGAGATCGCCTCCATGGCACCGTCACTCTCTGGACTGTCGGCCGTGTCGTCGATGTCGTCACGGGAAAACCGTCCGTCCAATCTGCCGATTGACAGTCCCTCGTCACGTAACAACTCTTTCAAGAAACGGCCAGCCAGCACCCTCAGATCCGCACGCAGGATGTACGTCTTGTCCAGACCCATGAAGTACTCCAATCGCTCGGCGATGCGATCGCGTTCGGCATCGCTCAGCGTGTTGCCCTTGAACAGTGCCGGAGCATATTCGTCGAATGCAAATTCACGCGATTCCTGCACGAACTCCTCGAGGCTCTTTCCAATGCCCGCTTTGTCGTGATACCATGCGGTAGCTGCAATCGTCGGCAGGTATGTGACGTACGCTATCAGGTTGTCGTGCGTGGGCGTCGAACCGGTGTAATCGAGCGCCTGCGATATCAGCACGAGCCCGTTCAAAGCGACTTCCTGCCCGTTGCCGGCCAGTGCATCCGCCACCGCTGCCGCTCGCGTGGTTCCGAAGCTCTCGCCCGCCAGATATCGAGGCGAGTTCCAGCGCTTGTGCCTGGTTATCCACAGGCGTACGAACTGCACGATAGATTCAGCGTCGGCGGAGAGGCCCCAGAAATCCGTACCCTTGCCCTTGCCGATAGCGCGGCTGTAACCGGTGCCAACCGGGTCTACCATCACGATGTCGGTGACGTCCAGAAGGCTGTGTGGGTTGTCGATGATCGGGTAAGGGGCGGCCCCGTCATCTTCGTCGGCTTCATCCGTGATCACCATGCGCCGAGGCCCGAAGAGTCCCATGTGCAACCAGACGGAAGCGGAGCCCGGGCCGCCGTTGAACACGAACACCACTGGCCGGTTCGGTTCCGCGTCGTTCTTCGTGTAGGCCGTCGACCAGATGGCGGCTGTGGTCTGGCCGGAGTCATTCGTGAGAAACATCTCGCTAGCCGTGGCGGTGTAACTGATCTGCTCTCCGTTGAACTCTGCCTCGTGCTGGGTTATGAAGCTCTGGGGCTCCGGGACCGTTGTGCTCGACGCCGACTCGTGCGCGGTGCCGGCCTGCTGGGCGTTGGCTGAGAACGTGAGGGCGAGACTCATTGCAAGCGTGAGGAATCCCCTGAATGACATCGTATGGTTCCTTGTCTTCGGTGCCGTTGAGAAGGTGCGGTACTGCCGCCTCATATTATTTGCTCGAACAACTATAGCGCTATGGTCAAGTCGCTGACCAGCGTTCGAGGGATACCGAGGTGGCCCGAGGCGCACCTGTCCAGGACACTCAGATCGGGAAGGTTCTGTATGCCTTCTCCAACCGGGCCGCGGTCTCACCGGTGCGGATCAAGGCAACGCCGTGACGGGTGCGAGATTGCGGTGCACGGTCCGTATTCGTTGGCTTCGGTGTTACAATTGTCATGTAGCATACCCAACCCGTTAACTAATCCGCAGCCCGGCGGTCGGGAAGACAATGAGCGATACAACCGGAACCGTAATCGGAGTAGACACCGGCGGGACATTCACCGATTTCGTTCTGATGGACGAAGGCCGGATCTCGGTGCACAAGGAGCCCTCCACGCCGGAGAATGCGGCCAAGGCGGTGTTGGCGGGGCTCAGGGAACTGCACGAAGGCGCCGCCACCATCGTGCACGGTTCCACCGTTGCAACCAATGCGCTCCTGGAGCGGCGAGGTGCCCGCACCGCGCTCGTGACAACGGCCGGCTTCGAAGACGTGCTCGATATCGGTCGCCAAACGAGAACCAAGATATATGACCTGAACGTCGAGAAGGCTGGGCCGCTGGCACTCCCTGAGTTGCATGTGGGCGTTCGAGAGCGGGTTGGCCCGGACGGTGAAGTAATTGAGCCGCTCACAGAAGCAGAACTGAAGACCGTGGTTGAGCGGTTGACCGAACTCGACGTCGAATCGGTCGCGGTCTGTCTACTGCACGCCTACGCCAACTCTGAGCATGAGAAGCAGATAGTAGAGGCAGTCGACGAAAGGATCAACGCTTTCTTAACCGCGTCGCACTCGGTGTTGCCCGAGTTCCGTGAGTACGAGCGTTGCAGCACTACCGTGGTGAATGCGTATGTCGGACCGGTCGTCTCGCGTTACCTGTCGCTGCTATCAGAAGAACTCGACGCCGACACCGTGCGCATAATGCAATCCAACGGCGGCCTGGTATCACTGGAGGCGGCACAGCGCTATGCCGTTCAGACCGTTTTGTCCGGTCCCGCGGGAGGTGCGGTGGGCGGTTTCGAGATCGCACGCCGCGCCGGCTTCGACCACGTGATTACGTTCGATATGGGTGGCACCAGCACTGATGTCTCACTCTGTCCCGGAGGTCTGAGCCGCACTAACGAGGCGATAATCGGTGAGGCACCCATACGCGTTCCCGTGATCGATGTCCACACTGTCGGCGCCGGCGGCGGGTCGATTGCCTATCGCGATCCCGGGGGATCCTTGCGCGTGGGTCCGCGCAGCGCGGGAGCTGTGCCGGGTCCGATCTGCTACGGCCGCGGCGGCACGGAGCTCACCGTGACCGACGCCAATCTATATCTGGGCCGGCTCTCGCCCGATCACTTTTTGGGCGGGCAGCAGCGCCTGCCTTTGGAACCGGTACATGCCGGTATGGAAGACTTTGCGAAGCGCATGTCCCTTTCTCCGACTGAGACCGCCGAGGGCATTCTGCGGGTCGCCAACGCTACCATGGAGCGTGCAATCCGGGTCATATCGCTGGAACGAGGTCACGATCCACGCGACTTCACGTTGGTCTGTTTCGGCGGAGCCGGGGCCATGCACGCGGCGGACCTCGCACGCAGCCTCAACATTCCGAGGGTACTGGTTCCGCAGGCCGCGGGTATCCTATCAGCCTTGGGCATGCTGCTCGCCGACTTCGTACGCGACTATTCCCAGACGCTTCTGGTTTCCTCAGCCAGCCTGGACAAATCGGAACTGGAACGCGTTTTCACCGAATTGGAAGAACGTGCACGCGGCGAGTACGCGAAGGAGGGATTCACCGCCGAGCAACTGGATCTCGAGCGATCGCTGGACATGCGTTATGTGGGGCAGGGATACGAGCTCAACGTCCCCTTGTCCGAGCATTTCGAAGCCGACTTTCACGATCGCCACAATCATCGTTACGGATACTCCGACCTGGCACGTACAACGGAGCTGGTCAATGTTCGACTCAAGGCCATAGGCCGGACCGACAAGCCCCATCTCGCGCGTCATCCGTTGGGCGGCGAGGACGCCTCCGCGGCTGAGATCGGCGAATGCGAAATGGTGTTCGACGGCGAGCGTTCAACCGCTACACTGATAGACCGATCATTGCTCGAGCCCGGCAATTCCCTGGCCGGGCCCGCGCTCGTGGTTGAGTACAGTACCACAACAGTGGTGCCGCCGGACTTTCGGTGCAGAATGGACGAGTGGCAGAACCTGTTGTTGGAGCGGATGTGAGCGATCGCTCAGCCAACGCGCTACCTGGCCGCCAGCATGCTGGGCACAGCACATCCAGTCGCGGCCCAATGGTCCATTCTATCTGCGCCGCTCATGCCGTCCCTGCTGCCGGCCCGGCACGGAGTCTGTTCATTGCCAACTACTCATTGCCGACTACATCAACACAAACACGTATAGAGTAACACCCCAATGACAACCGTTTCGTCCATTTGGGACCCTGTGACCCTCGAGGTTTTTCGCAATCTGTTCTATTCGGCCGCCGAGGAGATGGGTGTGACTCTGTGTCGCACGTCATTCTCGCCCAACATAAAGGAGCGCCGCGACTATTCCTGCGCCGTGTTTGACGGCGATGGACATCTGGTTGCGCAGGGTGAGCACATGCCCGTACACCTGGGTTCAATGCCCCTTTCCGTGGACGCGGCGGTCGAGCATGCGTCGATGGAGCCGGGTGATATGGTGGTTCTCAACGATCCATTCCGGGGCGGTACACACCTTCCGGACATCACTCTGGTGCAGCCGATATTCCTGGAAGGCCGCGAATCGCCGGCTTTCTACGTTGCGAACCGTGCTCATCACGCGGATGTGGGTGGCATGACTCCCGGTTCCATGCCCCTCGCAGTATCGGTGTTCCAGGAAGGCATTCGCATCCCTCCGGTGAAGTTGGTGAGGCGCGGCGAAGTGGTCCGCGACGTGATGGATCTGATCCTGCTCAACGTGCGCACACCTGTGGAGCGTGAGGGCGATCTGACGGCGCAAATTGCCTCCAACCGCACCGGGGAGCGCCGTCTTTTGGGGATGGCCGAGAAATACGGCGAGCAGATGGCTACTGCGTACATGCACCATCTGCAGGACTACACCGAACGAATGACGCGCGAGGCCATCAAGGCGATTCCCGATGGCAGCTACCACTTCGCGGACTACATGGACGATGACGGGATGGGAAGCGGACCGTTGCCCATTGCCGTCACGCTAACAGTCGATGGTGACAACGCTCGAGTCGATTTCACGGGCACTTCGGAGCAGGCCAAGGGCAGTGTGAACGCGATATATGCTATCACCCTGTCGGCAGTCATGTACTGTTTCCGCGTGATCGTGCCGTTTGCGATTCCCTCGAACCATGGCACGCTGAGGCCTCTCGAAGTGATTGCACCGTTGGGAACACTGGTGAACGCCCGCCCTCCAGCGCCGGTGGCTGGCGGCAACGTCGAGACTTCGCAACGCATCGTCGACGTAGTGCTCGGTGCTCTTGCGCAGGCGATTCCGGAGAAGATCCCCGCAGCCAGCAGCGGCACCATGAACAACCTAACGTTGGGCGGCACCGACCCGCGGACGGGTCTGGACTTCGCCTACTACGAGACGATTTGCGGCGGCATGGGTGCGCGGCCAACCTCGCGCGGCCTCGACGCAACCCACACCCACATGACCAACAGCCTCAACACTCCTATCGAGGCCCTGGAACACACCTACCCTTTCAGGGTGCGGCGTTATGCCATTCGACGTGGCTCGGGTGGCGCAGGCCGGTTTCGCGGGGGCGATGGCGTATGCAGGGATATAGAGGTGCTCTGCGAGGCACAGGTCACGATTCTGAGCGACCGGCGCATCCGGCGCCCGTACGGGCTGCAGGGAGGAGAACCGGGCGCTGCGGGCAGGAACGTGCTGTACGACCGGGACGGGGAAGAGCATGAGTTGCCTTCAAAGGCAAGTGTATCCATAGATCCCGGCACTACGGTCAGCGTGCAAACACCCGGCGGTGGTGGGTTCGGCGCCGCGAAGTGATCCCGTTGTTGCTGCCGGGCGTGAATTAAGATCATGGCTCGAACGGGGCGGAACCAGCGCTTCATCCCTCCCCGTCCACAAGGTCCCTCACCCAAGTGTAGGCGGCCACGGTCGACGGCAACCCCATGGTTCCGGCTGCCAATGCCACGACTTGTTCCAGCGCCTCGACCTCGATGCCCATCGCTCTACCCTTCCGCACACTGGCGTGGACGGCACCCTCCCGCATCGCGCCAATTGCGACGGCGAGTTTCACGAGGCGCTGGGTCGTTTCATCGAGAGGACCTTGGCGACCAGCTTCGGCGGTTTCTTCCCATGCCCTCGCCAGGGATGGGAAACGTTCCACGAACTGCGCGTGTGTCTTTGGAGCTTGTGGCTGCTGCATCGGTCTCTTACCTCCCGTTGGAATGGTAAAGGCATCGCAACATGCTGCTATCGGACCCGAGGTTCAACCGAGAAGCCTATCATCGTCGACACGACCTCGAAAGGTCAACTCGGAACATCGATTGGCAGTTCGCGCACTCGAGGCGTGTTGGTCTCACAGTGTGCGGTCTCTGGAAACTGACTGCCTCCGTCACTAGAAGAAGGAAGAGCAGCGGCAAACGATGCGGTGATCAACGGAGAACCAACTCGAACCGCTGCTCCTCGACCTCTGTGCCCCACTGATCACCTTTGAACTGCTCGACGAGTTCGAAGCCCGCTTTTTCGTACAGGTGGCGGGCCGCGCCGAGGCCCGCGAAGGTCCAGAGATACACTTTCCCATATCCCCTACTTCGGCAGAAGTCGATTGCAACGTCGATCAAACGACCGCCGACTCCCTTGCCTCTCAGTGCGTCCGACATGATGAACCAACGCAGGTGTGCCCCCTCCTCGGAAGCGTGAATGCCGTCGATGGTAATCGAGCCCTCGACCCGCTCATCCAAGGGGACGGTCCAGAATCCGTCACGCCCCTCATCGTAGCGACCGAGAAACTCGGACAACTCCGTCGCCACCTTCCCCTCGAAGAAGAGACCGAAACCCCAGTGCTCGGCGTAGTATGCACCGTGGAGTTCGGCTACGCGGCCGATGCAGCCGGGAGTGTAACCTCTAACGATTTCTGTATCTGACATAGCGGTCCTTTGCTCCGTCGCTTCTGTACAAAAAGAAAAGGGATGTACGGATCACGGCAACCAGCAGGGCAGCAACGTGAGTAGTAGTCCATCGGCTGACACCGATGATTTCATCACCACGCCCAGCGTTAACGTCAACGCTCCAGAACGCCGAGGTAACGATAGAGACAATCCCTTGCGCCGTCGCTGAAAACGAGTAAGCTCGATTAGGCACGGACTCGAGGAACCGATGACCGAAATCACCGATCGAAGCACGATTGAGCGCCGCCAGAATCGTCGTTGGTCCTCCAAGGAACGCCGCCGCGGCGGTGATCGTCGAGAGGGCGCGTACAAGAAGTTCGCCCGGCAATTACCTGAGGCGTTTCTGAAGATGGAGGGCAGCCCACGCAAGCGAGTCATGCTACTGGTGCAACAATACTGTTGTGGATGTGATGAATCACTTCAGGCGGATCTTGCCCAGGCTTTGCTGCCGACCCTCCAGACTGTAGTCACCCTCGACGGTGGAGTGGTGTCGGAAGAGCACCGGATCGAGTGCGAAGAGGCGGTGGAGAGGTGTGTCATGCTCAACGAGCAGGCGACCGGACGCTGGGACCCGGCTTGTATGGAACAGTGACCAAAGGGAACCGCCCTATCTTATCCTGAAGGCTTCTGTCACCATTGAATGCCCGGGATCCGTGGCCCCGGCCCCACCAAAGCGAGCCATCAATACGGCTACCGTCACGTTCGCCGTGACATTTGACGCCGTGATGAACATGTCGACTACCACATCCAGTGCTATCAAGAGCCCTATGCCTTCTAACGGCAGGCCGAAGGTAATGTAGATGGGCGCCATGATGAGCAGCCCACTGCTCGGGAGGCCCGGCGAGTAGAAGCTGAGTGCGGCGACGGCACCCGAAATGGCACCAATCTCCACCACACCGAGTTCAATGCCGTAGAGTCGAGCGATGAAGATCGTGCCCGTGATCCGGGCCGTCGGCGAGGCGTATTTGAGCAGTGCAACAGCGACGGGCAAGACGATTGCCGAGACCTTATCCGGCAACCCGAGATCGTCGTTGGCAGCGTCGAGTTGAGCGGGCAACGAGGCCAGGGATGAACGCGTGCTGAACCCGATCGTCTGCGGCGACACCATCGCTCGCGCGAACTTGCCGAGCGGGATTCTCCCGATGAATGCTGCCACCGGGTATAGAGCCACGAGCCCAACCAACACGAGGCCGCATGCAATTAGCAGAAACGCCCCCATAGCCCCCACGAGGCCCATCCCTGTTTGAGCCGCCAGCGGTACCACGAGGCAAAACACACCGACAGGCGCAACCAGCAGGATCCACTCGATGATTACGATCATTGCTCGCGTGAGTGCCTGGAAGAAATCTACGAGAGTCTCCTTGTGGCTCTTCTCCAGCCGGGTAACTGCCAAAGCGAAGATGACAGAGAACACGACCAATGGCAGCATCGCTCCGTCGGCAGCGGCACTCACGGGGTTGGCGGGAATCAATTCTACGATCCAGTCGCGAAATGGAGGCAGCTCCACCTGTGTGGTGGACGTGGTTTCGCGCAACGCGGCGAAGGCGTCGGCGTCGAAGGATGCCAGGGACAGGAGCAGCGGCGCAAAAACGGCCGCAATCAGCGCGCTGAATGCCACCAGAACCACAAACACGGCGAGCGTCCGTCCGCCGATTCGGGCGGCTCGACCCGCCGAGGTCGACGCCAACCCCGTTACGAGCAGTGACACCACCAACGGGATCACCGTCATTCGAATAGCGTTCACCCACAGCGTGCCGATCGGCTCGATCCAAGACACCGCGGCCAGCAGCGTGGCGTTCTGATTCCATGAGATGAAAACCCCAATGACCAGGCCGGCCACAAGGGCAATGAGGATTCTTGTCGTCAGCGACATGAGCAATGAGATTTGTACATGGTCGTGGAATGTGGATCCACGGGCCGGAGTTCGTCAACTTCGCGCAATTTCTCTTTGTGTTCGAAACCCTGCCCCTGCAAGCAGTTACACGTTATTTTGACCCCATGCGACCGTGGCGGAATTGGCAGACGCGCAGGATTTAGGATCCTGTGGGGAAACCCGTGAGGGTTCGAGTCCCTCCGGTCGCAT